>JAUBSN010000012.1:0-118868 GCA_036704825.1 Microcoleus sp. F8-C3 | reverse complement strand
TTAATTAATCCGAAACACCTCAAAAACTGGTTTACTAATTGCTGTTACTGTACCTCATAACATCTGGAAGTGCTGTATATAAAATGTATCTCGACTACAGGCAGCTAAAATCGGAACACAAGGAACAAATCATTTCTGCTTTTAATCAGGGCATGGAGTGTCGAGACATTCCTAACTACCTTGGTGTGAGCGAGAGAGCAGTTTCAAGGATTTTAAAAGAAGCGGACATTAATACTAAGCGGCGAAACCGCTATACTTTAAATGAGAGCTATTTTGATGTAATTGACTCTCAAGCTAAAGCTTATTTATTAGGATTGATAGCTGCTGATGGCTGCGTTACTCAATCTAATTATGTAGCTTTTGAATCTATTGACAAAGAACTCACAGAAATGCTCAGCATAGAGCTACAATACTCTGGTGAGATTAGAATTGTTCAGCCTCAAAATTATGCTCCTCACTACCGAATAAATTTTTCTTCAGAAAAGCTGGCAAGCTCTTTACAGGGCTACGGCATCATAACAGGAAGAACTTTTTCGGAAGTTACCTATTTCCCTAACTTAAAATATTTAGGGTCTTATGTGTTAGGCTATTTTGACGGTGACGGTTGTGCTTATGCAAACAAAGGTAGAAGTGGCGGTTTAGTCTGCATTGTTAGTTCCTTTGAATTTGCCCGCGAACTAGCAATGCACCTAGGGATGGGTTCTGTACAAGAGCATCAATTAAAAAAAGTTTATTATTGGAGAATCTTTAGTCGAAAAAATATACAAGCATTCTATGATTTTGTGTATCAATATCCCCCTTGGGATTGCAACGAAATAAAACTAAAATAGAGGCTATTCTCAGGAGTTACAAACATGGTTAAAATTATTAGTCGAAAATTACTAGGAACTCAAGAAGTATATGACATTGGCGTTGAACGAGAACATAACTTTATCCTAGAAAATAGTTTGGTGGCATCTAACTGTTTTAATAAATCCCATTCAATGGCCTATGCGTATATCACTTATCAAACTGCCTATTTAAAGGCGAATTATCCTCTAGAATACATGGCTGCACTGCTGACTGCTAACAGGGGCGATCAGGATAAAGTACAGAAATATATTGCCAATTGTCTCAAGCTGGGTATTGAGGTTGAACCGCCGGATATTAATAGTTCTGAACTTACTTTTACACCGCTGCCCAAACAGATTACTGGCTCTGCAAAAGATAAAATTTTGTTTGGAATTTCTGCAGTTAAAAATGTGGGAGAAGCGGCAATTGAAAATATTTTAGCGGCGCGGCAAGAAGGGGGTCAGTTTAAATCGTTGGCTGATTTGTGCGATCGCGTAAATCTCCATTCTGTCAACCGCCGTGCTTTAGAAGCATTAATTCACTGCGGTGCTTTTGACAAAATAGAGCCGAACCGTAAACAATTAGTAAACGACCTGGAAGGGGTGATGAAATGGGCCGGAGACCGCAAGAAAGATAGAGAAAGCGGTCAAGGTAATCTGTTTGACTTGTTAGGTGGGAATAGTTTTGGAAAGTCTGCAAGTACCTATGACTCTGCCCCAAAATCAAAAACTGTCAATGATTATGACAAACAGGAAAAATTGCGTCTAGAAAAAGAATTGCTGGGCTTTTATGTATCAGAACATCCCCTAAAGTTTCTCATGCAAGTCAACCCAGACCCCGATGTAGTGACTCTCGAACAGTTAGCAGAGAAAAAGGGGAAAGTATCAGTTATTGTCATGCTCAGCGCTATCAAAATGGTAGTGACAAAAAAAGGCGATGCGATGGCAATTTTGCAGTTAGAAGATTTGACACATCAGATAAAAGCTGTGGTGTTTCCCAAGGCTTACGAACAAGTGAAACCTTACATTGTAGAAAATGCTATCTTACAGATTAGTGGAAAAATTGAGAAAGATGGGGAGGAAATTCAGATAATTGTAGACACTGCCAAGCCCGTTGAAACAGTACAGGTTGCAGAGGAAATCGAGACGGAGGAAATCGAGACGACGGAACTGGAAATAAAAAACCCTTGGCCCGCGGAACCAGTCAACACTGTACGATCGACAAAACCTGTGGAAGTTTTAGAAATGGTGATTGTCAAGCTTACACCGCAGCAAGTACAAGACGGGAAAAAACTCAATTCCCTCAAAGCTATTTTACAAGAACTTTCCAATCGGGGAGAAGGTGCTAGCGTTTCTGTGGGGGGAATTGTTGTCGGTGAATATTCCTGTCAACCGCTTCGCATTAGCCCTCAATTGTGGGTGCAAGATGGCGAGGGAACTGTTAGCCGTCTCAAGTCGGCTGGATTTGATGCTTGGGTTTTTCCTCTAGACAATCGCGGGGATGCTGCGGTATTTCGAGAAATGCGATCGCAACTTAATGTACATTCTTGGGCCAGTCGTTTACTTGACACTGACACCGATCGCCTTCACAAGTATGTCACTTATCTCGCCCAACTAAACAGACGCCCGCCAAACTAACACTTCGCCACCATCCCCACCGGTGACTAAAGTTTGACCGTCAGGACTAAAAGCCACCGGATTGCACCCAGCCAGAGAGCACAAACATTCTCCTGTTTCCAGGTTCCAGAGTTTAACAGTACCGTCTCGACTGCCGCTAGCCATAGTTTCGCGATCTGGACTAATCGCCACCGAAATCACCGCATCAGAATGCCCCTTCAAAGTATTAATCAATTCCCCTGTATCGGCATTCCACAATTTAACAGTAGCGTCGGCACTTCCACTGACAATCATCTTGCCGTCTTGACTAAATGCGATCGCATAAACCCAATCTGAATGACCGACCAAAGTCCGCACACTCTCCCCAATACCTACAAGCCACATCTTGATAGTTTTGTCAGCACTGCCGCTGGCCAGCATCATACTTTGAGGGCGAAAACTAACAGATAAAACCTTGTCAGAATGTCCCGACAGTTTTTGAACCAATTGTCCGTTGCGCTGGTTCCACAATTTAATACTCTTGTCGCCGCTAGCACTCGCGATCGCTCCCGAGTCGCAACTAAAAGCCACCGAGTACACGGGGCCGTATCGGTGACTGTACGGCGAACCAAAATCGCTGTAAAATTCGCGAATCATCGCCTTTTTATCCAGCTTCCACTCAATAACTTTTCTGTCAAAACTGCCGCTAACCATCATTCTCCCGTCTGGGCTGATTGCCACAGCATCAACCGTTGCGGAATGGCCGAAAAAAGTATGGATGAATTCACCTGTTTGCAAATCCCACAGCTTAATTGTTTTATCGTCGCTGGCGCTAGCGAGAATATTACCTTGAGGATTAATCACCACAGCATTAACCGGGGCTGAATGACCGTGGAGAATGCGATCGCACCGCCAGTTATTAGACGGCAATAATCTCGGATTGCTAGCGGATGGCGCAACATGAATATTTTGGGGCGGCGCGGCCGATACGGCGGTTGCTGTATTTGGCTGCGAGTTAGTTACTGGCGAATTTATAGCTATTTTGGTTCGATAATTATAAGAAATTTGAGAGCGGGGATATTGTCCAAATTTTACCAAGTCTTGCAGCACTTCACCAGCGGACTGATATCGATCTTTTACCGAATCTTTGAGCAATTTATTCAAAATAGTTGCTAATTTTTGGCTGACTTTTATGCCTTTTTGCGCCAAGTGCGATCGCCAAATCCATTTGCATTCCAAAGGATCGAACAAATCATTCAGTACCGCCCCAGTTAGCAGGTGAATGCAGGTAACGCCTAAACTGTAAAGGTCGCTCGCCGGATACGCCTTGCCGCTGCGAATTTGTTCGATCGCCGCATAGCCCGCAGTTCCTGTTATCGTCCCAGTTTGCGCCTCAGAAAGACCGGTAATGTGCTTAGCAACTCCAAAATCTACTAGCACAAACTGACCCCCCCTCGCCTTCCCTTGTACAGCAGGAGATTCAGCCACAATTATCCCTTTCGTACCACCAGAAGATTGAGGTAAAGTTGCCCCTCCTTTTTCTTTACCAGCAGTTGAGGTGCCATATCCCGCTGTCGCCCACAAGGTTTGGGGAGTTCTCCGCACAATATTTTCCGGCTTAATATCCCGATGAATCACCTGCTGCTCGTGAACAAATTGCAAAACAGGCAACAAATTGATCAACAATTCCCAAATCTGTTCCTCGCTAAAAGCTCCCCGCTGCTGCAACTCCTGAAACAAATTATTTCCCTCGATTAACTCTTCCACAAGATACAGACGTTTGGCTTGTTCAAAAGAAGCCAGCAAACTTGGAATCTGCGGGTGTTCTCCGAGTTCGTGCAGTCGGTGAGCTTCTTGTTTGAACAGTGCAGTTGCCTTTTCTAATTCTGCTTTTTCTTGAACTTGGGGGAAAAATTGTTTGATGGCGCAGGGAGTTTTCAACCTATCTTCATCGACAGCTAAAAAAGTTCGGCCAAATGTTCCTTCACCGATAGGTTGAATGGCGCGGTAACGCTCTTTCAGTAGCAATTTAGAGCCGCACGCCCGACAAAAATTGGTTGAGTCAGCATTCTGCGGCTTTTGGCAATGGGGATTGAGGCAATAGCTCATCTTTTTTCCGGCCTGGAGATTCCCACCACAGCTAAACTTAGCAACATGGTAGTCTGTTTCCACTCACGCCCTGAGCACCATTCTCGATAATACCTGAGAAACTGGCTTTCTTAACCCAAAATCTCGGATCTCAGGTTGATCCCGTGGCAACAAACCAAGGTGACGACACTAGAAGTGCTTGATGTAACTAATCCCCTGCCTGAAGGCGAGGGGCTTTCAGTAGCCCTGAAGTATCGTAGCTGAGAGAACAGCTAAGGCACTCCGAACCTCGAAGCCCAGTTACGACGGCTCCAATATTGGCAATATTCATCGAACCATTGAAATCAGCGTCGCCATGCCAACCACAAGCCTTGTTTGCACACTTAAATCGCTTCTGGCTTCTTGTTCCCAAATGGTTGCACTGATGGCAAGTCTGCGATGTGTAAGCGGGTGGCACTGCAACAACTTCAACGCCGTACTTGATGCCTTTATATTCCAGGAAATGACGCAACTCATAGAACGCCCAACTGTTAGACCGTCTTCGTTCTGCCAAAGAGCGTCGTTGCTGGTTGGTACGTTCTCGAATGCCCGTCAAGTCCTCAATGGCAATAATCGCGACCGACGCCAAGGCATCCAAGACAATGTGCTTGCTGATGTTATGGTTGAGCCAAGCTTGATAGCGTCTTTCTTTCCCCGACAGCCGTTGCAGCAATCCCCGGCATCTTCTGCGAGAACTGCGTGTGCCTTTCGAGGCTTGGCGCTGAATAGACTCTCTAGATGCGGCGTATTTGTCTCTAACCTTCTCAATGGGTTTGCCGTCCCATTTGTCCCCCTTGCTCGTTACTGCAATGTCTCTGCGTCCAAAGTCAACGCCAATCGCGTTGTCCGATTTAATCGGTTTTGGCGTTTCGTCTTTGAGTTGGATGTGGATGTAGTATTGCCCGTCTCTGTGCTTGCACAATTGAGCCGAGGTTGGCGCTCTACTTTTGAGTTTGCCTTGCTGATAGTTCCCAAGGCTCAACTTAATGCGCTCACGGCAACCCAACAGGGTCAGGCTGACCGTCCAATCCTTTTCTCGAAACGAAAAGATGCGGGCATCATAATCTGCACTCGTTGGACGGAAAGCGTTGACGGGCTTCCTTTTGAGCTTGGCAGTCTTACGATTAGCTCCAACCCTAGCGCATACCCTAACCGCTTGATTGGCGCTCAATCCAAACTGTTCTCGCAAGGTTTGATACACCAAACTTTGAATCGTGGTTTTGCTTGTCACCGATGGTTTGACAGTCTTATTGGTGTAGTTGCAACCATCCGCAAACGAGGCAAGCAAAGCATCGATTTTAGCGCTTTGCTCAAGTGTCGGTTGAAGTTTGCAAACTAGCGTTAAGACTTGTTCCACGACTGTTGAAAACTCACATATTAATACAAAAGATTATACAACACAATTCACCGGAATTTCGGACAATTCCGAACCAAAAGCCGTAGAGCGAAGGACGGGGCTTCCGCCCTCCGTTACGCTCCGCCCATTTTTTCGGTGAGTTTCCATTCTAATGCTTTCCTAAAATTTGGCTTTCTTGGCGGATCGCAAACTGGTATGTCAACAGTTAACAGTTAACTGCGGCTATTCGGGAGCATTTCTGCAGAGAGCAAAAAGCATTTTTTAGGAGTGCAAGCGTCCAGATCGCTATATATTATATATACATATAGGGAGCGGGACGCTCGCACGGAGAGTAAATACCAAACTGAGACGATCCCGGCTATTCTCCCCCATCTAAAAGACCCTCTGGCTCCTCGCCGCCCTTCTGTGAGGATGCTTTGGCTTTAATCACCGCTTCTCTAAAGCCTAAAACTAATAAAATATTGGCAAGTGTTAAGAATACTTCCGCAGAACCGTGCAGCCAATCGACATTTGCTAGCGACTCGTTGTAAGCAACTTTTGCGTAAATTGCGGCGGGAATCGTCACAGCCACAAAAACGAGAGTCCCGTAAAATCCCATCAGAGCTAAACGGGGTGTTTTTCCCGATCGAGTCAAAAACCAGAGAAATCCCAAGTAGGGAAATAGAGACAGAACAAATAAAGTTTCTTTGGAAATCATTAGTAATTGGTGAACGACCAGATACTATGATAAATTAAAAGCTCAAAAATTAGTGTGAATAATTTTTAACTTTTAATGTTTAGTTTTTAATATTTAATTAGACAGATGCACCCGTTTGTATCGAACTGCTATGGAATCACCCAATACCATAGCTCTTAACCCAAGCAGCAGCAAGTCGGCAGTATTCAAAACCCCTTACCCGCGCGGAGACAAAACCCGTAACTTTTCCCCTAACACCGTTTTTAGCATAACACATTTTTCACCGTGCCAGTCTGTTAATTTTCCATCACCCAAAGCTACCCAGCAATTAGAAATAGAGACGGTTCCAAAGTTTTTTGTCTGCTAGGCATCAAGCAAGCATCGTTCAAAACCTCTAAATCCCAGCCGTTATTTCTATCTGCTGCCCTAATTTCCTTGAGTTTAGCATCAAAATCAAAACACGGCCCGCAATCCCAAACTTTGAGTTCCAACCGTCCGTTAAACACCCTAATTTCGAGTTGCAAAGGAGTTTCTACTGGCAGATTTTTGTGAGCGTGGCGAACTGCATTAGTGAAACCTTCAGCCAACGCCAACTGAAACTTACACCAAACCTCATTGGGGAGCGATAAATCTTTACAACTGCTCAAACCACAACAAAACTTGAGTTAAAGCATTCACATCTGTGTTGACTTGCAGGCTAATATGTTGAACACAACTTTCATGCAGCTCTGCTTGCTGCTGTGTTTCAGCCTGCCAATCCCAGGTGTTTAATAAATTCATTAACCCATCTAAAACGCTAGCATTTTTTATATTTTGGGATCGATCGCAACCTTCTACTTCGTAAGTTTTGCTCAGCGACAAACAGTTTCGACCGTCGAGAGTCCGGGTGTAACTGAGCTCGTCTGCAATCTGCCACAGGAGTTTGATCCCCCTCCCGCCTTCTGCAAGTCGATCTGTGCTGTTCGACATCTATTTTCCTCGTCTGAAAGTATTAGGTGTACCCTATTTTCTCACCCGCCGAGACATTTGGTATTTTTTTTATACTTGCTTGCTCGGTATTATTTCGGGGATCGCACGAAAATGCTATCTTTTTTAGAGAAGGCAGCGCATCAGCAATATGTCTTAAGAGTCTAAGCTAATTGGCTTATTTACCGATCGCCTGTACGGAGAACGATCGCCCTCGGCAGCAAAATCCAACTGCATCGATTACAAATACTTATCCGCTGTCGGAGTCAGCCACTTGTTCCAGCCGTCGCAAACTCCAGAGTCCCTGGTATTCAGCGCCGGCTTCGGGCCGTTGGGAGCTGGAAGCGATCTCATCCCCAAGCCGTAAGTAATATCCGTGAGGGCGATCGAACCTTACACCGTCGAGTCACGTCCATCCACTAGACTAGGACTTACGCAAACAACTCTGTTTCTGCTTAGAATATTGGGTTTGACAGCGAGGAATTAACGAGGAAACCGGGTTTTTGGTCCCTCGCGCGTAAGTCCAGCAGACAAATCGGTGATGAAAGGCAGTTACAGGACTTACCAAGACTATGACCAAAATCAAACTGAAAATTCTGACGGCAGCGATAATGCTACTCCCATTTTGCGCCGCACTTCCCTTACCTGCTCAAAATCTGTCTCTAGTCAAGCGGCTGCTAGAAACCAGAGGATGTCCCGGATGCGACTTATTTGGCGCTTCCTTGAGCCGTGCAGATTTGTTTGGCGCTTCCTTGAGCCGCGCCACTCTCAACAGGGCCGACTTAGTTGATGCCGACTTGACTGCGGCTGACTTAATGGAAGCTAATTTAAACAACGCCAACATGAGAAACGCCTTTTTGGCAAACGCCGACCTCAGCAAAGCCGACATGAGCAGGGCCGACATCAGGGGAGGCAACTTAGAAAATGCTAACCTCAGCGAGAGTTTTCTGCGAGACGCATCGCTCCAGTTGGCTAACTTAAAATGCAGTAATTTGAGCGCCGCTAAACTAACTCGAACCGACCTGAGAAATGCCGATTTAAGCGGTGCAAATCTGACCGGTGCAGACCTGAAAGAAGCTGATTTAAGCGGTGCAAATCTTAGCGGTGCAGACCTGAGATTGGCCGACTTGAGGGATGCGAGATTGAACAAAGCTAATCTCACAGATGCCAATCTCTGCGGCGCCCGGATGCCGAACCAAAAAACATCTCGGCGAGGCTGCGAAGTTAACAAAGAACAAGCGATAAACACGAACAATTACTGCAATTACTGCTATGCCTTGAATGACTGGTGGCTGAATGTATTAAGGTTCTACTAAGCAGTCTCGTCGCGATAACTGCTCTGTTTCAGATATGTACTGTTAGAAAAAAGTGCGATCTGGCGGTACAGATATCAAATTGAACCTGTTACCGCCAACAGCTTTTATCTAGTTTGAAGAACCTAAAAATTGGCTCACTATTTGCAGATATTCTGCGCCCCCGATCTGTGCCACATTGGTGTGACCTCCATCAGGAACTATGTAAAGCTGTTTGGGCTCAGGTGCTGCATCAAACAGTTTTTTGCTCATTTGGGCTGGAACTACACTGTCAGCAGTGCCGTGAATAAACAGCACGGGCATTTGCAGGCGATCGACTTTTGAAAGAGAATCAAACCGCTGCGTCAGCAAAAAATCGATCGGAAACATCCAAAACAAGCCTTTTTGGAAATCCACCATCGCCCGCGTCGAAGTAAAAGAACCTTCTACAATTACCCCTGCCGCCTCCGGGTGGCCCACTGCCAGATCGATCGCGATCGCCCCTCCCAAAGAATGACCGTAGATATAAATTTGATTCGGGTTAATCCCGCGCTGGTTCACCAAATAATCCCAAGCCAGTTGAGCATCCTCATAAACCTGAGATTCACTGGGAAAATCGCCCTGGCTTTTTCCATAACCGCGATAATCGATCGCAAATACCGACAAACCTAACCGATGAAACCGATAAGCGTGTTCGACATTTGCTCCCACATTTGAAGCATTGCCGTGCAGGTACAAAACTACCCCCCCCTTGTTAAGGGGGGGAACCGCAGCGACGGCTCGTCTATCACTTTGCGGGGACGTTCCGACTCCTCTAGATCCCCCCCTTGGCAAGGGGGGGCTGGGGGGGGTATCCGAGTCTCCGGTGTTAACAGAGGGCACAGCCTCCCCCTTTCTCGATCCACCCCTTGTTAAGGGTGGGCTGGGGGGATTTTCCGAGGCAGGAATCCACCACCCGTGCACGCTGTCCACCGCGCCTTTTTTAGCTGGAATTGGCAGCCAGACATCTTGATATTTCAACTGAACATCATCTGGCGTAGTTTCGATCGCCCGCGCCGGAAAAAAGATAAACTTACCTTGGGCTACAAACAGGAATACACAAGCAGCGGAATAAGCAACGGCCAAAACTATCCCAAAAGCTATTAGCGATTTAGACAAAAGGAATACTAGCAACTTGTTCATAGATAGAGCACGCGGGAAATTAGAGATCGGTCAAAAGCATTTTGGCCAATGATTAATTCAGACAATTAGCCAAGATCGATTACTAACTTCCGCCGCCGCATTCCGCCGATTTTCAAAAATTAATGCAATTCGGGGTGGTGCAAGTGCCAATTCGTAGACTGTTCGTAAGCGTAAGCCACCTGAAACAACCGAGATTCTTGCAAAACATTACCAATCAGTTGTATACCCACGGGCAGTCCTTTATCATCAAATCCGCAGGGCAAATTCAAAGCTGGCAAACCAGCAAGATTCACGGGAATAGTCATCAAATCTGACAAATACATACTCAGGGGGTCATTGAATTTTTCGCCTGCCTTAAATGCGGTAGTAGGGGCAGTGGGACAGACTAAAACATCAACTTGAGAAAAAGCTTTTTCAAAGTCTTCTTTAATCAAAGTCCGAACTTTTTGAGCTTTTAGATAATAGGCATCGTAATATCCCGCCGACAATACGTAAGTGCCGATCGCAATCCGGCGTTTAACTTCCGCACCGAACCCTTGAGAGCGAGTTTTGGCATACATATCCAAAAGATTATCGGGGTCTGGAGAGCGGAAACCGTACTTGACTCCATCATATCGCGCCAAATTTGCCGAAGCTTCTGAGGGAGCAATAATGTAGTAAGTGGGCAAACCGTAGCGGAACCGGGGACAAGAAATGACTTGAATTTCTGCGCCCAATTGTTGAAATTGCTCGATCGCCTTAGTAACAGCGTCTTTAACTCCCGAGTCCAGCCCTACACCAAAAGTTTCTTTAATTACACCAATTCTAATCTGACCCTTCGGTCGCAAACTGGGTCTCAAAGCTTGGGCGTAGTCAGGAATTGGAACATTCAGACTCGTGGAATCTCTCGGATCGTAACCGGCGACGGCCCCCAACAAAATCGCCGTATCCTCAACAGTCCTACCAAAGGGCCCGATTTGATCGAGAGAAGAAGCATAGGCCACCAAACCGTAGCGAGAAACCAACCCATAAGTGGGTTTGAGCCCCACCAAACCGCAAAAAGCAGCAGGTTGGCGGATCGATCCCCCAGTATCCGAACCCAAACTCACCACGCATTCTCCGGCGGCCACTGCTGCTGCAGAACCGCCAGAAGACCCTCCGGGCACGCGCTCCAAGTCCCAAGGATTCGCGGTAACTTGATAGGCAGAAGTTTCCGTCGAGCTCCCCATTGCAAACTCGTCCATGTTCGCCTTGCCCACAATCACCGCACCGGCTGCTTGGAGTTTCGAGACGACGGTGGCATCGTAGGGAGGCACAAAATTCTCCAAAATCCGAGAGGCGCAGGTTGTGGGAACGCCCTCGGTACACATATTATCTTTAACGGCGATCGGGATGCCGGCCAACAGGCCAATTTGCTCTCCGGCTGCGATTTGGGCATCCACTTTATGGGCCTGCGCCAATGCGCTGTCTGCCGTCACGCACAGAAAGCTTTTCAACTTCGGCTCTAGCTGGGTAATTCGGTCTAATGCTTCTTGAGTAATTTCCACAGCAGAGCGTTCTTTATTGACCAGTTGTCGGTGCAACTCGCGGATGGATGCCATGCTCGTACCTTTATTATTTCTACTTTGAGACAATACAGTTAATATAACTGGCAATTGCACGCACTTACAGCTATTCGGCAAAGTCCGCTATTTTTGTGGCGAAAGTTCGAGCCTTGAAGGGGGATCGGCTAATGCGCGATCGGTCATTTTATATACAATAGATTAAATTCCCAAAATCCCACCGGACACAAAATAGCGATCGAGTTTTTTACCTAATCTTTTAACAAACCAAGAATGCAACTGTATCAGGAGTGATGCAAAAAATGGTTTGACGCTAGATTTATATGAGTAAGCGGTAATGTGTGCAGTGCTTCTCCTGCATAATTAGGTTCTGCCTCCAAGAATGTGTATGCAATATCACAATCATTAGGAAATCAGTCATTCTATTTTAGATTTGAGATTTGAGATGCTTTCGATTGACTTGCGCGAGATAAATTCGGGGGACGCAAGGATTTTCGATTTGAGATTTGGGATCGATCCCACCGATCGATCGCGTGGCGGGTACCATCAAAAAAATCTTGGTCAGTCCCAATTCAGTCATCTAAGTTCTAAAATATTAGAACCCAGCTTGTCTTCGACGCCACTTGGGATTTATGGTATGAAAAAATCGTCTAAAAATACACTAATTTCAGATCCTTACTGCTTGATTCCGGCAAATATTCAGATCACCTTAAATAGGTTCTAATAATAAATTATCATTTTTGTGAGAAACCATTTATAGCTGCTCTCAGAAAGATGAGGTACGTAGTTGGGCTTGGGTCCTCTTATTTTAGTAGTTACATAAGCTGTCAGTTATACCTCGTCTTGTTGAGAAAGGCTATATTTTTGCAAACATATTTTGAAGCATCTGTAGTTGATTTTTAACGAAATTACTCGCCTCCTGATTCTCCAGAAAAAATCAACTTGGAATAAAAATCTACGCAAATTGAATATTAGATCGTGCAGCACATCCCTAATAGTTATAACCAGATCGTGAAGCAATTTTTTATTCAAAGATTACTGAAAGTTATCAGTCATCCGAGTGAATTAATGCCGGCTGCGCGATCGAAGAAAATAGCGATCGACCTTTTCCGCTCCACTCCCATTTTGCCAGAGGTCAATCGATTTGAGATTTTAGATCTTAGATTTGAGATTAAAGAATTGAAGCATTGACCCCACCGATAAATTCGAGGGCTTGTATCCTGGAGGCTTGATTGTCAAAAAGCCTGTCAGAAATCTGGGGTTCATAAAAAAGCTCGAAACCCTCACCGCCACGCCGAGGTCTCGTGTTGCGCGCACCTGCCAAGAAACAGCAGTCCTTCCTCAAATGTGACTAGCTGCGTGCATCTGCGGTAAAAAAAGCTACTTATTTGCCCGATCGATCCCCAGGAAAATAATTTCATCCGGAATTATCCCCAAAACCCAAGATATATGGTAAGAAGTTCCCGATGCCCCGTTGGAGGAATGCCACCTAAAGCTCACTTAGAATCCCACCTGACGGCAGAGGAACTTAAAATTCGCTACCGGCAGGCACAAAACACCACAGAGTCGCGCCGCTGGCACTTGCTGCTGTTAGTTTCCCGAAATTGGACTATCAAACAAGCAGCTCAAGTCGTAGGTCTCAACTACGACTACGCCAAAGAAATTGTGCAGCGCTACAACCGAGAAGGGCCTAATTCTGTGAGAAATCGCAGCGGAGACCGCCAGCCACCTCCTGCGAAATCCTTGCTGAATCCAGAACAGCAAGAAGAATTGCGACAGGCGCTGCAAGGATCTGCCCCCGACGGCGGAGACTGGACAGGCCCCAAAGTCGCTCGCTGGATTGCCGAAAAGATTGGTAGCGATCATGTCTGGCCCCAACGCGGCTGGGATTACCTCAAGCGGTTGGGTGCTGACTGGCCAAGGCGGCGCAGAAAGTAGATAGTTCGCAATATTTAGAGGGGGTTGATTGCCTTCGTGCGATCGCTCCCTTTATTTTGATTGTGTTGCTGCGATCTAACTTTCCGATTTCACATTGTAGATTGTAGATTGGTTCTGCAATCTACAATCTCAAATCTCAAATCTCAAATCTCAAATCTCAAATAGTTTGACTGATGCAACAATAGCTGCTTATATAGAATTTGGTTGTGTTGAGGATGTTAAATATGCCAGAGATCGGGCGTTTTTTGTCGGTCGCCAACAAGATGGCGGCAGTAGTAGCCGGCATCGGATTGGTTCAGATGTTAACCATCGCAAGTTCATTCTCTCAATCATCTAACCCGCGTTCCCTAGACGAACTCTACAAAATTCGCGATCGGCTGATCGCCGAATTAGAACAACCCTCCTCTCCTTCCCCAGAACCAACCATCATCTCCGGCTTAGTTCCCTTCGCAGCCAATCCTCAAGAACAACTGCTACAGCAGTTGCAAGCGGTGGAAGCTCAAATATTAGTAGAACAGAGGGCTAACGACAACTTACAGCAAGCAGTGCGTTTAGCCAACAGAGCCTTAGAAACAAAACGGCAGCAAAATAAGTCGCTCGAATCTTCGCAGCAAACTCAATTTTTCTGGCATCAAGCCCTCAACAACTTGCAGGAAGTTCCTCAAAATTCATTTTTAGCTTCCCTCACTGCCTCAAAAACTCAAGAATACCGGGAAAATTTAACAGCAGCAACCTTTCAAGTGCAGCAAGCAAAATCTGATTTTTTGGGTGCGCTAGCCCGGGAAAGCGGTTTGTCGGCTCAAGCTTCGATCGGCATTTGCAACCTTTCTAGAGAATGCGTAAACCTCCGGGGCGATGTCCCTCCAGTCAGTCCGGCCAGCTTAATTAAACTGCCGATTGCTGTCGCCCTGATGCAAAAAGTCGAAAAAGAAAAAATTAGTCTGAACCAGGAAGTATTAGTCAGTCGCGGTAATTTCACCGAAGACGCATCGGCAAAGATTAGGTCTAATCGCAATTACCCGCTACAGCTACTGTTAGAAGAAATGATCTATCGCAGCAGCAATATCGCCACCAATCAACTGATAGATTATTTGGGTTCGGATTACATCAATCAATATTTAAATAATAGCGGTTACGAAGTCACCCGCGTCAACTTCAAGTTGATGGGGGAAAAAATTATGCCCTCCAACCCCGGTTCTGGTCGCAACCGCCTGACTGCTAACGAACTCACCGAAATGATGGTGCAAATTTACAACGGCGAAACACCCGGTGCTAAACTGTTAATAGAAACTCTCAACCGCCAGTACGATCGCGCTCTGGGATTTGCAGCCTTGGAAGGAACGAAAGCTCAGTGGTTGGGGGAAAAAACAGGCCAAAATTCTTGGGTGCTCGGCACAACTTTAGCGATGAGCATTGACGGCGAAGCCTATGTGATGACTGTGATTGACAGCCGCAGCGGCGAGCTGCAAATGCGCCAGTCTATTTCTAAAATTGCCGATTACCTTGTCCGAAACCCCACCTTTTAACCGCTGGAATATACAATTTATAGGGGGGACAACGCACCGCCCAAACAGTTAAAAAATGCCGCACCAACAAATCAGCGTTTCCGTCAAAGGCAAAGGGTTTCCGATTCTCTGCTTGCACGGTCATCCAGGTTCCGGCGATTGTATGTCGGTGTTCACAGAACACCTATCAAAACGCTTCCAAACGATCGCCCCAGACTTGCGCGGGTACGGCAACAGCCGCACCTCAACTTTCTTTGAAATGACCGACCACCTCCTTGATTTAGAAGCACTTTTAGACCGATTAAGAGTCGATCGGTGTTTGGCGATCGGATGGTCTTTGGGAGGGATTTTAGCCCTGGAATTAGCAATGAAATATCCAGGGCGAGTCACCGGTTTGATTCTCCTTGCATCCGCAGCCAAACCGCGAGGAAGTCACCCTCCCATCTCTTGGCAAGATAACCTTTACACCGGTTTAGCCGGAATTATCAATTGGGCGATACCCGGTTGGCAGTGGAATATCGATACTTTTGCGAAGCGATCGCTCTTTCGCTACTTGATACAGCAGCATAACGCCACCCCTTACCGCTACTTAGCACAGGCAGGTACCCCCGCCTACCTCAAGACTTCCAACACGGCCACCAAGGCGTTAAATACCGCTCTGAGGGCTGGATACAACCGACTGAGCCACCTCGGCGACATTCAATGCCCCAGTTTGGTGCTCGCCGGAGAGGCCGATCGGCACATCACCTCAGAGTCGAGTTTAGAAACTGCCCGCCACCTCCACGACTGTCAGTGGCAGTGCTATCCCAATACAGCCCACTTGTTCCCTTGGGAAATTCCCGATCGGGTACTCGCAGACATCGATCGTTGGATTGAGAGTCACCCCGAAGCAGTTGGCTATTGGGAGTGTTGAATTTGGAGTTGGTCAGATGCAATTTATCACCCAACAGTCAAGAGTTTTGAATATAACTCACAACTCAAAACCGCCCAGCGTTGCGAGGAAGCGTAGCCCTCTGACAACTCAAAACTCCCCTGTTTCTACTGACCGCTCCAAACCGGCCACAGCCCTCCATCACCAAGCTTTCCCAAATCTTCTGCAACCGTCAAAGTAATTGGTTTGCAGCGTTGAATCGAAACACTAACACCTTCTGCCCCCTCATTTTCTATATCTTCTACATATCCTGCTTTTGCCGCTTCCGCCTCTCGATATGTTAAGAACGGGCCAAAATAGTAAATGCACCGGGGCGCTGAAGTTTTAACTTCAACCCACCAAGCCAATCCAAAAAAGTTGAGCAAGCTAATCAAGAATTCTTTCATCTGCTTTTCTAATGTATTTGACGGTGTTTTCAGGTTGCTACGAACAGGCCTAGGCTTTTGTTATTTACACGTGGCTGACTGCTGCCAAGAATCGCTCCAAACCTATTTAAAGATATCTTCTAAATAGATTGGTGTCGAATTCCTGTTTGAACGTAGCGGCCTTGCCCCTTCTACTTTCGCCTGAACAAGTAACGACAGTCGATCGGCTATCCTTACTTGTTCCGGGTGTGGTGCTGCTCAATTCTGGGCAGCATTCACAATAAACTACTCTGTTGTGCTCTTTTTTTCAAGCATCTTTACGATCCGTGTACCTGAAACTTTTTGGGCCCGCGCTGGCGGTAAATTTCGTATAAAGCCATCCCCGTTGCTACCGATACATTCAGGCTAGGAGTATGACCCCTTAAAGGAATTGAAACTAATCCGTCACATCCGCGCTGTATCAAAAGGCTCAAACCGTCAGCTTCACCGCCCACCACTAAAACAGTGGGCCCAGAGAACTTGACTGTCTCTATCGATTGACCGACGCCTGCTGCAGTGCCATAAATCCAGAATCCAGCCTCTTTGAGTTCTTCCAGCGCCCGGTTAAGATTGACAACCCTCGCCACGGGCAGGCTTTCCAATGCCCCTGCTGCCACTTTTCTTACTGCCGAGGTAATCCCAACAGCCCGCCGCTGCGGAATCACCATGCCCTGAACTCCCAATGCTTCTGCGGTGCGAACGATCGCCCCTAGATTGTGCGGGTCGTTGAGTCCTTCTGCTACCACAATTACTGGATCTTGGCAAGCCGACTTAGCCTTTGCGATCAGTTCGCTCAAATCCAGGTATTCGTAGGCTGATACTTGAGCGGCTACGCCTTGGTGGTTTGCTTTGCGCGTGATGTAGTCGAGGCGCAAATCGTCAACTTCGTCAATGATGCTGCCGTTAGCTTTGGCTTCGGTTAGCAAGCTGTGAAAGCGGGAATCGTAGCGCAGGTGGGGGACAACCCAGATCCGGTTGAGGACTTGGTTTGTTTCTAAAGCCGCTTGCACCGCATGGCGGCCGTAAATCATGTCTGTGTCTGCGTCTGGTTGCACGACTGTATTTGAGGCACCCTCAACAGGGCGAGTGTCTCTGTCTTTGTCTCTGTCTCGGAAATGGTTGCCCCGGAATTCCTGCGGGCTGCTATCTCTGTCTTTGTCTCTGTCTCGGAAATGGTTGCCCCGGAATTCCTGCGGGCTGCTATCTCTGTCTCTGTCTCTGTCTCTGTCTCTGTCTCGGAAATTGTGGCGGGCCGGCTGCGGGCTGCTGTCTCTGTCTCTGTCTCTGTCTCTGTCTCTGTCTCGGAAATTGTGGCGGGCCGGCTGCGGGCTGCTGTCTCTGTCTCTGTCTTGGTAATAATTGCCCCGGAATTCCTGCGGGCTGCTGTCTCTGTCTTTGAAATGATTATTTCTGCGAATGTCTGGTTTGCCGTCGGCATCGACTCTCCGTTTGAAAATTGATCGGACGGGCATTTCTCGCGATTGCGGGGCGAGGGCCGATCGCTTTTGAGGCGCGTCTACTCCGCGAGTATGGGGACGGGGCTTGCGTTCAAAGCGGGCAGAGGATGGCTGTGAGTCCTGACGGCGGCCTTCGCTTTTGAATGGCTTGCTGTCGGAATTCGATCGCGAGGAGTTTGGTCGGGTAAATTTTCTCATAGGTTTCTTGCGGTCAATTTTTTTTCTGAAGGCTAATCGATTGTAGACTTTAGAGGTGAGATTCTTGATTGAGAGAACAATCTTTTGGCTTTGAGATTTTAGATATTCTAGGGAGGGAGCAAGGATTTTGCTGTGTTCAAATTGCTAGTTAATAACTGATAAATCCTGTTTTGCCGATCGAGCTTTTTGCTGTTTTATGTTAGCCGCCGTGCCAGGATGGTTAATTAATCCTCCCCATTCCCAACTCTTAACTGCTACAGCATCCTTTAAGTCTCAAGTTCTAAAAGTGCCAAAAGTTCGGTCAATCTTTCGGGATCGGTGAGATACAAATATCCCACCAAGGTTTCTAAGCTGCTGGCTTGTTGGTATATCTCTGGATCTGCTCGCTTAGAACGGCCCGATGCGGCATTGCGGCCGCGCTTGACAATTGCTAGTTCTGTACTGTTCAAGTAAGGAGAGAGCGATCGCAAATGACGCGCTTGAGTTTCTGCTCGTACTTGCCCCACCACCAATTCGTGATAAGCTTGCAATTTTTTGGGTGGGACTAAGTACGAACTGCGAACGTAGAGTTCGTACACTGCATCTCCCAAATATGCCCAGGCTGCGGGCGAAATTCTTTCTATTTCTGCTGGTGTAGCCCTCGCAGGATGCACTCGATTTAAACTGATATCCGTCAGACTCAGTTTGAGCCCGTCATCTGCGATCGGCGACATACTTTTTTAAATAAAACTTCCGCACAGCTTGGTTTTTCTAGTCACTTACTTATTTCGTCTTTCGTTACTTCAGCAATTATAGCTTTCACAGGAGTGTTCGCTGTCCGATCGCGAAGCGAGATATATAGGCAAAGGTTGGCGTGACGATCGCACTCCTAAAAAAGGCTGTTTACCAAATCGGGATGCTCTCATTTTTATACCATTTTTCCGCGTGCTTGCCACACATATTTTACTGCCCGTTCACCCAAACTCTAAGGAGCGGGGAAATAGCCGCTGGCGCGTGTCGCAGCTTCTGAGAAAATCGGTCTTGTTTTACCCGCACAAAAATAAAAATTTGCTATCCAGCGTTGAGAACCGGATAGCTAATTTAATTCACTTTGGCGTCAAGCATCCTTGACGTTTTTTACCGCCTCATCAACCGAAGGCTGCAAAGACAAAAATTTCTCTAAGCGAACCAGTTTAACAGTCTGAGTTACGCGGGGATTTGAGACAATTTGCAATGTCCCCTCCAAGGTTTGGGCTTTTTTGACAAGTTGCACAAGTGCGCCCAAGCCTGAACTATCCACAAAGTCTATCTGCGACAAGTCCAAAATTACGTGTTTTGGGCCCTCGTCAATACATTTGCTTATTACCTTCCGAAAAGTGGCCTCAGAAAAAGCGTCCAGCAGGCCAGTCAGGCGAAATAACTGATAGTTATTCTTGACTTCGCGAGTGCCTCTGAGGCTAACGGTCAGGGTCAATGACTCAGGAATGACACCCTCCTAGCTAGATATGGCTTAAAGTCGAGGCTTCATTATAGGAGTTTTTTGGTCTTTTGTCTACAGTTTTTTAGTCATTAGTCATTGGTCATTGGTCATCGGTCATTAGTCATTGGTTATTGGTCATTGGTTAGCTAACTGTTGACTGCTGACTAATGACTGCTGACTGCTGACTAATGACTGCTGACTGCTGACTAATGACTGCTGACTAATGACTAATGACTGCTGACTAATGACTGCTGACTAATGACTGCTGACTGCTGACTAATGACTGCTGACTGCTGACTGCTGACTAATGACTAATGACTGCTGACTAATGACTGCTGACTGCTGACTGCTGACTAATGACTGCTGACTGCTGACTGCTGACTGCTGACTACTTACTGCTGACTAATGACTGCTGACTAATGACTGCTGACTACTTACTGCTGGCTGCTTTCTGATTGTCTCGCATTGACTGCACGAATCGATCGAATAAATAATCGGCGTCGTGCGGGCCCGGACTGGCTTCCGGGTGGTACTGCACTGAGAACAGCGGTAGGGTTTTGTGCTTCAATCCGGCTACAGTGCGATCGTTCAAATTGAGATGAGTAATCTCTACTTCGGGGGCTAGGGAATCAGGGTCGATCGCAAAACCGTGATTTTGGCTAGTAATTTCTACTTGCTGAGTTAAACCCGCTGGATGATTCAATCCCCGGTGGCCGAACTTGAGTTTAAAAGTTTCTGCACCCAAGGAAAGTCCCAAAATTTGGTGTCCCATGCAGATGCCGAATACGGGTTTGTCCGACTTTAACAAAGCTTTCGCAGTAGCGATCCCTTCCGTTACCGCCGCCGGATCTCCAGGGCCGTTGGACAGAAAAATGCCGTCCGGGTTGTGTTTGAGGATTTCCTCCGGCGACGTGTCAGCGGGGACAACGATGACCCGACACCCGTAACTCGCCAGACGCCGCAGGATGTTGCGCTTGATCCCAAAGTCTAGCGCTACCACCGTCCACATTTGGCCGTTAGCAGGTTTGACTTTAGGACTGAACTCCCAAACCGAGTCCGTGGCTTCAGACCACTCGTAAACCTTGCGAGTGGTGACTTCCCGAACCAGATTCAGCCCGTCCATGCTGGGGGCATCTTGCACTAGCTCCAAAAGCTCTGCCCGATCGAGAATCGCGGTCGAAATGCCGCCGTTGATCGCTCCCACCGTGCGAATTTTGCGAGTCAGGGCGCGGGTGTCGATCCCGTAAATTCCGGGGATATCGTACTGTTTCAGGTACTCTTGCAGAGATTGCGAGCAGCGCCAGTTGCTGGGGCGGCTGCATACGTTGCGGGCGATCGCACCCCGAATTTGCGGGCCCGAAGATTCTTCGTCTTCAAGATTTACCCCGGTATTGCCCAATTCTGGATAAGTAAAAGTTACAATTTGACCGCAATAGCTGGGATCGGTCAATACTTCTTGATAGCCCGTCATTCCCGTATTAAATACTACCTCGCCAACGACGGTGGCGTCAGCGCCAAACGACCAGCCGCGGTAAGCAGTACCGTCAGCCAGGACTAGGAGAGCGGGTTGTGCAGTTGAAAGTGACATGGCATCCTTAATTACTTTCGTTTGGTTTCATTCTTACCACTGCCAGGGATTTGATGCTAGTCGGCAATATACAGATATTATTTGAATTTGTGCAAGGGTTCGCAAAACCAAGGCACTTATGCCGGAGGCAGAAGCAACAGGTAATCAAAAAGCTGCAACAAGTGCAAATTTTCCATCTCCCCCCGCGCCAGCAATTTATCTGTCAGCAGCTTAGGTGGCGGGCGGAAATTCTCTATCTATACCAAATCTATACCAAAAGACAGTTGCCGCTGTTACGATCGAGCTGCAGCGTTTAATCAAACTATGGCCAGCAAATCTCCCTTGCCTTTACTCTCAAACTTATACAAGCATCTACTGAACTCTCACAAACTGTGCAAACCGTTACTGGGTGTAACAACATTTATTTCTCTGAGCAGCTCAATTTTAGTAGGGAGTGTTGCCAACTCCTCGCCAGCCGTGGCTCAAGAAAGTGAGGGATGCTTCATGCGGAGCTCGTCAGGCCGAACCGTCAACCTCAGCCAATCAGTCTGCGGTTTTCTCCCCGAAGCATTGACTCCCACCACTTCGGCGGCGGCAAAGTCGGGAGTGTTTCAGGCAAAAATCAAACGCCGAGAGGCTAATATCCCGGTCATAGAAGTCACGTTTAACGGCAAACAAAAGTTCGAGATGATGGTAGATTCTGGAGCTAGCGGCACAGTAATTACACCAGCAATGGCTAAAGCCTTGGGCGTTGTTCTACAGGGAACAGTACAAGCACAAACTCCCAACGGAGTGGCTACTTTTCCCCTCGGTCGTTTGACTTCTATTGAAGCTGGGGGTCTGGCGGTTAACAATGTAGTTGTTGCCATCTCGCCATCCCTAGATATCGGACTGTTGGGTCACGACTTTTTTGGTAATAAAGATGTGACTATTAAGCAAGATGTGGTTGAATTTCGACCGCGCTCTTAACAAGAAGTCAGCAGTTAGTTGTTATTTGTTAGTTGTTAGTTGTTATTGGTTATATCAAGTCCGGTTAATTACTTATAAATCCTATACGGGCATCGGGTCTAAAAGCATCGGGCATGATGGGAGAAAAGTATTATAACTATTAAACCGGACATGATATTACTCGTTATTTGTAGCAAGTGTTTTCCTAACAACTACCAACTGCTTTCGGGTCAACTAACAATTAATATCATGTCCGATCGATCGCACATCATACATAGTCGGGGCGGGTTTTTGAGATTGTCGGTTTTGGGCAAATATTACTGGTGAACCCGCCCCTACATCAATCACGGTCAATTGATTGAATATGATATAACAACTGTCAACTGTCAACTGCCAACTGCTTTCCTGACAACTGCTTTCCTGACAACTGACTTCATTTCAAAAACTCAATCAACTGCTGCAACTTCACCCAAGATTCGCCGCTCAATAAAATCTCCTTAGCCAGAGAAACTCCTGCTGCGTGAGAACCCATAGGAATTGCGCCTCCCACCTGAAAAGCCAAAGACGCATTCAAAGCTACAACATCCATTTGTGCTGGCGTACCTTTGCCTTGCAAAACGTTCCGCAAAATCTCGGCGTTTTCCTCAACATTTCCGCCTTTTAACGAGCCGATCGCACTTGGTGTCAATCCTACCTTTTGGGGGTCTAAAGTAGTGAGTTCCACTTTGCCATCCGACAAAACCGCCAAATCAGTCACATCTCCCAAACCCGCCTCGTCCAATTTTTCTCTGCCGTGAAGGACTACAGCCAACTCAGTCCCCAACTCGCCCAAAGCTTGCGCCACAGTTGATACCAGACTGGCATCGAACACCCCAATTACCTGCCCTGTAGGGCGCAGAGGATTGACGAGGGGACCTAAAAGGTTAAAAACAGTCCGCACCTTCAAAGTGCGCCGGAGCGACGCTACAGCCTTAAGTGCCGGATGCCAGCCGGGAGCAAATAAAAAGGTGATGCCCACGGAGTCTACCGCAGATATCACCTTCGCGGGATCGGCGCTGAGGTTGACTCCCAGCGCTTCCAACACGTCAGCAGAACCCACTTTGCTCGATGCGGAGCGATTTCCGTGTTTGGCGACTCGAACTTTGCCGGCGGCGGCCACAAAAGCTACAGCAGTGGAAATGTTAAAGGTGGAAGCGCCGTCGCCGCCGGTGCCGCAAGTATCAATTAATTGGAAATTGGAGATTGGAGATTGGGAATTGAAAACGCTCTCCGATTCGCCTGCAAGCGACTGAGAATGCAATACCTGAGCCATTCCTGCCAATTCTTGGGCCGAGATGCCTTTGGCTTGGATGGCGGCTAAAATTGCTCCTGAGAGGACGGGGGGAATAGCTTCTGCTAGCCATCCCTGCATCAAGTCGGCTGCTTGGGCGCGTGAGAGAGATTGTCTGTCTAATAGTTGTTGCAGGAGGAGTGGCCATAAAGAAGAATCCGCCGTCTGGGTAGAAGCAGGGGATAACTCTGGCGTTGCTAGGAGAGGAGAATCTGTCATTTATTAGTTTCGAGTCAAATTTAGCCCGATCGAGCTTTTCTGCCAAACCGAGAATCGATCGGGATTTTACCAGACTTGCCGACCAAATGAGAGCGCGCCCGGGCCCAGATTTTTGCCCCAATGCCAGCACCGCTACAGAATTTGTCCGCAGTCGCCGAATATGAATTTTTTGATACAACAATTACCCTCTTGTTGTGCCAACTTTACAGATAAACCCCGATCGTACAACTGCCAGCAGTCTGCTGTATTATCTATCAGCAAGAATACTTAACAGTAACTCTGAGCACCCAAAGACCGATAAAAGTTTCCGACAAAAGTTGTGGAGAGCAAAAAATTTTAGAAATTAGGGAGCCCCAGATTCATCTGTGGAGTCAATTCTTTAATCTCAAATCTCAAATCTCAAATCGACTGACAGCACGGACAGCGAGCCTTTAGCTCGTGCAGGCGGGTTAGTTGCCTCGGCTAAGAGTCGATCGAACTCTCACTCACAGCCTAAAAATAGACTCTTGCGGTTGTAGAAGTCGCAGCCTTTTATTATAGTAACAATAGCCTTGCCGCTAAATTATTTCAGGGTATTCAACTGCTAATATATTCAGGGAGATTTCAACGAGCGGATTTGGCTCGGATACCTGCACCGCAGGTCGATATATTTGCCAATGCGATCGTGACAGCCAGTCACGGCTCAAAGCAAGACCGGATCGACTAAACTTCCACCAGCAGCAACTAACAACTAACAGCCCTGTATGACTGATGAATAAACACATTCGTATCCGGCTGTACCACAGCATATTTCTGCCTGATTAACGGCTCAAATTTAACAGGCGGTAGACCAAAAATATTCAACTCAAATTCAAGAGCAGGGTATTCAAAAGTGGGAAATCAAAAATTAGAAAATAAATCGATAGAATGCCTGAATGTCGCGGAGGCACTGCACCAAATGGAAGCAAAATATTACAGTATGTTTGAAAATGCTGTATCGGGTATTTTTCAAACAACCCAATCCGGTCGCTACATCAGCGCTAACCCAGCTTTGGCTCGCATCTACGGATACAATTCCGCAGCAGAATTGATGAGCTGTCTGACTGATATCAGCGACCAGCTTTATGTCAATCCGGAGCGGCGCGATCAGTTTATTTCTGCTTTGCAAGAACATGGCGTGGTATCTGATTTTGAGTCGGAGATTTATCGCCGAGACGGCACAATAATTTGGATCGCTGAAAATGCGCGGGCTGTCTGCGATGAAGGGGGTAAATTGCTCTACTACGAAGGTTTTGTAGAAGATATCACCCAGCGCAAGCAAGCAGAATCGGGACTTCGAGAAAGTGAAGAACGCCTGCGCTTAATAATTGAAGGTGTTAAGGATTACGCTATATTTATGTTAGATACTGACGGGTATGTAGCTAGCTGGAATTCTGGTGCGGAACGCATTTTTGGATACAAAGCTCATGAAATAGTCGGCAAGAATTCGGAGTGTTTTTTCACAAAAGAAGATATTGAAATCGGCAAGCATAAAGAAAAATTAATCCGGGCGGTGGCAGAAGGTCGATACGAAAATGAAGGTTGGCGGCTTCGCCAAGACGGATCGCGATTTTGGGCGAATATTATTGTTACTCCTTTGCGCGATGAAAGGGGAAAGTTGCAGGGCTTTTCTCAAGTAATGCAGGATATTACCGAGCAAAAACGGGCGGCTGAAGAAAAGATGCAGTTGATTGCTTCTTTGCAGGCGTCGGAAAAAAAGTTTCGCACTTTGTACGAATCGACGACTGATGCGGTAATGCTGCTAGACGAAGAGGGTTTTTTGGATTGCAATCCAGCTACTTTAAAGTTATTTGGATGCAGCACTGAATCGGAGTTTTGCGGTAAGCATCCTTCGGACTTTAGCCCGCCGTTGCAACCTGACGGACAAGATTCTACGAGTCTTTCTCAAGAGCGAATGAATACGGCTGTAGAAATGGGGAATTGCCGTTTTGACTGGCGGCACTGCCGTTTGGACGGTTCTGAGTTTCCGGCGGAAGTGCTGCTAACTTCTATGGATATCGGTGGCAAAATGGGGCTGCAAGCCGTGGTGCGCGATATCACTTATCGGGTGCAGGCTGAGGAGGCCCTGAAACAGGCTAACGAGGTATTGGAATGCCGGGTTAAAAAGCGGACAAGTCAGTTGGAAGAGGCTATTAAAAAGTTGAGATTGTCGGAAGAAAAGTTTTCTAAAGCTTTTCGATCGAGTCCAGATCCGATGATTATTACTACTTTTGCTGAGGGTCGTTTTATTGAAGTTAATGATAGTTTTTTGTCGATGACTGGTTACGCTTTAGAAGAAACGACCTGCAATACAGTACCGGGGTTAAATATTTGGGTAAGCCTTCAAGACAGACTTAATTTTAGGCAAAGGTTGCACCAACAAGGTGTTGTTCGCAATCAGGAATGCGAGTTTCGGATGAAGTCGGGATCGGTGGTGGTTTGTTTGCTGTCAGCGGAATTGATTAATTTGGACGGCGAACTCTGTATGCTGGCGGTGATGACGGATATTACCGATCGCAAACACGCTGAAGAAGCCCTGCGGGAAAGCCAGCGGGCCTTGGCGACGCTGATGAGCAATTTGCCGGGAATGGCCTACCGTTTTCGCAACGATGCCGATCGCAGTATGGAGTTTGTCAGCGAAGGTTGCTATCAGTTAGCCGGCTATACTCCTGAAGAATTTATCGGCACTCGGGAAGTTTCTATCTCGGAATTGACTCACCCGGACGATCGCGATAATTTGTGGCATGCCGTGCAAGTTGCCTTACAAGAAAATCGACCCTATCAGCTAAATTACCGAATTACTTCTAAAAATGGCGAATTAAAATGGGTGTGGGAGCAAGGTTTGGGAGTGTTTTCCGACTCGGGAGAATTGATAGCTTTGGAAGGATTAATTACTGATATTTCCGAGCAGAAACGCAGTGAAGAAGCTTTACTGCGATCGCAAACAGAGTTAACCCAGCAAAAACTTCAACTCGAAAATACTTTGCACGAATTGCAGCAAACTCAAGCTCAATTGATTCACACTGAGAAAATGTCTACTTTGGGTCAAATGATAGCCGGTGTCGCTCACGAAATTAACAATCCCGTTAGCAGCGTCTGCGGCAATCTCGTTCACGTGGGCCACTACACCGAAGATTTGCTGAATTTGCTCGATATGTACCAGAAGCACTGCCCGCAGCCGCCGGCAGCAATTCAAAATAAAATTAAGGATATCGAATTAGAGTTTCTGCTAGAAGATTTGCCGAAAGCAATGTCTTCGATGCAGGTTGGGGCCGATCGCATTCGGGAAATCGTGCGATCGCTCAGAAATTTCTCCCGCAAAGACGATTCTCAAATGAGCAAAGTTAACCTGCACGAAGGGATTGAAGGAACGTTGCTGATCCTGCAAACCCGCCTGAAAGCCAGAGGTAACTATCCCGAAATAGCGGTAATTAAAGACTATGGCAATTTGCCTTTGGTTGAGTGTTATGCCGGGAAAATCAATCAGGTATTTATGAATTTGATCGGAAATGCGATCGACGCGATCGAGGAATACAACGAAGGGCGTTCAGTTGACGAAGTCAAAGCTAACCGCAGCAAGATTAAAATTAGGACAGAAGTCGAAAACTCCAATGCTGTAATTCGGATTTCTGACAACGGCCCGGGTATGCCAGAAGAAGTTTCCCAGCAGTTATTCGAGGCTTTTTTTACCACCAAACCCGCCGGCAAAGGCACCGGTTTGGGCCTGTCAATTTCCTACAAAGTTGTCCGAGAACACGGTGGCAAACTTAGTTGCGTGTCTGCACTCGGCCACGGAGCCGAATTTATCATAGAATTGCCGATCGAACAAATTAGCGATCGTTGACCGACTGAACCGGTAATTAGATGATACTGAGCCAGACGCGACAGCAGGACTGAACTTATACCGTTTAGAAAAAATTTTGCTACAAGATAATTGTTGAGTTTGTTTCGTCCACCCAATCTGTAAGGTGCGTCGCACGAGAGATATGGCGTGAAATTTAGGGATTGTTCGCAGCGACGCACCCGAAGACTGCTGTTGCAGGATTTTGGAAAAATGGTATTAGTCAGGCAGAGGCGATCCATCTTTTCTGAAAACGAGATAGTGATGCAGTTTTTTGCTGCATTGAATAATAGACCTATTGCAAAATAATTTTGTGCTAATATCGAGAGTATAGCCAATTTTATAATCTAGCAGGATCGGCAAGTTTAAGGAGATGCCAATCAACCCAATAATTCAAAGTTTGACCTAAATTTGAGCCAACTTTTAAGGGTAACACATATTTTTTTTTCAAGAGGTCTATTAAGTTATAAAAGGCTTAGCTCGCGTGTGTCTTGCATCTTTCTCAATCAGGCTTGAGAAACCGGGTTCCTCTACGAAAAATCCGGAGTTTCAGGTAAGGGCAGTTGCAAAAAAGTAGTTTCTGGCTCTGGTGCAAGATGCGAGCAGACACAAAAAAACCAGGTATACGAATGTTTTGAGCCTAAAATCTTCTTCCCTTCTGCCTTCTGCCCTCTGCCTTGCCTCAACAGTAAATATTAATGCCGACCTACTTAATTATCTCTGTGCAAATTGTCGATCGAACACTGACTTGAGCTTGCTGCGTAACAACCGTTGAATATGTAGATGCTTGCCTGGTTTCACCCGAGTCATTGTTCGGATAACCATATTGTCAACATCAAAATTTTCTAGTCCTTCAATTCGCGTGGGTTCCAATACTTCTGGGCATTCAGTCTGAAGCTGCCGTCCGGCCTCATTAATTAAGGCATACACTGCATCCAGATCCAAACCCGGTATAGCTGGAACATCTACCTTGGCATAGCTGTATCGCTTGGAGTAATTGACGATTGAGCCGATTTCTCCGTTGCGGATAATCTGTAACTGTCCGTCTGGGTGACGAACATGAGTAGTACGGAGTTCGATGGCTTCAACTTCTCCCTCCAAAATCCGATCTTCTTCCTTCCCTGCCTCGATGTAGTCGCCTACAAGATAGTAGTTTTCAAACAAAATGAAGAAGCCGCAGACAATATCGTTGATTAAGTTTTGCGCCCCAAACCCCACAGCTAAACCGATTATACCTGCTCCAGCCAGAATGGGAGCTGGATTGATGCCGACTAAATTGAGAACAAGAATTCCTCCGACAAAATAAGTCAGATACTTTAAGATACTTTTGAAGAGGGGAATGATAGTAAGACGCCGCTGCCGCTGCAAATCGGTAAGATGATCGGTTTTGAGGACTAAATCTTCTAAGATGATATTAGTAAATTCAATAAATACTCCGCACAGGAAATAGAGTCCAATTATCTGGATGATTTGACTTGAATAATTCGTAATCCAAGCGATGGAGTCGATGTCTTGAATAATTAGAGTTGCGATCGCAACATACAAAATGTATTCCAGCGCCTTCTTCAGTCCTGGCACTAAGTGTCGAAAGCGTTCATAGTGACGCAATACATTTTCGCTGCTGGAGTAACGCAGACTCAGAGCATCCAGCGTGTCGATCAGCACAGACAGCACTTTGATGAGCAACTGCCCTAGAGAAACTGCCAGATAAGCTTTGAGTCCGATTCTGAGATACTTGGTGACGACAGCGGGTGTGTTCAGAAAATCGCTGCACAAAATCAAAGCCAGCAGCCAAGTTCCATTTGATACAACCTTTTTGAGCGAGTTGAAAAATACCTCAACGCTTTCGTCGTTGGCGGTGATCTGATCCGAGCCTTGAGCCAGCACGCTGCCCCGATCGAGTACCTGTAGTAGAGAAGGTAGACTGAGCTTGACCAGCAATAGTAGGCTAATGCACTTAAACAAGGAAATCGCTAGTTGGTTCCAAACCCGGCGGGGAATGCTGCTGAGCAAACCCAGGTAAAAGGACAAGACACTTTTCCCCTGAAAAATCAGTGTCCCATTCACTCCTGCCACCACCAAACACAGAGTGACGCAGGTCACGAGTAAGATGACGCTGATATTTTGCTGCAGGTTCGTGACTTTTGGAGAGTGATCCCGAAACCGGGTTTTCGCCAGCGCTTTCAAGCTAAAGCCAGCCAACCAGTTCAAAAACACGAACACAGCCACAAGACCAACAATGCCGCAAAGGGTGATGGCTATATCTACCACCATGGGTAGTTGATTACTTCCAAACATTTGACTTTTTCCTGCTCTAAACTATCTAGACTGGTAGGGAAGTACCCGACTCAGACCATTCCCTCACATGATTGGGTGAGATAAAAATTATAGAATGAAGGCATCCCACAACACAAAACTCCACAATTTGGCGAGGTTAAGTTGCAAGATTTTAATAGTTAGTGAAGGGTTAAAGCTGACGGGGTAACACAGGGAGCTACAAAGCAGACAGAATCAGGGACATAGCCAGTTGACCCCGTTGGTGCTAAAGCTTAGGCGCTCGATCGAGTGCTTTGTGATAGTTGTGGGTGTCGAATGTAGGTTAAAAGAGCGAGCGGGACGATCGCACTCGTTAGATGGCTGATTAACCGAACGCGAGCTAACGAGTAATTCAGATTTCCGATCGCTATTTTTGACAAGGACTAAAAGATTGTCGGTGAAAGACAGACACACCGCAGCGTTCCAAAGCCAATTTATGTTTTGCTGTTCCATATCCTTTGTTATTTGTCAAGTCATATTCAGGATACTTAACAGCCATCCGCAGGATTAATTCATCGCGCCAAACCTTCGCCACAATACTAGCAGCAGCAATCTGAATCGATCGCGCATCACCCTTTACCATCGTCTCTTGCTCGATCGCCAAATTGGGAATCCTTTGATTCCCGTCAACCAAACACAAATCAGGAGTAACATTCAATTTCAAAATCGCCCGCTTCATCGCCAACAAAGAAGCCTGCAAAATATTGAGGCGATCGATTTCCCGCACCGAAGCCGCACCAATTTGACAGTCAACCGCCACAGCTCGGATTTTCATAGCTAAACGACTCCGGGCTGCAGCACTCAACTGCTTGCTGTCGCGCACCCCGCAACTTGCTAATTCATCGAGAACTTCGTCAGGCAAAATGCAGGCAGCAGCCACCACCGGCCCGAACAAAGCGCCTCGTCCGACTTCATCCACACCTGCAATTACTAGGGTGTTCGAGGGAGAGTGGGAAAGAGGAAGATGGAAAGATGGGAAGAGAGTAAAAATTTCTACTTCTTCCTTTTTCTCTCTTCCCTCTGACTTCTTCCTTCTTCCCTCTGACTTCATATCACTCATCCACAACGGCTGACGAGCGGCGGCGGCGACGGCGGTTGATAGCAGGCTCCTCGGGTTCGCTGGGTTCGCTGGGTTCGCTGGGTTCGCTGGGTTCGCTGGGTTCGATCGGCTCATAGGATTCGATCGCCTCATGGGACTCGATCTGTTCATAGGATTCGCCCATCACATCGCTGGGTTCCTCCATCCGATCGAAATCATCAGTTTCGTCGATCGAACTCTCGCCATAAATTTGGGCCTCATCATCATCCTCAGAAAAAACAGGCTCAACTACCGACCTTTCTGGATAATAATCCCCTTCCTCAACATTCTGTGGAGGCGTCGTCGCTTCAAATTCAAATTCGAGCTGCTCGAAAGGCGGCTTGTTCGGGGCCGCTCCGGGGAGAGTCACCGAAACGATCGCATTCTTAGGATTTTTCACGCTGCGATCGGTCAGCACCAAAGGAGAAACCCCCATCAGAGCATAAACATCCTGCTCCTCCGCCGTCATTTCCACCGTAATCACCTCTGGAGGCTCCACCATCGGCTTCATCAACTCCGACTTAGCCGGACGCACGCGATCGAAATCCTCGCGCCTGCCAACAGTCGCCATATTCACCAGCCCGAAGCCCTCCGACGCGGCCCGGATGCCGGGGGGTGCCAGATACTCAGAGCGCGTATCCGCGACGGGGGCGCTCGAAGTATTGGGCAGCCGCAACTTGCTGCGTACAGATTCCTCCTCCGCCGGGAGAGCAAAAGGCTCTTCGCCAATCCGGCGGCGGCGGCGGCGTCTAGTTCCGTTCCCCAAATCCTGATAGCTGGGATGGTTGAGCAAGTCCAAAGGCGAGGCGTTACTGCCGGTCTCAAAATCCAAACTTTCGCTTTGAGGTTCCCAAGCAGCCCGAGCAGGTTCGGGGGGGCGTTCTTCCCGCACCGGGGCAGGAGTTGCAGCCGCCACAGGTGTCAAGCTGCGGCGTTCCAATCCTTCGGGCAAATTCAACAAAACGCGGTTCGACGTAGCAACAGCGCGATCGGCCGATTCCCGCACCGCTGCGGCGAAGTCTTCTTCTCCGGGCAAGTGCACCAGATGACCCAACCCGCTGCAAGTAGGGCAAGTGTGTCCGAACAACTCGTAAATATTTTGACCTTGGCGCTTGCGGGTCAGTTCTACCAGTCCCAACTCCGACAGTTGAGCGATTTGCGGCCGAGCTTTGTCAGCTTTGAGAGCTTTATTGAAATGTTCCAGCACCTGCAACTGATCGCGGCGGGATTCCATGTCAATAAAGTCAACAATAATCACCCCGGCAATATTTCGCAACCGCAGTTGTCTGGCAATTTCCGTGGCTGCTTCGCAATTTGTCCAGAGTACCGTTTCCCGAGCCGTGGCCGATCGAGTAAACGAGCCAGAGTTGACATCGATCACCGTCAGCGCCTCAGTCGGCTCGATAATCACATAACCCCCCGAAGGCAAATCAACCCTCGGTCTGAGGGCTTCTCGAATCGCAGCGTTAACCCGGAAAAATTCTAAAATCGAGGCGCGCTCTCGGTGGTGGTCGATCAAAACTCCAGCAGGAAGTTTACCGCCGTTCCAGCTCATCAACTGCTGCTTCACCCGCTTAATTCCATTTTGCGAGTCCACCACAATCCGATTCACGTCACCGCTGAACATATCTCGCAGCACCCGCTGGATAAAATCGTCATCCCGGTTGAGCAGTGCCGGCGCCCGCGAAGTACCGCCTTCGAGTTGAACGGCTTCCCACTGTTTTTGGAGGACTTCCAAATCTTCCATGATCGCTTCTTCAGTCATCCCTTCAGCTTCGGTGCGTACCAGCAGCCCCATCCCCGCGGGTTTCACCAAAATAGCCAGAGCTCTGAGGCGGTTGCGCTCGGCTTCCGACTTGATCCGGCGTGACAGGTTGACTCCTCTACCGTAGGGCATCAGTACCAAATAGCGGCCCGGCAGGGTAATGTTGCCTGTTAACCGGGGGCCTTTGCTGCCCGTCGGTTCCTTCATTACCTGTACCACCACTTTCTGCTGGGGGGTCAGGAGTTCTGTAATAGCTCCTGCCGACCGCTTAAGGCGCAGCGGGCCGAGGTCTGTTACGTGCATGAACCCGTTACGTTCTGGATCGCCAATATTGACAAACGCTGCATCTATCCCGGGGAGTACATTCTCGACAATTCCCAAGTAAATGTCGCTGACTTGGTGGCTGCCTGTGGCTACCACAAGTTCTTGGATTTGATCTTCTGAAAAGACGGCAGCAATGCGATGCTGCTCTGCTATAACTATCTGCTTTGTCATTCAATTTCCTCAAAAAACTGTCAGCAAGTTAGAGACACTTACGCACTCATAGTGCCTCTGACTTTCACTGTAATTAGTAGTAGCTTGAAGAGTTATTAGCTGTGAGTTGGTGCAGGCTGGAAGGAAAGTTAACTGTTGACCGTTCACTGTTAACTGTTAACTGTTCGCTGTTAACTGTTACAGATAAAGTAGTTAAACCCGCCCGTACAGAGTTATGAGTTATGCTCAGCAGATAAATCTGAGAGATAGAAATAAGGAGGCTTTTATCGAGTTAGCAATATTGAAATTTGAGTTGAAAATTGCGAAATCAATACTCAAAATTCAACATTTACAACTCTTCCTTTGAACTCAGGGAATAAATTCATTGACACCGTACCAATTTCTTAACACACAACTTAACACTACGAACTGATAACTCCGCTTGCGTGGTGGTTGAGGGCTGGTTTTGAGCGAAAGTAGGTAGGAGTGAAAGCGCCTAGACTTTTGTTGAATTCTGGCGCTATCGCACTCAACACACCCCAGCTTGGCATTCTACTGCAACCTCCGCCCCTGCCAACCCTAAAACCTCGTCAGTCGATTTTAGATTTTAGATTTTAGATTTTAGATTTACTCCACAGATGAATCTGGGACATTGAACTAAAGTCTAAAATCTAAAATTTTGGTTCTTTGCGAATTAAGTCGGGGGCTTATCTCCGTTTTTTGACGGGTCAGTCGATTTTTAGATTTTAGATTTTAGATTTTAGATTTACTCCGCAGATGAATCTGGGACATTGAACTAAAGTCTAAAATCTAAAATTTTTGATTTTCCACGAATTAAGTTGGGGGCTTATCTCCGTTTTTTGACGGGTCAGTCGATTTTAGATTTTAGATTTTAGATTTTAGATTTACTCCGCAGAAGAATCTGGGAGCTGGAACTTAATCTAAAATCTAAAATTTTTGGTTCTCCACGACTTAAGTCGGGGGCTTATCTCCGTTTTTTGACGGGTCAGTCGATTTTAGATTTTAGATTTTAGATTTTAGATTTACTCCACAGAAGAATCTGGGAGCTGGAACTTAATCTAAAATCTAAAATTTTTGGTTCTCCACGACTTAAGTCGGGGGCTTATCTCCGTTTTTTGACCCGTCAAAAACATCTATTGTTGAATACCCGCTCTGCGGTTTGAACCGTGAAATTTTTGAGTAAGCCGACCACCGACAACCAGTCGAGCGGCCGAAATTAATCGCTAAATTTGGTTCATGCCTCGCTCCGGCAGGTTTGGCACTAGATTTAGCCCGTGAATGTACAACAAAAAGGCTTGAAGTCTTGAACAGAAGCAATTTGCACCCAGCCCGCGTTGCTGGTTGACTCTTAGCGGCGAGCGACTAAAGCGATCGAGCCGCTGCGGCTTCCATAACAAGCAATTATAGCGTGAACGACACATCCCGATCGAGAGCCGAAGGTGAAATATGCCACCAGAGCTCCCCTATTTTAACCATAACCCAAGATTAGCTGACTGCGCTGAACTTGCAGAAGCTGAATTTCTTGCTGGCTGACTTGTTCGAGCATGAAAACAATATGTTCGGGCTTTAGCAAGTTACCGTCGCTGCGACAACTGCCGGTAAAGCGCAAGACGGCTCTACCTTCGGATGTATTACCAGAGGCAGAGGCAATGCTTTCTGGTTTGGAGTGTTCTACAAGTTCTAGTTTGTGCAGCCGAGCGCGCAAATTGACATCCTGAGTCTTTCCCGACTTAGTAGTGTGCACCCGCCAAAAAGCCTCGGTTTCGACGATCGCCTTCACCCAAGCTTCCCAGTTGGCATCAGGAGCCGCGGAGACAGGAGCAGAATTTTCACGGTCTAATTCGCCATTTTCTGTCAGCGAACCCGCTACAGCGACAGCAATCACGTACTCCGCTGCTTCCAACAACTGACTGGCAGAAGGAGCCTTAAGATCGATCGGCTCAACCTTGTAAATCGGAATATTTTCCGGCAGCTTAGCCGCCAACTTTTCCCGAAAACTATCAATATCGATCGGCTCAGTCAGCTCAAAGTCGGCAATTTCCCCAGTGCTGGCAACGCCCAGAGGCAGAGCATTTGCCAGAGAAATCCGAGGGTTCGGGTGAAACCCGCCCGTAAAAGAAATCGGCAAATCTGCTCTGCGGACTACTCGATCGAACAATCGGATCAAATCCAAATGACCGACCAAAGCCATATCCCCCACCTTCCCGAACCAAACCCGCAAACGCTGTTTCCGCTCCGTATTCGGCACGAATTCCCCGGCAAACTCAGGAATTGGCAGCGCATCCACCACCACATTGTGTCCGAAATCAGTCCCGCAAACCCCGCAGCGCGAACACCCTTCAAAAGAACAGTCTGGAACCGTCGCTGCTTCTAAAGCCTTTTGCAAGTCAATTTTCAGCCAGTTTTTGTCAATCCCCGTATCTAAGTGATCCCAAGGTAAAGGTCGATCGAGAGAAAGGGGGAGAGTGGGGGAGGGGGAGAGGGGGAGAGGGGGAGAGAGGGGGAGATGCGGAGAATTGGGAAAATCTTCCTTGATTTCTTTTCCCTCTTCCTTCTTCCATCCATCCGTTACATCCGTTACATCCGTTACAGAATCCGTTGCCGAACTTCCCTCTTCCTTCTTCCATCCATCCGTTACATCCGTTACATCCGTTACAGAATCCGTTGCCGAACTTCCTTCTTCCTTCTCCTTCTCAAAAAGATTCCACTCGCCGCTTTCGACTTGGCGGTATTTCCAGGTAAGGCCCGACTCATCGATCGCCTGAGTCCAAGCTTTGTAAGCCCGATCCAAACTTTCCCACCACGCATCCATACCCGCGCCAAGTTCCCAAGCGCGGCGGACTACAGCGCCCAAACGTCTATCGCCCCGTCCGACAAAATCCTCCATTGCCGAAATCCGCACATCAGTGTAATTCACCTTGACTCCCCGCATCCCGCGAAACTCTTCCTTCAGGAGTTTTTGCTTGCGGGCAAACTCAGCACTAGAAACCGAGTGCCACTGAAAAGGAGTGTGAGGCTTAGGCGTAAAATTAGAAATTGTCAAGTTAAAATTCAGTCCCCGGCGGCCATCGATCCTGCATTCCCGGTGCAGCCAGCGGACTGTTTCGGCGATGCCCAGAACATCAAAATCGGTTTCTCCGGGCAAACCGATCATAAAATACAGCTTGATTTTATCCCAGCCGCGATCGACCGCAGTTTTGACACCCCGAAGCAATTCTTCGTTGGTCAAACCTTTGTTAACGATGTCGCGCATCCGCTGACTACCAGCTTCCGGGGCAAAAGTCAAACCGCCTTGTCGCGTACCGCCGAGAATGTCGGCAATATTATCGTCAAATCTATCAACCCGCTGGCTGGGTAGAGACAGAGAAATATTTTTATCTTTCAGGCGATTTTTGATTTCCATCCCGACTGCTGGGAGTGCCAGATAGTCGGAACAACTGAGGGAAAGCAGGGAAAACTCGCTGTGCCCGGTGGCTTGCATTCCCTGTTCTATTGCCTCTACGACTTGCTGCGGTTCGACATCGCGCGCCGGGCGAGTCAGCATTCCCGGCTGACAGAAGCGACAGCCGCGGGTGCATCCCCGGCGGATTTCTACTGTCAGTCTGTCGTGTACTGTCTGGACGTAGGGAACCAGGCCGATCGAATAAGCTGGTATGGGAGTTGCCACGCGGCGCAGAATTCTTTCTGGAACTTGCGGGCGGTTGGGACGAACAGAACCGTCGGCCGCCATATCGTAAAATTGCGGGACGTAGACGCCTGGAATTTGCGCTAAATCCAGCAGCAATGCTTCTCGGCTCAAATTGTTGGTTTTGCCTTCTGCCAAAATCAAGCCAATTTCTGGCAGCAACTCTTCTCCATCTCCCAAAGCGATGAAGTCAAAAAAGTCCGCGTAGGGTTCGGGATTGGAAGTTGCTGTTTGCCCGCCAGCAAAAATCAGCGGCATTTGACCGTTTTGGTCATTTGTCGCTCTTTCTTGCCAAGTTAGGGGAATGCCGGCCAAATCCAGCATTTCCAAAATGTTTGTGGCTCCGAGTTCGTAGCTGAGGCTGAAGCCCAGAATATCAAATTCTGTGAGCGATCGCCTGGATTCTACTGCAAACAGGGGAGTTTTGGTCGTTAGCGCAGCCCTCGGAGAGGATCGCAGTTTTGCTGCCAAGTCGGCGGCGGGCAAATAAGCTCGATCGCACAACTGCCTCGGCAAAGCGTTCAAAATGTTGTAAAGGATGATGTGCCCCAGATTAGAAGCACCAACTTCATACACTTCTGGATAAGTGAGAACCCAGCGCACAGACGCCGCGTCCCAAGGCTTGTGCGTAGCCCCCAATTCGTTTCCCAGATAACGAGCAGGCTGATTAATCTCTGCTGTAAGTAATTCTTCGACTTTTACTGCCACGGCTCGACTCGCTCTCATATTTGCGACTCTTAAGCAGCCTACCTTAAAATCTGCCCGCACGCCAACGACAGTCGCCTGTCTTTTCGGCCATTTAACCGAATTGGCTGTGTTTTGTTGCCTGTTCTCGTCGATGAGGAGGCTGTATCAGTGTTGTTTTACGCAGGAGTTTTCGGCATCAAAGCTATCGACATTTTCAAATATTTCAAAAACTCGATCGAGTTGGCTGAGTTCCAGAATCATCTTAATTCCGGGGGATACCGAGCAAAGACTAAACCTGCGCCCCATTTTTTTCGCCTGCTTCAGCCCTGAAACCAATGCCATCAAACCGGCACTGTCAATAAATTTTACTTCTGCCAAATCTACGAGTACGGCTACCACCCCGGGGGCTGAAATTGCTGTCATTAGTTGTACGCCGAATTCTCCGCAGGTGGCTGCATTCAGGTGGTCTAGGGGTCGAATCACTGTAATTGGTTTATGGGCAAGAAGTGTCTGCATAATATGTCAAACCTATGGTTGCTACGTATTTTCAACTACTGTGCTGGACAGGTGTAAGCCTAAACCTACTTGATAGCTCTGAGGCTAACTTGTTTTGAGGGAAATCGACCAGTTTTTTCAGTAGTTTTACTGAATCTTTATTTATTGACTCTTTTATATGAAATTTTGCATAAGATTTGGGGAGGAAACGTAAGCTACTATACTATTTTTTATTTAGCCGTGCCGATTTAGTCTTGGTAACTCTAAAAATTGCGATCGACTTTGCCCTAGCTGTTAGATAAAACTGAACAAGGTAATTTAAATCACTTGCTAGTTCTGATCTAGATCACCTGTTTGCTCGACACTTCAGAGGAAAATTAAACAGTACGGAGTTCTCCGACTTAATATGCAAGCAACTCATGCTATTCGTCAACTTGTAGAAAAAGCCCTCTACATTAAGCAGTTGACGCCTGACATTGAAAACGAAATCAACTACGAGCTCACCCGTTTGGGCTACATCTCGGATATTGATTATGAGGCTTTAGAGTTATTAATGGATGAAATGGATGCAGGTCGGGTGCAATTGGTATCTAGCCGTAGATAGTGGGAACCGGGCGACCAGTCCACATCCAAGAACAAACAAATCCTTGCACGGCGGGCAATAGAGGAGTTTGAGAAAGCATTTGCTCCGGTCCAATATTTTTCTAGTGAAGCATCTCGCGGCTGAACTTGATATTGGAAGAAATATTGTTAGGGGCGATCGTCCTGCACCTGCGATCGAAAGCTAAAAACTTTGAATTCAATGAAATTTATAACTTTTGGGGTATGACAAATTAGGTTAAGTGTAACTGAGATTATATCGATTTGAGATTTGAGATTTGAGATTTGAGAAGTCTGACTACTGATGACGATCGGGGCTTGGAATTTATCTACTGTTGCATTCCTTTGAGAAACTGCTATCAGTATCAAAAACTACACACTGTGACCTAAATTAAATTTATAACCTTTTGGGACTTGACAAATTAGCTCTCGCTCTAATTCATCCTGAAAAAGTTTTTCGGCAGGATTGGAACTAAGGGCAACTATCACAAATAAAGCTGAAATTTTAATTATGTAGTGCCAGTTAGCCTTAGTCCTAAGAATGACTATCCGATCGCTCGAATGCAACAAAATAGATGTGTAGTTGCGACATCCGTCATCGGGGAGTCAATCTAAAATCCTTCTAGCGGACCGCTAAACTTGCCACCACCGCCACCAACTCAGCAGGCTCGATCGGCTTGGGCACGTAAATTTGAAAACCTTGCTGCAGTGCCCGTATGCGTTCCTCTACCCTACCAACCGCTGTGAACGCCAGCGCCGGAATTTCCCTGTCCACCATCCGCGATCGCACTTGCTGCAGCAGAACCTCTCCATCAGGGGCCTGCATCTCGATATCGATCGCCAACACATTCGGATTCAGCCTTTCAATCGCCTCCAGGGCAGCCGTACCAGAGCTAGCAGTCTCCACCTGGGCCCCGCAATCTTCGAGCACTGTACAGGCAAAATCGAGGGAATCGGCGTCGGTATCGACCACCAACACCCGCACTCCAGAAAGATTGCTGCTGACAAAAGACTCCTTGACAGGGGCTCGCGCCTTGCTTGGAGGAATCGTTAACTCCCCGAGTCCGGCAACAGAAAATTCAGCGTCGCAATGATGCTGTTGAATTGGCAATCTTACTAAAAATATCGAGCCTTTTCCCTTCCCGGCAGATTCGGCTTGCACCGTCCCCCCGTGCATTTCCACAAAATGTCGCACTAGGGCCAAACCCAAACCCAATCCGTTGTACGATCGCCTGGTAGAGCTGTCAGCTTGGCTGAACCGCTCGAAAACGTGCGGCAAAAACTCTTCTGAAATCCCTTGTCCCGTGTCGCTGACCTCAATTTCCACAATAGCGGGCGACGACAATTTTTTACAGCAAGCGGATTCCTCAACGGCCAAAGTCCCCTGCATCTTTCGCACCTCCACCTTCACCTGTCCGCCATCGGGAGTAAACTTAATCGCATTCGACAGCAAATTCCACGCTACCTGCTGCAAGCGACCGGAATCGGCAAAAATCCGCCCGGTAGTGGGGTCGAAATCCGTCACAATTTCAATATTTTTGGCGGCAATCGCGGGCGCGAGAGTATCGATCGCAGCCTCAACAGTCGAAATCACATCCACCCACCGCAAATTCAGCGACAGTTTCCCGGTAATAATCTGCGACACGTCCAACAAATCCTCGATCAGAGTTGCCAGCGAACGTGTATTGCGGTCGATCGTTTCCAGAGCTCGAACAGTCGTTTTTTCGTCAAACTTGCGGTTTCGCAGCAGTTGCGCCCATCCCAGCATTGCATTTAGCGGCGTCCGCAATTCGTGAGACAAAGTTCCTAGAAACTCGTCTTTAATCCGGTTCGCCCGCGCCAATGCCTCGGCTCGATCGTGCAGTTCTCTTTCCAACAGCTTGCCAACCGTCACATCGAGAATAAAAGCCACAAATTCTTGTCGCTTTTGGGCCAGCAAAACATATCCGATCAACACCGGAATCCGGCTGCCGTCTTTCCTCCAGAATTCCTTTTCGTAGGGAGTGCAAGCCCCCGTTGCTTGTGCCTCTGCCATCCCCTTCTCGTCGAGAGAATGGTACTCCGGCGGCGTGATGTCAATCGAGTTTAATTCCCCGCGCTGCAACTGTTCCCGCGTGTAACCAACTATCCGCAAAAATTCATCGTTGGCCTCAATGATACCGCCGTTGACATCCCCGAAGATAATTCCCATCAAGTTAGCTTCGGCTAACATTCTCAGCTTTTCTTCGCTAGCTTGGAGTGCAGCTTCTGCTTGCTTGCGATCGCTAATGTCTTGGATGTAAGCCGACAAACCAGAATCGGAAGGATAAAAACGCATCTTCAACCACTTATTCCATAACGGCACGAATTCTTCATACTCGATTGTTACCTTTTCTGCTAATGCTTTGGCAGCCATTTTGTAAAAAGGTAAATCTACAGCCCAGGGAAATATATCCGCAATTTTTTTACCAATCAGTTCTGCTTTGGGTCTGCCTAACAGCTCAATAGCTTGGTGGTTGACATAGGTATATTTCCAATTTAAATCAACTGCAATAAAAGCATCGCTAATGCTTTCGAGAATGTTAGTAATTTGATCCTTTGCCAATTGCAGCGCTTTAGCTGTATCTTCTGCTTGCAACCGGGCTGCTTGTTCGCGGGACAAAGCGACAGCGCATTCTTGTTCTGCTTGTTTGCGATCGCTAATATCGATGTAAGAACCGATGTAGCCTGCAAAAGTGCGATCTGGCCTGTACCTGGGTACGCCTGTACCCAAAACCCAGCGGTATTCCCCGTCATAGCGTCTCAGGCGGCATTCTAGCCGGTACTCGCTGCCAGCGTCGAAGGCTTTTTGGTAAATATCCAGACATTCTGGCAAGTCATCTGGGTGTATGCTTTCCATCCAGCCCGTGCCCATTTCTTGCGCCAAAGTTCTACCGGTAAACTCCAGCCAAACTTTGTTAAAGTAATCGCCAAGTTGGTCGGTGTCCGACATCCAAATCATTACCGGCGCGGTATCCGCCATAATCCGAAATCGAGCTTCGCTTTCCTGCCGCTGTGCTTCGGCTTGCTTGCGCTCGTTCCGTTCTCGAACTTCCCGCAGGGCCCGCTGGATCGACGGTACCAGGCGTATCAAACGGCGTTTGAGAACATAATCAGTAGCGCCGCTTTTCAAAGTTTCGATCGCCACTTCCTCGCCCAAAGTAGCCGACACAAAAATAAACGGCACTCCCGGACAAGTAGTGCGGGCGATTTCCAGTGCCGCTATCCCGTTAAAACAAGGCAGCATATAATCTGCCAAAATAATGTCAAAACATTGTTTTTCCAGCGCCGAGGCAAAGTCTTCTCGAGTTTCCACACACACCAGAGAAAATTGGAGCCCCCCCTCCATTAGATATGCCTCAATCAGTTCGGCATCTAGGGGACTGTCTTCTACTAAGAGGATATTGAGCGTTTTCACAAAAATTCCTTTTACTTAAATATTATTTATCAAATAGAAAATTTTAGCTGGCTGCGACTGGTTAAGTGAAGCCCAAAAAAGTCTTGCGTTTTGAATCGCATAAAAAAATGTAAAAACCAATTGGTTTCATGAGTTGAGCATTCATATCTCAATCCTAACTTCTAATCAAGTCTATTGCTTCTTGCTGCGGGGTGAATTCCCGCTCTGACTTGATTGGCCACTACGCTTGTTTTTCCTTAACTTTCGTCTGCTTCCAAGGAATCGGCACCGCTGGAGTCTTGCTTCTATGCAGCAGTTTAGCCATACCCTGTTGAACAAATAGTTTCGCGCTTCTGGCTAGAAACAATTAGCTATGTAGTAATTTATCTCGCTTGCTACTAACTACTGCTACCTCGTTTGGCAGATTATTTTTTTTGTAGTGATGCCCGAGTTAATTCTATATTGCTTTGCCGCTCCTCTCAAACTCAATTCGCTTGAATTGTGCCCTTATTTCCTGAATATCGATTAATCGTGTCAAAAAAAGTCAAAGTTGCTGGTTTGTCTGCCTTACTTTTTGCCGGAGCTGCCTACCGTGCAACAGTTGCAACCGAGCCTACAGTTGGCTTGTAGAGCGCTGTCCACTATCAAAAATTACTTTTCTACACTAATAACAGGTTGCGCTGCATCTGTCTAAAGATACACTTTTGCACAGACGCTGAACTCAACCTGCAAAGATTCCCCTGAATTCGGTAAAATGAAGTGCGACCCAGCCGAAAATCTGAGAAAGCTCGATCGACCAATTAATTTCTTGTACAAATGACGGTAAATTTGATCGGGACTCGCTACACTTGCACTTCCAGGCTGCCTTTGACCGATCGGCTTATTGATTGAACCGACCCAAAGTGTCTTAAAATATACAATACGGCGATCTGCTGCACAGGCCGCATATATTAAAACCAAGCGCCAAGTTGCAATAATTCTTTAAAATAGAGGTACAGCACCCCCGATCCCTGACTCTTCCCCCTCAGAAAAGGTAGGGTTTAGCAGAATTGAAGACGATCGTCTGTGGTGACTTCTAGTAAAGCCCGTGCAGTTGCTTTAGTCTCAGCTTTATTCAGGTTATTGGCAACCAGTTACGAGGAGATTTGACCCGCCGTGCTCCAACGCATCAAACAAGACTTAAAAAACGACCTGATCGCAGGACTGTTGGTAGTGATACCCTTAGCTACCACCATCTGGCTGACAATTACCGTCGCCAGTTGGGTCATCAATTTTCTCACCAAAATTCCCAAGCAGATCAACCCTTTTGACGGACTCCACCCGATTTTGGTGAATCTGCTAAATCTTTTAGTAGGGCTGGCTGTACCCCTGCTGAGCATCTTAGTCATCGGCTTAATGGCCCGCAACATTTTCGGCAAGTGGCTGCTAGACTTTGGCGAACGGCTGTTGCAGGCAATTCCCCTAGCAGGTTCGGTTTACAAAACCCTCAAACAACTGCTGGCAACCCTCCTCAAATCAAACGACAAATTTCGCCGCGTGGTGTTAGTGGAATATCCCCGGCGGGGAATCTGGACTTTAGCGTTTGTGACCGGTACGATCGAGAGTAACGACATCCCGCCTCACCTTTCCGGTGAAACCCCGATCGGCATTTTCATCCCCACCACTCCCAACCCCACCACCGGATGGTACGCTATAGTCCCGGAGGCAGATTTAGTCAATGTGTCAATGTCGATCGAAGATGCCTTTAAAGTCATCATCTCTGGCGGCATCGTCAACCCCAACAACTCAATTGCAGCAACCCCCGAAAACATCAAGGGCAAAACACTCGAACCCTTGGTATCCGAATCAAGATACCAGGCTGTCCCAGTCGAAGAAGACTAACCCAAGACATCTTTAGTGGCCCGCAAGACCGTGTAAACTTTCCCCCATAGCAGATAATATTTCGACAAAACCAGCCCAAACCGAGACAGCCTATACTCAGAAACCGGGTTTCGAGGATAAATCTTGGGTTTGATAGGGAAGTATCTGTAAGCTACCCGCCGCTGGCGAGTCAGACTGCTGGTCTGGTACAGCTTTTAGTCGAGTTTTCTGCTAAAGTTCAAGTCCGCGCGCGATCGAACAACTTCCTAAATTCTCAATCTCTATCTAAAAATTATGAAAAAAGCCCGCGAAACAGCACGCGAACTCGCACTCCTCGGCATCAGCCAACTGCCGGCGAATCCAGAACTCTTAGAAGCCAAGAAACTGCAAGATGTCCTCCTCGCAGCCATCCGCACCCTGACAGCAGAAGTTCAAGAATCCCTAGAAGCGGCAGCATCCGAAGTGCAGCGGAGTAGCGACAAACTGCTTGCTAGCGAAATCCGCGCCGCCGATATACAAAGTGCTAGAACAATGGTGCGGGAAGCAGTCGAACTCACCCAAACCGCAATCAACCGTCTCGGTTCAGCAATGGAGTTTCCAGAACTGATCCAGCTAGCCAACCAGCAAGATGTCCGCACCTATGCTTTGCAAATCCTGACGAAAGTCAGCGCCAACCGTGTTCAAATTGATGAATTGCTCTCGGAAGCCCTTGTAGACTGGCAAATAGAAAGGTTGGCCCGGATCGATCGAGATATCATGAGAATCGCGATCGCCGAAATCCTATATCTCGGCTTACCCGAACAAGTCAGCGTCAACGAAGCCGTCCAACTGGCAAAACGCTACAGCGGCGACGAAGGACATCGCTTCATCAACGGAGTTCTCCGCCGAGTAGTCGATAAAATCAACGCAGAAGTTATTAGTCAGTAGTCGATAGTCAGCAGTCATCAGTCATCAGTCATCGGTCAATAGCGATCGGCAATCTGCGATCGGCAATCCGCTCTACACTAAGAACTGATGACTAATGACTATAGTCTTGGACGCACGGGCAGTCAGAAACCGAGTTTTTTACGAAAATCCTTCGTTATAGTCCACAGTAAGGATAAAAAACCCGGTTTCTCTGACCTTAAGGCGTCCAGGACTGGACTAATAAATCTTCTCTATTCCCCATTTACTTTTATGGTTTTTAATTGGTTTCGTCGCCAGTACAGCGAAAGCGAATCTTCCGAAAAAGATACACCCGAACAAACTCAAGATGAGCCGGCAAAATCCGCACCGGTTGAGCCTCAAACAGATACAGCAGCAGATGCAAGTTCCCCCGCTGTAGCCGAAGATTATCTCAATTGGGCGAAAGCTGCTTACAAAAATATTCAAAAACAGCAAAAACCTGAAACAGAAGTTGCTGAAACAGCAGCGGCTGAAGTTCCAGCAGCCGAAACAGAAATCGCGACAGTTGCAGAAGTGGCAGAACCGGAGGCTGTTGAAGCAGCGGAGACGATCGAACTTGAACCAGCACCAACTGTTGCAGAAGTTCCAGAAGTGCCAGAAGCTCCAGTGGTTGAAGCTACCGAGGCCGCAGAAACAGATGCAGCTAACCCAGTAGAAATTCCAGAAACTCTGCAACCAAAAGCCGGGGCGATCGACATTGCACCTATAGCTCAACCATTAGAAGTTACAGCAGAAAATATAGAAATTGCCGAACCTGCAACGCAGGTGGTAGAAACCGAATCACTCGCATCCGACGGCGAAGCAGCCGAAGCCCTGCCGTTTTGGGCAAGAGCTCAAGCCGATCGCATGGATCGCATCGAACGCCTCAAAGAAACCGCAATTGAAGAACCAGAGGTAATTGCAGCCGCCGCCGAGAGAGCCGCAATTATCGAAGAAATTCCCGGTTTCGCCTTTGACGAAGGCTTCCTGTGGTCCTCAGAAATCTTAGCCAGTCAAGGTCGCCGGCCAGACCAAGTATCCGTCGAGGAAATCACTTGGCTGCAAAAACTGCGCCAAGGCTTAGAAAGAACGCGCCGCAGCTTAATTAATCAACTAAAGGCGATCGTCGGTCAAGGCCCCCTCAATCAAGACGCGGTAGCTGAAATTGAGACTTTGCTGCTGCAAGCCGATGTCGGAGTCGCAGCCACCGACATCATTATCAGTCGCCTCCAAGAAAGACTCAAACAAGAAGTGCTGCCGCCAGAACAGGCTCTAGCCTATCTCAAAACCATCCTGCGCGACATTCTCGACGCTCCCTGTGCCGAAACCGCCGCCGGTAATCCCGCCTACAGCCTGACATTTGCCCCGGAAAAAGACACCTTCAACATCTGGTTGATCGTAGGAGTCAACGGTGCGGGCAAAACTACGACGATCGGCAAACTAGCGCACATTGCTCAAAAATCCGGCTACAAAACCCTGATTGCAGCCGCCGACACTTTCCGCGCCGCCGCCGTCGAACAGGTGAAAGTTTGGGGTTCCCGCAGCGGGGTCGAAATTATTGCCAACCCAGGGAAAAATACCGATCCGGCTGCTGTCGTGTTTGATGCGATCGCCGCCGCCACCGCCCGAGGCACAGAACTGCTGATCGTAGACACCGCAGGCCGCCTGCAAAACAAAAAAAACCTGATGGACGAATTAAGTAAAATCCGTCGCATTGTAGATAAGAAAGCCCCAGGCGCTACCGTAGAATCTCTACTGGTGTTGGATGCCACACTAGGGCAAAATGGTTTGCGACAGGCAGAAGTGTTCGCAGAATCGGCAAAATTAAGCGGAGTAGTATTGACAAAACTAGACGGTTCTGCTAAAGGTGGTGTTGCCCTAGCAGTAGTGCAGCAGCTCGGTCTGCCAATCCGGTTTATTGGAGTCGGGGAAAGCATCGAAGACTTGCGCCCGTTTTCTAGTTACGAATTTGTCGAAGCCCTACTCGATTTTAGATTTTAGATTTTAGATTTTAGATTGATGAGGTATCTGTGGTCGTCCCAATTTTAGGAGGCGGATACAGAGGTTCAAAATCTCAAATCCTTAACCTTAAACTAGCATCGCAGGACTTGCGCCGATCGCCACCGAGTGGCGAGTAAAAAAACTAAATATCTAGAAACAATACGTTCGCCCTGTTCTTGCTTAGTTGGGCTCAAAGCGCGATCGACACCCAACAAACGATTAAAAAATTGGCGATTTTAGATTTGAGATGCGAGCAAAAATCTGCAATTTTTTAATTGAAAATCTCAAATCTAAAATTGATCCTCTTGGGTCAAGTTCCCCTACTGCCCAACCTACCTGCTCAACCCAAACTACTTGCTCGAAAAAAAACCGGGTTTTGTTCAAGTGGCGCGTAAGTCCTCAATCATTCCTCCTCGTTCTAAGATCGAAAATCACAAATCTAAAATGACTGCTGTGCCTTTGCCTCGCTCCTCACCTCAACCTGCTGACCGCCCTTCGGGTCGCAATTCTACCGACGCGACGCCAGTATTTGCCCTCAAAGAACTGGTGGCGCGCTTGCACCGATACCAGCACAACGTTCAAGATATGTTGGGTTCGCTGGGATTTGCCCTGCGAAGTTTTAACAATCTCAACCAATTTTTGGAGTTGGTGCCTTTGGTGGCGACTCGCGTTACCGATGCCGACGGAGGGGCTTTGGTGCTGTTCAAACCCAACGGTCAAGTCAGGTTCCAGCAGTTGCACTGTCAGGAAGGACGGCAGTGCCAAGATATGCGAAAAGCGCTGGAAATAGCCACCAGGCAAGCTACAGCAGGTGCGGGCGCTACTGCTGCATCGTTTTCGGAAACCTCTGGGCAAACTTCTAGTCTAGACCTGCAAGTCGGTCGTTATTTGGGCCCGGACGTTCATTTGTTTGGGGCGCCAATTTTAGTCAACAATTTGGAACGCGGACGGCTTTATGTTTTTAGCAGCGATCCGCAATATCTCTGGACTCCCAGCAGGCAAAAATTAGTTCGGTTGGTGGCGGATCAAACCGCCGTGGCTATTTGCAAAGACGAACTTACTGTTAAGTTGGGTGAAAAAGAACGCTTAGACAGAGAGTTAGAAATCGGGGCGGAAATTCAATTGCGGCTGCAACCCCGCAGTTGTCCCAAAATTCCCGGTGTTGACGTGGCCGCCCGCTGCCAAACTGCTAGTAGGGTCGGCGGAGATTATTATGATTTTATTCCCGCTGACTATGACCCGATCGGCAAGGAGAATGAGGGGGAACACCCCCCATCCCTAATTAAAAATCTCAAGTCCAAAATCGACAAGGGCCGCTGGAGCATTGTGATCGGCGACGTGATGGGCAAAGGAGTGCCGGCTGGCCTGTTGATGACGATGACACGGGGTATGCTGCGGGCGGAGGTTTTGAACCGCCACTCGCCGTCGAGAATTTTGCAACATTTAAACCGGGTTATGCACGCGGATTTGGAAAATTCCCACCGTTTTGTGACTCTGTTTTATTCGGAGTACGACCCGAAAACTCGCGTTTTGTCTTACAGCAATGCAGCTCACCACCCGCCTTTGCTGTGGCAAGCTGCAAGTAATTCGATTGTTCAGCTCGATACTTTGGAGGGAATGTTAATTGGCCTGGATGCTGATTCGCATTACCAAGAAGCCCACATTCAATTGCAGCCAGGAGATACGATTATTTATTACACAGACGGATTTACCGATGCTGCTAATCAAAGGGGCGATCGGTTTGATGAGGATAACTTGACCTCGGCTTTTGGGTGGGCCTGTCAAAATTATCAGCAGTCTGAAGAAATTTTGGATTATTTGTTCGATCGCGTACACCAGTTTATCGGCATCGGCAATCGCAACGAAGATGACATGACGCTGGTTGTACTTAGGGTAATACCTTTAGCAGGAGAAAATCACCGTGATAGTTAATTTAATGCCGGAAATTACTGCTGGATTAACCAGTTCGATTAATTGGAACGATGTCGCTCACGTGGTAGTTTTGAAATCTCATTTGATCTCGACGGTGCTTTTGGGTCAAAGTTACGACATTTTTACTAATTTCCAGAAAGCTTGGAACAATTTTGTTTCGACTGGTCAAATAGGAGCTTTTTTTATAGGTATTTTTGTTGGCTGGTTCTTTAAAGGGATTTTTCGTTAGAGTTATTGTCGCGGAAGCTATCGGAAACGGATTTAAAAGGTTTGTAGCCCAAACTTCACTTCTTTACGATGCAGCAAAAGTTTCACAATTTTGTAGTCAAGACTTCAGTTTTTTCGGGTCAAAAGATGTATAAAAACTTTGTAGTCAGGAGTTGAGTTTTTTCTGACAGAATTTGGGAGGGAGGATTAAAGTCCTGACTGCAAACCGGAGGAAGGACTAAAGCCTTTGCTACAAATCGGTTTTTATAGACTTCTGCAACAGAGATACAATCTAGTTTTAGCTCGAGCAATGACAACACAACAAAAAACTTGGAGTCAAAGATTTGAATCGGCGCTGCACCCGGCGATCGCCCGATTCAATGCTAGTATTGGCTTCGATATTGAATTGATTGAGTACGACTTGACTGGTTCTGTCGCTCATGCTAAAATGCTGGCAAAAATGGGGATTATTTCCGCAGCAGAAGGCGAACAGTTAGTCAATGGTTTGGAACAGATCCGCAGCGAATACCGCCAAGGACTTTTTGTTCCGGGAGTTGATGCAGAAGACGTTCACTTCGCAGTAGAGAAGCGGCTGACGGAGATCGTGGGGGATGCGGGGAAAAAATTGCACACGGCCCGATCGCGCAACGATCAAGCCGGCACCGATACTCGCTTGTATTTGCGCGATCGCATCGGAGAAATTAGATCGCAATTGCGGGAATTTCAAGGGGTTTTGCTCGATCTTGCCGATCGTCACGTGGAAACTTTAATTCCCGGTTACACTCATTTGCAGCGCGCTCAGCCGATCAGTTTGGCTCATTACCTGTTAGCTTATTTTGAAATGACCGATCGCGATTGGGAACGTCTCGGCGATATCTGCAAGCGGGTGAATGTTTCGCCTTTGGGTTGCGGCGCGCTGGCGGGGACGACTTTCCCGATCGACCGACATTATACGGCAGAACTATTGCATTTTGACAAGGTTTATGCTAATAGCTTAGATGGAGTGAGCGATCGAGATTTTGCGATCGAATTTCTCGCTGCCGCCAGCTTGATTGCGGTACACCTGAGCCGCTTGTCAGAAGAAATGATTTTGTGGTCTGCTCACGAATTTGGATTTATTACGCTCAAAGATAGCTGCGCTACTGGTTCTAGCATCATGCCCCAGAAAAAAAATCCCGACGTGCCGGAGTTGGTGCGGGGCAAAGCGGGGCGGGTGTTCGGTAACTTGCAAGCCTTGTTGGTAGTAGTGAAGGGACTTCCTTTGGCCTACAACAAAGATTTACAAGAAGATAAAGAGGCTTTATTTGATACCGTAAGAACGGTAAAGGGTTGCTTGGAAGCAATGACCATTTTGCTGCGCGAAGGAATCGAGTTTAATGGCGAGATCCTCGCCGCGGCTGTTGCGGAAGACTTTTCTAACGCTACAGACGTAGCCGACTACTTGGCAGCCAAAGGCGTTCCCTTCCGGGAAGCTTACAACCTTGTCGGCAAAGTCGTCAAAACTTGCCTTTCGGGGCGCAAACTCCTCAAAGATTTGACACTTGAGGAGTGGAAAGACTTGCACCCAGCCTTTGAGACAGACATTTACAGCGCGATCGCACCTCAGCAAGTCGTGGCGGCTCGCAATAGTTACGGGGGTACCGGGTTTGAACAAGTGAGAAAGTCACTTATCGCTGCGCGCGATCGGATCGCCTAAACATCGTTGAATTATTCGACAAATTCCGGCCGGCTATCTCTACGAAAGAACGATCGTGTTTTCCACTCTGGTTCTAAGTTCGGCAGATAGCCTGACTCAATTAATCTTCAGCAGCAGCCATGTCTTTGTCCTGTCTGCCGCCGCTCATCGCGCCGTTGCCACCGCCGTTGCCACCGTCAAATCGCCTTCTCTTGTTGGAGAACATATCTTGATTTCTCCGCTTGCGAAACTTGCGAGCGTATGCTTGATTTCGTTGTGCCTTCTCTTTCTTGAGATTGCGGCGCTTAGCCATTCTGACCTCACTAATAAACATTGACAGTCCCCGGGCTTTCAGGCACGGGGATTCTTAAGGTTGGCACTCTGTACACTCTTGGTGACAGAGATTCTCGGTTCAGCGAAGTCACTTGCTTGCGACAGGATTTCTCCAGCCGCATTATAGGTGTCTTCTCCCCAAGCGTTAATTCCGGTATGCCCTACCGTACTCGATCAGTTCTCTTTATGTAGTTAGGTTTTCTTCAAATTTAGCTTTCCTAAACCGCAACACCGTTAGGTGTGACTACGCACTCAACTAATCGAGTTAAGTTTTTACGTTGGCTAGTTATACTCAATTTTAGACCGATGACGATCATAGCACACCCGGTACAAGACCCAGAAAAAAGAACGCGGGGATTAAAGTCCCTGGGAATCCGGGCCCGATGGGACGGCATGTTTTCGATCTTCGAGAAGATTTCTATAAACTATTGACAAAAATACGACAAATGACTGTAAATCCCGGTGACTTAGCTCCTGTCTTCAGCCTGCCCGACGCGCAAGGCAATGCCGTCAGCCTTGCAGATTTTCGAGGGCGGCGAGTTGTACTTTACTTTTACCCTCGGGACAATACCCCCGGCTGTACCAAAGAAGCTTGCGGCTTTCGCGACATTTACTTGCAGTACCAGTCGCGCAATATTGCAGTCCTCGGCATCAGCACAGACGGGGCCGGGTCCCACGCCAAGTTTGCAGCTAAATATCAACTGCCTTTTCCCTTGCTGTGCGACTCAAACGCCGAAGTTGCTACCGCCTACGGCTGTTACGGACTCAAAAAATTTATGGGAAAAGAATTTATGGGAATTACTCGATCGACTTTCGCGATCGACCCTGATGGTAGGATTGAAAAGGTTTATCGGAAAGTCAAACCAGAAACTCACGCGGGAGATATCTTAGCAGACTTGCCAGACCTCTAGCGTCAGCACCCCCGACTGAAGTACGGGGGCTTCGAGCCTCCAACTTCAGGTAGTTGACCTGCCTAAGTCTCTTGAGGACTACGTTATCGGCAAGCGTTAAAGCTCCTACCAGGGAATGCGTAGCTAGTTCACTGCTCTAGAACCAAAGCGTTAAACATCTCTAAGGGGTTTAAGGACGTGCGATGAAGGAAAGTACCGACCGATAACTTTGGCGAAGCTAACTTTACCCCAGAAATGGGAGTTTGAGGACAACCATATCCTCTCGGAGAGGAAACCGTACCCCTCCACCCCGCGGGGGATTTAATTCAATGTAAAGCCGTCGAGCCAAGGACGGGGCTTCAGCCCTCCGCTACGCTCCACGCAGATTTTCGGTGAATCAAAAATTAAAAATTAAGACTCCAAAGCTGCAAGCTAGGAGGCCTGAAGTTATTATCTCCTAAACAAGCTTTTGAGTTTATGCGTCGATTGTGGCAAATTGTACAAACTGTGCTGGGACTGATTTTTCGACATCCCGTCACTGGTACTGCGGTGATTCCCGTATTGCCTGACGGGCGAATTGTGTTAATTCGCCGCCGCGACAACGGTCGCTGGGCACTGCCGGGAGGTATGGTGGATTGGGGAGAGGATATTCCCACAACTGTGCGGCGGGAATTAGCCGAGGAAACAGGACTCGATTTAGTCAAAATTCGCCGCTTGGTGGGTGTTTATTCGGCGGCAGATCGAGATCCTCGCCTGCACTCGATTTGTATCGTGGTGGCAGCAGAGGTAGAGGGAAAGATGCAAGTTCAGGATACGCTTGAAGTCAGCGAGGTTGAGGCTTTTTTGCCCGCATCGCTGCCGGAGGGCGCGCTCAGCCACGATAACGACCAACATTTACAGGACTATTTTCAAGGTCTGACAACTTTGGCGTAAATCGGCGGGGCATCCAAATTTGAGAAAAGTCGGAAATTACCTCGCCGTCAAAAGTTGTCTGTTATGACTGTGGAATTAATTTGCACTGTTTTCCTACTTTTATTCACAAACTCTGAACATTAAATTAATCATCTTTTTTTACTAAATATTTAACCGGATGTACTCACCGCTACGCAATTCTCGGGTCAAACTCTCTGTAGGGCAAATCTTCTGGCACGAAGTAGGTCAAGGCCCGAATTTAGTATTTTTGCACGGTTCTTGGCACGACAGCAGTCAGTGGCTGCAGACGATCGAACATTTGAGTCCCTACTACCAATGCTTCGCACCGGATTTGCTGGGGTTTGGGGACTCGGAACGCCCAAATCTTCATTATTCGATCGACCTGGAAGTAGAATGTCTCGCCCAATACCTGGATACTTTGAACTTGCGACAGGTTTATTTAATTGCTCACTCTGTGGGTGGCTGGGTGGCTACCAGCTACGCTATCAAATATCCCGATCGAGTTCAGGGTTTGGTGTTGTTGGCCCCAGAAGGCGCCAAGGTTGGCAACCGGCGGGGGCGCTGGCAGACGGCTAGCTGGCTGATCTGGCAACCTCCGTTCGCTTTCTGGTTGCTGCGATCGATCTATCCAATTGCTAAGTTGCTCGGCAGCAAAAAAAAGATTGACGGACTGCTAAAGTTCAGACAGCAGTTGATGCAGTCCCCTGTTGCCGTGCAGTTGCTGTTCGGGCGGCGGCGGGCGGAAATTACAGCGGAATTAGTGGATGAGAATTTGCCTTTGCTGAAAGCGCCTCTTTTGCTGTTGCACGGTTCTGAAGATACTCCCGCAGCTTCGTCTCTGTGTCAATCCTATGCTGCTCTGGCTCCTAATGCCGAACTACAATTAGTCACTCCGGGGGCAAGCAATTTGCCGCAAGAAGTCCCGGAGGTTGTTGCTAGCTATATTCGCGAGTTTGCTAAGTGAATTGGTCATTGGTAATTATCCCTCTTCTGTCACTTTCGGTATAGATTATTATCCTACTCCTATTCTAATTAAAGTTAGGGTGCGTCGCCGCCAGAATTCTGATTATTTACGACTATCAATTAGCGACGCACCATACCGCTATACTCTCGACCGAAGTGACAAAAGAGAGTTATTGGGAATTGGTCATTGGTCATTGGTCATTGGTCATTAATCATTAATCAAATGACAAATGACAAGTGACAACAGTCAACAGTCAACTGTCAACAGGCTAATTCCCCAAAAAATAGCCTCTGGGGCGTCAATTAAGCCTGCGGCTGTATCGGGAAAGGCGGCTGTGAGGTATTTTAAAAGCATAGTGCGATCGCCCCCCGTGACCGCAATTTTGCTATCAGGAAACAAACACCGCCAATCTTCAATAAAATCCCTAACTCCTGCCACCGTCGCATGCACAACTCCGCTTTGAATTGCCCCAGCAGTGTCTGTCGCCCAGCGGTGCGGCAGATTTTCTGGTAAGCTGATTAAGGGTAATGCAGCGGTTTTTTTACTTAGCGACGATAACTGCAAACCCAAACCCGGTAAGATTGCGCCCCCAACTAAATACCTATTGACATCAGCCCCAGTAAATGTTAAAGCTGTACCAGCATCTATAAGTAAAACTGGCCAACCCAATTGGTTGCCAGCGCCCAGTACAGCCAAAGCTCTGTCAATTCCCAGGGTAGGATAGAGTCCCCCGATCGGCAACTGGTCTAAAGTAATAATTCGGACATCAGGATAACTCTGCCAAATTGCTGTTTGCTGGGTAACGACGGAGGCAACAATTAGAGGCAGCGGCACTAAAGACAGTGTGTGAGGACTAGAAAAAGCGGGAGTAGCAGGAAGACAAAGGAGATTTTGAGAAGATACTTCCTCGATCGACCTCATTACTATTTGCACCAAATATTCTGCCTTTTCCTCGCCCGAGAGCCGGGAAACAGCATCAGCATTGAGATGCTCTGTATCCCATGTTTTCTCCAGGGTTTTGTCCGCAAATAATCCCCAGTGCAGCCGGGAATTGCCGATCGCCAAAGCTATTTTAATCTGGGCTTTACCTGTCCATCCACAATTAATGTTGTCGGTGCTTGCTGGCGAACGAAAATTGTCGAGAATTGAATTTTCCATGTCGGTCGAGCCGGCGCAAACATTGAACTAAAGATAGATTTTAGATTAATTTTGTTCGCTTTACCGGGCGGTTAACTCTATTTGACATCTGACCAAGTTCCACGGTGGCAGCCAATTAGTATGGTGGGCCGCAGAGCGCATATTTGCTAAATATAAATATTTGTAAAGCAAATAATTGCTTTGCTCGTGCTGCATCCTTTATAATGTCTTAAGATATTCCAAAAGTCCTGGTAGCTGCGATGGGGCTGTTGGCGGGGTAAGCACAGGTTTATAAAACCAGACTCAATCAAAATACTGTACAACTGCTGAGTAAATATGTCTTTAAAAATACAAGAACACGACAACCCCTGGCACAGAGTAACTTCGCGGTTGCCTGAATCGGAAAACTGGAGGCAGGAAGAAAGTCTTTCGCAGCCAGAAGTAGACCAACAAAAAGCCCTAATCGTGCAGATGCAGCAGCAAGTTCAGTTATCAAACTTGCTGAACCAAATTAATAACGAAATTCGCAGTACACTTGATATAGAAGAAATTTTGACATCAGCCTGCAGATTGCTGGGGCAAGCGTTACAGTGCAGCCGCGTGAGCATTTTAGTCAAAGAATCAAATACAGAAAAAACTTTAGTCACGCGCGGAGAGTACAACGCGGGGGACTATCCGATCCAACTGGGAATGAAAGTACCGATGACTGACAACCCGCATTTGGCTGCCGTAGTGTCTCAGCAAGAGTCCTTAGCAGTGACGAAGTTTCTCGATTTTCCGGGATTGAACCCACAAACCCGAAAAATTGCCGAAGCTTTGGAGATTAAGTCAATGCTGGCAGTAGCTACTCGCTATCAAGGTGAAGTGAATGGCATAATTGGCTTGCATCAGTGCGATCGCGAACGGGAATGGACTGATTGGGAAAAGCAGCTTTTAGAAGGGGTAGGATCGCAATTGGCGATCGCGATCAATCAAGCCAAACTCTATAGCAAAACCAGGCGCCAAGCCGAACGAGAATCGCTGCTGCGGCTGATCGGCAACCAAATTCGCAGTACCCTGGATCTGGGAACTATCCTGGAAACAGCGGTGAGGGAAGTCCGCCAAATGTTGCAGTGCGATCGAGTAATTATCTATCAGTTTCAAGACAACTGGCAAGGAAAAGTTGTGGTTGAAGATATGGTTATCCCTTGGCCTTCAATTTTAGGAGATATGGGGGCGGATAAGTGTTTCCGGGGAGATTACGCCGATCTTTACCAGCAAGGGCGAGTCAAAGCCATTAATGATATTTTTAATGCTGGTTTAGAGCCTTGCCATGTCGATTTCTTAGAGAGTTTGCAGGTAAAAGCTAATCTGATAGTGCCAATTGTTACATCGAGAACTGAAGAAAGTTCCCCCGAAACAGCAGGAAGTTATAATCCTAAATTTCCCGGTAGGCTGTGGGGTTTGCTGATTGCTCACGAGTGCCGGGATACCCGCAATTGGCAGCGACAAGAAATGGAGTTGCTGTCCCAGATAGCCAACCAAATGGCGATCGCCATTCAGCAAGCAGAACTTTACAGCCAAGTTCAAGAGGCAGCAGTAAAATCTCAAGCTCAAACCCAGCAGTTGCAGGCTGCGTTAGCAGAATTGCGATCGGCACAGCAGCAATTGATTCAAAACGAAAAAATGTCAGGTTTGGGGCAAATGGTAGCGGGAATTGCTCATGAAATTAACAACGCCAACAATTTCATCCACGCTAACTTGTTTCACGCTCAAGAATATTTTAAATCCTTGAACCAAGCTCTAGAACTGGCCGGAAATGCCTGCCCGGAAGCAGCGGAGGCAATTATTAGAATCAATGAAGAACTAGAACTCGATTACATTCGAGAAGACTTTGGTAAACTGCTCAATTCAATGCGAGAAGGCAGCGGGAGAATTCGCTCGATCGTGATGACGCTGCGAAATTTTTCTCGTTTAGACCAAGCTGAATTAAAACCAGTAGATTTGAATGAAGGTTTAGAAAGCAGTTTCTTGATGCTGCAAAATAAGCTAAAAACCCATATCAAAATAGACAAGCAATACGGCAGTTTGCCTCCCGTCCAATGTCATGCCAGTCAAATTAACCAAGTATTTTATAATTTGATTGACAATGCTTTAGATGCGCTCCAGTCAACGAGCAAACCGGGGGAATTAACTATCCGCAGTTGGCAAAGCGAGCCGGACTGGGTAACAATCTCTGTCCGCGACACGGGAACCGGCATTCCGGCAGAAATTCAAGACAAGATTTTTGACCCATTTTTTACTACTAAACCTGTGGGGAAAGGCACTGGTTTGGGACTTTCAGTGTGCTATCAGGTAATTGTTCAAGCTCACGGTGGCAAGCTCAGTTGCGTCAGTCAGGTTGGCGAAGGAACTGAGTTTATTGTAGAGTTGCCCCTGACAAATCAGAGGAGGGTAAGTGCATAATTCCTGCTTTAGTCAGGTTAACCCTGTTTTGTCACTCTGGCAGTAGTATAGAACCCATTTGACATCTTGAGGGCGATCGTCAATCACATTACAGAGCACCAATAAACTTGGTTTTTTAGCGATGCCTGCGGCCAGCTTCGCTAACGCATTTTTAATAGAATCATATTTAATATCACTTCGGGTTAAACCGTCCGTGACTGTTGACTGTTGACTGTTGACTGTAGAAGGAGGGCTCGAAAAGCTGAATAGTGGAGTGTTAACTGTTGACTCGATTTGATGATTCCGATGCAACTGGGAACGGGAGCATCTCAATGAAAGCAGCCCTCCGCTTGAAATTGGAGCTAGGAGTCAGGAGTCAGGAGTCAGGAGGAAAGAGTCAGAAGGAAGAAGGAAAAAGTCAGAAGGCAGGAGCCAGAATAAGTGTTTTTACAAATATGAGATGCTCCCCTGGGAACGATTTAACTTACGCCCGAACCCTAATTTTCAGAAAGTCCCAACCGGGTTATGCGTATACATATAAAATCCTGAGTATTTTTACTGATAAAAGTCTCTATTGATTAACTTTTGCTCGCTGAAGCAGTGAAAGCTGTCGCTTGGGGTAACGGAATCTGGGATTTAAGCTCTCCTCTACAGATGTGGAAAACCCGCTTTTTATAGGGCTGAAAAAAAGATCGCAATTTTTCCGGATAAAACTTATTGATGATGAAAGTTAAATATCTCTATCTAAATAGGTGTAAGTAGTTACACTCAACATTCGATCGGGGGCAATCATAACTTCAGAATTCGATCGGGGGCAATCATACCTTCAGATGCTTATTGGGCAAGCATTTTTACTTTATTTACCTGCACGTATGAGGAAATTTTTCTTGTAGATATCATGTGCGACCGATCGACCATAATATCTCGGTCGGGGCGGGTTTTTGAGATTGTCAATTGTTGGCAGGTATTGTTGGCTCACGGGCCCCTACAAAAATCGCGGTCGCTCGACCGGACATGATATGACAAATCGCTACAAGAAAGCCCAACCTCTGGTTTTCAGTCACTTCTAATCTTTAATTACTCATTATCAAAGGAGAAGCTATGGCTACTTCATTCAATGGTTCTTTGGGTACAACCACTAATTACAGCAGCATCAGTGAGCTGATCGCACAATGGCCTACTGCCGCCCAGAATCAAGGCATCCAAATTTCTGGGATAGCTTTTGATGGCTTTGAAACGAACTACACTAACCCTACTCCCATCAGCAACCTCACGTTAGCAACGAACGAAACCCCTAAAAGCGGGTTGAGCTACGGCGCTCCGGCTGGTATTGGTGTCCTAGGCTCTTATAGTGGTTGGTTTACCGACCCCAATAAAAATCGGGCGGAAATCAACTATGACCCCAACGCCAATCTATCTCAGACGCTGAAGGTGAAATGGGCAGATAACAAAGACATCACTAGCGCCACGATCGGCCTGAGTGGATTATTTCCCAAATCAAGTTCTACTACAGTGGACGATCAAGGCGATGAAGTTGGTTCGCTGCAACTCTTTAAGGATGGGGCGCGGGTATCGGCCAGCAATTTTACGATCACTCGCCTCAGCGCTCCTGCCACTCCAAAACCGCTCGGTGTGTCTTCAGATGGAGTGACTTTCACTGGCGATCGTACCGATGGCAATTTCACATTCCAGATAGTAGGAGACTCTCTCACCGGCTTTACTTTTGACGAACTGCGGTTCTCCGCCACAGCCTACGCGAACCCCACCGCTGGCTACGCCGCTACCTCCTTCAAAAACGATAGTTCCGACTACCTAGTGCGGAGTATTCAATATCAAGGCATTGATGTGACGCCGACGCCGACGCCAACTCCGACGCCGACTCCGACATCTCCAAGTCTCTTCCAGTTCGCCCAACCAAATTACACGGTGGCTGAAGGCGGCGTGGCGACGATTAACGTTACTCGCACCGGTGGCACGGCGGCTGCATCGATTAACTACTCTACTCTTGACGGTTCGGCAAGTTCAACAGGCAGTGCACCGGATTACACTGGAACGTCGGCGGGGGTGTTGAATTTTGCTGCGGGGCAAACTACCGCTAGTTTCACCGTGACGGCTTTGACTGATTTGACATTGGAATCGCCGGAAACGGTGAATTTGGTGCTCTTCGGTGGCAATGTCGCCAGTAATCCGTCAATTTTGACGATTAATGATGTGCCGCCAACTGGGACGACGCCAACTCCGACGCCGACGCCGACATCTCCAAGTCTCTTCCAGTTCGCCCAACCAAATTACACGGTGGCTGAAGGCGGCGTGGCGACGATTAACGTTACTCGCACCGGTGGCACGGCGGCTGCATCGATTAACTACTCTACTCTTGACGGTTCGGCAAGTTCAACAGGCAGTGCACCGGATTACACTGGAACGGCGGCGGGGGTGTTGAATTTTGCTGCGGGGCAAACTACCGCTAGTTTCACCGTGACGGCTTTGACTGATTTGACATTGGAATCGCCGGAAACGGTGAATTTGGTGCTCTTCGGTGGCAATGTCGCCAGTAATCCGTCAATTTTGACGATTAATGATGTGCCGCCAACTGGGACGACGCCAACTCCGACCCCAACTCCGACATCTCCAAGTATCTTCCAGTTCACCCAACCAAATTACACGGTGGCTGAAGGCGGCGTGGTTACGATTGACGTTACCCGCACCGGCGGCACGGCGGCTGCATCGATTAACTACTCTACTCTTGACGGTTCGGCAAGTTCAACAGGCAGTGCACCGGATTACACTGGAACGGCGGCGGGGGTGTTGAATTTTGCTGCGGGGCAAACTACCGCTAGTTTCACCGTGACGGCTTTGACTGATTCGATTTTGGAATCGCCGGAAACGGTGAATTTGGTACTCTTCGGTGGCAATGTCGGCAGTAGTCCGTCACTTTTGACGATTAATGATGTGCCCCCAACTGGGACGACGGTAACTCCGACGCCGACTCCAACTCCAGTAACATCAACAGCAACCCAGTTTGTTTTTAGTGCGGCTACTTTCACCACTCCGGAATCATCTGGCTTTGCTACGGTGACAGTCAATCGCATCGGCCCCAGTACGGCTGCCGGAACCATTAGCTACAGTACTCTTGACGGCAGCGCCCTATCAACTGGAGGAACTGCGGCTGATTATGCGTCTACTGCTGGTGTACTCACCTTTGGCCCTGGGGTAACTTCCACGACGTTCAACATCTTTGTCAATGCTGATACTGTGCCTGAAATGACTGAGAGTGTTAACCTATATCTCAATAACGGCCCCGTCGGCACTCCGTCAACAGCAAGATTAGACATTATTGACGGTAGCAGCAGTGCATCTGGCAATGTCTTCCAGTATAGTGCGTCTAATTACGGCTCGATCGGCGCTCAGGGGGGCAGCACAACGGTTACAGTTACCCGCTCAAGCGGCTTAGGTGCAGCATCGATTGATTATATTATTCTGGCGGGTACTCCAGGCGCCGGCCCTGCACCTGTATATGGTACCGACTACCTGCTTAACCCGGGCGGCCCCACTGGCGGCACGTTGTCCTTCGCCGACGGCCAACTCAGCCAAACCTTTGCTCTTCAAGACAACCCATTTAGTACCAATAATGGGATTGTGCGCTTAGGTCTTGCTAACCCCACTGCGGGCTACAGTTTCGGCAGTACAGCGGCAACAAGTATCACTCTCATCTAAGGCTGTTAGTAGGGCGAGGAATCCTTGCTCTACTAATATGTCCCGCAAGTAGTTAAATGCTTTTTATCAGTCTGATTCCTCACTACAGCTTTTTTCAAGAAAGCGAGGTACGCGGGTAAAATCTTCGCTGTGTGACTGTCGCTGGCACCGACAGCTAATGGGATTCACCTACAGGGCTGATTGTGGGCGACCTCGACCCGAATCCCTTTGCTGGTGCTAGTTTCGTGGCTTTCAACCCATTTGCTACTTCGGTCTGATAGCACCATTCCAAGGTCGTACTCTTAGATGCTACGCGCGTTATTCGAGTACGACCTTGAACCCTTGTATATGGAAAGAATTAGATGGCGATTTGCCATTGGGTGGGGGTTTTTGAGATAGTCGGTTTTTGGCAATAATTTTTTGTAAAACCTGCCCCTAGAATTATCGATTGGATATTATTATTTTTTTGTGCTTACCGACTTAATCCTTAATTTGTTGATAAGTTTGCTGACACTGTTCAAAGGTTGAGGCGTCAGCTTCCCTATTCCCAAAATATAGTTGCTGATGTATTTTTATCAAAGTTCCGTAAGGCGCTGGCTGGGCTAATTGCTCGATTAATTGCAAATATTCGCCATCAGTGCGGCTGGGTTGGTGAATCGCGGTTCCGGCATCATTTAACCGCTGCAACGCTGCCATGTAAAGACAGCGGCAAGCTTGGCTATTTGCCTTGCTGCTGCAACTTGTGCGATCGCAACAACCACTCTGCTACGGACAAATCTTTAATTGTTTGTTTCGCACTGCCATCAGTTGTTTGATTCCTATTTTTGAAATTATGAATATAAAAACGCAATAGTTGCCAAATCTGCCAACTCGCTCAGACTGCGAGCAATGCTAAGATAAACCAAAAGGCTGCTAAGCGCGATCGCCCCCAAGATGGGGGAATCAAACCAAGATGGCAATTTGACATTCGGTATATTTTGGGCAGTTTTTAGTTCCCACCACTCCTGCAATCGCTGTTGCGGCTGTCCTAATTGTCAATCAAAATTAGTTTGATCGAAGGAACTTTCAGACATAGCTTTACATCTATGAGTAGATTTTTGATTGCGGATTGGAATTTTTTCTTCTATTATTATCCCCAAATCCCCGACTGATTAAATAAATGGGGGATAAGAGAGCGCGATCGCGTTTGACGTTTGATTGGGTTGACTCAAATGCCGAGTTATTCTCCCTAATCCAAATCGCCGCGCGATCGACAATCGCATTTGACTGATAGTCTTCTAAAGGGGCGATCGTCCGACCGATCGAACTCAGTTCATTTTTCATATACCATACATCTCGGTTTTTTGTCAACTCTTTATCGACCAAAAATTGATTTTATTGAATTTTCCTTCTTCCTCAAATCCGTTACATCCCGATCGCGTGCAACTGAAGCCGAACTGCCTGATGCCATAAATTTTGGGATACTTAACAGCCTCATAAGAAATTTTATAAAGATTTACAAAAAAAACGTGTCAGAATGAAGACAATAAGGTAATGGGTAAAAGACAAGGAGGCACTGATGGTAGCGCTGACTGAACGAGTCCAACGCAGATTGACGGTGGAAAAAGTCGAAATTGCCCCTGACACAACGGCAATTCGATGCCTGGATTGGGATAGAGACCGCTTTGACATCGAATTCGGACTCAAAAACGGTACAACATACAACTCATTCATCATTCGCGGTGAAAAAACAGCCCTCGTCGATACCTCGCACGAGAAGTTTCGCCAGCAGTACATGGAAACTCTGACGGGCGAAATTGACCCCAAAGAGATTGACTATCTAATTATCAGCCACACCGAACCAGACCACAGCGGTTTAGTCAAAGATGTGCTGGCGCTGGCACCCCAAGCGATTGTCGTGGGGGCGAAAGTAGCAATTCAATTTTTAGAAAACCTTGTACACCAACCGTTTGAGCGATTGGTAGTCAAAAACGGGGACAAACTAGATTTAGGAAACGACCACATTATCGAATTCGTATCGGCGCCTAACTTGCACTGGCCGGATACTATTTTCAGCTACGACAGCAAAACTCAAGTGCTGTTTACCTGCGATGCTTTCGGGATGCACTACTGTTCTGACAGCACCTTCGATGACGATTTAGCAGCAGTTGAGGAAGATTACCACTTTTATTATGAGTGTTTGATGGCTCCCAATGCTCGATCGGTACTCGCTGCGATGAAGCGGATGGCAGAGTTGGGAGAAATCGGTACAGTTGCCACCGGTCACGGGCCGCTGCTGCGACATAATGTGGTGGAACTTACCGGACGCTACAAAAAGTGGAGCCAAGCGCAAGCTAAGGCAGAAACCACTGTAGCGGTATTTTACACCTCGGACTACGGATTTAGCGATCGGCTCAGCCAAGCGATCGCCCACGGTATCACCAAAACCGGTGTCGCTGTGGAAATGATGGATTTGAGAATCGCCGACTTGCAAGAAGTTGCGGAACTTGTCGGTAATGCTGTCGGCATTGTAATTTGTGCGCCGCCGAGTAGCGGTACTGCTGCTGCGAATGCCGAAGCTGCTATCAACACAATTTTAGTTGCGGCTAACAACAAACAATCTTTCGGTTTGTGCGAATCCGGCGGTGGCGATGACGCATCGATTTACCCGCTGCGAAACAAGTTTAAAGAGTTGGGTTTAAAAGAGGCATTTCCCAACATTTTGATTAAAGAAACGCCCACAGAAGCGAGTTATCAACTTTGCGACGAAGCCGGCACCGACTTGGGACAGTGGCTGACGCGGGACAAGGCTGTCAAACAGATGAAATCCCTAGACAGCGACCTAGATAAAGCCTTGGGACGGATCAGCGGCGGACTGTACATCATAACTGCTCAAAAAGGCGAGGTTAGCGGTGCTATGCTGGCTTCTTGGGTAACGCAAGCAAGTTTTAAACCGCTGGGTTTAACAATAGCAGTTGCGAAGGATCGGGCGATCGAATCGATGATGCACGCGGGAGATAAATTTGTTCTCAACGTGCTCGAAGAAGGCAATTATCAAACCTTGATGAGGCACTTTCTCAAGCGTTTTGCCCCTGGTGCCGATCGATTTGCCGGAGTTAAAACTCAACCTGCTACCAACGGTTCTCCGATTTTGACAGATGCTTTGGCTTACATGGAGTGCGAAGTAGTCAGCCGGATGGAACTTTCGGACCATCATATCGTATACGCGATCGTCGATAGCGGCCGCGTCTCCAATCCCGATGCACTGCCTGCCGTTCACCACCGAAAAGTCGGAAATCATTATTAGGTAGGAAATTCCGGTGCTTGTGCGGCTCCTTACCTATGCAAAAACTCTCAACGTAGGGTGCTTGTGGCGAACCTTACCTGCAGCTAAACTTACGGTGCGCCACAAGCCTTTTCTTACCTTTTGCTTTTCCATTTTCACTCTTAGGAATTGCCAATGCCTGCCAATCTTTTAGAAGATCGAGATTACACAATTATTATTGCTAGAAGCGATGCCAGCAGAGACCCCCAGCATTCTTGGTACCAGGAGTGGATAGAAGCACAGGCATCTCTGATCGACTTAGCAAAAAAATGTCAGGAATTTGACAGCGACGGCATCACCGTTTACGAAGCTTCTACTCCTCTGTGGAAGTATAAAAATTCAAAGGTTGCCCGGTTAGCTGAAATTTTGCAGCGACAAAATACGGAACCGGATTCAGCAAAGCCGGCGGTCATTAATTTGGAAGAAGCTCTAAAAGAAACTTTTAGCGATTATTTCGCTAGCAAAACAAATCATCGAGGGAAGAAAGGAGCAATAATTGTTGCAGTTTTAGATCGAACACCAGAAAATACCGCTGCTGTGACCGAAATTCTTGTAAGTGCGGCCAATACAATAGATAAAGATGAAGAAATAGGAGTCAGCTTTATCCAAATTGGGGATGATTTGAAAACCAGGGAATTTCTGACTGACCTAGATACCAATTTACAGGGTAGAGGTGCAAGGTTTGACATTGTAGATACCAAGTTTTGGCACGAAATCAAAAGAAGTTCTGTAGTTCAGTTTCTCATAGGTGCAATTAATGACTAACACTTTGACTCCTAGACTCGCATCTAATGCCAAACCCCGCGACGTGCAGTTTATCCCCATCGCGCTCGATACTTTTATTGTGCGATCGCGCACTTGGGACAGACTCAAATTTGAAGTCGAGTATTCGCTGCAAAAGGGGACGACAGCCAATAGCTATATTATTCAAGCTGACAAAACAGCTTTGTTCGACCCGCCGGGAGAATCTTTTACGGAAAATTACCTCGAATTTTTGCAGCAACGGGTGGACTTAACCAAGCTGGATTACATAATTTTAGGGCATTTCAATGCTAACAGAGCAACCACGATTAAAGCTCTGTTAGAATTAGCTCCTGAAGTAGCTTTGGTTTGCACGAATCCAGCGGCAATTAGTTTGCGGGCTGCTTTTCCCGATCGAGAATTAAACATTATGGTCGTTCGGGGAGAAGAAACTCTCAACTTAGGAAAAGGTCACGCCTTAAAATTCATCGCGACTCCGACTCCTCGCTGGCCCGATGAACTTTGCACCTACGATCCGCAAACTCGCATCGTGTTCACTGACAAACTATTTGGAGCTCACGTTTGCGGCGACCAAGTATTCGATGAAGGGTGGAGCGTTTACAGCGAAGATCGGCGCTATTATTACGATTCCCTGCACGCATCTCAGGCAAAACAAGTGCTGACCGCAATGGATAAATTCGCCGATTTACCTGCAGCATTTTATGCTCCCGGTCACGGCCCGATCGTCCGTTACGGTCTTAATGAACTGAGCAATTTGTATCGGGAATGGAGCCAGCAACAAAATTCAAAAGACTTGACAGTTGCTTTGATTTATGCTTCGGCTTACGGAAATACGGCTACTTTAGCGCAGGCGATCGCCAAAGGAATTACTAGGGCGGGGGTTGCGGTGGAAAGTATCAACTGCGAATTTGCCGAACCGGGAGAAATTAAAGAGGCGATCGAAAAATGCGCGGGATTTATCATCGGAACTCCCACGCTAGCAGGACACGCTCCGACACAAATTCAAACTGCTTTGGGAATTGTTTTATCCACCGCAACTAAGAGCAAATTAGCGGGGGTTTTCGGTTCTTTTGGCTGGAGCGGAGAGGCGATCGACTTAGTGGAAAACAAGCTGAAAGATGCCGGCTATCGCATCGGATTTGAGCCGATTCGAGCCAAATTTAAGCCGACTGCTGCGACGATTCACGAGTGTACAGAAACCGGAACGGATTTTGCTCAAGCTTTGATTCGATCGCAAAAATTGCGGGCACCGAAACCGCAGTTAGCAGCGGGAAGCGATCGCACTGAACAAGCCGTAGGCAGACTCGTCGGTTCGCTGTGCGTAGTCTCGGCGAAGCGGGAGGATGTCACCAGTGCGATGCTGGCTTCCTGGGTGTCGCAAGCAACTTTTAATCCGCCCGGCGTGACGATTGCGGTGGCCAAAGATCGATCGATCGAATCTTTGATGTACGCCGGAGATAAATTTGTGCTCAACATCTTAGCCGAAGGGCGACAGTTGCGGAAGTATTTCATGAAAAACTTTGCTCCGGGAGAAGACAGATTTGCCGGAGTCGAAACAATGGAAGCTAGCAACGGCTGTCTCGTTTTGACTGATGCTCTAGCTTATCTGGAATGCAAAGTGATAAGTCGGATGGAATGCGGCGATCACTGGGTAGTTTATGCGGCGGTTGACAACGGTCATTTGCTCAAAAATGACGGCGTGACAGCGGTGCACTACCGGAAATCTGGGACTCATTATTAAGCTACGGCTAGGACACGGCAATGCCGTGTCCGTACAACAAATGCATCGATTGTTTTATCTGCGTTAATCCGCGTTCATCTGCGGTTAAAAAATGGATTTACTTGTCCTCAGCAGTCTTTTCCGGCCAGAGATAAATAGCGCCAGAAATCAAAGTTAAAGCCACAGAAACCCAAAAAGCAATTACTGCGGGAAAATTCCACGCTTCAGACAGAGGAGCAATTAAAAGTGCGATCGCCACAATCTGACTTACCGTCTTCAACTTCCCCCAAATATTAGCTCCAGAAATCGTAGTTTTGTTAACACGCCACCCCGCAATTGTCAACTCCCTGCCCAAAATCAAAAACACTCCCCAAGCCGGGACTCGCCCCAACTCAATCAATACCAAAAGCGGCGCGAGCACCAACAATTTATCCACCAAAGGATCGAGAAACTTTCCCAAATCGGTAATTTGATTCAACTTCCTAGCCAAATAGCCGTCCAGCCAATCAGTAGCCGCAGCTACCACAAAAATCCCGGTGCAAATCCAGCGGCTTTGCGCGCTTGGGTCGTACAAACCGTAGAGTAGAAAAGGCACTCCCAGCAAGCGGGAAAAAGTAATCAAATTAGGCAAATTCATAATAGCAAGAAGTGCGGCAACGCTCAGTGAATCGGGATTTAACGGATGTAACAGATATCAGAAAGAAGTCAGAAGTCGCTCCTGCAATTCATTAACTGTCGATCCAGTTCTATGATATAATCTCGACCGTAAGATTGATTTTCTAATCCTTGTACCAAATTTTCTGGCAGGTCTTGGGACATTTCACTGCTACAGGAACCAGCAGCTAAAGCAATAGTTGCTACTGTATCGACATCTCCCGAAAAGGCAATGCAAGCTTGGAGCAGTTTGCTCATACTATCATGGAGCATGACAGCAGTAATAGCTGCTCTCACACACACCAAACCTTTAGTGCTGACTTCTCCTTGCCAAGGTATAGACCACTCACCAGGGACGTGCTTTTCTAGAAAATTTCCCAAATTCTTCTTTGAACCTAGCTGATAAATAAAGTAATGGGACATCAAAGCGGCCGCTATAGCTGCTTTAATACCATCAGGAGTGTTGTGAGTAATGGCAGCTTGAATGGTAGCATTTTCGATGACTTTTTCAATAGTAGGAAAAATGCCAATGGGCCCGGCTCGCATTGCAGAGCCGCTTTTATCGCTAGCGGAGTGAATTTTTGCTAAGAATTCTTTTCCGTCTTGAACTTGTAGCAAAAAATTGTACATTTTGCCAGCATAACCAAATCGCCGATCGCGGTGAAAAGCTGCAACAAATTTGCTGGCTAAAAGTTCCGGCGTCCAAGGTTCTCTGCTGACGATCGCTTCTGCAACGGCTAAACTCATCTGCGTATCGTCTGTGTAACATCCAGGCCCGATGTCGTGACGGGGATGCTTGATATAGCCGTTGAGATTGTTGTACAACTCGATCGTCTGCGGGTCAACAAATTCAAAACCCGCACCGTAAGCATCACCAATCGCTAATTCTATTAACATATATTTAATCCGTTTCCTACTATTTCATACCCTGTTTTTTCCTAAAATTTAAAATCCAAAAACACCCCAAAACAGCAAGTCTATTAACACGCACCGTTTTTACTGAAGACAACCCAAATTGTTTGGCAAATCAGAGTGATGTCGTAGACAACAGACCACTTGCGCTGATAGTCTAGATCCATACGGACAATCTCGTCAAAGTCTTTAACTCCAGACCGTCCGTTGACTTGCCACTCCCCAGTCAGACCGGGTTTGACATTTAAACGCTGCCAGTGGAACTCGTCATAGGCAGCAACTTCATCGGGAGTTGGCGGTCGAGTTCCCACCAAACTCATGTCGCCAACTAACACATTCCAGAATTGAGGCAACTCGTCCAAACTCGTGCACCGTAAAAAGCGGCCGACGCGGGTAATTCGCGGGTCATTTTCATTCTTAAAAATGTGACCCTTAGCTTGGTTGGTAACTAAATGTTTGAGATTTTCTGCACCCACAACCATCGATCGAAACTTCCATATTCTGAAATGTCGCCCTTTGAAGCTGCAGCGGACTTGACTGTAAAGCAGCGGGCCCGGATTGTCCAACAGCATCGCCACTGCCACCGGCACCGCCACCACTGCTGCAATTGCCAGTCCCAGCAGCGAGCCCAAAATATCGATCGACCGTTTTACCTTGCTAGTTACGGATCGGTGATGCAGTTGTTTTGATACAGAGACTTTGTAAGTAGATTCTCGAAAAAATAACGACATCATTTCTGATAATAATGATTTCGACGAGGCACCCATCGGAAATTTCATATCATTTGTCTCAACTTTAACGATTCCTTACGTCCATTTTATTAGTCATCCCAAATCAGCAGAACCTGAAATGCTCAGCTTTGCACAATCTTTAAAAAGCAATCACACTTCTATAAAGTTTCTATGTGTTTTTTCTAAAAACGTATAAATTTCATGTAAAATTACGTAAATTTACACAAAAAAGTTAGTCCTGGACGCAAAAAAACCTAGTTTCGACTAGGACTCTTCCCGAAAGACAGGGAGGATTCTACTGAGAAACCGGGTTTTTTGCCGTTTAGTGATAAATATCGGTGCGAACATCCCAAGCAAGTGTTAGCGGCTCTAACAATTTTTGCTGGCTGCTAGAGGCGAGTTTGCCTAAATATTCGCGAACAACAGAGGCGTGTTCGAGATTCAACCGATAACCCCGCGAAACATCTTCAAAGAAAAGCGGCTCAGCCAAAATTGCTTCCCAATCAGGATTTTGCCTCGACTCCTCGGCCAGCAGCATGAAATCTTCCTCCGCAGGCACAAGTCCCGCCGGCAAATTTCCTTCCAAAATCCCCAAAATCCGAGGTTCGCAGGTGCGGGTATTCACGCCCCGGCGCTCCAACAACTGCAATATTTCCTGAAAGCTCAGAGTTTCCCCGCCCAAAACCTGCATTAATTCCCACAGCAGAAAAAAGTCGCTGTACTGCTGCTGCGACACGTTCAACATTTGAGGATAGAGAGCCAAACTCGCTAACCCGCAGGCAACTAGACCAACTTTTTGGGGGGAATTTGTACTTTGAGATACAGAATTTAATGCAGAATTGTCAACCTCAAAAATATCTCGATCGCCCTGCAATTCCCGGTCTTGAACCACGATCGCATTCGGCAACTTCTGCCGCAACCAGCGGGCGATCGCAGGCCAAGCACCCATACCCCCAGCACAAATCGCCTGATTAATCCCCGCCGGCGACATTCCCGCGCGGCTGAGCAAAGCATTCAATTCGCGGTTCAACTGCTGCACAAAAGGCACTAAAACCAGACTTTCCAAATCTTGGCGCTTCACATCCCAATGCTGCTGGCCAATATCCAAAGCAAAACTTTTTTGATGTTGCAAAATAACTTTTATTTGCCTTGCCGCCTCTAACAATTGCAGGCCAAAAGCAGAACCTTGTAACCGCTGCTGCAATTGATAGCGACTCGGCAAATCTGGATGGCCAGGACGCGGCAAATCGATCGACATTCCCCAAGTTTCATTTTTAGCCAACAACTGACAGATAATATCCTGATCGAAAGCATCGCCAGCCGCATCAAAACTGCTGCAAGTAAAATCAGCACGAGTTAAATCTTGAAGATTTGACGGCAACTCAACTAAAGCTAATTCCACCGTCGCCGCCCCCGCATTCAAAATCAAAGTTCCCCCGCTAAAAGACGAAGCATTCACACTCAGCGGTGCAACTTTTTCACTTCCCTTAGCAGAATCCACGGCTGACGACTCCTCCAATTCTGTGGCATTTTGCACAGGAGTTACAGCAGCAAGCAAAGTGGCGATCGCATCTTCCACCACAAAAATTTGCGAACCAGAAGCCACCAGAGACGCGCCCAAAACCGCCTCCTGCAGATTAAACCGATAAGCATCCGACCAACCCGCCGGAGTCCCCAAAATTACACCCTGCAAGTCTAAAAGCGCCGCATCGAGAGTTTCTGGCGTCAGTCCCGAAGCCCTACAAATTAAATTGGAAACTGGCAATCCTGCAAAATTCGCCCTCGGTGCAGAATCCAAAATTTCCCCCGATTCGGCAAATTTTTGCCCCTGCTTCCTCGGATTCAAAGTAGCCAGCAGTGCCCGCACACCTTGCAGGGGCAAGGCGATCGAAAAAGCCTGCAAGGGCGACCGCTGCAACAGCGGTTCGTACATCCCAGCAGCCTCCCGCTGATAAGGAATGCCCACCTTTAAAGGCAATTTAAAATTTTCCAGTAAAAATTCTCCAGCAGGCAAAGCCTGGGGTCGGAATCCCACCGACTTGACTGTCACCTCTGACCCCGGGCTTCCTGGGGCTGTTTGGGCCAGCACTGCCGCCGAGGGAATCCGACAACAGGCGCCTGCTGCCCCAGCCTCAGCCTGCGATGCTTCCCAGTAAATCGGGTACAACTGGCCGCTGGTGCGATCGACCAAAGCCGCAGACAGGCCGCTGGAACCAAAATCAATACCCAAATACCAGCTATAATCCCGGCGTTCTGGGGATGGGGCGATCGCACCTCCTGCAGAATGCCCGGCCGAGTCTTGCTGCTGTGTCCGGGCAAACTCGCTAAAATCGGTTTTCCCTTCAACAACTCCTGCTTTACTCTCTGTCGAAATTAGGTTTTTTTTTTACTTTCTGCAGGACTCGATCGCAGTTCGCTAGTTTCGGCTGTTTCTGGAGGGGGAGAATCAGTCAAAGGTCGATCGGTCTCGGTCAAACTAGCCAAAATCTCGTCTAGCGTCAAATTCGAGTCGTCTTCCTCCGCAAATAAATCATCCTCAAGTTCGTCTTCCAAAACAAAGGGTTCATCATCCGAGGAGAGTTCCAACACATCGGAGAACAAATCCTCCAGCGTGCCGAGTTCTTCCTCTGCTGCCTCCGCAAAGGGATTTTTTGCATCGCTTTCGGGGGAACTCCCCAATAAATCCAAGCTGGTAGCGGCCCAGGAATTCGATCGCCCGAAGCTAGTATTTTCTAATCCCTCCAGATTGTAGAGGTCTGCCTCCAAAAGTTCCAGAGTATTGTTGTCCAAATTTAGAGCTCGATCGATGTCATCTTCTAATGCCTCGACCGGCAGCAAATCCTCGTCCGGCGAAGCTTGGATGTAGACATCATCTAGCCGCTGTGAGGATGAGTCTACCTCGCCTGTTTTAACGTCACCGGCACTCGGCACAGGGGACTTGGCACTGGGGAGGTTTGGGTTAATTTCGGCAGGCGTTCTCAACGGCAAAGCTGATGACTGAGGGACTGTAGCGCCCAACTGCTCGCCTCGGTTTTGAGCCGTTTCTAGATTTTCTCGATCGTCCGTGTCAATTTGCACCTCAGCGGTTGAGGCTGGTGCTTCTGACACTTCAGCCACTGTTGCCACTTGCGGTTCAAATAAACCGGCACTCTCTAAAGTTAGAGACTCTACAGAATTCCCCCTGACAAACTCAGAATCTTCATCTACTAAAATCTCTTCCAAAGATTCGCCTTCATCCAGCAGATTTACAAACAAATCTTCGGTCATTTTTAGCGATTCCTCAGTTACCTTTTCCGCCGCTTCTCGCTCTTCTACACCTTCACTTTTCGTCTCAATTACACTATTTTCTACAGGAAATGTTTCGACTTGTAATTCTACTTCAGGAACCGCTTCTCCCGCAAACAAACTTGCATACAAATCCTCAATATCTTCACCTGTTTCTGTTAATCTATTCTCCGGTTCATCGCCTGGTAAAGGAGTTGCCTGCCGAGATTTTTCGGGTGCAGAACCGAACAAATTATCTTCCAATTCCGGGAGCAAAATGGGAGCTTGAATGCGATCGCGGTCGCGCCTCAACTGTTTGAATTGCGGAGAAATTTCTGTACCGGCGTAGGGAAATCTGTCTTCTTCTCCGAATTCGCCGGTGCGAATTTCCTGCGCCGAGTCTCCAGTCAGAGTCTCTGCGGCTGAGTGCTCGATCGAAGTATTTGAAAGGGCGGGAGCGGCAGGAGATCGATCGGCTGCCGTTGGGGTGACGGTTTCGAGATTATTTGCTAAATCGATCGGCTGTTGAACGTAGGAAGATGCTTCTCGCCCTAACTGTGCGGCCAAGTGGTTGACCAAAGCCGCGAACATCGCCTCGCTCTGCTGGCTCAAACCGTACATATTTTCGAGTTCTTGTCTCAAGGAAGCTTGATAGCTTTGCAGATTTGCAAGCAAAGCCTCGAACACGGTACCCATCCTAGAATCGAGACTCATTAGCAAACTGTCAGCATGAGATTGGAAGAGTTGCATTTGCTCCAACCTCTGAGCCGGCGTCAGCAGAGGGTGTTCTTCTGAGGTTTGTCGGTTAAGTGTTACGTCAACAGCCGATTGTTCGTCAGGCGCACTGCCCAAAGAGTAAGGTGCTGAGATGCTTTGCAGTAACTGATTTTCTAGGGAACTTAGAATTTGGGAGAAATCGCTAGTCAAGGTTTCTTCCAAGCGGGCAGTCAGTACCTGCAAGAATTCAGCAATGATTTGCTGTTGGTTGGCTTGTTGCTGAGCTAGGGATTGTTGCTGCTGTCGTTTTGCTTCTAACTGTTTGATTTCTTGAATTAGAGCTTGCTGCTCTTGCCGCAAAGCTTCTATGTCTTCTTGGAGCGGCCCTGTCAGGCTTGAACGCAGGTGGCTGATTTCTCCGGTTACGGCAAGCATGATTTGCTCTGCAGCTGAGGGGCCAGGGGCGGGCAGAGGCACTTTGGGAACTGGAACTGGTTCGGGGCGGACATTTGGGCGGGCGGGAGCCTTTGGGGCCGTTAGCTTTGAGTCTGAGGAAACCAGATAAGCGCGAATTCGCTCTAAAAGTTGGCGCTGGTGGACAGTATCGAGAGAACCCGTCCAAGGCAAGCGGGGTGCGGGCTTGCTGAGTACCTCGTCAATCTCAGCAATCAGTGCTTGAATTTTGTACTTCTGAGAATTCAAGGGCGGAACCTCTGGGAATGCGGCTTGGGAGAAACTTTACCGAAAAAAGACTGAAGTCAGGCGGCAGCGATGCCAATAGATAGAATAATCTGAATGCTAGTCCGTCAATAATTTACTAATATTTTCTGACAACTGTTAATTAACCTTTTGTCTTCGGATCGCTTCTATTGCCTATGATAGGTTAGTCGGTACTTCCGCACCAAATGCTCGCTTCTATCAACTGCAAGTGCGGTCAAATTCTGCGTCTGCTTTCCTGTTTCCTTGGCGGGATGTCGATTCCTGTTCGGGATAGGTGCGATCGCGCGAAATCAATGCCTTCACCTGCACAAACGGCGGGCCGCGCACCCGTAACCCCAACTTTGGCTACCGTGGCGGCGCGCCGTTTGTGTCTTCATTTTTCACCGACTTGGAAAAAACCTCAAACTATTTGCGATTTGGGATACCGAGATTCGGGATTGTCCCCGTAGACTGGGTTTGAGTAACCTTTTATTATAGCCTTTTATCTGTATTCATGGCTAGATACTAATGGTACAATAATTTCGGGGTAGCAGAAAAGTTGGCTGGGATCTGCGTCGGTTTGCCTCGGGAAGAGCGCTAGCCTTTAAGCTAGCAATAGCTGTGGATTTTGGCGATCGTGCTGACATTTGCCAGGTTCTAGTCAGTTGCTCGGATTTGGGAACTGTCTACCGTGCTTGCAGGCTTGCGATCGTGGATTCAGCCGCTCAACTGCTGGGTCCAATGACAACAAATCTCTCAGCAGTGTTAAGCTTGTTTTCGCGAAGTGCTTTCAAAGGTAATTCGATCGGCTCAGTCGTTTGCCACATTGCTAAAATTTTGTTAATAAAATTTGATCGGTGGTAAAGATCTAAAAAATTATGGTATATTTTTTAGTTTCTAGCTCCCAATCAGAGCTTGAGGCTATTAATTCCCATATTGAGCCTTTGACCGCAAAAATTTAGAGGTAAAATTGCCGATTTTAGATCCTTGTTTCTCAAATCTTGAATCTCAAATCGAATGACTCGGCTGAAAGCTATTTCTAACTGCCCAGCGCAGCTCAAGCGCATAAATTAAAATGATGGCCTCATGGAAGACCGCTTTAACACCCGAGATCCGAATTCTAATATAAATCAATTGATAGTTTCTACTCCTTTTTTTGCAGGATTACCCGATCCTGTAATCGAGAGAGCAACTGTCCACATCGTTACCCGCAGTCATCCTTCAAATCAGGTAATTTTACTTGAAAATGACTGGGGAACATCAGTGTATTTTATATTGGATGGTTGGGTGAAAATTCGCACCTACAACCTAGACGGAAAAGAAGTAACACTGAATATTTTAGGGAAAGGAGAATTATTCGGGGAAATGGCTGCGATCGAAGAAGCACCGCGATCGACAGATGTGATCACCCTAGCCCCGACACTGATCGGCAATATGCCATCTCAGGATTTTGTGCAGCTCATTCATACCGAGCCGCTAGCAGGCATTCGGCTAGCTCAACTGATGGCCCGCCGCCTGCGACAAGTCAACCGCCGCCTGCGTTTGCGAGAGTCGGACAGTACCTCGCGAGTAGCAGATATTCTATTATTTTTGGCCGAGGGGCAAGGCAAAAAAATCATGGAAACAGGAGGTACAGAAATTCCCAACCTGCCACACAGAGAATTGAGCAGCCTCAGCGGGCTGGCTCGCGAAACAGTAACGCGAGTGCTCAGCAAGCTGGAAAAAAAAGGAACAATTCAGCGCGAACGTGACGTTTTGTGCATTCCCGACCTCCACGCTTTGGAGCGTCTGTTAGTCTAGAAGTATCAGAGTTTGCTTTTATTGAATCTAATTCAAAAGCACTCTCTGTTAACTAACTGATATTAATGATTTCCCGCAGGAGGTAAAGCTGTGAGTTTTAAGAAAATTTTCGCCGCCTTAGATGATTCTGAACTCGGCCACCGCGTCTTCACTCAAGCTTTAGAATTAGCTCTGAGCGATCGCGCCGAGGTGATGCTATTTAACTGCGTTACTGTCAACTCGCTGGGCGAGACTGCAGTGCCAATTCCGGTAGATTTGGGAATGAATGTCGAGTTAATGGATCAAGCTTATCAAGCTCAACGTTTGCGGCTGGAAAGGGAGGTAAAACAGGCTTCGGGTTTGCTGAAAAATTACTGCGACGCTGCAGCAAACAAAGGATTGCAGGTGGAATTTGACTGCAAAATGGAGGGCGATCCGGGGCATTGTATCTGTGAATCGGCCGAAAATTGGGGCGCAGATTTAATAGTGTTGGGAAGGCGCGGCCGCACGGGGCTGGCAGAAGCTTTCCTCGGCAGCGTCAGCAATTATGTCGTTCACCACGCATCTTGTTCGGTTTTGGTAATCCAGGAAGCCAAAATCGAAAAATAATGCTGCTGAAAATTTTTGCTGAGAAAATCCATCTAAAATAAGACTTGCGTTCCTACCGAAACCCGATTTCTGCGAGCAAAATTCAATTTGGCGGCGAGGCATCCCAACAGTAAAACCAAGAATCAGCCGTATTGGGCGCAAGTCCGCTAAAATCGCCAAATCGCCAAATCGGGAATCAGCCGTATCGGGCGCAAGTCCGCTAAAATCTAAAACCTAAAATCTAAAATCTAAAATCTAAAATCTAAAATCTAAAATCTAAAATCGGATGAGTGATTTTTTGTCAGCAGATGCTGCGTCTAATTCGAGCAGTTCTCCCAGTACAAATAACGAGCGGCAAACCGCCGATATTTCACCAATGACTGGCGATCGTACCAATCCAGATCCGGGTAAGCGTGCCTCTGGGGAAGCGCCTTTAAGGCTTGTAGAAACGGCTTTTTTGGCAAGTACCGCTAGCTTAATTTGGCTGGTAAATTATTACTTTCCGCTGGGGCCTTTGCTGCGGGTTTTTTTCCCGATACCCATCGCCCTGGTTTACTTGCGCTGGGGCAACCGAGCAGCTTGGATGGCAGCTTTGGTATCGGGTTTGCTGCTGTCGGTACTCATGGGCCCGACGCGGAGCATTTTATACGTGATGCCTTTTGGAATTATGGGAGTTGCGCTGGGAGGACTTTGGAGGCGCAAAGCGATTTGGTCGCTCTCTATTAGTGTGGGTGCTGTCATTGGTACTGCAGGCTTCTTTTTTCGGTTTTGGCTGCTGTCGGCGTTGGTGGGTCAAGATCTGTGGGTGTACGTAACGGCACAGGTAACAGACATGGTGGAATGGGTATTTGTGAAGCTGGGCTGGCTTAATGTACCGAGTTTGAACACAATTGGGGCAATCGCCGCCGGGATGATTTTAGTTAACAATATTGTCTATTTATTTGTAGTGCATTTAGTGGCTTTGCTACTATTAGATCGTTTGGGAAATCCTATTCCGCGACCACCAAGTTGGGTGCAAGTTTTGATCGATTATGAAGAGTAGTTATTGGGAATTATTGAGAGTTGACAGTTAATATAGCAATCCTTGCAGGAGTAGTAAAATTTTTCCCCCACCCCAACCCTCCCCTTATCAAGGTCCGGGAGTAAGAAATTCACAAATGATGCGAGGATTGCTATAGTTGATTGATAACTAATAAGTAATAACTAATAAGTAATAACTAATAACTAATAACTAATGAGTAATAACTAATGACTAATTTATGATTGGTATTTATACAGAAATAGAACAGGGGCAGCGGTGGCTCGATCGCTATCGGGGACGAAAACCGATATTTGCCTGCGTGTTAGGATTTACCGCGACTGGCTTAATTCCGGGGATTTCAGCAGCAGGAGCAACGCCGCACGATCGACAATTTACTTGTTTGGCCGATGCAGAATTTTTGTATAACGGCCCCCAACCGTCGCCCCAATATCCCTTGCCGCCCCTAGAAGCAGGTGCCTCGCCGGTACTGATATCTCGCGCTGTAGTCGAAGCTTTGGAACTTCCCCTTTACCTATTTAATGCGGGTTTGCCCCTCCCACCTCCGGTACCTGCAATTGATTTGGGCGGCACTGCGGCAAAGTGCCTGATTTCTGGGAACGCTTTAGAACTCGAAACAGTCAAACATTTGCTCGAACAAGGATTAATTTGGGGAGCAAAATTGGCCGATCGAACTAATGGCAGCTATTTAATTTTAGGGGAGTGCGTAGTTGGGGGAACGACTACTGCTTTGGGCGTGTTAATGGGTTTGGGTATTGCAGCGGCGGGCAAAGTTAACAGTTCTCATCCTCGCTGCAATCACGCTCAAAAATTGGCTGCGGTGACAGCGGGACTCAATCATGCTGATTGGGAAATTAACGGACAAAACAGCACTCCCCTAGAATTGGTAGCGGCGGTGGGCGATCCGATGCAAATAGCGGTGGCGGCAATGGCGATCGCCGCGAGTCGGACTTGCGGGGTGCTTCTGGCAGGGGGCACGCAAATGCTGGCAGTATACGCTTTGATCCAAGCCTTAGCCCGTGAATATGCTCTGCTATGGAGTCCCGAACAAGTTGCGGTGGGGACTACGCGCTGGGTGGCCGAAGACCCTACAGGAGACACTGTAGGACTCGCTAATGATATCGGCGGTGTGCCTCTGTTGGCCGCGCAGCTAAGTTTTGCCGGATCTGGCTACGGGCAACTGCAAGCTTACGATCGCGGGTATGTTAAGGAAGGGGTCGGTGCGGGTGCGTGCGCGATCGCCAGTGGCTTGGCTGCAAATTGGACTCCTCCTCAACTCCTCCAAGCTGTTGAAGCTTTAGCGCGGCGCAGGTGTGAAATTAAACATTAGGAAGTCCTGGAGGCACACAACCAGGTTTTTACTGAAAATATTGGGGTTTTGCAGCGAGGCATACACTCGCCAACCGGGTTTTTAGTTTTCTGTGCATCCAGGAATGTTAGGAATTAAACATTAAAAATTCAGATGAGGCGATCGAGCTGCGAACACGGTTGTGCTGCTCGCCCAGCTTCGTTTTGGCTGAATAATTATATCACTTCCTATAGCATTTTTGCTCTCAAATTGACAGAAGTTTCTACACAATATCTGGCTTTGATGCAGTATTCCCCCTGCTAATTGCGGGAGATAAAAAACTCTATGCAATGAATCTATAAGTAGACGAGCATAAATCAACGCAACTTGTTTTTTTTTATTACTACCCGATCTCCGTTAGTAATATTTAATTAGGTCCCCCTAGATGTGGCGAGTGCATTCTTTTGGAGAGCAACTGTTCTTCCAAGGCGGCAATTCGATTGTAAGCTGCTGTTAGCTGAGCTGTTAAGCGCTGGATTTGAATCTCGGCGCTCAGCTCTTTTTCCAAGCTTTGAGAGTTCTTATCGAAGTAGCTGTCATCTAACAGTATGTCTTTGTGTTCGAGGAGGCCGTCGAGACTGCTGTAGCTTTGATAGGGCGAGATTGGGTCATTTCCTAGAGTTCCACAGCGATCGTTTCTCTGTTGCTGGGTCAGTTTTGTCTCCTGGGCCGACTCCAAGAGCTTTTCATTGAGGTTTTCTATGAGTTTGTAGAGGGCCTCGACTTTTTGGCTCAATACTGTAACTTGCTGGTGGAGCGATTCCATACAATCATCCTTTGGATCGTAACTTATATATTTACATATTAGGGAAATCTTTATAGAACGCGGATTTATCACTAAATTATTTAATTTTTGACGTAATTGTTGTGTTCCCAATCCTGACGGTAAATTTAGGCACTCAGGTAGAGGAGAATCGATCGACATTCGTGAGTGGATTTTAGATTTTAGATTTTAGATACTCGCGGACGCAAAAACCAAAATTTTTAACCCCCATACTGCGTTCAAACCTTCTATCAGAGTTAAACATTCCGGTTTTTCAGAGTCGGAGCTCCGAGGCTCCTGTTAGATTGACTGGGAGCATCTCACTGAAAGCAGCCCTCCGCTTGAAATTGGAGCTAGGAGTCAGGAGTCAGGAGTCAGGAGGAAAGAGTCAGAAGGAAGAAGGAAAAAGTCAGAAGGCAGGAGCCAGAATAAGTGTTTTTACAAATATGAGATGCTCCCGATTGACTTTGCTTTGCCTGCCAGTGCTTTCAGGATTCAGATCGGTGGATTTTTAGTTATTAAGCTGTCGCGGATTTTAAAAGGATTTTTCACTTCGGTTGTGTAAAAAGCGTCATCCAACGGCAGAGGGCAACGCTCTTTTTGTTTGGTTATATTAAAAAATGTAACACAGATGCAGTCGATCGCCAACCCGGACGAGCAAAATTGGCTCAAAAGAACTTTTCGGAAAAAAATCAGGCGTTAAGCTGACGGAGTTGTCGGCATCCGAAAGCTCGATCGACAAGGTAGAAGGTAAAATCAGGGCAAGAGCAAAACAGACTCCGATGGCAGCAGAACCGAGTACAATGGCTCTGTGTTTGAGGAAAAAATAAGACAAATCTGCGCCAACTAACGAACTCGACAAACAATTATTTTCCCGGCTGCAGAACACAAAACGATCGGTCAATATTTAGAAAAGCGGATTCACAGGTGAAACGAAGGTCTTTGCTATTGGGGGCCGCCACCCTAACTTTAAGTCAATTGGCGGCAGGGTGCGACTCGAAGCCCATTCTCAAAATTCGATCGCTCAAAAACGGTATTCCGGCCCAACTGGTAAGCAAATTTAGGCGCGATGTACAACCGTCTCCGCTTTTACAGGTAACGCAAGAACCGCAATTAAAAGAATTATTCGCCCTATTGCAGGAGTGGAAACGGATTCCCAAATCAAAAAATCAAGCTGACTTGGTGATGTTGGGAGATTACTGGCTGACTTTGGCAATTAGGCAAAAATTGATTCAGCCGATCGATCCTGCTAAGTTTGCTAATTGGTCACAATTGCCCGAAAGATGGCAACAACTCGTCAGGCGCAACGATGAGGGTAAATTAGATCCTCAAGGTAAAGTGTGGGCTGCACCTTACCGCTGGGGAACTACGGTAATTGCCTATCGAACCGACAAATTTAAGGCTTTGGGGTGGACTCCGACAGATTGGAAAGACTTGTGGCGAGAGGAATTGCGCGATCGAATTTCTTTGCCGGATAGCGCTAGAGAAGTTATCGGTTTAACATTAAAAAAACTCGGAAAATCTTACAATACGCAGCAATTAGATCGAGTCCCGAATCTCAAAAAAGAACTCGCAAATCTGCACAGACAAGTTAAACTTTACAGTTCCGACGCTTACCTGCAACCGTTAATTTTAGGCGATACTTGGTTGGCCGTAGGTTCCTCTGGCGACTTGCTGCCACTGCTGCAATCTCAAAAGGATATTGCTTTAGTAATTCCAGTTTCGGGAACTGCACTTTGGACTGATTTGTGGGTAGAACCAGCATCGGGGAATCCAGTTTCTTTAGTGGAAAAATGGATTGATTTTTGCTTGCAGCCTCGGATTGCTCCTCAATTATCTTTGCTGGCTAAGGCTAGTTCGCCGATAATTGTCGGTATGAAACCAGAGGATTTGCCGGAAGCTGTTCGCACTAATTCTGTGTTGTTGCCGGATGCTAAGATTCTTGCTGCTAGCGACTTTCTGCTGCCGTTTGGGGATGCGGGGATTCAGCAATATCGATCGATCTGGCAAGAAATTAGGCAAGTAGTGAAAAGCTAAATTACAGTGAGGTACATAGCTCTTGTAAGGACACGGTGTCGCGCCTTTGGGAGTGTCAACTTAAGTTCGTTAGTCATCCGGCGAGTCCGCCAGGGGTTGAAACCCCTGTCTAATAGCTAAAGTCCTCTCAAAGAGGACTGAAGAGCTCATTATATCATTTCCGGTAACACTCCTTATGATGTTGAGTGTTGACGGTTGACAGTGAACAGTGAACAGTAAACTCGAATTTACTATTCCGATGCTAACGGATTTGATATTAGTCGTCTTCAGACGACTTTAGCTTTGAGGCAGGGGTTTCAACCCTTGCCGGACTATGGGTTTGACCTGGTTGTTGACACTCCCAAAGGCACGGCGCCGTGTCCTAACTCTTGTAGGGACACTAATCTAAAATCCTTTCACCCTTCCTCGAAGACCCGGATTTGATAAAGATTCTAAATCGATTTTGCAGCTCGATCGATCGCCCTTGCACGAATAAACTGCCACAGCAGTGCCTTGACGGTTGCAAACTCGCAGATTGTAACCGTATTCGCTGGCGACAGTGCCGAAGCGGTTGACAAACTGATAGCGTTCCATATAATCGAGCAAACTCCAAAGTTGGCGGTTGACTATGATAATTACCCAAGTATTGCCGGGATCGACAAACCAGCGATCGAGCAATTTGCCGCCAAACAGTTTTTGAGCTAACCACAGACTCGGCACGCTTTTTTCGGTTTGCGAAAGCGGGGGCGACGGCAAATTAGCAGCGCTGCCAGTCGGGCAGACCGGCTGCTGGGAAAATGCCGCAGATTGTCCCGACAGCAAGGCTCCGAGGCACGCAGAACCCGCCATCACGAACAAAAATAAACTTTTTGTCAAAATGCCATGTCTGCGGCGAGAAACTTGATTTTCGTGTCGAAAGTTGTGGTAATTCATAAATTAACAAGGGCCGGTTTTGTACAAAAGTTATCTGTTAATATCGAGTCCTGTAAAATCGGTTTGTAGTGAGGAATTTAGTGCTCAGGAAATTTTGAGGACTGAAGTTCTTACTGCGAACCGGCACAATTGTTGTTAAAATTCCGATCGCCTAAACAACGAAGCAGGCAGACAAACAGTAAAAGTAGAACCGCAATCTAACTCGCTAGTAACTTCAATATCGCCGCCCATCATCTGACAAAAACGCTGGCTGATAGTCAGTCCCAAACCAGTACCGCCGTACTTGCGAGTAGTTGAACTGTCGGCTTGAGTGAAAGGTTGGAACAGTCGCTCTTGCTGCTCTTTTGTCATGCCGATGCCCGTGTCGGTCACTCGGAAAACTAAAAAGTCTGAATCCAAAATTAACATTTGAGGAACTGTCGGTTGATATTTATTTTTTAATTCTTCACTGGTAATTCTTTCGACAGCAAGTACGATCGTCCCATTAGCCGAAAATTTAGCAGCATTGCTGAGCAAATTCAGAATTACCTGCCGCACTTTCATCAAATCGCCGTGCATAGCGCCGATATTGTCAGAACTCAATACTTCCAAAGTATTGCCGTTTTTATCCATCAGCGGTTCGATCGTTGTTGCCACCTCCTCGATTAAGCCTCCTACATCGAAGCTTTCGAGGTAAATCTCCATCTTGTCTGCTTCAATTTTGGAAATGTCGAGAATGTCGTCAATTAGCTGCAGCAAGTGTTTGCCAGCAGTGCGAATTTTGTCTAAATCCGAGACTATCTCTAAATTGCCTAACTCTTCGGCCTCTTCCACCAGCATATCGCTGTAGCCGATAATCGCGTTCAGGGGAGTCCGCAACTCGTGGCTCATGTTTGCCAGAAAAGCACTCTTGGCGCGGTTGGCGAGTTCTGCGGCTTCTTTTGCCAACTGCCACGCTTCCTCAGCGTCTTTGCGTTCGGTGATATCCCGCAGCGTGGCCACTACGGATTCGACGCTGCCGTCAGTCGCACAAAGCGGGCTGAGAATGTACTCGTAGTCGCGGGTTCCCCAGCTTGCCGTGGGAACGATGACTTCGCCTTTCACGGGCTCGGCTGTGGCAAATATGCCGTCGCATTCTTGGTGAACCCGCTGCATAATTGTTGGCGACCAGCCTAATTCCTGCCAGGTTTTGCCGATCATTTCTCTGGGATTCATGCCGGCAGCTTGAGCGGCGGTGCGGCTGACGTAAGTGTATTTTCCCGATCGATCGACTAGAAAAATTAGGTCGAGAGAAGCGCCGAGAATCCCGTCAACTGTTCTGGCGTGTCGGGCTACCTGGGCGGTCATTTGTCTGACGGCGATCGCGCCGCGGACTTTGGCGGCGAGTTCAAACTGCAAATGTTCGTTGGCTTGTTGGAGGAATAGGGTGCGCTGTTCGACTTCTATTTCTAGTTCTGCTTTGGCTTTTTCTAGGGTGAGTTCGGCCAGTTTGCGATCGCTCACGTCTGTAGAAATTGTACCGACTGCATAAGCTTTACCTTCAAAGTTGCAGATGGGAAATTTCAGAGAAATATAAGTGTGCGGCCCGTCGTATTGAGGGATGACTTCTTCGATAGTGACGGGCGAAGAGGATTCGAGAACTTGTAGGTCGTTTTCTCGCAGGGCTGCTGCTTTGTCTTCGGGAAAAATATCGCCGTCTGTTTTGCCTGTTATTTGCTCTTTTGCTATCTGGAACAAATTGTCAAAATGGCGGTTGGTGAGCAGGTATTTTCCGTCAACATCTTTGATGTAAATCACTGCTGTTGAGTTGTCTAAAATCGCTTGCAGCAGTGCTTCGCTCTTTCGCAGGGCTTTTTGAGTGTTTTGGCGATCGAGTATTTGGGGCTGCAATTCCAAGTTGAGGCGATTTAAGTCTTGCCAAGCTTCCTGGACTTGATTTAAGGCGATCGCGCTTTTTTCTAGTTCTTTATTTGGCTGCTGTGAGTGCTTTGAGACGGAGTTTGCGGGCAATTCTAGGGGTGGGAAAGTTAGCGGGATGTGGGGATTTGCGAGCGGGCCATCGCCCGCTATTTTTTTATATCGAAAATCTACCGCTAATTTACTGTTTAAACTCGATTTTTTGGGAAATAAATCGGGAAATTCCCCTAAATTTAAATTGTCATAAATTAGAGCCAAATTCCGGGATGGCTGCTGCGGTTCGGCGGTGAAGTTAAATGCCCAATTCCCCTCTGCTGTTGATAAATTTGAGTTACCGGGTTTGGCAATCCGGCGGGCGACGGCAACTGCCAAGGCGAAGGGGAAAACGGCAGCAGCAGACATTGCCAGCAGCCAGTTGTTGCCCCACCAACTTTCGATCGAGGTTTTGGGGATGCCCCGCACTAAAATTGCTGCGGGTTTTCCGGCTAAATTGCTAAGGGATTTGGCAGCTACTGTATAAGTTTGACTGCCTGTTTGTACGTTTCCGGTGACTGGTTTGCCGGCGGAGAATGCAGATTTCAGCAGCGATTTGTCTGCCAGCAAGTCTGGCAACTGTTGGTTTTTTGTAACTGCTTGCGAATTTGCCAAGACAAATTTGCCGTCAGCCAGAGGCGCGTAGATAGCCTGATATCCGCCGCCCTGCAAATTGAGGGTTTCGCTGCTAGCAACTGCCGAAGTTTGGCTGAGAATTTTTCCTAACACTAAGGCAGCAATCACTGTCTGAGTTTTTGGATCTTTTACGGGAATTGCTGCGTAGCGGACGATCGCAGGGCGATCGCCCTTTCCGAACGACAAAGATCCCAATTGTTTCTGAATTTCTGATTTGGCAATGATTTCGGTAGCTGTAATTGGGTTTTTTGCAGCGAATACTCGATCGGCTATTTTTTGCAGGTTAAAACTTTTTCCCGAATGCTTGGGGTTGACGCTAACAACTATCTGCCGATTTTTTCCAACTAAAGCCGCACTGTCTATTTCCCCTGTTTTGACTTGATTTTCCAGAATTTCCTTGACAGATTTTCGCAAATCTGATAGTTTTTTACCGCTGTTGTAAGCTAAAGCTGTTTGGGCGATCGTTTTGCTGTCAGAAGAGTTTTGCAAACGGTCGGCGGCGCGATCGAGTTTGAGATTGTAGTTACTTTCACTCAGGCTCAGTTCTGATTTAGCTTGATTTTGCAGTTCGTTGCTTCCAACTGCCGATGTTAGCCAAAGTGCTGCTCCCGTTAGTCCCGCTGACAAGATTGTTTGTAACGCCAGCAGTCCAATTAACTGTTTTCTGGTGACGGACAAGTTGTAAGCGGACGGCTTGAAAGCTGTTCTAAATCTTTCGGAATTCGCAACTTCTGTTGGCTGCAGACAATTTGGCTTGCTGTCGTTTAACTGAGTTTGAGCCATAGTAGTAGATGCTGAATCGGTTATAGATGACAGGCGATAAATTAATCTGGAAAGCAATCAATTTTAGAGTTGAGATTTTAGATCGAGTTCGGTTAATCAATCTTCATAAAATTGTTCGCTCTCATCAGGTACAACCAAGTAAGAAAATGACAGAGGTATTTTCAAAAAAACAGGATGCTCGCACTCCTGTGAAAACGCTTTTTGCAAAATCGGAATGCTCTAGCAGACAGTCGCCAGACTCAGTAATTTTTCGATCGACTCTATCGTAAATTTACTTAAACCAAAGTTTAGCGTAATTATTGCAAAACTTAGATACGCTCGATCGACCTTTTCCCTGCTTCACCTTTTTTTAATCCCACAACCGCCTGCCTGCTTTGCCGCCCAGTCGCTGGTGAGTATCTTTTAGCAGGCTTGGGATGTCTAACCCTTCGGGACACCGGGGCAAACATTCGCCGCAATTGGTGCAGCGGTTGCCTTTGCTGCCGGGAAACCAGTGTCCGGCATTTTCAAACATGGCGTAGCGGTATTTGCCAAAGTCAGTCATGTCGCACCCGACGGCGAGATTGCGAAGCCGCAATACTTCGGGAATGTTGATGTTTTCCGGGCAAGGCAAACAGGCATAGCACTGGCTGCATTTGTCGGTTTTCAAAGTGGCTGCAATAGCCGATTCTAGCCGATAGAACGCAGCGATTTCGGCGTGGGTGAGGGGAAAGTCGCGATCGCAATATTTCAGGGGTTGCTCTAATTCTGTTGGATTTGCAGGGCCCACACTCAAAGTCCCAATCCTAGTATCGCTGAGTAAAAACCGATAGTTCAACTCTAAAGGCGAGAAAGGCGAGCACAATTGTGCGAGAGTTTCCGGGGGCGTGTAGAGTTGCCCTCCTTTGTCTGCCGGGGAAATGATGAAAACCCCCATATCTTTGTGCTTGGCGAGTTCAATTGCCGGGGCGTTGCGCTGAAAAAAATAGTAGTAATGCAGATTGACAAACTCAAACAAATCTGTATTGATTGCAGCCAAAATCAGATCCAGAGGCCCGTGAGTCGAAAAGCCGACGTGCCGAATGCGGCGATCGGCGAGGGCTTTGCGTACAGCTTCCATGCAGCCTGCGGGCGATCGCACCATCGCCAAATGTTCCCAAGCATTCAAACCGTGAATTGCCAGACAGTCGATATAGTCTAAATTCAGGCGTTTGAGGGATGCGTCGATGCAGCGTTCCATTGCAGCAGCATCATCAGTTGGGGAAATTTTCGTGGTGACGTGGAGGCGCGATCGATCGACAGGCAACCCAGCCGAAAGGGCAGCGCCAAGATATTCCTCGCTGCAACCGTAACCCGCAGCCGTTTCCAGGTGATTGATTCCCTGAGACACCGCCTGCCGTACAGTCTGACAGGCACTTTCCTCAGAAGCCAAATAGCGCATGGTTCCCAAGGAAAATACAGACAGGTGCAACTCCGTTTTGCCAAACCGTCGATAGCGCATAAATGTTACGACGAAGTTTCGCCTTGGCTGAAGCCGCTTCTCTTGATCAAATCCTCTGGACGGAGGTTTGAGATAAATTCCCGGAAGGCGCGGCGTTCAGCTTCATCAGCATCTCGATCGACCGGTATGGAAGCATCGGCGACGACTTCTTCCATCACCCAGATGGGGCAGTTCGTGCGTAAAGCCAGGGCGATCGCGTCGCTGGGGCGGGCATCGATCTCTTTTTTAACTTCTCCCTGACGGACGATCAGCACGGCATAGAAAGTGTTATCTTGCAGCGAGTGAATAACTATGCGCTCCAAGGTAAGACTCCATGCCTCTAAGAAATTGACCATCAGATCGTGAGTTAAGGGTCGAGGAGGCTTGTGGCCTTCGAGAGCGCTAATAATAGCCTTTGCTTGCTCTTGACCGATATAAATAGGCAAAGCGCGTCGCTCCGTAGCGTCTCTCAATAGGACAATAGGACTGCGCGTGGCTGCATCTAAGGCAATTCCAGCGACTTTCATTTCAATCATTCGATCGGCCTCATAGAATTAATAAACTGTAAGGCAGTAGAGAACTTGGACATAAAGATTACCTAAATCCAGTATGACTCGATCTTCGCCTGAATCTGCAACGGATCGGGCACTGTCGATTTGAGATTTGAGATTTTAGATTTTAGATAGACTCTACACAACAAGAGGAACAGCCCGAAGGCAAAAGCTGGTATGTCTGGTTTGTTTGTCCCTGTGGTTTGATGTAAATAAGCGATCGACTACGGAAAAATACTTATGTTTACAGGACTAATTCAATCTCTCGGAAAGCTGAAGTCGCTAGGCAACGATTATTTTCAAATTTCCTGCACCTCCAGCAACTCCTACCAGATTTTACAAGATTTAGCCGTTGGCGACAGCGTAGCCGTGGATGGAGTCTGTTTGACGGTGGTGGAAGTTCTGCCACAAGGTTTTGTCGCCGTCGCTTCCCCGGAAACCCTGCGCCGTACTACTTTGGGATCGTTCCCCGATGCTTTGGTGAACCTAGAAACCTCCCTGCGCGCCGGCAGCAAATTGGGGGGACATTTTGTGACGGGGCACGTAGATGCGATCGGCACTTTAGCGACATCAACCCAAACCGCCAACGCTTGGGAGATGCGGTTTACTGCCCCACCAGCAGCAAATTCGGGATGGCAGCGTCAAATAGCACCTTACATCGTTTCCAAGGGCAGCATCGCCGTCAACGGCATCAGCTTAACCGTAGCAGATTGCGATGCTGACGGAAATTGGTTTGAAGTTGCAGTAATTCCCCACAGTTTTGGCGAGACCAACCTCAGCTATTTGCAGCCGGGAAGTTTAGTTAATTTAGAAGCAGATATTCTGGGCAAATATGTCGCCAAATTTCTCCGCAGCGGCTCAAAATCCCATCCCGAACCGTGGGAAGAAACCCCCACAATCAACAGTTTGGGAACAATTACACCAGAATTCTTAGCAGAACACGGATTTATTTAATCGCAGCCAAGAGCGTCAAACTCGGAGGTTAAAACCGCTACTATACCAACGAAGTCCGGCGACGCGGACTAAAGAATAAAGTTGTCGGGCACGTCAGCAGCGAAATTATTATATCAATAATTGATTGTTCAAAGCAGACGCACCCCACTAACTCTTAATTCTCTCTCTGCGCTCTCTGCGCTCTCTGCGGTTCATTAATCAAACTCTATTCCTCAACAAAATTGTTTTTCTCCCAAAACAATCCCGCAGCAATTCCCGCCTGAGAAACTAAAAACAATACAGCAATTAATAGCTTTTGAAAGCCCGCTGCGTGGAAAAATGGATAAGCTAGCAAATTCAGATAAAATGACGGATGTTGTAGTTTCCCATTAGCCCCGCGTTTCGAGATAATTTGCTGAAACAAAAAAGCACCTCTACCATAATTGAATTGCTGTTTCCAAAATTTGCGAAGAGTGAGTGCATGGGAGTGATAGACTATAACTTCGGGAGCGTAAATTGCGGTATTGCCCGAATGCAACCACCGATCGCAAAATTCCCGGTCTTCTCCCGCCGCTAGAGAAAAAGTCGTGTCAAAGCCGCCGATTTTTTGGAAAGCCTCAGCGGGAAGGGCAAAATTGTTAGAAGTGAAAAATTGCGCGCGATCGCCAACAGCATTATAGTAACTGTAAAGGTAATCGATCAGTTGCTGGCTGGCAGTAGAATAAATGTTATCCGGCAGCGCGTTGACAGTTCGACCTCCGATTAAGCAATCTGGTGTTTCCACAAATCGCTTTTCCAGATTTTGCAGCCAATCTGCCCCCACAGTACAGTCATCGTCTGTAAACACTAAAAATTTGCCTTCTGCAGCAAAAGATCCAGTATTTCGCGCCGTTGCAGGGCCGGAATTGGGTTGTGTCAGAAGGGTGATATTTAGCTGATGAAGAAAAGGGGAAATTGTATTTTCTACAGAGATTTCGGTGCTATCGTTGACGACAATAACTTGAAATTTATCGCGCGGATATTCAATTTCAACAAAAGACTGAATACACGCCGCTAATTTATCGGGGCGATTGTAAGTCGGAACAATAATTGAAAATAGAGTTTTAGCTTGGTTCATGGTAACTAATAACTTTTAATTTTTCAAGCGATATAGCACCGACTCAGTATTAAAATCTTTCCCGAAAACTGGTTGCAGCGGGCCCTGGGCACTTGTCAGCCAAGATAAAGCTTTTCTGGTAGCTGCGTTTGTCTCAGTCAGGGGCCCGAATCCCACAGTCCTAATTTTATTTTGCCGCAGGTTGTCAATCCATGCCGAAAGTCGATCGGCTTTAAACGGTACATATAAAACTTTTCTGTCCAAATTTCTCCCGTAAAACAGGTAGCTGCGCGAACTCAAAAAGAAGCCTATTCTTTCATCTGGTACTGTATTTTTATCAATATACTCGTAAATACCGCGATACAGTTCGGTGCGGGCAAAATCTCGCTTTTCCCTCCAATGACCAATTACTATCAATCCTATACACACACCAATTATCACTAGGTAAATCGATTTTTTTCGGGTGGTAAATAGATAATTCAGCCATCCTAAGCCCGGATTGATTTTCAAAAATATCGCAGCCAGCGTCACTGACCCAAGATAAAATAGCGGATATGGTAATATATCTGGCCAAATGGGGCGTAATATTTGTAGGATACTATTAATAGCTTCTACTGGATTAGATCTAAAATTGTCAATCAACCCACTCCCCCAAACAATACTATCTCCGGTGAAGGAAGCATTTTTAATATAATCAAAAATTGTGTTGCTAGTAATTCCGAACAAACCACTAAAGAAAACCACTACCATAACAACTAGATTTGGAATTTTCAAAAGAGTTGCTGTAGCTGCTGCGGCGATGGCGAGTATGCTTAAAAAGGGAAATCCGTATCTGAGGTTAAAACCGAGTATAGGGCTGAGTTGACCGATCAACTCTCCGACAGTACCGGAAGTGTAAGGTGTAATTAGATACAGAATTCCCGTGCTGGCGAGAAGTACAATTAAAATAATATTATTTTGATTAATGATTCGGGTTTTACCCTGGAACAATGCCAGAGGTGCTGCTAATACCTGAAGTGCGATCGCCAGAAAGGGCAGTTGCAATCTAATGATAATTTGTAAGCCGACAGTTTGCCAGTGGGAAATATTGCTGGGATTAAATTGAGCTGCTAAACTGCTTTGCCAAATCTTGAGAAGTGGCGAAGCGGGGGGCTGCTGTACCGGAGGTATGGGAGACGGTAAGGGCACAGGATCTAAGGGAACTTTAATATCGCCGATTTCGCCGACAGGATAATTGATTTGCAGCAAGTTTCTCGCATACCAAAAACCTCCTAACAGCAAGCAACAAGCTATGCCGCACAGCAAAACTGGTTTGAGAAAGTGGCGAATTCTAAATTTAGCTGGTGTAGATTTTTTATTAACCGCGAATTTTTTAAGTTCTAATATTGCTAATCCTCCTAAAAGTGAGGCTGCATAGACTATCCCAGTGATTTTTATGCCGGCTAGCATTCCTGTGGCTGCCAAAAATAGGGAGAGTTCGGATTGCGATCGGCTGCTATGATAGGATAAACCCAAATATAAACCGACTGTAAATATTGCAGCTAGCGGTAAGTCTGGCTGAATGGTGTTAACTTGGTTGAGCACCATCGGTACTGTCAATACTAAAGATGCTGCTGCCATAGCGTTAATTCGGGTTGCTCCAAATTTTACGCTCAATAGATAGACAGCAATTCCCTCAAGTACCCAGGCAATTAGCAGCGGAAAAGCTGTAAGAAAATCTTCTTTGAATGGAATTAAGCATAAAACAGATAAAACGTGCCAATTGTACGGATATACTTTAGCTTGCTCTTGTTCAAAAATCCAATTTCCGGCGGCATCTAATAATGTAAATGAATGGGTTTGATACCAGCGGGCGATCGCAGGCAGGTGAAACCACAATGAATCATAATTGGTTGCGGGTTTGCTTGCGAGAGTTTCCAACAGCAAAAATCCTGCAACAGCGGTAGCAACAATAATTAGAGATTCTGATTGACCCAGAGGTTGCTTGAGTTGGGGAATCTGCCACTGCGAGAAGTTAAAAGTTTTGTGTTTTTTGGTATAGATCGGGATTAAGCCGATCGCACAAATCAGAATTTCTGCTACAATCACCGCAGCAATATTTAGTCGGTCGGCACTTCCTAAAATTAAGCCGATACAAACTTGTGCCATACTCCATCCCGTCAGGAGTACGAGGAGAAAATGGGGAAATGAATAGTTATTGTTTTCTTTCTGATTCTCGAAGGCAAGAGACAAGCTTAAGGGAATCGGACTGACTAGAATAATCAGAAATAAACTTAATTCCCACAAATGCTGCGCTATTAGCATAAGCTGCAAGTGACCATTTTTTAGCAGTTTTTCCTCGTTACCCGAAAGAGCCTGGTAACGAGGAAAAGCAACGAGTTCGCGAGATCGTCGTTGCACAAAACATAAATTTTCTTGTGGGCTGGGCTTTTCGACTGTTCCACAAGAAAATTGATCTCGGCAATCCCCAATTTTTACCTGTTAGCTTGCTTCTGAGTTTTGGGTTTGACTGCTTCTGGATCTTTGGGTTTAGAAGTGTCAGCTTTTAACAGTTCTGGGAATGGTGGCTGGAGGTTGTGAACTTCGATGTCCATTCCCAGCGGCAGAGGTGGAAGCTGGGGCAGATCGTTTTCCAAATCCTTGAGTGAGTTAGCGGTTTGTATTTCCACCATTTTCGGCATTTGCGGTACTTTGGCGGTTTCCAAACTGCCGATCATTTTTGCCAGAGCGAATTCTAGCTGAGAACCCGGGTCGATCGCCACCCAACCCTGGTCAGTCATTTGCCGGATCTCGAAGTGCAGGTGAGGCCCTGTAGACATTCCCGTACTGCCGACGCGGCCGATAGTCTCTCCCTGTTTCACCCACTCTCCCGGTTTCACAAACAGTTCCGAAAGGTGGGCGTAGAGAGTTTCCTGAGACTTTTTGCTGTGGTTGAGAACCACCGTCAAACCATAGCCGCCCAACCAATCGGCGATCGCCACTTGACCCGCATAGGCTGCCAGTACGGGCGTTCCCATCGGGGCCCCCAAGTCAGTTCCGGTGTGAAACCTGCCGTAGCCCAGAACTGGATGAGTCCGCCACCCAAACGGCGAAGTAATTGCCGAAGCAATAGATAGCGGAAACAGCAAGCTTTTGTTGCCATTTCCGGGCAAGCCTGGGGGACGTGGCGTGAGATTGTAGTAAGCAAAACCGGTATTGCTGCCGCTGCTGACACTAACCGCACCGACTTGAACTGGTCCCAGTCCCATGCTGGGCGCTGGAGCGCCGCCGCCGTAAGATGCAGATCCGGCATAATACCCAGCGTCTGCGGAGTATCCAGTGTCTGCGGAGTAGCCGATGTTAGCCGAGTATCCAGCGTTAGCCGAGTATCCAGTGTCTGCTGAGTATCCTGCATTAGCCGAGTAGCGCGGGGGTGCGTAAGCAGATTCCCGTGGGTTTGAATCCCTCCAAACCTGGCTGCCTATTTGTTGAACGGCTTGACCGAGTTTACTCACAGGATTTCCGCTACTATTTCCTGCCACAGTTCCGCGAACCTCGCCCGGAAGGCTTTCTGGCAGATTTCGAGGAGGAGGGGCTGCAATATAGCCGTCGTCTGCTGCGATCGGAGTTTCCTCTGTGTAATTGGGTTCTCCTGCATCTGCCGTCACCAGCTCGGGAACAGGAGGAGGCGCGCACGAACCGCCTTCTCCTTCGCAGCCGGGCGATCGTTCTGCAAACTCTATTCTGGTTGGCGGTTCGTACTCTTGGTACTCTTGGTACTCTTGGTACTCGCTGGTAGCGCCAATGCTGTAGTCTGTTTGGTCGATTTCAGCGTGGGCTGGGTTAACTGGCGCTTCAAAAGGCGGCTCCTGGGCCGTCGCTTCTGGCAGGGGAATCAGCGCGGGCTCTGGCAGATAATATTGGGTGGGAGGTGGTTCGCTGGCGTACTCCGGCTCCCAGGCCGGTGCGGGATCGAAAGGCTCGGACGGTGGAACTTCTGCCTGCGGTTCAGGGTAGGGTTCTGGTTCCACTTGGCTGTATTCGGGTTCCGGGGGCGGGAGAGGAGCTTCAAATAATGGCTGGAGCTCTGCTGCGCCGGGGACGGCTTGTTCTGCTGGCGGAGTTTCGGCTTGGGCCCAAACTAAGCCTTTGCTGAGCAGTCCCAGACTGGCAAGACAACCCAGTCCCACCAGCAGTGAGCGATCGGACAAAAGGCGCGATCGAGTCCGGGTGCCTGTAGGGTTCTTTTTTTGCTGTTTGGTTTTCAAAGGGGCTGTTATTTGCTTGTCTGGAACTGGTTTCACGATTTTTTTTCCCAACTCAACAGGGGGCACAAGGATCTCGAAGTCAGGATCGAATGTATGGCAATCCTTGTCTTTATATACAGGCCTAACTGATTTTACCGGGCTTGAGGCAATTTTTTTTGCACATAGAACAAGCTCAAATGCCTTACGCATTCACTCGCGATCGATATCCGGTTTTTTTGATCCCGATGGCACTTGCCTAGAAGTCTGTGACGGCCACACTGATGATAGCGCTTTGGCGTTCGTCTATGTTAATTAGTTGCCTGTATTTCTCAGATGTGCAAAAGTTCGGCGCAGTCTGTCGTCCTAAAACCCCCTGCTTCATCGCGATTTTTTCCGGAAAGCTAGCCCTGCCTTTAAACTTCGCGGACAAAATAGTTGATTGTTTAGAATACAAGCTAATTGATTCGCTTGGGTAAGGATAGGTTTCATGACTGTAGCTGGCGATCGCTTGACAAATTTTCCTGACTCTGAATGCGCCGGAGAGCCTGACGGTATCAGTTGGGACTGGCAGAGTTCTGAAGGCTTGCCATATCTGACTTGCAGCTTGCTTTCTCGCTGGTCTCACGGCTTTTTTACTCGCGATTTCTCGCCCCAGGGACCGATCGATCTGACGCAAGTTCTCGAACCTAGAGCTAAGGTTTACCGACTCCAACAGGTACACGGCAATGCGGTACTCAAAACGAGTGAGTTGTCCCCGGTTGTGGCTGCTGGCCCGTCCACCGCTGCCCCAAGCTATGCTGAGGCTGATGGCTTGGTTGCCGCGCGAGAATTGGAGGCGCTGTGGGTTTGCTCGGCTGACTGCGTGCCGGTGCTGATTGCTGACGATCGCACGGGACTGGTTGCAGCAGTTCACGCGGGTTGGCGCGGGACTGCTGCTAAGATATTACCAGATGCGATCTCTCAACTTGTGGCACAAGGCAGTCAACTAGAAAATCTGAAGATTGCTATGGGGCCGGCGATCGCTGGAGAGGTTTACCAGGTATCTGTGGAAGTAGCAGCGAAACTGGGAGCCACCATTGCTCCTTTGAGTGCCGTTAGTGCAACAGCAGACGGCATCTGCGAGTTTTTGCACCAACTCCCCGAATCGCCTGTCTTTCCCGATCCAGAGCCGGGAAAGGTACGCTTGGATGTTCGCCTCTGCAATGCTCTGCAATTGCAGCAGTTGGGAATCGATGTTTCTCAAGTGGCGATCGCTCCTTTCTGTACTTATTCTGACTCGGCTCGCTTTTTTTCCTACCGCCGCGATCGACTTAAAAAAGTCCAGTGGTCAGGAATTGTGAGTGCCGGCAGGACTTGTCCCTTCTGAGGGCATTTGGCAGAAGGTAAAATTTTAGACGGCCAAGATAAAAATAAAAATCTTTGGATTCATTATTTTTTATTTACGAATGCCAAATGCCTTCTAGTTTCTATTTTCGTAAGGTTTGCTGGTTCCTGATTTTAAAGCACCAAAAACTAGCAGGAAAACTTTTGGGAAAGCGGCAGAGCTCCCGCCCCGCTTTCCTCTCTTGTTAAGATTGCTCTATAACGAGAGTCTTCAGCGGGTTATTACCATGAGTGAGCCAACTCCCTATCAACTTCTTGAAGTCGATGAAGATGCTTCCTTTGATGAAGTGCAAGAGGCCCGCACGCGCCTAGCTGAGCAGTACAGCGGTGACAAGAAACGTTTGGAATTGCTCGAAGCAGCTTACGATGCGATCCTCATGGATCGCCTGCGGCAGCGACAGGAAGGTAAAATTAAAGTGCCCGAGCGCATCCGCTTTCCCGAGCGGCTGACTCCCCCACCCCCAAGCTTTACTCCGTCTCCTCCTAGTGGCAGCCCAGCTTGGTTGCAGCGGCTGATCGATACTCCTAGTCGATCGGACATTTTGTGGCCGGCTGGGGTTTATGTGGGGTTAGGCGGACTGAGTATTTATCCGGCGGCTAATGATTCTTTACTGCAGTTGACTCTGGCTCTTGGGGTCGGCTGTTGTCTTTATTTTGTTAATCGCAAGGAACAAAAATTTGGTCGGGCCGTGTTGCTGACTGTCGCTGGCTTAGTTATAGGCTTGGTGCTGGGAGGCTTGTTGGGTTCTTTGGTCAGTCCGGCATTTATAACAACAGAGAAATTTATCGCTTTGTTTACGTTTTTAATTCTGTGGCTGGTCAGCAGTTTTCTGCGATAGTCAGTTGACAGTTGTCAGTTGGCAGTTGACAGGAAAGCAGTTGACAGGAAAGCAGTTGGCAGTTGACAGGAAAGCAGTTGACAGTTGACAGGAAAGCAGTTGACAGGAAAGCAGTTGGCAGTTGTTATTTGTTAGCTGCGACCAATAACTAATGACCAATAACTAATAACTAATAATGACTAATAACTCATAACTACTGACCACTGACCACTGACTACTGACCACTGACTACTGACCACTGACTACTGACCACTGACTACTGACCACTGACCACTGACCACTGACTACTGACTACTGACTATCTAAAATAATCTCAACTGCTTCACTAAAATTGTTAGCAATTAAATCCGGTTGGTGCATTTCTAGTTGGGTGCGATCGCGAATGCCGCACAACACACCAATTACCTTGACACCGTGTGTTTTTGCAGCTACAATATCTACCTCCGTATCCCCCACCATCCAAGTGTCAGAAGCCGGCGGAAGTTCGGCGAGAGCTCTTGCCATCAACAGGGGCTTATCTTTGACATCCCCGGTTTTGACGTAATCGTTCGGGAGGCAATAGCGACGGTTTTCTGGGAAAAATTGCCCTAAATTGCAGCGGTTGAAGGCTTCGTCTAGTTCCCTGACGCGGCGCATGGTCATCACCGTTAAGTCTACTCCAGCGCGCTGCACCTTTTCGAGCGTTTCCACGGCGGTGGGGGCTGGTCGATCGTAAATCATGTAGGGTAGGGTGTGGACGGTTTGACGGCGCTTCTGGGCAAAATCGCGGGCTTGGGCTGCATCTAATCCTGAGAGGATGGCAATTTCGGTTTCGGGAACCCGCGCGCGCTTCAAGTCCCAAAACTCGGCTTTGGGGAGTTCGCGCACTGGTTGGCCCGAACGCTTAGTCTCGGCGAGACAATACTGGTAAACTCGGTAGTAGCGATCGGACACGTCCATAATCGGGCCATCAAAGTCGGTAATAAGTCTCAGCATTTAGCAGAATATTTTTAAGCTTTTATACAAATTGTGGGATATTATATCACTTAAAAGTAACACTTTATTTAAAATAATTGACACAAACACCCTGGGGAGGTAAGGTCTATTAGGAATTCTCCTAATTAAATGAAACATTTGAATTAAACTGTGTGGCTCCTCAACTTTAGCGGTTGTAACCCATATCGGGGAATTTAAAATTAAGATGTGCGGCACAAATAGTGCAAACCGCTAGGTATTGTTCGTAAATCTCAATCTCAAGTGAGACTGATTTTGACTGCGCTTTCTCAAAAAAAGTTGGTAAAATTAATATTTTGCCAATTTTGAAAATCAGCAAAAAACTGTTTGGAGAATCCAAAGTGCACTGTTTCTATAAATTAGCCAGCGGTAACAGGTGGTGGCATCCGCAAAGATAAAAATTCCCATGAGAAATAGCAGCCAAACAACAACTAACTTTACCTGCTAACCTTGGAGAGTGATGCTCTACAATAACGAAAGACTTCCAACATTAACTCTAGAGAGCAGCCCGAGAAGTATTAATATTATTCTTTATAAGCTGTTATCCTTACGCAGGATGGAATACCTCGCAGTGGATCGGGAACTTAAGATTAAAGAAGTATCTTTGAAAGTGGAAGATTTTGCCTATATTCATGAGGAAGTAGCGGAAGGAACAGACGTGCGCGATATCTTTCCTGAACTGATTGGAATTGAAGGAATCCTTGAAGGCATTATTGAAGAACGAGAGCAAGACTTTCAGTTAAAATCTATTACCAGAGTTCTCAAAGATGGCTCTTGTTTGTATCTAAATTTGTACATTTTTGGCTGTAAGGGACAAGCCAATGCTGACAGATTGATTATTTTTTGCGAAGATGTGACAGATAGCATGGTAGCTCAGCAAAGCATGGTTCAGGCTGCCAACGAAAACAGTATTAAAGTCGATTACTTAGCTGCGTCTGGAGATTATATTGACAAAATGATTAATTCCATAGGGGATGTTTTGTTAGTAACCGGAACATCGGGAAAAATCAAAAAAGTGAATCAAGCTGCACAGAAATTATTTGGATATACCGAAGCTGAATTAATCGGTCAATCCATATCTATGATTACGGCTGAGGAGGAATTGTTACGCAAAGTCAGCCAGCTACCTCCTGCACTTAAAAGCGAATATTGGCCTCAAGTAAAAGTAGCTTGCCAAACGAAAATAGGTTTAAAGCTGATTGTTGCGTTTTCATGTTCTACTTTCGAGACAAGCACAGGAAGCCGGGATGCAGATAGCAAAGTTATACAAGATTTTGTTTATACCGGCAAAGACATTACGAAGCAACAACGCATAAAAAAGTGTCAAGAAGCACAGTATGCTGTTACTCATATCCTGTCAGAATCAACTTGTCTAGATAGCGCAACTACGAAAATTTTGCAAGCTATTTGCCAAAGTTTTGGGTGGGATTTTGGCGAACTTTGGACGCCTGCCGAGGCGGATAAAAAAACTAGATGGGGTGAGGAAATAAAATCTGAAAAAGATTCGCTTTGGTGCTTGCCGCTTTGCTGTCCGATCGAGGAAACTCTTGGTTGGCGGCGGGTGGCCGTTTGGCAGGCTGCGGAGGAAGTTAGGAAGTTTGCCGAAAACGAGCAGGAGATTACTTTGGCGGCGGGTGAGGGTTTGCCCGGAGCAGTTTCCAAGAGCGGTTCTACGCAGTGGATTACCGATCTTGTGGGCGATCGCAATTTCGCGCGATCGCGCTTGGCCCAGGAAGCGGGACTGCGATCGGGATTCGGTTTCCCCATTCACGCTAAAAGCCAAGTTGTAGGAGTAATGACTTTTTTTTGCCGGGAAGAACTGCCGCCGGATCGAGATTTACTTCAGATCGTAGCTGTGCTAAGTTCTCAATTAGGAGAATTTGTCAAGCGCAAATATGCAGAGCAAGAATTGCAAGAAGCTGAAGCTTCAATCCGATTTTTGTACGAACAAGAAAAACGGCAAAGCGAAGAATTAGCTCGGCAAAATTTAGCTTTAGAACAAGCCAAATTAGAATTACAAGGAGCTAACATGGAATTGCAGCGGCTAGCTTCGGTGGATGGATTGACTCAAATTCCCAACCGCCGCTGTTTTGACAAAAAATTGGAGTTAGAATGGCAGTTGATGGAGCGAGAAAAAGAGTCGCTGTCTTTAATTTTGTGCGATATCGATTTTTTCAAACTTTACAACGATCGTTACGGGCATCAAGGAGGCGACGAATGTTTAAAACAAGTAGCCGAGATTTTAGCTAGCAGCGCTCAGCGCCGGGGAGATTTAGCTGCCCGCTACGGAGGCGAAGAATTTGCGGTAATTTTGTCGCGAACTGACGTGCAAGGAGCAAAGCAGGTAGCTGAAGCAATTCGCAGCGATTTGAAAGCAGCGGCAATTTTTCATGCTGCTTCCAAGGTAAGTAAGTTCATAACTCTCAGTATGGGGATAGCTACTACTGTACCTGCTGCTGGTTTATCGATTGAGGAGTTAATTGGACAGGCAGATCGAGCCCTGTATCGAGCTAAACTAGAAGGGCGCGATCGTATAGTTTGCCTAGATTTGAAAAGAGAATTTCAGGGCCCGAAAGGAGTATGTTCTGATGATTGTGAGAGAAGCTAAAATCGCTGACGCACCTGCAATCGCACGGGTGAATCTAGATACTTGGCGGACAGCTTACCGAAAAATTGTCCCCACAGATTACTTCGCGCAACTGTCCTACGAAAAAGCGGAAAGCCGTTGGCAAGAAATCCTGGCAAACGTCAAAAATACTGGGGTTTTTGTCTGCGTTGCTGAGAATGACTCGGGACAAGTTGTGGGTTTTGCTGCGGGTGGTTGCGAGCGCACGGGCAAATATGTATATAAAGGAGAATTATTTGCCATCTATATTTTGGAGAAATATCAGCGTCAAGGAATCGGACGGCAACTCGTGAAAACAGTTGCCACAAAATTGGCAGAATTAAGTTTGAACTCGATGCTGGTTTGGGTACTAGGAGACAATTCAGCCTGTAGGTTTTATGAATTTTTAGGAGGTGAAAAAGTAGACGAACAGCAAACAAGTAGAGCAGGAGTTGCACTCAAAGAAATTGCTTACGGGTGGAAAGATATCGCCGTGCTGATTAACACGCCGATATGACCGAAAAAGTGGAAGTTTTATCAATCATCTCTCAAACTTCCCCTCTTCATTTGTTCGCGTTCAATTGCCTCAAACAAAGCTCGAAAATTCCCCGCCCCAAAACCTCCAGCTTGCACCTGTTTGCCGTTAACTAAACTAACTCGGCGCTCAATAATCTCGAAAAAGAAAGTCGGTTCTGCAAAAATTGGCTGGGTAAATATTTGCAGCAGCATCGCTGCGGGAGTATCTTCTTGCCAATCTGCCAAAACTTGACAAGCTGCAATTGCTTGCCAATCTGCGGGCAAATAGTTTTGCCGCTGCTGCAATTCGGAGTAGTAGGTTGGAGGAACTGGCAGAAAAGGCAAACCGCACGATCGCAAATCGGCAACAACCCTCACAATATTATCAGTTTGCAAAGCCATGTGCTGAATTCCCGGCCCCCGATTTGCGCTCAAAAACTCTTGAATTTGAGAATTAGCTGATGCCGGTTCATTAATCGGGAATTGCACCCCACCTTCAGCGTGCACCATAACTTGGCTCCGCAAAGCCGATTTCTCAGTCTGAATGTCAAAATTTTGCTGCGGTTGAAAACCTAATATTTTTTCATACCAACTAACAGCACTTGACAAATCGCCCGATTCAACATTTAAGACTACGTGGTCAATCCGGGTAAACAACGGCATCTTATCCGAAGCCGATAGCAGTGAATGGCTGCCAATTCGCTCCACCAGCGTATGGCTTAAATCTCCCCAGCCCGCGATTTTTGCCCGCTTAAAATAGCCTCCTGCGTTTAGGTCTTCTTGAATCGGTTCCAGGATTTTAGCGCCTTCAGCAGCCGCTCTAGCTACCGCTAATTCAATATTTTTTACCCTAAAACCCACATCGGCAATCCCTGGAGGATGAAACTTCAACCAACTAGCAGCGGGACTAGCGGGTGTCAGGGGCGAAGATAAAACAAAACATACATTGCCACTGCTGACAACTTCAGTGCGAGTGTGGCTGTTGGCATAACCCGCTATGGATTGAAAGCCTAACTGCCTGACAAACCAGTCGCAGGATACTTTAGCGTTATCAACGTAAAATTGAATGCGATCGAACTCCATAATCAATAATTGAAAATGGAAACTGAAAAATGGAAAATCTGCCGATTTTCAAGGCGAAAGTGCAAGGGAGGGACTGAGTAATGGATATTTTTCATACTTTTTATTGCGCGCCCACTTAATAATAACCTCAAGATTGAATATCCTCGCTCCCTCTGAAGGCAGAAATAAGTCGGCAATTAAAAGAAACCCCGTGTCTGCGATAACTTAGCTGTGACCGCTAGACCTTCGCCAATAGGACTAAGGCAAAAAATGGGTAAGGTACACCAGCCCGTGCACCCTAAATAATTAAGTGCCGTACAAGTTCTCAAACCTAAAAATATCATAATTTTTCTTGCCTTCAACTTCCGCTGACTTCGGCAGTCAAATCACCCCTCAATCGCTAAAAGAACAAATGACTTTCCGGCTGAATATTAATCTCCACCGGCACAGCTTGCGGGTCAGCCGCAAGAGCAAACACAATCGCATTTGCAGCAGTTTCGGCAGTCAGCATTTTTGACCTATCTACCTTCAAACTCACATTATCCCAAAACGGAGAATCCACCCCACCAAAATAGAATAGCGTAAACTTAATGCCGTAGCGCCGCAGCTCATCGGCCATGCACTTGCTGAAACCAACTACCCCAAACTTTGAAGCGCAATAAGCGGTTCCCATCGCCATCGAATGCTTGCCCAAAATCCCGATGACATTGCAAATGTGGCCGGATTTACGCTCTTTCATCACATTCGCCGCTGCTTGAGACGTGTAAAAACTGCCTTTTAAGTTCAAGTCAAGCATGGCATCTAAATCAGCCGGTTCTAACTTGTTCCACTGCTTGAGAATTCCGGCACCGGCGGCATTTATGAGGGCATCAATTTGTCCGAAATGCCCCGCAGCTTTGTGCATCAGCGTCTCAACTTGCGACAAATCGGTGATATCTGTCGGTACGCACAGTACCTCTGCTGCCGAAAGTTCGCTGGCTAAAGCGTCTAATTTACTGCTGTCTCTGGCTGCGAGCACTAGCTTCGCACCCGCATCGGCGAGTTTGCGGGCTACCGCTGAACCGATGCCGCCAGTCGCACCCACCACAACCACAACTTTGTCCTGCATGTCCCTTTACATTTCTTTACGTCCAGATTGTATGATAACTCAAGTTGCTATTCAGTTGACAGTTGACAGTTGACAGTTGACAGTTGACAGTTGACCGCTTTATAGCGACCTCTACCTGGAAGGCAGAGGATTGGAGTAGTGAATATTCTTCTTTTAATTTCTCCCTAGAAGGGAGAGGCTTTAAACCAATTCTTTCTGGTAATGGGGAGGTTGATATATTTTAATTTTTAATTAATTGAGGGAAACTTGCCAGCCTTTTTCTACTTTTTTTAGCTGGAGAGAAGCGCAAGATTGCAAAAATTTAGTAAACTTTCTACCGAGATTAAAATCTTTAATTATTTGGGTAATTTGTTTGCCGTATTGTCGGTGAAATTCGCTGCCTACATTGGAGAGAAATACATAATTTTCAGAAGAGTTGTCGGTTAAGTCGCCAACGATTTTGACAAGAGCTCTTTCCAGGTCTTCTAGAGAATTAATATCTGTCAAGCTGGCAGGTGCTGCCTGGTGGTTATTCAGATTTTCTTGGCTAAGTATTGGGGGTGGGGGCGAGAGTTTGACTTCAAAAATAGTGACATAAGTTTGAGAAGTTTCTGAGGGTTTGTGGAGGGCAAAATCGGTGGGATATTTAAGAAAGATATCCCGGGTTTTAGTGCCGACCAAATGATGTGAAACAACTTGATTTAGGACTAAACCGTAATTTTCCCTAAATAAAGCTGAAACAGTAGAAAGTTTGACCCACTGAGTTGAGGTGCGTTTTTGCTCTTTTTTGATTAATTCTTTTAGTTGAATAATTAATTGTTCTAGGGGTGTAATTTCCGGTACAGTTACAAGGGAATGGGTTTCCACTTGTCCAGTTTTGCTGTTTAAAACTATAATTTTATCTCTTTGCTTGCGGACTTGAAATACGGTTAATCCGTGGGCTTGCAGTGTGTTGCTGAGGTGAGTGAGGGCGCGATCGGACGAACAGACAAAAATCTCTTTGGCTGTGGGATAATGTACGAAAATCGATGCGCCGACTGTAGCCATTTTTAAGTCGGCGCTGTCTTTGCCGGGGGGAACGTGAATTAGTTGATAGCCGCGCTGGTGAAATTCGGCATCTTTTTTGCCCATGCTGCGCCAGTTGGCAAAGGCAACTTTGATTTGGATGGGATAGTGGCAAATTCCCTCTAGGAATTTTTCGGTTTCGATGGTGAGTTGCAAGTTTTCGACATCTAGCAGCAAGATAGCAATGCCGACAGGAAGCGGGGCTGCTTGATTGGCTGTTGGAGTTGGAGGTTGTGACGAAACTGAGTTTTGTGATTTAGCTGGTGCTGTGCGAGATTGAGCTAGCTGCTGAATTTTGGCACATAATTTGCTGAATTGAGGTGAATTAACGAATTCTGGAATCAGCAGAATTTGTAGGTATTTTTTCGCAGTCAGCAGCAGGGAATCTGTATCGCTGGCTACTGTGAAACTTTTGGTCAATTTTCCAATCAAAAGTGACTGAAAATCAGGTTTTGCCCAGGGGGTTTTCCTATATTTTTCAGTTATCCATTCGGGATGCTGTTCCTGAATGGTAATTAGGGTTTGAGCGATATAGCGACTGATGGCGCTGAATGCAAGAGATTCTTGAGTCGCCGCCAAGGGGGTTCGATCGGGCATGGCCCTCTACAATGCGGAATGCTGTTTCAATTTATCACAATTCTAGTTTCTCGCCGGGAGTCGGACGATCGCCCGCCAAATTAAACCGGTGGCAATTAATGCCAATCCTGTCAGCCAAATTTCCCTCTCCACCCAGAAAGCCAGAAACAGACAATTTCCCAAACCCACCCAAGCCAACCACTGCGGATAAAGCCTTTCGGCGGGAGAAAGTTGCAGCGCCGCGAGGTTGGTGATAGCGTAGTATATTAAAACACTAAAAGCACTGAAAGACCAAGTGGTTTTGACATCGCCGAGGAGGATTAAAAGTGCGATCGTAACTTCGACAACCACCACAGCCACGTAGGGAGTTGTCCCCTCTGGATTCAGTCGCGCCAAGACTCTCGGCATATCGCGACGCCGCCCCATCGCCAGCCAGATGCGCGAGAGCCCTAAAATTAAGTTCAGCAAGACTCCCAACATAGCGGTAATTGCACCGGCGGCTAGCAGTTGAGAAACTCCTGGAATTCGGAAACTCCGGGCGATGACTTCCAAAGGTGCAGTCGTGCCACCTGTTTGTAACGACAATTGATCGGGTTCCCCCGCGCCGGCGACAACTACTGCTACCCCGATGTAAAGCAGCATTGTCAGCACCAAAGTGAAAATTATGGCTTTGGGAATGGTTTCCCTGGGTTGGCGCACTTCCTCGCTCATTGTGGTGATGCGGGCGTAACCGCTATAAGCGACAAACATCAGGGCCGTAGCGTGGAGGATGGAGCCGATCGAGCTATGATTCTGTAGCGCGGTCATTTCCCACCTTACCTCTGGCAAACCGACAGCAACAAACACCGCTAGAGATAAAAGTGTAACTGAGACTGTGACTGTATTGGCAATATTCGATCGCCTAATTCCCGTTAAGACAACCAGAGTGAGGGTGGCGAGGGCGACTAAAGCTGTTAGGATCTCGTAAGTGCGATCGGCTACACCAACTGCATTTAAAAAATACCCCGCAAAACCCAAAGCAGCAGTAGCAGCCGAAGCCGTTTTCGCCAACAAAAACATCCAGCCGGCAGTGAAACCCAGCCAAGGATTGAGATATTTGTAGCCATATTCATAAGTACCGCCGCTAACAGGATGACTTGCCGCTAATTGAGCGCTGTTAAGGCCATTGCAAACAGCAACAAAAGCTGCAATACCGACAGCCAAAATCACTCCCGGCCCAGCAACTTCCGCAGCAATGCCGATACTCACAAATACTCCGGTACCGAGGATTGATCCCAGGCCCATTAGAGTTGCGCCGAAAACACCTAACTCTCGCTTAAGCAGTGGTGAAGACATAAATATAGCGGTTTTCTGTTCAGTGCCATACTGATATTAGCAGGACTAAAGCTTTTGTCACGTTGAAACCGGTTTGTAGTTGCGCGTGGGCGCCGATCGGCGCCCAAGCGCAACTACAAACCTAAAAAAGAACTTTGGTATTAACCGAAACGACCTTGAATGTAATCCCTCGTACTCGAATTGCTTGCAGAAGTAAAAATCCGACTTGTCAGACCAAATTCCACCAGGCGGCCGATGCGACTTTCATCAGTATTAAAAAATGCCGTGTAATCAGAAACACGAGCTGCCTGCTGCATATTGTGCGTCACAATCACAACAGTTAACTGCTGCCGCAGAGTCTGAAATAACTCCTCAATCTTCATCGTAGAAATCGGATCTAGAGCAGAACAAGGTTCATCCATCAGCAAAATTTTCGGTTTCACAGCCAAAGCGCGAGCTATACAAAGCCGCTGCTGCTGTCCCCCCGAAATCCCCTGAGCCGATTTCTTCAAATCGTCTTTGACTTCATTCCAAAGTGCCGCACTTTGGAGTGCAGATTCCACAATTTCATCTAATTCTGCTTTGCTTTTGCGACCAAAAATCCTGACCCCATAAGCAATATTATCGTAGATGCTCAGCGGAAAAGGATTGGGTCTTTGAAACACCATCCCAATTTGGCGGCGCAAACTATTAATGTTTACTTTCTGGCTGTAAATATCCTGTCCAAAAAACTCTACTCTTCCTTTAATTTGAACCTTTCCCTCCAATTCACCGATCCGGTTGAGAGCTTTGAGAAAGGTAGATTTGCCGCAACCTGAAGGGCCAATAATCGCCGTAATTTGCGGGTGAGGGATATTCATCGATAAATTTTCTAAGACTTTGTGAGTTCCGTAATAAAAACTCAAGTCCTGAATCCGCAGTGCTGGGATGGCATTGGGGTCAATTTCCGGTGTGACATCTTCTAGGAATTTATCTGTATGCTTTTGGGATTTCAAGTTAGCTTTAGGTTTCATTATTAGCCTGGTTATATTGTTAATATTTGACGGATAGATGCACTTTAGTTGTTGATTTATCGATTTTGCAAGCGTTTCCGAGTTACTGTACGGGATGCGACGCTAGCAATCAAAACCATGCCCAAAAGCACAGAGGCAGCAGTCCACGCCAATTCGTTCTGCTCTTTGTAAGGAGAGCTGGCGTAGCTATATATTAATACCGACATAGAAGGAGTCGGAGTCAACAGTGTATCGGGAATTTCTTTGAATTTTGAGATAGTTTCTGCACCTATGGGGGACTGCATTATCTCGCCCAATTTATCAACTAAAGGAGGCCAAAATTGACTCGACAAAGCCGTTACAATCAACGGTGCGGTTTCGCCAGCGGCCCGGGAAGCTGCGAGTAAAACACCTGTGGTAATAGTCGGGAGTGCTGAGGGAATAATAATCCGAAACATAGTTTGAAAGCGTCCGGCTCCCAAACCTGCAGAAGCAAGGCGGTAAGAAGCAGGCACTAATTTTAATGCTTGTTCTGTTGTCAGAGCAACAACTGGAAGCATGATAATGCCGAGGGCAAAACCGCCTGCTAATGCTGAAAATGCTTTGGTGGTAACGACAATTAGGGCGTAGGAAAAGACGCCAATTACGATCGAGGGAACGCTGCTGAGAATGACCGTGATAAAGCGAATGCTATTAGCCAGCGCTTTGTTGTCTCTACCAAACTCAGACAGAAATATTCCCGTCATTACGCCGATGGGCACACTGATTAATGTAGCAATTCCTACCATTAAAATTGTGCCAATAATCGCATTTGCAAAGCCGTTAGGCTGGTCTTCAACTCCGACAGGTGCTGGTAGAGACACTAGCACTTCCCAGCTCAAATGTGTGAGTCCTTCTCCCAGGATTTTGTATAAGATAGCAAACAAAGGGAGCAGGGCCAGAGCTGTCAGAGCGAAAGCTATAACTGTCATTCCCCGGCCCAAAAGAGTTCTGCTTAGGGACAGGGGGTTGTTGATTTCTGCATCCAGAATACTGTCTAATTTTTGGGCTTGAGTCATCGGATTTTAGATTTTAGATTTTAGATTTTAGATTTTGAATTATTGAACTAGCGGATAAATCCGGCGGCGCGACTTGTGATCGAGTTGCTTTGGATGATGTTAATTTTTAGCTCCTTTGACGCCAATTAGCTGAACTAACAATACTGCGATCGCATTTACTAACAGAGTGATGACAAATAAAATTAGGGCTAAATACATCAAAGCGCCGGTGTGCAGCGGTTCTACAGCTTCCCGAAATTGACTTGCCAAAACAGCAGGAATTGAGTAGCTGGGAGCTAGCAGGGATGGGTTAATTTGAATCGAGTTGCCAATCACCATTGTGACAGCCATTGTTTCGCCTAATGCGCGTCCCAAGGCCAAGATTGTAGCACCGATAATCCCCGAACTAGCGGCTGGCAATAACAGCTTGAATATCGTTTCCCAGCGGGTGGCACCGAGGGACATGGAAGCACTTCGCAAATCTGCTGGAACTGACATCAATACATCGCGGCTGATGGCGGCTACTGTTGGCAAAATCATAATTGATAACAGTATTCCGGCCGGCAGCATTCCCGGGCCTAAAGGTTCGCTGCTGAACAGGGGAAACCAACTCAAATTATCGAACAATGATTGCTGCAATGGCAACAAAAATGGAATCAAAACAAAGATTCCCCACAGGCCAACTATCACGCTGGGAATGGCCGAGATTAATTCAACCATGAATCCCAAGGGCGATCGCACCCAAACCGGTAAGAAGTTCTCGCTAGTAACTATAGCTACTGACAGCCCTAAAGGAAGTGCGATGATTATGGCGATCGCAGAACTAATTACAGTACCGTAAATAAACGGCAAAGCCCCAAACTGCAACTCGCCGATATCCCACTTGAGATTCCACAAGAATGAGAGTCCAAATTCGCTAATAGCTGGCCAAGCATCTTTAAAAATTACCGCACTCATCCAAAACAGCGTGCCCGCTGTCGCTAGGGCAAAACCCCATACAAATAGTGTAAATCCTGACTCCATCCATAAACCTTCACCTGTAGTATCTGTCAAATCTACTTCTGTGTTTATTTCTGCCGGTTTCCGAGTCTGTTTTTTCGGTTTTTTTGAAATATTGGTCATAGCCACTTTAGCTTTTAAACAGTGAAATGTTTGTCGAGCGAAACATTTGTTTTGAGGTCGTGGGTTTATCTCGCTATCCGTTAGTCCTGCAGGGATTTAAATTCCTGCAGGACTGCTGGGAAAGTGCATATTTCTTGACACCAATGCACCACTTACCTTACCCGAAATTTATGAGTTTTGAGCGATACATTTACTCGTAAACTCATAACTCCCTGCGATCGCCCTCTCTTAACCTCTAGCAACCACAGTCTGATTAACTGTTTGAACCACCTTTTGAGCTGTAGCGGTCGGAATTTGAGTAAACTCTAGCTGTTTGTTGATACCTTGACCTGTAGTCATCACCCAATTAACCATCTTTTTAATAGCATCTGCTTTCGCAGCAGGATACTGTTTGTAGATTAACAGCCAAGTCAAACCAACAATTGGATAACCGTCGTTAGGATTGCCTTCTACTAAGCGGAAGTCTGCGGGGAATGTTTCCCCCGCTAAAGCTTTCTCTGCTTCAGCCAAACTAGGATCTACAAACCGGCCAGCTTTATTTTGAATAAACGCTGTTTGGAGATTGTTTTGCCTAGCATAAGTATCTTGAACGTAGCCGATCGCACCCGCTGTATTCTTCACCAAAGCAGCTACGCCGGGGTTTCCTTGACCGCTGACAGGACTCCCCGGCCAACTCGGCTGAGCGGCTGCTTTGACGCTGCTGCCGATCGCCTGCAAGTGGTTAGCAAAAATAAAGGTAGTACCGCTGCTGTCTGCGCGTACAGCTACTCGAATTGGAGTATTGGGCAAGTTTTTAGCTTGTCCAGAAATTCCTGCTATTTTAGGATCGTTCCAGCGAGTAATCTTCCCTTCAAAGATGCCTTTCATGGCATCATTATTTAGCCTCAGATTAGTCACTCCGGGCAAGTTGTAAACAACTGCAACAGCGCCGCCAGCAGTGGGAACCGCCATAACGCCGCGCTTTACCTGAGCGATTTGTGCAGCAGTCATCAGCGCGTCGCTGCCTGCGAAATCAACAGTGCCTGAAATTAATGCTTTGATACCAGCACCGCTGCCAGTTCCTTCGTAGTTTACAGTAATTTGATTTGCACTTCTCATCTGAGAGAAGTAGCGATCGTAAAGTGGTTTGGGAAAAGTTGCTCCCGAACCGTTTAGTGTGACAGCAGCTACAGCAGAACTAATCAACGAGAGTGAAAAGGCTGCTGCTGCTAACGTAAGTATAAAGGCACGCCGCCAACGTGCTGTGAAAAAAATCATATTCCTCCTCCTTAAATAGCAGACTTTGGGCAATCCCCTCAATAGGATAGACGGAAATATTTAAGTAAAGGTATAGGCAACAATAAGCTTATTTGAAATTATGGTTAACGGTTGATTAAGTTTTTAACAGTTAATTATTGGGCGCAAAAACCCTAAAATTGTTTTAAATTATGGTTAACATTAGATTAAATTTTTGACACTTAGCTGCTGCAAGTTCTATTGGAATTATTGCGCGTATGATTAACGCTCGAAATTAGCGAAAGCCGTAAAAAATGATTTGTCCGATCGCACTCGGGTAATTTCGCACGGTTCGGCGGGCGAGGGAGCATCTCATATTTGTAAAAACACTTATTCTGGCTCCTGCCTTCTGACTTTTTCCTTCTTCCTCCTGACTCCTGACTCCTGACTCCTAGCTCCAATTTCAAGCGGAGGGCTGCTTTCATTGAGATGCTCCCGCGGGCGATTTACAGTGCAGGTAGGGCAGTATTTATAAAAAAGCTAGGCAAGTGCGAGCGCCAATTGATAATTATTATTCTTCTTCTGAACTTTCAATCTTTGGCATAATTGCCACTTGATGTTCGCTACCGATTAATTTTATTTTAAAATTCCCCGATTCTGACTGGAATAATTTGATGAGACTGGAATTATTCCCCAATAATTGTTTGACAATTAAATCAGCCTGAAACTGATATTTTGCAAAAAATTTTTTCTTAATTATTGTCACAGGAATAGAATCCTCTTTTAACTCAAGTTTTGCTGTTTCAATTATTTCCACAAGTATATTTCTTAAAACCTCCAGCGACTCAATAGGATTTGAATTGAGATCGGGAATTATTTCTGGCAAATTTTGATTGACAGCAACAAACGCGGAAGAGCCTTCATACACCGGGGTAACTTCGTTTTGTGCTGACTCCGACAGTGCAGCAGAGGAAGTTGTAGAAGGGAAAACAACAGTCCGGCGCTCTTGAAAAAGCTCAGCCAGACTAGAAAAACGAGCGATTCGCTCCTCAATAGATTTGTGTTCAGCCTTCAACAACTCTGCAACTTGATTAGCCAATTCTTCAAAACTAGGGATTTCCATTTCCCTCTCACAAGAATAGTGATGAGTATCACCAGTCAGAGGATTTTCAACAGACAAAACCGAATTTTGCCGGCGCACCCGAAACACAGTCAATCCCTGATTTTGCAACTGATTGCAAAGATGATTTAACAAACCGTCCGAAGAACAGACAAAAACTTGTCGCACATCCCGATATCGATATAAAATAGCAGCGCCAAAAGCAATCATCTTACCATCAGCACTATTAGCACGGCCCGGAACGTGAATTAGTTCGTAACCGCGATCGTAAAGTTCAGCATCTAGCTTGCCCCCTAGCGGGTTTTTCCAGTTAGCAAAAGCAATCTTAACTTGCAGGGGATAGCTGCACAGACTGGCTAAAAACTTTTCCGTATTAATGTCTAGTTTCAAGTTTTCTGCATCTAGCAATAAAATCGCAATTCCCCGATCGCACTCTGCGCTTGTTTCTGGGGCGATCGCACTTTCGGTGCAGCCACTGTTAGACGGCGGCAAAGGCTCAAACAATTGTTGGCGGCGACCTTGGGACGGATAAAACTGCCGGCGCGGGGAACGACGGCTGTTGCAAAATCGATCGGGGGAGCGTCGGGTATTTTTCATTAACTGACGATCGTAGCCTAACTTAGGGTGGTCGATCGGCTCATAATAACAAAAGAACGTTAACAATTCTTAAAAAAAATGGCTAGAGACTTGCGGGGATTCCTAAAACTACTCGAAGAACGGGGACAACTGCGCCGGATTAGCGCCTTAGTCGATTCTGACCTAGAAATTGCCGAAATTTCCAACCAAATGCTGCAAAAAGGCGGCCCGGGCTTGCTGTTTGAAAACGTCAAAGGGGCAGAATTCCCCGTCGCAATTAACCTGTTGGGCACGGAACAGCGCGTTTGCTGGGCGATGAACATGGAAAAGCCGATCGAACTAGAAGAGCTCGGCAAAAAACTGGGAATGCTGCAACAGCCAAAACCGCCGAAAAAGATTTCCCAAGCCATAGAATTCGGCAAAGTCCTGTTTGACGTAGTGAAAGCCAAACCCGGCCGCGACTTTTTCCCAGCTTGCCAGCAAGTGGTAATTGAGGGAGAAGGGCTGGATTTGAACAAAATCCCGATGATTCGCCCCTATCCGGGAGATGCGGGCAAAATTATCACCCTCGGTTTAGTAATTACCAAAGATTGCGAAACGGGTACGCCGAATGTAGGCGTTTACCGGTTGCAGTTGCAGTCAAAAAATACGATGACTGTACACTGGTTATCGGTGCGGGGAGGGGCGCGGCACTTGCGGAAAGCGGCGCAGGCTGGTAAAAAATTGGAAATTGCGATCGCCCTGGGAGTCGATCCTTTAATCATTCTCGCCGCAGCAACGCCAATTCCTGTAGATTTATCGGAATGGTTATTTGCGGGACTTTACGGCGGTTCCGGCGTGCAGTTGGCCAAGTGCAAAACCCTAGATTTGGAAGTACCGGCGGACTCGGAAATCGTGTTAGAAGGAACGATTACGCCGGGGGAAGTTCTGCCCGACGGGCCCTTCGGCGATCACATGGGTTATTACGGCGGCGTGGAAGATTCGCCGCTAATTCGGTTTAACTGCATGACGCACCGGAAAGACCCGATTTATCTGACCACATTTAGCGGGCGGCCGCCGAAAGAAGAAGCAATGATGGCGATCGCGCTCAACCGTATTTATACCCCTATTTTGCGGCAGCAAGTATCGGAAATTGTCGATTTCTTCTTACCGATGGAAGCGCTGAGTTATAAAGCGGCAATTATCTCGATTGATAAAGCATATCCCGGTCAAGCGCGGAGGGCTGCTTTAGCATTTTGGAGTGCATTACCGCAGTTTACATACACTAAGTTTGTGATTGTTGTCGATAAAAGTATCAACATTCGCGACCCGCGTCAAGTAGTGTGGGCAATTAGTTCTAAAGTTGACCCGGTTCGAGACGTATTTATTTTGCCGAATACGCCATTTGATACGTTAGATTTTGCCAGTGAAAAGATTGGTTTGGGAGGCAGAATGGGGATTGATGCTACTACGAAGATGCCGCCGGAAACCGATCACGAATGGGGGGAAGTTTTGGAGTCCGATCCGGATGTGGCGGCGATGGTAGAAAGGCGTTGGACCGAGTACGGTTTGGCCGATTTGAATTTGGGAGAAGTCGATCCGAATTTATTTGGATATGAGATGAAGTAGGGGAATCAACCGTAAAATCCGAGATATCGCACATCCTCCATCGACCTGTAGGGGCGGGTTCACCAACCATTTACGACACAGATAGACAATCTCAAAAACCCGCCCCCACCAAACAAAAAATCGCAACTTACCTCTTTTTAATGCGATCGAAACTTATGCACTCTGACAAAGAAACCGGGTTTTTATCGAGTCTTTGCACTGTAACGAGTCTTCTCAGAAAAAACCCGGTTTCTGGATTCCTATGCGTAAGTTATATTATATTCTAAAGTTTGTGCCACAATTGAGGAACGAACGATTAATCCCACTGACGAACAAGCCCAAGCCTGTCTGCGCGTCTGCCAGATGTTGTCCAACTGCTACCGAGACATCCAACTATTCCGTTTCAACCCACGAAGTCGCGAAGTTTACATCTTTGCAGGCGAAGAATTGCAAATTAGAGTATTTCCCTCTGGAGACTGGAGTTTTATAAATGAAACCGAACTTTAAAGAAATGAGCGTTCCCGATCTCAGGAAATATGTCCTAACGCACCGGGACGATATGGAAGCTATTGAGGCATTATTTCACCATCCGAGTCTGAAGTGGAAATCTATGCCTCCCTTAGTAACTGGCGATGGTATGCCCATTGAAGAAAATATTCAGCTTGCGGAGGAGGAAATAAGGAAAAGAGTTGAAATTTATAACGAAAAACAACAACAACGGGAAAAAGCACAGGAGGATCGATTACGCCAAACATTAGAACGGGAAATTGAGGCAAAAATTCGATCGCAAATTGAATTAGAAGTCGAACAGAAGTTGCAGGAAAACTTAGAAAAAGAAATTGAGGCTCTGATAAGTGCGATAGCAGAATTTTTAGAATCAAGCACGGGTTTTCCATCAAGACTTGCAACGCCGATCGCACTTTTGGCAATTCAGCAAGGGATTGAAGATTTTGGGGATTTTTAGATTGGGCGATCGAATTGAGTGCGATCGGGATTTACGCACTCCGACAAAGAAACCGGGTTTTTACCGAATGTGCGGGCTGCAACGAAGTTTTATCGTAAAAACCCGGTTTCTGACCACCAGTTTGGAGTTTGATAAAATTAAAGTAATGAATCAAGATACACCATGACATCACAACTTCAACAAGCCATCAATCTAGCTCAGTCACTTTCATTCACAGAGCAGCTTGAACTCCTAAAAAGACTATCCACAATCATTCAACAAACTCATTCTTTAGAAAACCAAATCACGCCCGAAGCAGACACAGACTTTTCAGGAGAAAGCTTTCGCACATCCTGGCGCCAAGCTGTAACCGGACAAACTTTACCCCTTTCTCAACTTTGGGAGGGCATCGAACTGATATCTTGCATTTGTTGCCAGATTCCGGCAGGGGTTTCAACCCCTGCCTCAAAGCGAAAGTCCACGCTTTGTGGACTGAAGAAAGGATTGATTAAAAATTTAAAAAAAAGGATGGAAGCGGAGATCGATCGCCTTTTCAGTCGTCTAAAGACGACTCGCAGCTCTGAGGCGGGGGTTTCAACCCCCGACGGACTGTTGCAAGAAGTGCAAAAACTAAATCACAAATCAGTTTACCGTTCCAAAACCTCAACCAAATCTTCCACCATCACATCGAAGACAGCAGCAAGTTTCTGCAAAGCCGTATAGTCCACTGTTGCCATTTTGGGAGCTTGGGCGTATTTTTTAACCGTGCTGTAGGGAATGCCCGTTCTGTCCGAGACTTCTTTGAGCGTCCAACCCTTTTCCTCAGCTAGTTCTCGAACCCGCAACCGAATTAATCCCATCTTCCCGCTGACAAATCAGTTTACTGTTCCAAAATCTCAACTAAATCTTCGATCGCAATCTCAAAAGCACGAGCCATCTTGTCCAAAGCTGTGTAGTCTACAGTTGCCATACCTTGAGAATTGGCATAGGTAATGATCGTGGTATATGGAATACCTGTTCTTTTGGATACTTCTGTCATATTCCAACCCTTCTCTTGAGCAAATTCTCTAACTCGCAGCCTAATTCGTCCCATATTCCCAACGATAAATCAGCCTACTCTTCCAAAATCTCAACTAAATCTTCGATCGCAATATCGAAAGCACGAGCCATCTTATTCAAAGCTGTATAGTCTACAGTTGCCAGTTTGGGAGAATGGGCATAACTTCTAACGGTACTGTAAGGAATGCCCGATCGCTCAGAAACTTCTTTTAATGTCCAACCCTTCTCTTGGGCTAGTTCTCGAACCCGCAATCGAATTAGACCCATCTTCCCGCTGACAAATTAGTTCAATGTTCCAAAACCTCAACCAAATCTTCGATCATCAAATCGAAGACAGCAGCAAGTTTCTGCAAAGCCGTGTAGTCCACTGTTGCCAGTTTAGGAGCTTGTGCATAATTTTTGACCGTGCTGTAGGGAATGCCCGTTCTCTCGGAAACTTCTTTCAGCGTCCAACCCTTTTCCTCAGCTAGTTCTCGAACTCGCAACCTAATTAACCCCATTTATGCTTGACATAAGCTACGTGTTTGGCTTTTAATAGTTAAATAGAGCGATCGCCCTGCGACCTGAGAAATCAAGGGCGATCGCCTTTCATTCACCACCCACAAAAGTGGGAAGGATTTTCCTATGATACCAAAACAATCGACTTATCGCGATCGACTTCAACCTTGGCATCTAATTCGCCACCTCCCCAACTGTCAGCGGTTAACAGTCGCCGCCCCGACGCCGAATCTTACCTCAAAGCACTGCGCCACTTAATGCCCGCAGTCCCCCATACAATTGTTTTCGTAAATGCGCTGTCTGTTTTAGACGAAAACAGCGTTCCAATTCCCATACAATTGTCGATCGAAAGTTAAAGCGATCGAACTAATATCTTGCATTTGTTGCCCGATTCCGGCGGGGGTTTAAACTCCCGACGGAATATGCCAATAAGTGCAAAATGTGCGATCGAACCTATTATTGCAAAAGGTCGATCGAGCCTTCAGCCATCATCTGCAACAATCAAAGCTATGCCCTAAAACCTGTTGCCAAGCCATTCGCGTCAAAAAAGTATCGTTAAACTGGAAATAGACTTGAGTCAAGGAGTCAAATCAATGCCATCTCCCTTTCCCGGCATGGACCCGTATTTAGAGCATCCCGAACTCTGGCCTGGGATGCATAACTTGCTGATTAGTGAAATTTTAAGGTTTTTATCTCCCCAACTGCGTCCTAAGTATTTAGTGTCGCTGGAAGTGAGAATCTATGAAACGGCTGACGACGATTTATCAGTCATTGGCATTCCCGACGTAACTGTAATGCAGCCACAAACTGCAACAGAAACAACAGCATCAAACGTAGCAGTTGCAGCACCGCTTACACAACCATTAACAGTAATTATTCCCATGCCCTACACGGTTCGGGAAGGCTATTTAGAAATTAGAGAAAGAGAAACCAAAGAATTGATAACAGTTATTGAAATCCTCTCGCCTACCAATAAGCGAACTGGCAAAGGGCGACAAATGTATGAGGAAAAGCGAGAAGAAATTTTAGGTAGCCGCACTCATTTAATAGAAATAGACTTATTGCGGCGCGGTCGAAAAATGCCAGTTATCGGCAATGATGTTGAAAGCCACTATAGCGTTTTGGTGTGTCGGGGAAATCGCCGTCCCAGAGCTGATTTGTACGCTTTTAACCTGCAAAACCCGATGCCTGCCTTTCCTTTACCGCTGCGATCGGGCGACACCGAACCTGTGATAAACTTGCAGGAATTATTCACTCAAATTTACGACATAGCAAGTTACGACCTGAAGATAGATTATCGCAACTGGGAAGTCATACCAGCGCTGTCAGAAGCCGATACAATTTGGGCAGATGCTTGGTTGCGCGATCGGGGATTGCGAGATTAATTTGGTATCAAGCTGGCACGCTGCTACCCGATCTTGAAGCTCTTCACCTTCCAATGCTTCATGGCTACTCACTCACAGGATCGATCCTCATCAGATTGTGAGAATAGAACCCGTAAATCCCGATAACCGCTGACGACTCGCAAAACTTCAATACCTTCCTCAATAGCACGATAGAAAATTAGGTCATCATCGATCGGGAAACTTCGCACCTTGGGAGCCAGCTCATCCCGCTTCCGTCCCATACTGGGAAAGGTTGCCAACCTCTTGCATCGATCGTTAATTCTATTGAGCAACCGTTCTGCAGCATCAAAACTGCTGTTATCAGCCACATAGTCAATGATGGCTTCGATATCTCGACTGGCGGGAACTGTGAACCTGCAAACATGGCTCATTGACCTACCTGAGCTTGCTGCTGCCGTAGTTTGTCCCGCAACCTTTGAAACATCACGTCAGCATTGATGACATCTCCTCGATCCGCCGCAGCAATTCCGATCTGCACTTTTTGCTGGAGTTCCTTAAACCGCCCTTTATAGATATGCTCCCACTCATCCGAATCCAAAAACTCGATGAACGCTAACACCTCTTGTTGCTTTTCAGGTGGCAAGACCCGCACCTTATCGATGATGGCTTCTTCAACGGTCATTTTTTTGCTCCTAGCGACTCTTTGACTTCTACAGCTATTTTACGTCCGCTACTTAACAGCTAAACATCTTGACTTTGCATCAACCGCTGCTTCAAACGCGCCGGATCTCCCCGATCGACCACCTCGCCCTTTTCCAACAAAAAAGCCCCATCGCAGAAATTCAACTCATCCAAACGGTGAGTCACCCACAAAGCCGTAATCCCGCGATTTTTCACCAACCGCTGCACCGCCGCCACCAAATCCAACTGAGAATCAGGATCTAACAAAGCCGTCGGTTCATCCAACAGCAGAATTTCGCAGTGACGGGCGATCGCCCCAGCCAGGGCAATTCGCTGCTTCTGACCGCCACTCAAAGCATAAATCGGCCGCCGCTGCAAATCCAGCAAATTCACAGCCTCCAAAGCCTCCGCCACCCTCGCCCGCACCTGAACATTAGAAAGCTTTTCCTCCACCAAACCAAAAGCCACATCCGCACCCACCGTCGGCATCACCAATTGGTGATCCGGGTTTTGGAACACAAAACCCACCCGCCCGCCGAGGTCAATTTCCCCCGACTGGGGGTGCAGCAGCCCAGCCATCAGCCTCAACAGCGTAGATTTGCCGCTGCCGTTAGTGCCCAAAAGCATCCAAAATTCGCCCTTGGGTACATCCAGAGAACAACCTTGCAACACTCGATCGCCCGACGGCCAGCAAAAACCCAAATCCCGCACAGCAACGGCTGGCTGACTCATATCGGCACCAACACCCCCAGCCCTCATTCTGCTGTCATCGAGACAAAACCAGGGGATCTGCCTGTAGATGACGCCCCCGATTTCTGAGAAACCACCACCCCAGAAATCTCGCTGCTGAGTACAGCCACCTTTTTCTCAGGATTTTTCTCGCAGGTGAGTTCCAAAATTTGCGCTTGGGAGTTGCGAATCGCCGCCAGTACCTGCTGGTAAACAGTCTCAGCGTCTTCCTCCAACTTCCGCTGCACCGACAGCGAGACGGGCGTATTCTTCACAATGATGTCAATGCTGAACATATAGTCTTAAAAACCTAAGTTTGGAACTCTATCCTCAGTATATATATAGGACTTACTCACGGAAACCCAGTTTCTTAGAAAAATCAGAGGTTGAGGGCAATATGTCTACCAAGCCACCGGGCTTCTGACGCCAAGCCCAGAGACTCCTCTACAGTAGAAGTTCCCAAATGCAGGGCAAAGATTTCGGGGGCTTCCAGGGCTTCGGGGACTTCGGGGACTTCCGACAAGTCAAGATCCGGAAGTTTTTTCATAAAAACTTGCTCTTGTAAAGAATTACCTCTATAATCGTCAATACGGTAAAGAAAAGTAAACTCTCTTCATAATCCCGCTCGTTTTCTGCTAAGCAGAGGCAACGGTTGGAGATTGATGATCTAGAGACCGATCCGCTGTAATTATATCTATTTGGAGATTTGCGTAAATGACAATCGCAGTCGGACGCGCCCAGACCGAAAGAGGCATCTTTGATGTACTCGACGACTGGCTCAAACGCGATC
>JAUBSN010000011.1:0-119344 GCA_036704825.1 Microcoleus sp. F8-C3 | reverse complement strand
ACCATTTCTTTGAATGTTTCTTGATGTACTCCCGAGTAGCGTTTAAAGTCTTTGGGGGTTAACTTTTGTAATTGTTCATAATTCATATTATGGGAGCTAATTTTTTCTTTTATTTTACTAGAGTGTTCGCACTTTCGCAAGAGGTCTATCATGTCCGGTCAATTACCCAAAATCAGGTAGGGGCGGGTTCACCAACAATATCTGCGAATAATTGACAATCTCAAAAACCCGCCCGGCCGGGATATTATGGTCAATCGATCGGAACTGATTCTGTTGCTCGAAACCCTGTTTCTCGCCATCTACATCTACATGGAATATGCTGTAATATCATGTCCGGTCGATTACCCCCAATATGGTAGGGGCGGGTTAACCAACAATATCTTGCCAACAATCTCCAATCTCAAAAAACCGCCCGGCTTTTATATTACGGTCAATCGATCGGACATGATATAATACCTTGGTGCGACTTAAGTTAAAGAGTTTTTATGAACGGGCAAAATGCCTGTTCCACAATTTGTATTACTAAAGCTCAATCAGTAAAAACAATGGGAATAGAATTTAACCATTTATATGTTACTCTCGACCCAGAAACGCTAGAGTCGATCGCCAAATCAGACTTCATCAGCCAAGAATTCTGCACAATATCCAGAGATACAGTAGAAACTGATAAAGAGAGTTGGGCGGGAACTTATCTCAGGGGAAAACATAGCTATATAGAGCTTTTTGCTCCTGGGGGTGTGGAAGGGTTTAGGGAAGGTTTTTCGGGTATAGGTTTCAATAGTAAACAAGCAGGACAGATTGATATTGTAGATGAAAAGCTAAAATCCTTAGTAGCCCAAAAAACGTTTTCTGGTTTGCAAGTTCGTCAAACCGAAGATAGAAAAGTACCCTGGTTTCATTATTTGGCACTCAAATCTGAGACAGAACCCTTCAATGCGTGGTTGATGGAATTTCATCAGGATTATTTAGACTATAAAAACATCAAGCTTACCACTGCTGGTTGCTTTGACCGTGCTGCTTATCTGAAAAACCTTGCTACTTCCGAAACTTCTTTATTTGACGACATTTCAGAAGTTCATCTTGAATTGACCTTAGCGGAACACGAGGAACTAGCATTACTACTTCGAGTCTTTGGCTGTGACTCATCTTGCGTAGGAGATATTACTACCTATCGTTCTCACGGTTTTACTTTACAAGTATCTCAGCAAGTTGCTCCCAGTTATCGAATTCGCAAGGTTTTTTGCACGATGAAGGCTCAAGATCATCAGGAAATAAAGTTCACTTTCGGTGATAATGCACAGTTAAATGTGGGTGGAAAGCTGGCAATTTGGGAGTTTGGATAACTGAAGCAATAAGTTAAAAATTAAGGTTTTCTTAGACTAAACATGATACAGCATTTTTAGGTAAGTGAGGTACATAGCAAAGATAGAGGACTGTGGTTAATATTAATTCCAATGCTACCGGATTTGATATCAATAGCTGTTCTCGGTTTATAGATTAGTGCCGATCGAGATTAATTCGCTTTCAGCTTATTAGTTATATAGACTAAAAAATATAAAAAATATCGGGATTTGAAAGATGTTTTAAAACTTGCAAACCCTAATTCATCAAAATTTCAGCAGACCCCGAAAGTTCTGAAATTTATGCTGTAGGACTTACGCAATGAATATAACAAAGCACCCATAAGTTTATGGGTGCTTTATTAATTCACATCAATATATCGAGCTGAATTGACATCACTAAACTTTAGGAGTAAGAGTAGCGGACTACTCTTCTGAAGGAACCGTCGCAATTCCGGCGGTACACGACCCAACTGCGCCGCTGAGTACGGTAACAGTTGTCGCTATAATTGGCATAATAGTAACCGCCGTTGACGCTAGCTGATTCTTCAGGGGTAAGTTCAGCAAACAGTGAAGTTTCCTTGGTTTCTTGCATGATTTGACTCCATTTAACTTGATAAGATTGAACGAGAACTAGAAATTTTATAAATCTCTACAGCCTCGTGTAATTACTAACTAATAGTCCTTGAAGTGCTGTGCGAGTTCCGGAATATTACTGAGATATTTTCCAAATTCATTCCGATCGCACAACCTGACTCAGCTATCTAAACCACTAGGGTTTTGTAAGGGCGATGGCTGTTCGGATCGTACAGATAAAGCTGGTTCGGCTGCGGCAGGAAAAACAGCATATTCAGGTCATCGCTGCTGCTGTTACCGCCGCTGCTGTTACCGCTGGTAATGCTGCCACCGCTGACAGTAGCAGATTCTCCATCGGTGAGTTCGATGAAGAGTGAACCTTGTTGATTTTCTGACATAAATAACTCCTATTAATAGCTATGTACTTACTTACTACCTACGCATACAGGAAAAACCCGGTAACAGTGCCAAAACTCATGGCGGAAACGCCGTATTTTCATGACAGTCTCCCTCTGGCTTCACTCCTCTTGATATTTGGCGAAGTTTGTGGGTGGGAACGGCAAAGCTGTGCGGATTTTTACCTTGACCCTGTGAATTTTGATTTAGACTTCTAAACCTATTCTTTGTTTCCGGAAAGGTGAGAGTAAAGGTGACAAAACAAATCAGCGATCTCTGCCTCTCGCCCAACTCAAAACTCAAAACTCCAAACTATTCCCCTCTCCCCCAGCCGCCATGTCTCTCACTCCCGAAACCGCACCCGCTGAAACCTTTGATAACGACCAGTTTTTGCCCCCTGTCAGCCGCTGGACGACTTTGGGGGGCATTTTGATGGTGGCGACCTTTGGCGGGGCGATCGCCCTTGCTAGCGTCACCAAATACAGCGCTACAGTCAAAGCAGACGCGATCGTCCGTCCGGCCGGAGAAGTGCGCGTCGTGCAAGCAGCCACCGAAGGAACCGTCGAAAGCATTGCTGTCAGCGAGAATCAGACTGTGAAAGAAGGAGATGCGATCGCAGTTGTAGACGCTTCGCGTTTGGGCGCTCAAAAAAAACAGTTAGAAGAAATAATTAATCAGTCTCAACCAGCAGTACAGCAAATCAACCAGCAACTGCGCGACTTAGAAAATCAAATTTTGGCCAGCGCCCAATTTAAAAGCATCCAAAGTGAAAGTTCCACCCAACAGGAATTAATCGAATCCGCTTTAGTAAAATTCGCCGCATCGCTGCCAGATGTCGCCGAAAGATTCGGCCGAAGTCGGCGGGTTTTGCTAGTCAAGCAATCGTCCATTCAACAACAATTAATTCAAGCTAAAAAACAACTAGATCAAATTGACTTAAAAATCGAAAATAGCGTGATCCGCACGCCCACGGATGGTACAATTCTCAGATTGGAAGTACGAAATACTGGTCAAACCGTACAAGCCGGCAGCGCGATCGCTCAAATCGTCCCCAGCGACGTACCCCTGGTAGTCAAAGCCAAGGTGGCATCCCAAGACATCGCCCGCATCCAAATCGGCCAACCCGTACAGATCAGGATTTCGGCTTTGCCTTTCCCCGATTACGGCACATTAAAAGGAACGGTCAGCGAAATCGCCCCAGATGCGATCGCCCCTCAAAATCCCGCTAATAATTTAGGTACAGCTTATTACGAAGTTGCAATTAAGCCCGAACAAACTTATTTAACAAAACTCAAATCCGCCAACGGCCAATTCTTCGGAAACTCCCAGGCTAATGTGCCGCGCCAGTATTCGATTCAATCGGGAATGGAAGGCAGAGCCGATATTATTACCGGTCAAGAAACTGTTCTGACATTTGTTTTGCGGAAAGCAAGGTTGCTGACAGATTGGTAATTAGTCAGTTGTCAGCAGTCAACAGTCAACAGTCAGCAGTCAACAGTCAGCAGTCAACCGCCAGAAAATTAGAGGCTCTGAAATTGAAATAACGTGTCAATATAGAAATGTGAGTTCAATTCTATTCTTTCCTCATGGGCAAACAGCGCGTTCTTTCTGGAGTTCAGCCAACCGGCAATCTTCACCTCGGCAATTATCTCGGTGCCATTCGCAACTGGGTAGAAGGTCAAAGTCAGTACGAAAATTATTTCTGCGTAGTCGATTTGCACGCAATTACCGCACCGCACAATCCAGCAACTCTAGCCTCCGACACTTACACGATCGCAGCGCTCTATTTAGCTTGCGGCATCGATTTAGAATATTCTACTATTTTCGTGCAATCCCACGTCTCGGCGCACACAGAACTAGCATGGCTGCTAAACTGCATTACGCCGATTAACTGGCTCGAAGATATGATTCAGTTTAAAGAAAAAGCAGTTAAACAAGGCGAAAATGTCAATGCAGGCTTGCTAAATTATCCCGTGTTAATGGCAGCAGACATTTTGCTTTACGATGCCGACAAAGTGCCAGTTGGAGAAGACCAAAAACAGCATTTGGAACTCACCCGCGATATTGTCATCAGATTAAATCACCAATTCGGCACACCCGAAAAGCCAGTCTTGAAACTTCCCGAACCGTTAATTCGGACTGACGGTGCGAGGGTGATGAGTCTGACTGACGGCACCCGCAAAATGTCGAAATCTGACCCTTCCGAACAAAGTCGAATTAATTTATTGGATTCGCCAGATACGATCGCCAAAAAAATCAAGCGCTGCAAAACAGATGCCGTGCGGGGTTTGACTTTTGACGACCCCGAGCGCCCCGAAGCTAGAAATTTGCTGACACTTTATCTCCTGCTTTCCGGCAAATCTAAGGAAGAAGTAGCAGCGGAGTGTGAAAATATGGGTTGGGGAGATTTTAAACCCTTGCTGACAGAGACGACAATTAATGCCCTCAAACCAATTCAGGATAAATACAAGGCAATAATGGACGATCCGGGATATTTAGAGTCTGTACTGCGTCGCGGAAGAGAACAAGCAGAAGCTATTGCTAATCAAACTCTAACTAAGGTGAAGACAGCTTTCGGTTATTCTTTACCTAATTAGTCAGTAGTCAGTAGTCAGGAGTCAGAAGTCAGGAGTCAGGAGTCAGGAGTAATTATTAGTTGTGATTAGTGATTAGTGATTAGTAGTAACTGCCAAATGCCAACTGCTTTCCTGCCAAATGCCAACTGCTTTCCTGCCAAATGCCAACTGCTTTCCTGCCAAATGCCAACTGCTTTCCTGCCAACTGCCAACTGCCCAATAACAAATAATCATGAACCGTTTTCGCACAGCCTGCACCACCCCCGGAGAATTTATAATTACCGCCGAAGTTGCCCCGCCAAAAGGTGGCGACATAACTCACACAATTCAAATGGCCCAACGCCTCAAAAACAGAGTGCACGCCATTAATATCACCGACGGGAGTCGCGCAGTGTTGCGAATGTGTCCCCTAGCAGTTTCGGCGATTTTAGTGCAGCACGGAATTGAGCCAATTTGTCAAGTTGCTTGTCGCGATCGCAATCAAATTGGCCTGCAAGCCGATCTCATGGGAGCCCACGCTTTAGGCATTCGCAATGTATTAGCACTTACAGGCGATCCCGTCAAAGCGGGCGACCATCCTAAAGCAAAAAGTGTATTCGACTTGGAATCTGTTCGGCTGTTGCAAGTCATTCAAAAAATGAACGGCGGCCAAGACTGGAACGACAAACCTTTGACAGACGGAGTTACCGATTTATTTGTCGGTGCTGCCGTCGATCCGCAATGCCCCAGTTGGTCTGGTTTGCAAAGTCGATTTGAGAAAAAAGTAGAGGCTGGAGCACAGTTTTTTCAGAGTCAATTAATTACAGACTTTGAACTTTTAGATAAGTTTATGCACAATATTGCTGCTGGCTGCAACAAACCAATTTTAGCAGGAATCTTTCTGTTTAAATCAGCTAAAAATGCTGAATTTATTAAAAAATACGTGCCGGGAGTTCACATTCCGCAAGAGACGATCGACCGTTTGGCTAAAGCTCCAGAACCACTGCAGGAAGGCATAAAAATTGCCGCCGAACAAGTCAAGCTAGCGCGGCAGATTTGTCAAGGAGTTCACATGATGGCCGTCAAACGAGAAGATTTAATTCCTCAAATTTTGGATTTGGCAGGAATCGAGCCTCTGAGCTAAGATTAAACGTAGGGGCGGGTTTTACCGATTATCAATGGCTAAAACTAGGGATTTCGCAAACTCGTAAACCCGCCCACCGCCGCGCTACCCTTTTGAACATCAACAGGACAGTCATGGTTCAAACTATAGACAATCCAACAACTTCTCCTGCAGCCGAACAGCGTTTCACTTGGCGCGGTTTGACATGGCATCAATTCAAGGCAATTCAAGCTGGCTTTGAAGACGTACCGAATGTACGCTTATTTTATTGTGATGGAGTTCTAGAAATTGCGGGAATTAGTAAACCTCACGAGGCAACTAGATGTCTGATTGCAGCGCTACTGATAAATTTTTTTCAATTTAATAGAATACAATTTTTTCCGAGTGGCAGTTACAGTCAAATTGTTGAGGGGAAAGTCGAGTATCAGGCTGATTTGTCTTATTGTTTCGGAACAGATAAAGATGTTCCCGATTTGTGTATTGAGGTAGTCATTACTAGCGGTAGTCCGATTAAACTTCAGAAATACCGACTGATGGGAGTACCGGAAGTCTGGTTTTGGGAAGATGGCACTTTAGAGCTTTACCATCTGCGAGAGGAAGGTTACGATCGCATTGCTAGCAGCGAAATACTGCCGGAGTTAGACTTGTCTTTGCTTAAACGCTGCATTTTGTTTGCTTCGCCATTGGATGCGCTTGAGGAGTTTTCTAGAGGAATGGGCGATCGGGAAAATTGATCGATAAACTACTTTGAACAATGCTCGATCGACTAAACAGTTATTACATAGGAGCAACTGGCAATGACTGACTCAGAAATCCTTAATTCTGATACCATCAAAACGCTAGACACTAGCATATCAGAAGTTACAGTTTACACCGATCGCGCTTTGGTGACGCGGCGCGGTACAGTCGCTTTGACGGGAAACGAACGGGAATTGGCGATCGCCTCTGTACCGGCAACCCTCGAAACAGAGTCAGTCAGGGCCACGGGTGCGGGTACAGTTGCAGTGCGATTGCTGGGAGTGCGAACCGAAAGAGTGTTTAGCAGCGAACCTGTGGGCGATCGCATCGCGGAATTAACCCAACAAATCCAAGAATTAGAAACTCAAAAACGGGCAATTAACGACAAAATAACCGCCCGAAAAATTCAGCTCAAATTTGTGGAAGGTTTGAGCGAAAAAAGCGTCGGTTTCTTTTCCAGCAGCATCGCCAAACAGCAGGTAGGTTTAAACGAAACTGGTGAATTGCTCAACTTTTTAGGAACCAATTACCTAAAATATGTAAGCGCGATCGCGCAGCACGAAAGACAACAGCACGAATTAGACAAGCAAATAGAAGCTTTACAGCAGAAGTTACGACAAGTAAAGACTCCCCATTCCCAGCAAAGTTTTAACATCATTGTCGCCATAGAGCCAAGCGGCAGCGGCAACTTTGAACTCAAAGTTTCCTATGTAGTAAAGCGAGCATCTTGGACTCCCCTTTACGACTTGCGAGTCAACACTACCAACAACCAAATTAATCTCAATTACCTAGCCAAAGTCAATCAAAATACAGGCGAAGATTGGACTGGAGTAGCGCTGACTTTATCCACAGCAAAGCCGGGAATGGGAACTCTCCCACCAAAACTAGAACCTTGGTATATCGATAAAACTGAGCCAGAGCAATTTTTGGGTAGGGGTTCATCAGAGGATGATTTTTTAGACCTAGAAGAGGTATTATCTGAAGGTTTTGCAGGAGGCAGTTCACGCTCCGTAACACGAGCGCCCCTAGCAGCTCAAATAGCCACAGCCCAACTATCCAGAGAAGGCGGTACAGTCTCATTTCAAGTAGGCGGAAGTACCAAGATTCCCAGCGACGGCACACCGCACAAAGTGACGATTTTCAGCGAAAATTATCCGTTTAAACCTGAATATATTGCCGTTCCGCGTTTAGTCAGTTTTGCTTATTTGCAAGCAGTTGTTGTGAATCCGCTGACAGGCGCAACTCTGCTTCCCGGTAAAGCAAATATCTTTCGCGACAACACTTTTGTCGGTATCGTAAAATTGGATAATGTTTCGCCTGGTGAAGAATTTAAACTGAATTTAGGAATAGATGAAGGGCTAAAAATAGAGCGGGAATTAGTGGAAAGACAAGTAGATAAAAAACTGATCGGCCAGCAGCGGCGCACGAGTTACGCTTATCGCTTAAATGTGACAAACTTGCATCAGGTGCAGATACACCTGACACTTAAAGAGCAATTGCCAGTCAGCCGCAATGAACAAATTAAAGTGCGATCGACTCTCACTAATCCGAAGATAGTCGCAGGTGAAATGGGACTGCTAGAATGGGTAATGTCTCTGCCGCCACAAGCAAAGCAAGAGTTATATTACCAGTTTGTTGTCGAACATCCTCCAGATTTAACAGTCATCGGTTTAGATATTTAATTAGGATTTACACTCTTAATCTGTAACGCCAGCTACAGCTTATACTAATTATGAAAAATCTTGCTCAATATCAATTAAAGACGAGCATCTGTAGGGAAACGGCATTGCCGTGTCCGGCGGGGGGTTGTGCAAATCAAAGATAATTTGTATAAGATTGGTAATTGTAGCAAGAATATTTCCAATTGGTATTACTTATCAAAAATTTGACGATCTGACTATCAACAAAAAACCAGGATGAATTACAACTGGCGAAAAGTCTTGTCTAACGGTATAATTCTCCCTTCCTCAAAAAAACGCCCCGATTTTTCAACAATTTGTACTCCAGCGATCGCGCCCCTGTTGTTTAGCATCGTACAAAGCTTTGTCTGCACAGGCTATCAGTGTATCAGGTTGAACTTCCAAGGTGGGTATGAGTGAGGCAATACCCAAACTGACTGTGACAATCTCCTTCACGTCAGATTCTGCATGGGGAATCGCCAGATCGTGAATTCCTTGCTGAATGTTTTGTGCCACCTTAATCCCTCCTTTTAAATCCGTATTCGCCAGAAGTACCGCAAATTCTTCTCCACCGTAACGCGCTGCTAAATCGGTGGGACAACGGACTACTTTTTGTAATTTTTGCCCTATTCTAATCAAGCAATCATCCCCAGCCAGATGACCGTAGTAGTCGTTATAGGATTTGAATTTATCAACGTCCAATAAAATTAGAGAAAGTGGCTGCTTTTCTGGCGCTAGGCGTTGCCATTCAGTTTGAAGGCGATTGTTGAAACAGCGACGGTTAGCCACCTGAGTCAAACCATCTAGATTTGCCAGTTCTTTTAATTTTTGATTGGCATCTTGGAGAGCCAATTCTATTTGTTTGCGGGCGGTAATATCACGGATAGTAATGGAAAAACCATCTCCTAGCTTGACTGCTACGAAGTGCAACCAGCAAGATTTTCCTGATTCATAGTAAAAATCCTCTTCTAAAGATTCCCCCGTCTCGACAATATTAACGAAGCAATTAAATAGTTCTGGATCGATATTAGTCAAAAACTTTTTTAGTACCAATTTGCCAATCATCTCTTCACGACTGCTTTTAAAAGCTCTAGCAATCACGGGGTTGACGACTAAACACCGAAAATCCTCAATCTCGCCTGTTTCGGTATTGCGAACAGCCTGCATTGCCGCAATGCCATCAAGGGAACTATTCAAAACACTAGCCAGTAAAGCCCTCGATTGATAAAGTACCTCTTCTGCTTCCCGGCGCTTAATATTTTCTTGTTCCAGAAGCTGTTGCTGGCGTTGAATGGTTAACTGATTTTCCAGACGCGCCACTACTTCTTCGACGTGAAATGGTTTGGTGATGTAGTCTATAGCCCCTGAATCAAATGCGGTTACTTTGTCGAAGACATCATCTAAAGCACTAATAAAAATCACTGGAATGTGGCTAAAATCTGCATCCGCTTTGAGAGTTCTACAGACTTGATAACCATCCATTTCAGGCATCTTAACATCTAAAAGTATCACATCTGGTCGCTTTACCTTCACCGTTTTTAGTGCCATCCGCCCGCTGGTGACGCTGCGAACAGTGTAGCCGAGTTTGAGGAGCGCATTGCTTAGTAATTGTAGATTTTCTGGCAGGTCATCTACTAATAGAATGTTACCTTTATTTTCGATTTGAGAATTAAGATTCATTGTTGCTGGGAGGTTCTACTAAATCAAGAATCTGCTCAAACTTAAATTGACTGGCAAGTTTTGTCAGGGATTTTATCAAACGAGTTTCTGTTTTGGGAATTTCTCCTATAAGTTGTAACACGAGATTAGTATTTGCCTCAAGTGCTGCTTCGTAGAGTTGACTCATCCATTCTTGAGTCATACAAGTTAAATCTTCCGATGTCAAGGGGCGTGTTTCTGTATCATCCAAGACGGGAGATATTGTTTCTGCATAGATATATTTGACTCCCAAATGCTTGGCTAGTGCGTCAAAAATGGTGTGTTCAGTGAAGGGTTTGCGAAGGAAGTCATCACAACCGGCTGAAAGCACGATCGCCTTTTCTTCTTCCAACACACTCGCCGTTAACGCGATTACAGCCGTAGCATTGCCTTTGGTGGTAGATTTGATGTATTTTGTCGCTTCGTAACCATCCATAACTGGCATCCTCATATCCATCCAGATTAGGTGCGGTTCCCATTCATCCCAAATGGCGATCGCCTCTTGTCCGTTACTAGCTTCTTTCACCTCAAATCCCAAGGGACTCAACAACTTAATTAGTAATTGTCGATTAATAGATTTATCATCGACTGTGAGAATTTTGTAGCTAAGTTGACCGGGCACCAGTCCCAGCACTCTTGGATATTCTCCTGTACTCTTGCTGTTTGTTGCTTGACCCAATTTGGTCTGAATATAAAATTGGAAACTTGTACCTTTTCCTAATTCGCTTTCTACCGAAATATCCCCACCCATCAATTGCACAAATTTCCGGCTAATTGCTAAACCTAAACCCGTTCCTTCCTGCATATCTTTTCCAGCTTGAGCTTGACTAAAGGCATCAAATAGTTTGGGCAGTTCTGCTGCTGCAATACCCACCCCTGTATCGCGAATACGGAAATGCAAATTAAAAACATCTGTGGTTTCTTGTTCTCCCATAAAGACATTCAAAGTGATTTGACCCTCGGAAGTAAACTTGATGGCATTGCTGAGTAAATTAATTAAAACCTGACGCAGTTTTACTTGATCGGTACAGATATAGCGCGGCACATTTTCTGTGCGCTGGAATACCAAATTCAATCCGGCATTATTAGCCCGCAGATGCAACATATCTTCTAAATCATTCAGCAAGATATGCAGGTCAAAGTCTGTAAGATTCAGGGTGGTTTTACCTGCTTCGATTTTTGATAAATCTAGTACATTATTAATTAGCGTTAAGAGATAATCACCGCTGCGATAGATAATTCCGGCATTCTCGTATTGTTCAGCGGGCATATTTGTGGCGCGTACCATCAATTGCGAAAAGCCGAGAATAGCATTCAGGGGCGATCGCAATTCGTGGCTCATATTGGCAATAAATGTACTTTTGGCTTGATTTGCGGTTTCTGCTTTCACTGCCAACTCTCGGGAAATCTTCTCACTTTCCTGCAAAGCCATAGTACGCTGAATCACTCTTTCTTCTAATTCCGCATTAGCTTGTTGTAATTTTAAAGCCGCTTGACGATTTTCCGAAACAATCGCAGATGTCACCATCGTCGTAATGGAAAGTACCCCCACAAATAAAAGTAGTAACAAAAGGGAATTACTAGCCAACGCGGCCTTATAAAAAATACCAATTTTATAAGCCGTAGTGATAAAAGCCAAACTACAAATGGCGGTGACTAAAATAGTAGTAACTTTCTGACTAAAACGAAAAACAGACCATAACAGAGGGGGTAAAAGTAAATATTCTACAGGTTGACTCTCAAATAAGGCAAATTTAATGACTATTCCCAAAAGAATAGCAATAATCATAAATTCTCCACTAAGCCAAGACTGCGGGGCATAAAATTTATTTCTTTTTAAACAACAAATTAACAAGAAAGGTGTAAAAAGTAAGATACCTATACTATCACCAATCCACCAACCCGTGAAAGTTTTTAGAAAGTCAGACTGGGGGACAATTTTCTGATAAATGAATTCACAAGTCCCGATCAAAGCGTTGGGTAAACTAACTCCAAAAAAACTAACGGCGATAAAAATTACTACATGATTGACTTCATTAAAAGGAAATTTTGTGCGAGTTAACCGTCGAATCACAAATACTGCCAATAAATTCCAAATCGTTACACTAATAGTATTGAAAACAGTATTCCACCATAAAGTTGGAGATATCGACCAGGTCATGATTAAGGTTGCAATAAATTGACCCATAAAGATACCTAACCAACGAGAATAACCCCACCCCAATAAAGTGGCGAACATCCATCCTGTTCCGGGCCAAACGGGTGAAATATATGGTGGAATAATCGTAAGACTGGACCATTCATGATTCGGGAGCAACCAACAAATCAAAGGATAACCAATAGAAATAATCAGAATTTGAAGCCACCAGTGGGGATTTTTAATTTCTAAACTGAGACCATTTAAGAGGTTAAATAATTGTTTTTTTGCGGTCATTTTTCAGGTCTCAACTTGCTTTACAAAAACTGTCAAATATCAATTATGAAACATTAAAGGTTCAATTAAATCTAGAATTTCCTCAAATTAAAATTGACGTGCTAATTTAGTCAGGCTTTTGATTAAAAATAGTTCTGTTTCAGGAATTTCCTGAATTACTTCGATCGCTTTTTCTGTGTTTGCTTCTAACACAGCTTCAGATAAGCCGATCATCCATTCATGAGGCCTTAAGTAGGTCGGCGCTGTAAAACAAGTTGATTTGGTGCAAATATCTAGTCAGCATCAGCTTGCAACAAAGCAAGATTTGTGAATCCCAGCAAGTGCAAGGTAAGTTCAATCGCACTCAAAGAGGCGATCGCACAACTGGGAATCCCATACTTAGCTTTCAAAAATTTACCTGTAATTTGTAAACTGCAAAGCTACCGGATAATCTTCTTGCTTCAAGCGTTGAATCACCAACTGCAAATCATCTTTATCTTTAGCAGACACCCGCACTGCATCTCCTTGAATCGAACCTTGAATCTTCTTAAATTCATCGCGGATTAACTTAGTAATCTGTTTCGCGATTTCTTGAGTGAGCCCTTTTTTAAGTTTAATTTCTTGACGCACGCGACTGCCGCTAGCCGGTTCAACTTTGCCGTAATCAAAAATTTTCAAAGATAAATTCCGCTTGGCGGCTTTAGTTTGCAAAACAGTGTGAATTGCATCGAGAGTAAATTCGCTGTCCGTATTGACAGTAATTGATTCTGCACCCAATTCCACCGTAGTTTTGGTATCTTTCAAATCGTACCGGCTTTGAATTTCCCGCACTGTTTGGTCAACAGCATTAACTAATTCTTGCCGGTCGAACTCGCTGACAACATCAAATGAATAACTAGCAGCCATAAATTAGTAATTGGTAATGGGTAATTGGTAGTTGGTAATGGGTAATTGGTAGTTAGTAGTTGGTAATTAGTCATTAATTAAGCGTCTCTTAACTAATGACTAATGACCACTGACTAATAACAATTAACCATTAACAGCCATTAAACTGAAATAGAATAAAGTAGCTGTGCAAGAAGAACTAATCGCAAACATGAGCGATCGCCCCAGCGGCACATTCAGAATATAGAAAACCGAAAACAACAACCGGGCGATAGTAAAAGCGATCGCGGCCAAACCCGCCACCTCTGAATCTACCCCCGTTACAAAAGCCATCAAAGACGCCGCTGAAAACAGCATAAACGTCTCAAACGAATTTTGATGAGCCCAAGTTGCCCGTTGAGCGTAAGCAGGCAACCTATCAAACATAGCGCGAGGGGCTGCTTGGTCGTAGCCTAGCTGCAAGCGAGCGAACGCAACCACCAAAAACGGTGCGTAAACCAGCGCAGCAGCAGCAGCAATACAATCAAGCAGAATAACAGGCACAGGCAATCCCAACAGCATTATCCGCCTCGCAGTTCAATCAAAATAGAACAGAGTAACCACCTTGCGCTGTTCCTCCGCATCCTGGCAAGTTTTCAGCAAAGTGTGGCTTTCGTGAAAAGCAAAACAGATCAGTTGCTGACAGCGAGAAATAATCTCCTGATTGCACATGGCGCTTGCTTCCGGGAGAGACAAACTGTCATTTTTGGGATTTTCTACCAAATGTATCACTTGTTCGAGTTGGTCGCGAGACTCCCGGGGCTGGCGGCTCATGCTTTGCGGCAAAATCACCGTCAGCAGATTAGGATCTGCTCGCATTGCCCCCCGAATTGCGGCTGAATTGGTGCCTGTAGCGCCAGAAGTGATGAGCTGATTGCCTCCCAGAACTATGGCGTAGCTCAGCATCTCAATTAGCTGCTGGTGGGTAATAGGAACGTGGCGAGAACCCAAAAGAGCAATCCGCTTGGAGCTGGTTTGCTGGATCGCCGCAAGTTCTTGTAAAAAATCATCTACTCTGGGTAGCTCAATTGATTGACTCAAAGAATTTATTAAATTAAATAAAACTACGTTGTGGATTTTAGCAGACTCACTAGCCTTTGCCGCCAAAAAGAAGTTAAGAATTGCTGATTTACGAGATTTGACGAGAAGATGGGGAGATTTGAGGAAGCCAGAAGGCAGAATGTCTGAAGGCATTCGGCAGCCGGAGCTCAAGGTAGAATTCAAGAAAAATTGAGAATTTAAGAATTTTGGCTTTTTATTTATTTAAACAAAAAATTCTCTCTGCCGAATACCTACTGCCGAATACCTTCTTACCTCAGCTCCGGCTGCCTGATTAATTGACTCGATCGCCCAGGCTCAAAGATGCCATCAGACCCTCAAGGTCAAAATGTTCTGCCATTAGCTGAGTAACGCATTCCACCTTGATCGGTTCGTGCAGGCGCACGCTGCCAAAGGTGCTGTCGATAATTTCTACCGTGGTTAAGGTATCCAAATCAACAGACAAAACCGGAATTTCCATTTCTTCTGCCCTGCCAATCACCAGAGGAGAAGGAGGCAAGTGGCCTGTCAAAATTAAGCACTGAGTCGAACTCTCCAGAGCAGCTAGCTGAATGTCCGTGCGATCGCCCCCCGTCACCACCGCCATATTTATAGCTTTGCGGAAATACTTCAGAGCAGAACTAACATTCATCGCGCCAATTGTCAAGGTTTCCACCATCAAGTCCAAACGGTCTCGACGGCACAGCACATCAGCTTTCAATTGGTGCACCAATTCTTTGACGCTGACACTTCGCAGCAAAGCGCTTCTCGGCAGCATTCCCAAAACTGGAATACCTGCTGCCTCCAGAAAAGGCCGCACAGTTGCCGTTACCGATTCGAGTTTGTCCGAGGGAACGTCGTTGAGTACCACGCCCAGCAACCGCGAACCCAAACGCTGTTTAGCCGACAGCAAATCGTCTATATAGAGATCGATCGGGCGCGCTACCAACAGCACAGAGGCATCAACTGCCTCAGCGATTTGAGCCAAAGACAAGTCAAACAGACTGCCTTCCTCCAAATTAGCTGGGCCCTCTAACAGCACCAAGTCTCCGCTGGGATCTTGCAAATATTGCGCTAAAGGCTGGCGGTAATCTGTCTTGTCTTCTCCCCGCAAACGCTTGTGAACCGTCTCTTCATCCAAATACAGCAGTGTTGACGGCATCTGACTTTCTGAAAGCTTCAGCGTCTCTACCGCGAACCGCACGTCTTCGTCCTCGATCCCAGCTCCTGGCGAGCTAAAACAGGTTCCCAGAGGTTTGCCGTAGGCGACGGCCAGTCCTTTTCCCCGGAGTCCGAGTGCCATCCCCAGGGCGATGGCAGACTTGCCACTGTAAGCTTTTGTGGAACCGATCAGCAAGTATTTAGTCAATTTGGGTACGCCTTCAATCCTCAATTTGCACCTGTCTATTTCAATAAATTTAGTTTTTTCTACAGTATTTCTGAACTGCGACTCAATTTGGCAATACTATTATACTCGATTTTGTCGCTTTTGGATCGATTGTTTTTTTGCGAAAAATTTTTATTCACCTGTTCGCAACCCTTTTCTTCCCATTTTTTTTAGTTTATTTTGGAAAAGCAGTTTTTAAATTGTTTGTTTTGCAGCCATTTTTGATAATGATTTATCTCCCATGCTTCCTTGAAAAAACGATTTTAGTTATAAAAAAAACTAGCAATTTTATTACGCAATTTAGATATTAATAACGATTTTTATAAAATAAAAATACTATCAATTCCGGTAGCGTCGAAATAATAAAATCCAGCCAACAGTCAACAATTCCCGATGGTGCAACCGGAATTCATCTGCGTTCATCTGTGTTGATCTGTCCTCATCTGCGGTGAAAAAAAGAGAATTTATGAACCGCCGATGACAAGGGATGGACGCTGATTCACGCAGATCGAGAGAAGAGAGATAGGAATAATTCCGATGCTAACAGATTTGATATAACAGGTAGAACTGGTGATTTCACTAGAAACACCTATGGAGAGGGCTTGGTGCAGTTTTTGTTTGGTATGTAGCAATCCTCGCATCATTTGTGAATTTCTTACCCCCTCCCCTTCGTCAGGGGAGGGTTGGGGTGGGGTAAAAAAAATACGACTCATTTATAATTGCTAATAATACAGGCATTTTGTGGGGATAAATCCCGATGCTTGCCTCATCATTTTTGCATATAATTGGAAATCGATATGTATTATTAGTTATTAATTATTAGTGCGATCGCCCGCATTCTAACCGATCGGTGGCACTGCGATCGATAAGCTGCTTAGAATCGGGCTTCTAGCTTCTAAACACATAAATTGTCTGGCGGTTTGGGCTGGCATTTCGGCAGCCCAAAGGTTGATTGCGATGCTAGCCCGATCGCAGTTCAAGGGCTGTAGATAGATTTTCATCGGGCGGATCTACAGCGCTTTCCTCTCAGCTACCGAGTCGCAAAAGTTGAACGAAATCGGACGGCGCGATCGCACTCCCACAGTACCATTGTCCAAAATAGGCTTTTGAGCTTGTTGCATAAAAAAGTAAAAAGTTTTCAATTGGCTCATATACAGGTAAGCTGTTCTACATTTAAATTTTGTGTCAACAATCAATAAAACTCTTGTGGGACGGGCTTCTAGCCTGTCGGGAATTGCCAATTTAAATGCTCCACAGCTTAGGGACTTTGGCAAAGCCAGAGTCCCTACCTGTATTTGTATCGCACTAAACTGAAAACTGCTGTAGATTTACTTTAGCAGTGGGGATAAGTGCTTAGCCCCAAAGGCCCCAAAGGAATTATTGATAACGATCGCAGAACTCAGTTACTATTGCGTACTATTGTGCTTCTCAAATAGGAATGGCGCACCAATCATGTAATGTTGCCGTTCCCGTGGCGTTACACCATTGGTGCGCCTGTTATAGCACTGCTCAATTGGGGACTTTCGGAAGTGCGGCTGCAGTGAAAGTTATTCATCCATTCGCATCAGCTTGCGGTAAAACGTTTTAGAAAAATCGACAGTACGAGTTCGCTGAAAAGTCAGGAGTACCTCAATTAAGCAACTGACAAACTCAGAGCTTTGCATAGTCACTTCGTAGCTGAGTTCAGCATTGCCGTCAAACAACACCCGACAGCGGGTTAAGTCGATCGGCAGCGACGAGATATTCCAACTAGCGACAAACGGCACGCTTTCCCCGCCGTCAATTTTTCTTGCCCCCTCCAAGCTTTTGAGCTTGTAGAGGCCAATAGCGTGCGGTAAAAACTTGCGCCTGGGCTCTTGACAGAAAGGCGCGTAGACTTTCACTTCTTTGTCATCGGCTGGCTTGAGTTGAGGAATAGACATATTTCCACCTCAGACAATTATTACTAACAGATAGTTTAGATCCCCTGAAAAAACTAGCAGATATTCCAGGTCGATCGCAAGCAAAAGTCAGTCGATTTTAGATTTTAGATTTTAGATTTTAGATTTACAGCACAAAAGATGAATCTGCCAGCAAGAAGGGGAGTTTAAAATTCGGGGTGGCGAACAATTGAAGTCTGGAGGCTTGTATTCATTTGCGGCTAAAGTCCAATACTTTATGCCGTGCCGGTTTACCAGGGCCGTACCAGCAACAGGTTCTCCTGCGGTGCCCTTGCCCTAGCGCCTGCTTTCGACAAAAGCCCAGAAACTGATACAGTAGATGCTTATATCTAAAATCAAAAACTATTGGTGGTTGAATCAAGTAACCTATGCAGGAGAGTTCTTGGCCAGAAAACGACGCTCGCAGCGAGCTTAACTTGGACATCTCTGATTTAGCTCGAGAAGAGCTCGAGAGTTTGACCTCGCACTCGAAGCTCGGCAAAGTATTTGCTATACCAGACATTGGTGACAGGGTGTTTGACGCCGAAACTTCATCAGAGCTCCCGGTTGCGGTGTCTGTGCCGGGAACTCCCTCTTTTCCTCAAAATCTGTACCGGGGACGCCGCGGAAAAGCTGCTGCAGTGCTGACTGCGATTTGGGCCTGCACGATCGCCCTGCACTTGCTTTCTTGGGGTGCGTGGGTAGTGTGGGGGTTGACGGGACTGCTGTGGATGCAAGCCTTTCGAGTTTTGTTTGCTTCGCCCAAGCCAGCACTGCCACCTCTTAACGATGAAAATCGAGAGGATTGGCCTTATGTGTCGCTGCTGGTGGCGGCGAAAAATGAGGAAGCGGTAATTGCCCGGTTCGTAGAATCCATCTGCAAAGTAGACTATCCGATCGACCGCTACGAAGTTTGGGCGATCGACGATCACAGCAGCGACGCCACGCCCCTAGTATTGGAACAGCTAACCAAAAAGTACCCCCAGCTCAAAGTATTTCGCAGAGAAGCAAATGCCAGCGGCGGCAAGTCGGGAGCACTCAATCAAGTGTTGCCCCTGACTCGCGGGGAATTTGTGGGCATATTTGACGCCGACGCGACGGTAACGCCAGATTTGCTGCGCCAGGTGCTGCCAGTGTTCCGGGGAGAAAAGGTAGGGGCTGTGCAAGTCAGAAAAGCCATCGCCAATGCGTCGGTAAATTTTTGGACTCGCGGCCAAGAAGCAGAAATGGCTCTCGACAGTTTTTTTCAGCAGCAGCGGATTGCGATCGGCGGCATTGGAGAATTGCGCGGTAACGGCCAATTCATGCGCCGCACCGCCTTGGAAAGCTGCGGAGGCTGGAACGAGGAGACGATTACCGACGACCTGGATTTGACGGTGAGGCTGCACCTAGACCAATGGGACATTGAATTTCTAGCTTTCCCAGCCGTGTCAGAAGAAGGAGTCACCAACGCTCGCGCTCTGTGGCACCAGCGCAATCGCTGGGCAGAAGGTGGCTATCAGCGTTATCTTGACTACTGGCGGCTAATTTTGCAGAACGGCATGGGAACTGGGAAAACTTGGGATTTATTTGGATTTTGGGTATCTCAATATCTTTTACCCACACTAGCCCTACCCGACTTTGTGATGTCAATTGCGCTGCGCCGGATGCCGATCGCCAGTCCCATAACTTTTATGACCCTTACATTGTCGGTGGTGGGAATGTTTGTCGGTTTGCGGCGCACTCGCAAAGAGACCAAATTTGACCTTAAAAAAGTTTTTGTCACCTTGCTGCAAACGCTGCGGGGTACTGTGTATATGTTCCACTGGCTGCTGGTAGGGACTGTGACGGCTCGGATTGCGGTACGGCCCAAGCGGCTCAAATGGGTCAAAACCGTCCATCAAGGTGCTGTTAATACCATCAAGTAAACAATTGGCAGAAATATCTCGGCACAGTATCGCCGAACGTCCGAAGATTTTCTGAGACAAAAAAACACCAACGCTCGCCAAATATCTCCCCGCCAGAGCCTCAGAGTAAAATTTGGCAATTCCGAGAAAAAAACACTTTGAAACAGCTTAGGTAATAGGTAATAGGCGAGCGGTAATAGCGAATCAGTAATCGGCAGTACAAAAGTCTAAAATTAAAAGATAAAAGCGCGAATTTTTAACTTTTAACTTGACAAAAAACCAATTACTATCTATTAATTATGAATTGCCAATTAGGACGAATTGCTTGTTGCCAACTACCCGTCACCCGTAATTGATAATGGATTTGTTAGAGTACCAAGCTAAATCTTTATTTCGCCAGATGGCAATTCCGATTTTGCCGTCGCAGCGGATTGACAATCCCGCCGACCTCAAAGGACTGAAAATTCCTTACCCCGTTGTACTCAAATCGCAAGTGCGGGCTGGGGGACGGGGCCGGGCGGGCGGTATCAAGTTTGTGGAAAATACGATCGATGCAGTAGCAGCCGCTCAAACAATTTTTAATTTGCCGATCGAGAGTGAATATCCCCAAGTCCTGCTGGCAGAAGCAAAGTACAACGCCGACCGAGAATTGTACTTAGCGGTACTCTTAGATCCCGTAGCGCGGCGCCCCGTGCTTCTGGGTTCGAGCCAAGGAGGTATGGATGTCGAAGGGTCGATCGAGCAAATGCAGCAAGTTGCCGTAGATCAAGAATTTTCCCCATTCTACGCGAGGCGTCTCACGCTGAAAATGGGATTGCAGGGAGACTTGATTCAATCGGTGAGCACTATTGTCGAAAAAATGTACCGGCTGTTTGTCGAAAAAGATTTAGATTTAGTAGAAATCAATCCTCTCGGCATCAGTCCCACGGGAGAGGTAATGGCTTTAGACGGTAAAGTCACCGCCAACGACGATGCATTGGGGCGGCATCCAGATTTGGCCGCACTATCGGGGAAGAGGCAAAACAGCGGGTTGGCACGGGAAAGAATAAGTCCCCATGCCCCAGACGATCGCCCCCATTCCCAGTCCAATGTTCAGCAGTCGCCGGAGTTTGACCCCAAATCTAAATCCCCAATCTCGAATTCCGAATCCCTGCAATTAATTGAACTAGACGGGACTATCGCGATTTTGTGCAACGGAGTGGGCCTGACAATGGCAACTCTAGATGCTGTAACCCACCAAGGAGGAAAACCAGCTAATTTTGTGAATGTTGGTTCCCTAGACCGCTGCGATGCCGCAAATGCCCTGCGCGATCGCGTAGAGTTGGGTCTGGAGTTAGTCGCTCAGGATAAAAGCGTTAAGGTGATACTTGTAAATATTTTGGGCAGCGCCTCCAAGACCGAGGAAATAATCGCTGCAGTAGCCGGCTATTTGGAACGGAAAGCTCGCGCTAACCGCCACATCCAAGTTGTGCTGCGGCTGGTAGAGCTCGATGCTGATGCTGTTAAAAAGCGTTTGGGACAGTTGCCGGTGCAGCTAGCTAGCACTTTGGATGAGGCCGCGGCCGCTTCTGTATCCTCCGCCAAGTAGCGACAGCAGCAGTCGTGAGGCAAAAGACAAGAGTTATGCACAGACGAAGGCCTTCTGCTTTTTAAAGATCGAGTGTCAAGTGGGAAAAATTGACATCCTCACGCCCGCTTACGCCACGGTGATTCCAAGAATCACTTCTTAGATCTTTCTGCTTCATCGCAACTGCCATCAGACTTATGCCTATCCGGTCTTACGTTCGTCGTCGCTCCACAGACTTTTACCGCAAGCCCTGCGGCAAGAATGTTTTGTGCGGCGTTGATATCTCGGTCATGGTGTGCGCCACAATTCGGGCAGTCCCATTCACGAATATTCAAGGGCAGTTTTTCAACGATGTTACCGCACTTGCCGCATCGCTTAGAACTTGGAAACCATCGGTCAATCTTGACCAACGTGCGACCGTACCAGTCACACTTGTATTCAAGCTGCCTGACCAACTCACCCCAACTTGCGTCAGTGATAGAAAGAGCAAGCTTCCGATTCTTGACCATATTCTTGAGGGCCAAATCTTCGACGGCAATCGTTTGATTTTCACGTACCAATCGAATCGTCAGCTTGTGAAGAAAATCCTTTCTGGCATCAGCAATTTCTTGATGCACCTTTGCGACTTTAAGCCGTGCTTTGTGGCGATTGTTCGACCCTTTCTGCTTTCGACTCAATGCCTTTTGAGCTTTCTTGAGTTTGCGGCGTTTTGCATTAAAGCCTTTGGGATTGGCAATCTTTTCACCCTCACTCAAAGCAACCAGACTTGTGACACCCAAATCAACCCCAATCTCGTTGGAGCATTTCGGCAATGGTTCAATCTCCACATCCACCAGCAAGGAAACTGTCCATCTTCCAGCTCTCGTGAGCTTCACCGTGATAGTTGTTGGTGTTGCGCCTTTGGGCAATTCTCGACTCCAGCGAATCGGCAACGGCTCAGAACACTTGGCTCAGAACACTTGCCCGTTTCTGAACTTGAATGCAGACTTGGTAAACTCTGCACTCCCACCGTTTCGTTTCTTCTTGAAGGTTGGATATTTCGCCCGTCCCTCAAAGAAATTCGAGAACGCTTTCTGAAGATGTCTCAATCCTTGCTGCAATGGTACACAGCTAACCTCAGTGAGAAATTGCAAGTCCTCTTGCTTTTTCCATTCAGTCAACAATGCCGAAGTATCGCTGTAACCGACTCGTTTTTTCTCGTCGTACCAAGCCTGTGTTCTCACAGCAAGGGCGCGATTGTAGACCAAACGAGTACAGCCCATCGTTCGTCTGAGCAAGGTTTCTTGCTCAGGCGTGGGATAGAAGCGGTACTTAAAGGCTCTCTGTGTCATGTCTCACATTGTAGCTATTATTCCGTGAGATATGTAGGTTCTAATGTAAAGCCGTGCTAGAAGCACGGGGTTTCCACCCACAATTTTCGATGAATTTAACTCCTGAAAGCAAAGTCCTAGTACAGGGCATTACAGAATCTCCCGCGTCCACCCGCGCCGCCCTGATGATGAAAGCATACGGCACCAATGTAGTCGCCGGTGTCAGTCCCGGTCGGGGGGGGCTGGAAGTCGAGGGAATTCCGATTTTTGATTTGGTAGAACAAGCAGTCGCGGCAGTGGGTCACGTTGACACTGCGGTAATTTTGGTAGACGCTTACTCGGTGCTGGATGCTGCTTTAGAAGCGATCGCCGGAGGAATTCGGCAAATCGCGATCGTTACTGGGGGAGTGCCTCCTCTGGATATGGTGCACTTAGTCAGAAAAGCAGAAGCCACGGAAACTTTGGTAATCGGGCCCAACAGTCCGGGGATTGTTGTGCCCGACAAACTGCTGCTGGGAACTCACCCCAAGGAATTTTACACTCCCGGCCCGGTGGGAGTAATCAGCCGCAGCAGCACTTTGACTTACGAAGTTGCCCTAGAACTAACAGAGGCCCGATTGGGACAGTCGATGGCGGTTTGTATTGGCTGCGACGCGATTGTCGGTTCTTCTTTTATGCAGTGGCTGCAACTTTTGGACGAAGACGACAGTACCGAAGCGATGGTTTTGGTGGGGGAAGTTGGCGGGTGGAGCGAACAAGCTGCTGCTTCTTACATCGCCTCGGCGATCGACAAACCCGTGGTTGCTTATCTCGCCGGCCGCTACGCTCCCAAGGGACCGTCTTTGGGCCACGCCGGCATCCTGATCAGTTCTCGGGCGGCTGCCCAGAAAGCCTTTGGAGTTACAGTCCCAAACAAAATGGCAGCCTTTGAAGAGGCGGAAATACCTGTGGCGGCTCGACCTTCAGAGATTCCTAAGTTGCTCAAAAAATTGCTAAAGAACAATTGATTGCTTTGGGAGTTTTCACAAAAGTCCTAACCCTCTTGGGGGTTGGGATTGGGGTAGGGCGGGGGCGAGTTGGGTTTCAAAAGTGTCTCCAGAATGCCACAACAGCCGCTTCTACCCGCTCCTAGGACGCATTTTGATTTTTCTTATAATTTTTTTTACCAAAGCCCTCTGACAGGCGTCACAGGCTGCGGTGCGGGTGCTGGCAAGGGGGCGGCGCGGCGCGGTGCGGGAGGCGGAGTTGTTGGCTGCACGCTGCGGCGAGGTGCGATCGGACTTTCGGTGCGAGTTGTTTCAGTTGTGCGATTTGTCGAGTTCGTCACATCTTGAAGCAGGCTTCGCAGAGTTCCTGCTATACTCTGAACTTTCCCAACGGCGGTGCGAAGGCTGGCAACATCTACGTAAACCTCGTCGAGAGGATACTTTTTCAAGATTTCTAGCAGCGATACCTTACCGTCATCCCCGGATGCCAGGATCACCGCTGCCCGCAAAGCTTTCCCGCTTTCTGTGCGGCGCTGAGTCCGAATTGCTTGACCGATGTCGTCAGTGATTTTTTCTCCTGGGGTGCTGTAAACTACCCTCGCCAGATTAGCAGGCTTTAAACCAATTTCTAAACCCATGAACCCCCGCAGTATTTGCGCGTCCATTTTGGAGAACCGGATAATTTGTTGGAGGGTTGGCGTCGTCGTGCCGTTTTTAGCAAAGTCTTCTAAGTCGCTGATATTGATGCCTTGTCTGAGGGGGCCAAATGTGAGGACAACTTTTTCTGCCCCTAATGCTCTACTGTTGCTAGATAATATGCTCCCGCTTGCTCCTAAAAGTAGGGCAATGCCGATCGGTACAAATTTTGTTAATTTCATATTCACCGCTAGATTAATATTATTTTTTCGAGATTTGTACATTATAGATGCAGCAGTTATATTCTACAAGGTCGCCAGTGTAATTTGTGTCCGCGTCACACCGACAATCTGGACCGAGACTTTTTCTCGATCTTGACTTGAAGAATAACTAACCACATCTGCCGAATTTTTTTTTCTTCTATTCCTTCTGCCTTTTACCTTCTAAATCTCCAGCCTTCTATATCAGAGTGTCTTCCGCCTGCTACATAAGTGCCTTATAAAAATTCTAGGAACAGCCCTGACGGGAGGAAGTTCTTAATTGCACAAACATCAGGACTCGATTGCTTCTTCTTTCTCTCTTAGGCAACTAAATCCCTCTTCCTTGTTCCCTCCTTGTTCCTGACATCCGTTACATCCGACGCAAGCGAATCCGCTGCCGAACTTCCTTCTTCCTTCTGCTGTACAGCAGTTCTCAAGCGTGGTGAGGTATGCCCTATGCCCGCTCCAGGCCTATGCCCGGTTTGGCTTATCCCCTACGCCCTATCCCCTAGAGTACCTCATCTTTCGCTCGAAAGGCTATATGTTGAAAACCAAGCGCAAATCCAAGAAATCCAAACACAAGCACAGCGAAAAAACAACAGCGCTAAGCAAAAAAGAAGTAGCTGCACAAAAACGCAAAATTTCACAAAAGCGCAATGAATTGATGCAGGCGATCGCCATAAGCTGCTTAGTCACCGTTGCTCTCAGCATCCTCCTGTTTTTCGTAGCCGGCCCTAAGATTGCTATTGCAGGAGGCACTGCAGCAGCCATCTTGCTGCTTTCCTACAAATACCCCCGTCAAGCTTTGTGGACTTTTCTAATTTACTTGCCTGTCAGCGGTACAATTACTTACGCAATTGGCGGCGGGAATGCTGCATTTCAAGTAGCAAAAGATGCTTTCTACATACCAGCTCTCATCGCCCTAATTCAAAGCTGCAAAAAGAAACAGTTGCCCCTGTTCATTCCCAAACAAATGCTTTCTACCTTCAGCATCCTGTTGATGATGGCAATGCTGACTTTAATTTTTGTCAACGGGGAGATGCAGCTCAACCCTAGGGGGGGCGACAAACCCATTCTGCAAGGCATTCTCGGCTTAAAAGTATTGATAGGTTACATACCGCTGATTGCTTGTACCTATTATCTACTCCGCACTAAGAAGGATTTGGTGTTTTTTAGTCGAATGCACGTCGTTTTGGCGATCGTTTGCTGCCTTCTCGGTTTGATTCAGTACCTGTTGCTGCAAAGTGGAAAGTGTGCGGGAACCAGAGGAATGATCGGAGCAGAATTATATAAAGCAACGCTGGAAGCTAGATGTTTTGTCGGCGGTTCCTTGGTGTTCAGTCCAGAAGTCAAGTTTGTCCGCTTGCCGGGAACTTTTGTCGCGCCTTGGCAATGGGCGTGGTTTTTGATTTCTAATGCTTTTTTAACCTTTGCCTCTGCCTTTTGCGACCCTTCATTCTGGTGGCGAGTTATCGGTTTATTTGGCATGGCATTAGTATTTGCAAATGCAGTTATTTCCGGTCAAAGAGCTGCTTTAATTATGGTTCCCCTTGCTACAGCAATCCTGCTAGTTCTCACCGGTCAATTAGTTAATTTCAAACGATTTATTCCCATCGGTGCAGGACTGGCGATTCTGCTATTTGTCGGTGCAGCTATTAACCCGGGAATTATCGAGCAGCGGTGGGACAGTTTTGTTAGCCGCTGGAATGCTGCACCGCCCCAGCAGTTTCTCTTTAATCAATTCGAGCAGAGCAACAATTTTATCATTGACAGACCTTTCGGTAGAGGTGTGGGACGAGCAACTAATTCAACGCGAATATTTGGGACCACGCAGCTAATTGAAACTTTCCAACCTAAGTTGATTTACGAACTCGGTTATCCGGGAATGATTGCTTTTCAAATCATGGTTTTACACTTGGCTTTTCTAACTTTTAGAGCTTACCGATCTGTCAAGGACAAAAGTTTGCGGAGTTACGGAGCAAGTTTTTGGGTGTTTGTTGGATTTATTACGATCAATACTCAATACTATCCGCTAGATGTAGATCCAGTGTCCGTGTATTATTGGGTTTTAGCTGGGGCGATTTTAAAGTTGCCCAAAATTGATAAACAGGTGCAGGATGAAAAAAACCAGGAGGTTGAGTCAAATGAATTGCTACTTCACCAGCCATTAAAAGAGAAAAAAATTATTGCATCTTCCCCAATTTGAAAAGAGTTTTGAGTGTTGAGTTTGGTGTATTCTTTCTTGTTCGCTAACCCGCTTTCGCTGCGGGGGAATGCCAATGTAGCCCGTCGTGCTGGGTTTATCTGTGCTAAAACCATCCTTACAGCATATTTGGGTTTTTAACTTTACTGCGGTTGCCAAACCGGATTGCTAGCATTCAAATCCTTTTCGTTTGTCAATTTAGTCAATGCCGAACCGTCGCGATTAATTACATACAAATTGCTTTTTTCTACTTCCGTTTCATTATATATAAAAGCGATTTGTTGGCGGTCAGCAGACCAAAATAATTCTGAAATTACCGACGGTTTTAGCTGAGGAGCTAGTTGATTTAGCTGGTTCCCGCCAGCATCGATCGTGTAGAGTTTTTGATTGTTGAACTCTCCGGCGACGAAGGCAATAAATTTGCTATCCGGCGACCACGAAAGTGCGTCGTAGTTTCTGGGTTTTTGGGTGATGTTCTTGGCTGTCCCCCGGTTAATGTCGAGCAGGTAGATATCTTGCTGTTCGCCTGATGAATCGCCGGGTTTATTGTAATAGTAAGCAATACGGCTGCTGTCGGGCGACCAAAATAGTTTGACGCTGTAAACCTCATGTTGCGGGTTGTTTGTCAAATTTTTGAGGTTGGTTCCATCGGCATTAATTGTGTAAATTTGCTGTTTGGGATAAGCGCCGAACAGGAAAGCAATTTTTGTACGATCGGGCGACCAAACAAGTTGACTGCCACCAGATATATATTCGCCAGGGCTTTTAGTGAGTTTGATTATTCCCGAACCGTCGGCATTCATTTTGTAGATATTTTTATCCTTGACAAATGCTACCTGCTGGCCGTCGGGTGAAATGTAAAATTGCGATGAAATTTCCGTTTTAAGTGGAACTCCTCCTACTTCCAAATTCCTAACTAATTTAGTTCCTCCAATACCAGAAGTATCGCTGATATAAAGTGACTGACTGCCGGGAGTATCAGAGGTAAAACCGTCGCAAGAACGGGCAAAAACAAGCTTCTGACTGTTGGAAAACCAACCTATTTCAAAATTAGCTGCTTTGCAAGCCTCCCCAGCAAACTGTTTAGTTAGTCGGGAACCGTCAGCATTGACTGTATAGATGTCGGTGTCTCCGCTAACAAAAGCCAACTGCTGGCCGTTGGGCGACCAAACTAGGGTATAGCTAACATCTATATTGGGTGAAAGTTCGCGGCGGGAAGAACTGCTAGCATTGACTGCAAATAAACTGTTTCTCACCTCGCTGCCGCGCCTCTGGAGGGCCGTAAACGCTAGTATCTTTGGTTTTTGGGCTGCGGTTGTGGGAGAGCTTTGAAGGCTCAAAAACAAGCTGATTGAGAGTGTTGGGGAGATGAGGGCGATCGCACTAAGTCGCAATAATTTATTCAAAAGCATTTTGTCAATATCATCTCCTTAGTTTTAAATTTTCACAGTTTTCAGTCCTCATATCTCCGACTTCTTAAAATCCTGCGGGGATATGGCAAATTCTAACTCCAAGCTATTACCCGTGTCCAATTCGCAATGCTCGATTCAAAGTGTTTGTCTGTCGATATGCCGCGACAGCCTCAAACTCTGTTTAATTCTGCCAATAATTAGCTCGAACATTTTTTTGCGGGACGGATTCTTGCTGCTGGGCGGCATCCCTAACTCGCAACACATCAAGTTCAAGTCAGTTGCACTCATTGCCAACAATTTTTGCCTCACTTCTTCTTCATTACCATTCTTAGCTTGTAAACGCAGTTCTTCATAAACTTCTAGAACATTTCTAGCCGATAAATTAGCAGGTTTGTTAACATCAGCACCAGTGGAAATATCCGAAGTTTTTGACCCAGCAGAAAGCCCTCCCCGCTTGACTTGAGTCTCAAGCCGGGTTAATTTTCGAGCAACATCCCGCAAGATTTCCTTAAGTTCGCCAATTTCCTCAACTAACCCCGCGCTTTCTTGTTCTGAAGCAGCCAAAATTTCTTTTTTACTCATTTCAGATACTCCTCACACTCGCGCCATAGTTTTTCAAATTCTCTAACTAATTCTCGCGGCAGTTCTCCCTCGTTAATCGCCCGTTTTAGCCCGACGCTTTCCCGAATTGTCGATTCTAAAAATCTAACTTCTATGTTATTATCTTTTGATATCTCATCACAAAGTCTCTTTACTTCTCTCATGTAAAACTGAACTTCATTTGTCAGCAAGCCTCCATAGATTTTGGCTTTATTCATAAACACTGCTATTTTGGGAAAAGGATAAGGCTCAATCCGTTTCTGGAGCGAGTTTAAAACTAAACTCAATCCCCTAGAACCAAAATAATCGGGATTGACGGGAATTAATATTAAGTCGCAGCAAGAGAGTACGCTGTAGGTGAGGAGACTGAAGGAAGGCGAACAGTCAAAAAGCATCAAGTCGTATTTGGGGAGATTGGCAGAGTTGGCGATTTTCCCGATGAATCTGCGGATGAAGTCTTTAACACTTTTTCCCTCAAATCCATCGATATCCAACCAATACAATTCTTCAACTGAAGGGATAAAGTGCAACTGTTCGTCAATCTGATAAATGGTGTCGAAGCCAACGGGAAATTTAAAGTTATGGCCGGCTTTTTTAAAGACTTCTAGAGCGTCGTAAATTGTGAGTCTGTGCTTTAGAGATTGTTCGTACCACTTACCAAATTTGTCATCTAAATGACCGGTATTTTCGTTAAGTCCGATCGCCTCTGTGAGCGACATTTGCGGATCTAAGTCTAACATCAAGACTTCTCGGTCTGTTCCTTGGGATATAATATTTCCCAGACTCCAAGTGACGGTGGTCTTTCCGACACCGCCTTTGAAGTTGATTACGGCTATTGATTTAGGACTCATGGCTGGGTTTGTTTGGATTTTGCTCAATTTTTTATTAAAACATAACGATCGCCCAATTAGCGTTTGCTAAGTATTATTACTCCAATAATGGCGATCGCCTACTCAAGGCGATCGCCAGATTAACTGGGAGTCTCTTTTTAGAAAAGAACGTCAGGAAACTGGAAAACGTGACTGGCAATATTCCGCACCTTTGCTAATGGAACAGGTAATCCAGTTACACTGTAGCCTCGATTTGGTACTACTTTCTGCGGGAGTTCTGGCTGTTGCTGCGAAACTAACAATCTGAATTTAAGTAGGTCGGTATAAAAAAACAAAGGCAAGTAAAGAAATGTTAATACCAATTTTAAACGAAATAACAGTATTCTTGTTCCCCCCGCAAGCCAGCGGGGGGGTCGAAGAGTGTTGCACGATTTTATAAAAATGGTATAACAATGATAATTGGAACTGCATTTAAAGCGATTATTTGTATAATTTCCTCATTGCCCTTTCGCTTCAATTCCCTCCATTACTGCCTAGGCAATATCTAGTTCATCTTCAAACATTTGTCCGACCAGTTCATGATGTTTAAGTTGCTGCCATTTCCGTTCAATTTTATTCATTTCCGAACAGTATTTAGGTCAAAAGAAAATATACAATCCCTGGCTTTCGCACTGAGACCATTTTTGTTGGACATCCAGGGATTTGTGTAGGAGACCATTATCTTGAATTATCACTCTGAGCCGTCCAGTTAATTTCATTTCAGACCTCAGCTTGTTGTGCTTCATTTTCCATCATAACGATATCTGATTTGCTGCTAAAACGGACGACAGCCAACCCATACGCGCAACTGACACACGGTTGTAGCAAGCCTAAAATACTAAGTCTTCGCGCCCTTCGTTGCGTTTGATCTAACCGTTTTGCGCTCCAATTGGGTAATATGTATATCCAGCGGGACTGCACAAGCAAAAACCTGATTCATCCAGATATTTCAGCTCAATTTCTACCGCTGTTGCTGCCAACTCCAACATATCTCGATCTGCCTGTTTGATCGAGCGTTGTAATGGGTCTTGCTTGTCTTTATAGCCGGGTCTGGTTCGTTTCCAAATAATCTTTTTTTTTGAGGATGCCTCTCAATCTATCAGGTCTTAATTTGACCCCACTTTCTTGTTCTAATTTTTGAGCAAGTTGACGACTATTATATCTGCGTGGTTCATTTATGAGACATTCTTCTAGATGAACAATGTCTGATTCTTTCCATTTTGGTTTGACCAAGACTTTCAAAGGTGGTACCCGCCACGCGATCGATCGGTGGGCTCGATCGAAAGCATCGAAAATCGAAAATCCTTGCGTCCCCCGAATTTATCTCGCGCAAGTCAATCCAAAATCGCGCAATCGCGCAATCGAATGACGGGCGCCAACAGTATGTAGGGGCTGTACCTGTGAGAGTCAGCCCTACAGGTTTATTGCTAGATATACTGCGAACCTGTTGAATTGAAAGTTTTACCGCATTCGTGAGCGCATACGTCCAACCTTTTAGAACAGGAAAAACTTTTTGTGAGGTCTTCGCGAAACCAATCTCTGGCGATCGCATCTTTTACAGATTGGGTTCTGAGAGAATTAAAGCCATTTCCGTACTGTTCAATTAAAGCCAGCATTTGCGGTCTGTAAGTGTGGTTGTAAACAGCGTATTTAGTATGGCTTACCCAACAGCAGGGCCACAGTTCCGCTTCAAAACTGATGAAAATCTCTTTGGTGGCTTGAGTCTGACAGCTAATTTCTACATTTCGGTAGTAATTGTTTAGGCTACCAAATGTTTCTACAGCTTGGAGAAATTGGTCTCCCTGCGGATTTTTATATTGTTCCAACGATGGGGGTTGGAGTTCTTTGCTGGCGGCTGGCTGTGATGGGGCATAAGGAGTTGATTCTGGTGCTTGAGAGGTTTCGATAGCTATAGCTTGATACCAAGCATAATTTGCTTTTTCTGGTTGCCCCAACTGCGTCAACACTTTAGCTAAATTGCGATAAGCTCCGGCAAAATTGGGCTTAAGCTCGATCGCCTTTTGGTAATAAGCACTAGCTGGCTGCCACTGTTGCTGTTGAGCGTAAAGACTGCCGACATTAGCATAAACTTCTGGAAAATCAGGCTGAATTTTGAGGGCCTTGGCGTAACAGTCTGCTGCTGCTTGCATCTTCCCCAAACCTTGAACAGCATTGCCTAAAGTTTTCCAGGCTGCTGCAAAATTAGGTTGAATTTTGAGGGCTTTTTGGCTGGCGGCGATCGCATCTGATAGCTTTCCTTGTTTCAAACAGTCCTCAGCTTGTCGGTGCAACCCAACAGCGGTCTGTGTTTGATTCTGAGAGGCTGACGCATTAGTTGTTGCTGCTTGGTTGGGGCGATCGCTCTTAGCATCTACCTGAGATTTTTCTGCTTTCTGAGGCTGTTGATTGGCCGACTCTTTATCATAAATCTCTTTCGCCACAAAACGAGATGTAGCTTTCGGTACAAACTCGACAAATCCTAATTCTTGGGCTAAATCCCGCGCTGCTTCTACTTGGTGCTGGTTGTGTTCAAATATCAAGTAGTGCCATACAGCTTTTCCGCCAGCTTGGATAAAGGCATTAACCGACTGCATTATCCTGTCCCAGTTGGTATTTTGGCGGTAGATGCTGTTAGTATCAGCCAACCCGTCGATACTAAAAATTACGCGGTCGTCTTCTCCTGTCATCGCCTTGGCCAGGGCTTGCCACCAGTCTGGATTGCGTCCGCTACCGTTGGTGTACAGGGAGATATGAGGAACTCCCATGCGGTGCAAATATTCGATCGCCGGAATTGTGGTATTGCTAGTCATAGCATCGCCGTAGTTGCCGCACATATACACCAAATCCAACTGAGAGCAAAACTCTTGTGGGAAAATTCTCTCAATATCCTCCATCTTTAATTCTGCCCCCGGCAAAATCGGGTTGCCGGTGCGGGGACACTGCGGGCAAGCTGCATTGCACCTGGAGGTAATTTCTACGCTGACTCTTCTGATATCTTCATATTTTAAGTACATGAGTTTTCCCCAATTAATTTGTGATTAATAATATTGAAAGCGCGATCGACACAATTAGATAACAAGAGCTTTGATTGAGCGATTAAAAAATAAAATTATACCTTATGTCTGTCCGCTGCGAACATGATATAAGTTTTTTGTATGAGGGACAGAGGAGGCGATGACGACTATCTTGATTCCAAATCTTAATTAAAAACCGCGGCTCGATCGACATCGAGCCGCGGTTTTTTTTAAGAAGCTAAAGTTTCCCTTAATCGCGGCTGTTGATAGCAATCAGCAGGCGCAGAATGAAAATGAACAAGTTGATGTAGGTCAAGTACATCGACAGAGCAGCGGGCAAATACTGGTCGTCGCGGTAGCTGCGGGGTAATATGTAAAAATCGACGATCGCAGCGCCGGCGAACAGAAATACGCCAATGCCGGAAATGCCAATTTCCAACCAAGTTGGGGTGTAAACCCCAAATATAGAGAGCAGAACCTGACCGACAACGACGACGAACAAAGCAATGACACCTAAACTGATAGTTTTGGTGAGGGCCATGCCGTCTTCTTCAGAAAGGTTGGAGCCAATTTGGCGGGCGGCGATAAAGGTAATACCGCATCCGAGGGCGGCAAAAGCGATGCCGGAGATGCCGACGCCTTGGGTTCTGAGGGCTGTAAATACCAATCCGCTGAGGGTGTACCCCGAAAGCAGGCTGTAGGTTGCCAGCAGGGGCAAAGCGGTGTTTTTGTTGCCTTGTTCGGCGGCACCGCGGGCGACGAAGAACAGAATTAATTCTACGACGATCGCGGCGATGAATGTCGGAAAGAAGATCCCGGGATAGTTGCGGATCACTCCGAGGCCGCCGTAGGTGCCGACAGCAGTTAAGACAAGTCCGCCGCCCACGAAGGGGAGAGCGTTGGAGATGACGTTCGGGCCTACTAGCGCGTGGTTTTTGGCCTCGCGCACGGCTTCGCGGAAATTGCTAGTGTTACTCACGAGGATTTACCTAATTTTGGCTGAGAATTGCTATCTATCATTTTGACAGCTTTACACTTTGTTTGCACAATCTGAAAGAGTTTAAAGATTTGATAAAGAACGGGGGTGAAATCACTCCCAAGCAGGACTCGATTGTTTATAATAGACCGCGTACAGGTCTGTGCCGTGTCGCCCTCTCGCACCGTTGCGCCTCGCGGCAAAGCTATAACTGAGTTTAAAGGGTCTGCGCTATTTGCGGTCAGGGGCCAGCTTAAAGTGGATCGAATCGCAGATAGCTCAAGTCAATCAATTTTGGATGGGGGATTTACGATTGGGGATTAACGAGTCTATGCTAGAGGCAGGGGCCACAGTTGATTTTAGGTTTTTGATTTGCGACTTAGTTGAAACTAGGCACCAGAAACTTCAATAATCTAAATTAAATATAAATAAAATCTAAAATCTCAAATCTCAAATCTCAAATCGGTTCCGTTAATTGCTAAGGTAGCTCAGACAGAGGATACCGAGAAAATTAATGAATAGATCGAGTTTGATCGACAAACTGCTAAATAGGTAATGTCCAATGCCCACCTTTTTTGAGCGCAAATTATTGCCCCCTACAGCCGGGATTTTATTGGCTGCCGCCGCCATTATTTCCGGTGGTCAAGCTGCCGTTGCAGCTAATGTCCGAGCCGTTTCTACCGCTGCTTCCTGGCAGAGTTCAGAAAATTTGCTGCTGGCTCAGACCGGTCAACTCCCCCAAAGTACAATTTCTTCAACCCCGAACCGGGGGACGGAAAACCGCGTACCTCTGCCCGTAAGAATTCCTGAGCCTTCGACGGTGGTTGGGTTGGGTTTAGTGGCGGGTTCGCTGGCGCTGAGTCGCCGGAGAGTGAGAGTTAAAAATTAGACTTTTGGAAAAAAGTCTAATTTTGGGATTTTTAATCGCAGATAAACGCGGATAAACGCAGATAAATCCGGGTATCAGGATTTTAGCCGATCGCGTCGCGCAGAGCATTTTTAGTCATAGCTGCGATCGACTGTTCGCTAGCTTTCGGCAAGTGATAGTATTTCCCTCCAGAAGTCTTGGCCAATTCCTTCGCAAAGCCAGTCGAAATAAACTTGCTCTCGGTATCAATCACCAGCAACTGCATTCCCAACCCGCGAATTTTGGCAGCAATTTCTAACAATTCCTGCTTAATATCAGGCTTTTCTCCCTCTACAATCGGTTCGCCCAAAGAACGAGCCAAAGGAATATTACCGCGTCCGTCGGTAATGGCGACAATCGCAACTTGACCGATATCTCCAGACTGCCGCGCGTTGACTCCCACGCGCACGGCTTGAGTCAAACCGTGGGCCAGGGGGGAACCGCCACCGCAGGGGAGTCTTTCCAAACGCTTGCGGGCCAAGGCTATGGAACGAGTCGGCGGTAGCAGCACTTCTGCTTGTTCTCCGCGAAAGGGAATCAGAGCAACTTGGTCGCGGCTTTGATAAGCTTCTGTGAGTAGCTGCATGACTGCACCTTTGGCGGACTGCATCCGGTTGAGGGCCATCGAACCGGAGGCATCGACGACAAAGACGACTAAAGCTCCAGCTTGTCTGGCCAAGCGCTTCGCCCGAATGTCTCCCTGTTCCACAAATACACGGCGCTCAACCCCCCCTTGCCCCCCCTTGCTCAGGGGGGGTTGACTCGTTTCTTGCCCCCCCTTGCTAAGGGGGGGTTGGGGGGGGTGAGAATTCCTGTCGCGGCGGGCTTTTTGGTAGGGTGCGGCGGCGCGGAGAGTGGCGTCAACGGCGATGCGGCGGACGGGGCCTTTGGGCAATACTGGCTTGACGTAACGGCCTCTATCTTCGGAGAAAATGGTGCTTCTGCTGCCCGATTTGCCTTGGCGGTTGGCATTTTGGGCGAAAAACAGCACGTCGGGGTCGAGAATTACGCCTTCGGGGTCGAAGAGAAATTCTTCGGGAATGCTGGTTTCTTCTTGTTCTTCAGGAGGTTCGTCTTCTTTGTCTTCTTCTTCCTCGTCTTCTTCTTGTTCTTGTTCCGATTGTTCTGGTGGCGGTGGGGGGGGAGGAGGAGGAGGAGGGTTTTCGTCTGGGGGAGTTTGGATGATGGTGGCGCGGGGTACGATGACTAATTCTACGGCGCGGCGCAGGTCTTCGGCGTTAACTTCTGTGCGTCCCTCCATAGCTGCTGCCGCTTTGGCGACGCGGACTGCGAATATTTCGGCGCGGTGTCCTTGAACGCCGCCCCGGATGGCTTCTTCTACTAGGTAGGCAATTTGTTCGCGTTTGATGCTGACATCTTTGAGCCATTCTCTGGCGAGGATGATTTGGGTTTTGAGGTTGTCGGTGTCTTCGGCGTATTGATTGAGGAATTCTTGGGGCGAGCTGGAGTAGGATAAAGCTTGTTCTACTGCATAGACTCTTTCTTCTATTTCTAGTGCTGCGTCGGCTGAAAGTACGATCGCGATGCGATCGAGCAAATGTTCTCTGAGCGGCCCTTCTTCGGGATTGTAGGTGGCGATAAATAGAGGTTTGCAGGGGTGTTGGAAGCTAATGCCTTCGCGCTCTATTTGGTTGCGCCCTTCGGTTAATACTGTTAGCAATTGGTTGGAAATATTGTCATCTAGGAGGTTAATTTCGTCTACATAAAGTACGCCTCGATTTGCTTGGGCTAAGAGTCCTGGTTGAAATACGGTTTGACCGGATTTTACTGATTTCTCGACATCGACGGAACCTAAAAGTCTGTCTTCGGTTACACCCAAAGGAATTTGAATGAATGGTGTGGTAATTATTTCAGTATTTGGGAAATTAGTATCGGTGGTGCGGGCATCTTGCCCGCTATTTTCTGATAACAAGCTTGATGCCTGTTCGGCAATAATTTCATTAGGTTCGGCGTTGCAAAAAGAATCTTTAACAATTTCAATTGGTGGCAGCAAGGAATGCAAGGCGCGGGCCATTACTGATTTTGCTGTACCGCGGCGGCCTGCGATCGCCACTCCTCCCAATCCGGGATCGACTGCTGCTAACAGCAGGGCTAATTTGATTGCTTCTTGCCCGACAACTGCGGTGAGGGGAAAGGCTGTGGTGGAAGGGCTAAGGTTGGCTGCGGGCATAGGATTTTCGGATTTTAAAATTTGAACTTAATGTTTAGCTTACTTCTTGGAGTATTTTAACTTCTTGCGGCAGAATGACGGTAAAAGTTGAGCCGACTCCTATTTCTGATACTAACTCGATTTTGCCTTGCAGCAGCGTGACGAGCCGCGATACTATTGCTAATCCCAGGCCGGTGCTTTCGGTAGGAAATAGCTGTTTGCCGGCTTCTCCTGCTTGAAAGAAAGGGTCAAAGATGCGGTTTGTATCTTCGGGGGCGATGCCAATGCCGGTATCTGTAATTGCGATCGCCCAATTTCCTTCTCCAGCAGGGTGGCAACTTAATTCGATGCTACCAGATTCTGTATAGCGAATGGCATTACTCAGCAGGTTGATCAGAATTTGTTGCAGTCGCCCAGAGTCGGAGATTACTTGTATTGGGCCGCCGTCGCTGGTAACAGCGAGCTTTAGTCCTTTAGCATCAGCAATTGGCTGCATGATTTCTACTACGGTGTTAATTAACGATCGTACATTAGTTCGCTGCAGGTGAAGTTTAATTTTTCCGGCGTCGGCGCGAGAAAGTTCTAGTGCGTCGTTAATCAGGCGCAGCAACTGTCGGCCGTTACGCAATACTCGCTCGATGTGTTCGATGCCGGGGAGGGTATCTTTGATTTCAGCTTGCCATTTTTCTTTTCGCAAAAACAGTTCCGAATAACCGATAATTGAGTTGAGAGGAGTTTTGAGTTCGTGAGCTAAATGGTAGACGTTTTCTTGATTGACGCTGACGAGGCGAGAGAGTTCTTGATTTGTGAGTTGTAGTTGAGATTGAATTTGTTGAAGTTCCTGCAGCCTTTGAGCGACGTAGCTGTTGAAACACTGGGCAATGGCTTCGTCTACTACCGCATCTATGAGTCGAAAAGCTCTGAATACCTCTGTTGTGGTTCCTGCTAGCAATTCTGCTTCTAATTGGGAGAATATTACTTGACGCAATAAATGGTATTCGCGGGCTACTTCTGCGGCGTCGTAGCCTTGTTCTGCCCTGAGAAATCCGTGATCTAAACTGGCTTCAATTATTAGTTTTATTTCGCTGTGTTGATATTGGGAAAGCACTGTTGCCATCGCCGCCAGCAGGTGAGGTATGTGATTTTCAATTGCTGAGTGCGGTAAGGCATCAGCACTTTCAATGTTCCGATCCTGACGAACTGCTTCAATCCAGTTTTTGAGGATAGTATCGGTTTTGTCGGCGAGCACTTGGCTGTAGTCCATGATGTCTGCGTGAGGGTTGAGTTTGGCAGATATTGCCCATGCTTAATTGTAGTTGAGCGATCGCCAGATTGCCATATCAAACTTCGGGCGATCGCGACCCTGCCAAAAGAAGTAGTTTTGAGGTGATTTTTCCCAGTACCGCATCTCTCTAGGGGTCGATCCCAGCTTGTTGCTAGAATAATCAGCCGTTCAACCTATTGACATAAGAGCCATAAAGTAGTAGATTGCCTCACACTAATAGTTTTTAATTTTAATTTTTAATTTTTTCAGGGGACTAAATGGAAAACGTGCAAGCTGCGATCGCTGCAACAACATTTATCGGTGTAATTTTCCTAGTAATGACGGAGTGGGTACACCTAACAATTACTGCTTTTTTGGGAGCGTTGATACTGGTTTTTACCCATGTTATGACATTAAACAACGCGATCGAATATATCGGTCGCAGTCACGGAACACTGGGCTTGTTTTTCGGAGTTATGGTTATGGTGAGAGCATTTGAGCCGACCAAAGTATTCGACTACTTGGCAACTAAAATGGTGCTGTTGGCGAAAGGAAAAGGCAAAAATTTGTTGCTGGGCATTGTGGCAATTACTACCCCAATTTGTGCCGTTTTACCCAACGCGACGACTGTCATGCTGCTAGCGCCGTTAATTCCGCCAATAGCTGAAGAAGTCGGCGTAGATTTTGTGCCGTTACTGATTTTAATGGTATTTGTAGCTAACAGTTCTGGATTGCTGACGATCGTGGGCGATCCGGCGACATTTATTGTGGGCGATGCTATCAACATGAGCTTTGGAGATTACCTAGCTCAATTAAGTTTGGGTGGGGCGATCTCAGTAGCAGTCCTAGTAGCGATCCTACCTTGGCTGTTTCCCGAAATTTGGCGGAAAAATTTAGAAGATTTGGAACATTTGCCGCAGCCAAAAATCAATCACCCGCGAGTTTTAGCAGTGGGTAGCTTAATTATAGCTTTCGTACTGGTATTTTTTGTAGTGGGAGAGTCTCTGCCCGTGCCGCTGTCACCGGCAGCCGTTGCTTTGTTGGGCGCTGGTTTGGCAATGCTTTTAGCTCACCAGAGCAAAATAGATTCTGTCAACAATATTTTGCGGGATTTAGATTGGAGTACGCTGTTATTTTTTATGTCATTTTTTGTGCTAATTGGCGGTTTGGAAAAAACCGGGGTTATCGGCAGTCTGTCAGGATTTTTAGCAGTTATTTTAGGGAAAAATATTTTTGTGGGTTCCTTAACTTTGTTATTTTTTGTGGGTTTGATGTCAAGCGTGGTCCCCAATATCCCGTTGGTGGTGGCAATGGTGCCGCTGTTAAAACAGTATGTTGTCAATGTCGGCCTCGCACCGACAGAAGTGTTGAATCCAGATTTTTCTGGGCAGTTTCCTGTCGAAGTGCTGCCGCTGTTTTATGCGATGATGTACGGGGCAAATTTAGGGGGAAATGGCACTTTGATAGGAGCTTCTTCTAATGTAGTGGCGGCGGGAATTTCCGAGCTGCACGGGCGCCGGATTTCTTTTCAAACTTTTATGCGTTACGGGCTGCCTGTGATGGCGCTGCAATTGGTAGTGGCTGCTGTTTATGTAACTATTCGGTTTCTGATTTGAAGAAGTTATTAGTTATTACTCATTAGTCATTAGTTATTAGTCATTAGTTCTGTTGCGAGAGAAATTCAAGAAGGAGTAAGGTGCTTAGTTGTGACCTAAATATAGAGGTTGAAGTGAGTCCTGAATCTAAAATTACTCCAATTCTAAGGGGAAAATTACAGTGAAGGAGGAGCCAACTCCCACTTGAGAAACTACTTCTATTTTACCTTGCAAGAGCTTGACTAATCGAGCGACAATTGCTAGCCCTAAGCCGGTACTGTCAGAAATGCCAGAACTCAGGGGGTTGTCGGCTCGAAAATAGGGTTGAAAAATCCGATCGCAGTCTTCTGAAGCAATGCCAATTCCTGTATCTGAGACAGTTACTGTCCAATATTTATCTTGCAAAAGTTCGCTTTTTATGGTAACAGTACCGGCGGTGGTATAGCGAATGGCGTTGCTGGTTAAGTTGGTGATAATTTGCTGCAAGCGCAAGCAATCTGTCACCACTCGATAGTCTGAGAGATGGCACTCAACAGCTATCTCTAAACCTTTGGCTTTCGCTAAAGGCTCGATTATTTCAACAACAGTGGCGAGTACATCGGGCAGGCTGATTGCAGTTAGCTGTAACTTGATCTGTCCGGCTTCGTACCGCGAAATTTCCAGAGTATCGTTGATCAATCTCAGCAACAGTCTGCCGCTGGTGAGGACTCTATCAATATGTCCTATATTGGGAACAGAACCTTTAATTTCGGAATAGTTTTGTTGCTGGCGCAAAAACAAATCTGAGTAGCCGATAATAGAGGTGAGGGGAGTTTTTAATTCGTGAGCTAAGTGAGATAGGTTCTCTTGATTGGCGCGAACTAAGCGAGTCAGTTCTTGATTTGTAAGTTGCAATTGGTTTTGCAAATCCTTTAGTTCTTGGAGTCTTTCCTGGGTATAGGTTTGGAAACATTTAGCAATTACTTCATCGAGGGCAGTGTCAATTAAGCGGTAAGCTCGGTTGACTTCAGCCGCTGAGCCTTTTAGCAATTCTGGCTCTAAAGCCTCGAAAATTACTCTCCGCAGCAAGCGGTATTCCCGCGCAATTTCTTCGGCATCGTAGCCTTGTTTTGCCCTAAGAGTTCCGTGTTCTAAACTTTTTTCTACGAGTGTGCGAATGTCGCTCTCTTGTGATTGGGAAAGCATGGTTACGATCGCGTGCAGTACCGTGGGAATACTGTCGCGCACGCCATTGTAGGTGAGTTCCTTAGCGGTTTCGAGTTGGTCGTCGGAGCGTACAGCTTCGATCCAGTTTTGTATAATTGTTTCAATTCGATCTTGCAGCGCGACGCTAAAGTCTCTCATGGCTCAAGTAAAGAAATAAGTGGGCGATCGCATTTTATATCTTTAGGTTAGTTTAATAATTAGCTTTTTGAATTTTATGTCAACTTTTGAGCTTTGCCGATCGCCAATGGCTACTCCTAAAGACGTATTGACAGAATTATAAGCTCGTGCTAGCTTAAGTTAAATTGGCTTAAAAAGTCAAGCCTAATCCAGCACGGCGCGATCGAACCAAGCGTGTAGCTGGAGCGGAGGAACCAATTTTCGGGGCGAATCTCTACAGAATTAAAAACCAAAGTTAAAAATTGCCAAATTAGAGTGTAATTTTTGATTTTGAAATCTAAGGAGAAGGACATCTCTCAGTCCTAGCCCGTCAGCTAACTTCGCAGGCATTGAGAAGAGACTGAAAAGCCAAATTTCTGAACAAGATAGTTTGGCTTCGTCAGTGTCTCAGGTTGGTATTGTTCAAGATTCTTGTACCTGCCCTGACTCTGAAGGAGATTGAAATGTTCGTACAGCTTAATTTATCTGCGATCGCACTTGCAGGAGTTGCAGCGTGGAAGCGGGTCAAACCGGTTGTCATCCGAGATACTGTTTTGTTACCTGCTGCTGGTTTTTTAGGAATTCTCGGTGTGTGGTGGATTGTTGCCAGCTTCAACAGCGATTTGATTCCCACTCCGTATCAGGCGTTAATCGCTAATTTAGATTACATATTCCATCCATTTTATCAGCGCGGGCCTGGAGATTTAGGCATTGGCTGGCTGTTGCTAGCGAGTTTGCGGCGGGTGTTGGTGGGATTTTTCCTGGGTGCAGCAGTTGCAATTCCCGTGGGATTTACGATCGGGATGTCGCAACCGGCAATGAAGGCGCTCAATCCGCTGATTCAAATCTTCAAACCGGTGTCGCCGCTGGCTTGGCTGCCCATAGCTCTATCGATTTTTAATTTAGCAGAACCCTCGGCAATTTTTGTCATATTCATCACCTCTTTGTGGCCGACAATTATCAACACAGCTTTGGGAGTTTCTAGCGTTTCCCAGGATTATCTAGATGTGGCGCGAGTGTTGGAAATGCCGCAATGGAGGCGAATTACCAAAATAATTTTGCCGGCGAGTTTGCCATACATTTTTACAGGTTTGCGGATTAGTTTGGGAATTGCTTGGCTGGTGATTGTGGCGGTGGAAATGCTGACAGGCGGTGTGGGAATTGGCTTTTTTGTCTGGGATGAATGGAGCCGTTTGAACCTGAGTTCGGTATTTTTAGCGGTGTTTGTAATTGGCTTAACTGGATTGTTGCTCGACGCTGCTGTTGACAAAGTTCAGGAATTGGTCACGCATCGATCGATCAAGAGTCATTAGTCATTAGTCAGTAGTCATCAGTCATCCTCATTTCTTGACATTATCTGCGTTTATCTGTGTTTATCTGCCTTAAATCTGCGGTAGCTCTATAGAGCAAAGATTTATGCAATAGCTCGTCTATTAGTCATTGCCAATCTAAAATCTAAAATCTAAAAACTAAAATGGTATGAGTGACAAGTTTTCCAATGAATGGAACCGCCGAGAGTTTTTGCAAGGAATCGGAATGGCGGCGGCGGGAATAGCTTTATCTGGTTGTGGAATTAGCGCGGATCGATCGGCAAAAGGACTCACTGAAGAAGCCTCAGCCGTAAAGCCGGTTGTCGATTCCCGAACCTTAGAAAAACCAAATTTAACCGTAGGATACGTGCCCGTTAACGATTGTGCGCCATTTGCGATCGCCTGGAAAAAAGGCTTTTTCCGCAAATACGGTTTAAACGTCCAACTCAACCGCGAAGCAAGCTGGGCAACCTCTCGCGACGGCCTAATCTTCGGCCGCCTCGACGCCTCCCCAGTCGTATCCGGCGCAGTCACAAACGCCCGAATTGGCGCAGAAGGAGCGCGGCACGCACCCCTGTGCGCGGCAATGACAATTCACCGCCACGGCAACGCCATGACGATGAACAAAGCTATGTGGGATTTCGGTTTGCGCCCGTGGCACGAATACAACGGCAATTTTGAAGAATTTGGCAAACAATTTCGAGCTTTTTTTGACAGTCAGCCGTCGGAAAAAAGAGTTTGGGCAGTGGTTCTGAGTTCTGCGATTTACGAATACTTTGTCCGCTACATATCGGCGGCTGCCGGTGTCGATCCGTTGAAAGAATTTCGGGTAATTATTGTGCCGCCGCCGCAGATGGTAACGAACATCAGGATTGGCGCAATGCAGGCTTACATGGTGGCCGAACCTTGGAATACGCGGGCAATTCAAGGCAATTTGGGAGTGGGTTTTACCTTCGTGCAAGGCAAGGAAGTTTGGCTGGGACATCCCGATCGCCTTTTGGGAGTAATGGAATCATTCATTGAGGAAAATCCGAAGACTTATTACTCGCTGGTTAAGGCAATGGTGGAAGCTTGTCAGTATTGCAGCAACCCGGAAAATCGCAGTGAAATATCGGCGCTGCTGACTGAGCGATCGTTTACGGGGGCGAAACCGAAAAAAGGCGCGATCGACAAATTTACGCGACCGGCAATTGTTGGGGACTACAACTATGGAGGGTTTGACGGAAAAGACCGCACCTTACCATCGGAAGATGCAACTATTTTTTATGACATTCCTAAGAATTTGCCTCAAATACCGGGAAATCATTCAACATTTATGTGGCAGTCTCAGAGTCTGTGGTTGATGACTCAAGCCGCTCGCTGGGGACAGATTAAAGAAGTGCCAAAAAATGCTGAGGAATTAGCAAAAAAAGCTTGGAGAACCGACCTTTACCGCCAGATTGTTGGCGAAATGGCGATCGATTGTCCGAAGGAGGATTACCAAGTGGAACCTGGAGAACTTTTCATCGATCAAAAGGAATTCGATCCTAGCGATCTCGCGGGTTATTTGAATAGTTTTGAAATTCGAGCCAACCGCCCTAAGTCTTTTTTTCAGTCTTAATGTTTCAGATGTTGCGCTTTTCCTAATGTCCCGCCAGGAAATGAATTCCCTGGCTAATAGCTAAAGTCGGTTGAAACCGACTGGCCAATTTTAGGATTTAGGGGATAGCCCGAAAATTCAATTAGCACTTTACTACTTTTTAGGAGAATACCATGAGTCAATACACTTCTACTTCTACCAATACCAAAAGTTCCGTCAAGAGCGATCGTCTATTTCTGGAAATAGAGAATTTGTTCAAGTCTTACAAAAATGGTGACGGTACAGAATTTAGCGTCTTGGAAAATATCAATTTAAGTATTGGAGAAAACGAATATATTTCGGTAATCGGTCACTCTGGTTGCGGAAAATCAACGCTGCTGAAAATAGTTGCTGGTTTGGAAAAACAGAGCAGAGGAATGGTGACACTGGAAGGAAAAGAAATCCGCAAACCGGGAGCCGATCGCATGATGGTATTTCAGCACTACGGATTGCTGCCTTGGCTGACGGTGCGGGAAAATATTCGGCTGGCAGTTGATGAAGTTTTGCAAAGTCTCAGCCGTTCCGAGAAGATTAGTCTTGTCAACGAACACCTAGCAATGGTAAACTTAACAGCAGCAGCCGATAAATATCCAGACGAAATTTCAGGAGGCATGAAACAGCGAGTTGGGATTGCGCGAGCTTTGGCGATTCGACCGAAAATGTTATTAATGGACGAACCGTTTGGAGCGCTGGATGCTTTGACTCGCGGCAAGTTGCAGAAACAGGTGCTGGATATCTGGGAAAATCACAGACAAGCTGCAATGATGATTACTCACGATGTGGATGAAGCTATCTATATGTCCGATCGCATCGTGCTGATGACAAACGGCCCGGCGGCGACAATAGGAGAGATTTTGTCAGTGCCGTTTGCACACCCGCGCGATCGCCAGGAGTTGCGAGAGTCGAAGGAGTATTACGAACTCCGCAACTATGCTTTGAATTTTCTCGATCGCTACTTTACTCAAGACGAATAACACCCGACGGACCGACATAAAAATTCACTTAAGAGAGGTTAAGCCTGTGAATCTCAAAACAATGTTAGCACGTTTTGAAAGTGCATTGGGATACCAAAATTTAGCAGAAGAAATGGTGTTGCTCCCGGAGCCAACATTACCAGTTTCTAAGAAATCAAAATCTCCAAAACAGGCAAAAACAATCAATTTTATTGTCGGTTACAACAGTTCTCCCCAAAGTCAAATCGCTCTGGATATTACCCTTTGGATGGCGCATCAAACTCGTTTAGTAACAACTAAAGAAGTCACGGTTCAAGTCGTATACGCGATCGACGAAGCGCAAAAAAGCTACCGCGAAGATACTTGCAAATTTGCCGTAGCAAATGCCTTGGCTGCACAGCAGAAAGTGTCGAATTTAGAGGACACATTCGCCCTTAATTGTGCAGCGCCTGCGATCGCTTTACCAACCGAAATCCAATCGGTATCCCAGCCCAAAAATTGGATCGATCCGCATTATTTTCAAGAAATTTTTGGTCAAAAGAATGAGTATGAGGTAGCAGATAAGTTGCTGTGGCAAGCGCGCTGTTTGGCTGAGGAATGGCGCGGTTTATTCAAAGCTCATTTGCGTATCGGGCGGGTTGCTACAGAACTGAGAAATGTGGTGGAATTAGAATCAGCAAACTTACTATTCTTGGGCTGCGATTCGGCAAACCACTCGCTGGTTAGGGAACTAGGCAAGAATTTTCCCTGCTGCGTGCTCGGGATTCCTTCGGCGCTCAGCTATCAGATGGATGTTCAGCCTGAAGAAAGCTTGAGTAAGTTACAGTTGGCGACAGCTATACCTTTGTCTTCATCTGCGTGAATGTGCGTCAATCCCTTGCCATCTGCGGCCAGACAAATTATCTTTTTTTTACCGCAGATGAGGGCAGATAAACACAAATTAACGCAGATGAATTATCTCTATTTCGGTTGCACTATCCCTCCGCGATTGTTGACTGTTGACTGGATTTAACTATTCCGATGCCAGCGGAATTGATATAAGTTCTATATCGCTCAAAAGTTAAAAATAGTTTCCTCTCTCAAAGTCCCAATTACGAGACAATTGGGGCTTTTTTTTGATTATTTTGATTGTTGAGATGTTTAAATTTACTATTAAGGAAAATTATCGTCACTTACCTGATCATAGACAATTCGTTAACTAATTTGATCTTTCCCCGGCACACAGAGCGCAGGAGTCGATCGATCGAGCGTTTGTCTTCCTCCGTCAAATTTTCGTCAAAAATAGCAGCCATCAAACCGTACCGATCGGCTAGAGTAATGTAGCCATTATGATTCACTTCGGCAAACAGCTCGGCCAAAGCAGATGGAATCAGGTGGATAGGAGTTTGCATAGCGCTTGAGTCTGAATTGGACGATGGCGCGATCGGGCGTTTCTGCATTCACAAAAGGCGATCGCACTTTAAAATTTTGTCAGTGTACGGCCTTAATAACTGTGACAATAAACAGCAAAAAACTGTGATAGTAAACAGCAAAAGTTGTGAACGACATCACATTCCACCTGCACAAACTATGCTTAAAGATTGCAGTTGCCGTTGAGCGAAGACACAGTAACTGCAATCTTAATTTTTTCTAAAGATTGTAAATCTGCACTTCCTCCACAGGTTCAGCTAACTCAAACTTAAACACCCGCGAATAGAAATAAAATTCGCCGTCAAGAGTTCTTTTGATATTTTCAGCGCGACGAAAACCGTGCTGTTCCCCTTCATAAGCAACATAAGCAACCGGCAAACCTTTAGCTTTCAATATCTCTACCATCATTTCCGCTTGATTGGGCGGAACCACTTTATCTTCTAATCCTTGAAAAAAGATAACGGGACAAGATAAACCTTCGGCCGAATGAATTGGCGAACGAGATACATACAAATCTTTTCTTTCAGGATAAGGCCCAATCAATCCATCCAGATAGCGCGCTTCAAACTTGTGAGTATCCGTTGCCAAAGCTTCCAAATCGCTAACTCCATAATAGCTCGCACCTGCCTTAAACACATCGCGGAAAGTAAGAGCGCACAGAGTGGTGTACCCCCCTGCACTGCCTCCGGCGATCGCCATTCTTTCGCCATCAACTAAACCTTTTTCAGCTAAATATTTAGCACCGTTAGCGCAGTCGTCAACATCGACAATTCCCCAACTATCTTGCAGTCTTTTTCTGTATTCTCTGCCGTAACCGGTGCTGCCGCCGTAATTGACATCGAGCACGGCAAAACCGCGACTTGTCCAATATTGAATTTTCAAATTCATGCTGCTAGAAGTAGCAGCAGTTGGGCCGCCGTGGCTTTTGACAACAAGCGGCGGTTTTTCACCCGCAGGTGCTGCGAAATCTTGATTTTTCGGGGGATAGAAGAAACCGAAAGCAGTCAAATTGTTTTCCGTGGGAAATTCAATCGGTTCCGGTACAGAAAGATAACCAGAGTTGATGCTTAAATCGCTGGATTGTCGCAAAAATTCTAGTTTATTTGTTGCTAAATTCAGTTGTACAATAGCAGTAGATTCCGTCGGCGAACCTGCCAGAAAAACAACTGTTTCTCCCCGCGCTTGGACGGAGGAAATATCAGTGTAAGGCGTTTCAATTGTTGTCAACTGGTTTGTCGTTAAATCGAGACTCGCTAAATACCACTTGCCTTGCTGAGTGTAGGTGCAAATAATTTTGCTTTCCGAGACAACGGCATAAGTAGACATTCCAAAAACCCACTGAGGAAGTCCGAATTCAGCCGCCATTTCGCACAGAGGTTCAACCTCTTGCTGTTCCCTCGGCAAGCGGGGATTGACGGTTTTATAGAAATTCCACCAGTTCGACTTGTCAGAAACAAAATACAAAACTCCATCGGGCGACCATTCCGGTTGAAAAATCGACTCCTCAACCCCGCCAGCAACTAAGTATTTTTCGCCTAAAGAACCGTCAGCATTAATTTGGGCAACCCACAATTCTGTGCCATCCCACGGCATATTTGGATGGTTCCAACAAATCCAGGAAAGTAGAGAACCGTCTGGACTTAAACGAGGGGAAGCATAAAAATCATTGCCCTGAGTTAAAATTTGAATATCTTCGCCGCTATCTAAATTAATACTAACAATAGTATTGACAGGTTCCCCCTCACCGGCATGGTCTTCGCGCACGCAAATCAGGCGATTTCTTTGCTTGTCAACTATCGCATCTGCGTAGCGACAATTAGCAGCAGGAGTCAGAGGTTCGGGTTGAGAATTTAATGTGTGAACGTAAATACGTTGGTCGGAAAAATGAGAAAAATAGACAACACCGCCAGCAACTGCAAAAGCAGCGCCGCCGTATTCGTTAACGCGAGTGCGAACATTAAAAGGATGCGGTGTCACGTCGCTGATTTTACCGTCAGGAGTGCGCCGCACGAGGACGCTTCGCCCCGCTTCCGAAGGTCTTCCCTCAACCCAATAAATATCATCGCCGTCAATAGCAATTTGTCCGAGTCCGACAGTTCCAGAAACAATTAAATCGGCAGAAATAGGTGATTTCCAAGAGCCGTAAGGTGATACTGTATTCATATAGTTGAGGCAGTTGTGTTTATCGCACAAAAAAAATTAATATTTGTAGTTTACAGTAATTCAGTCACCGGGAAGCAAAATGTCCAAAAAACTCGTACTAATGGATCACGACGGTGGAGTTGACGACTATCTCTCTGTCCTGTTGCTGATGACAATGGAGGAAGTCGAAACTCTGGGAGTAATTGTAACTCCTGCGGACTGCTACATTCAACCGGCGGTGAGTGCAACGCGCAAAATCCTCGATTTGATGGGGCGTTCAGAAGTTCCGGTGGCGGCGAGTACGGTGCGGGGACTCAACCCATTTCCGGTGTTATTTCGGCGAGATTCCTTTGCAGTCGATCGACTTCCCATTCTAAATGAAAAAGGAACCATTGACACGCCGTTAATATCAGAACCCGGACAAAACTTTATGGTGCGAGTTTTGCAAGATGCAGCCGTACCAGTAACATTAATGGTAACGGGGCCGCTAACAACAGTAGCGCAAGCTTTAGATATCGCGCCCGAAATTGAAAGCAAAATTCAAGAAATTGTCTGGATGGGAGGCGCCCTCAATGTTAGCGGCAATGTTAGCAAAGATATGGAACCAGGACAAGATATGTCGGCGGAATGGAATGCTTACTGGGACCCGATAGCAATCGAGAGAATTTGGCAAACCCAAATTCCCGTTGTCATGTGTCCTTTAGACATCACCAATAACGTACCGCTGACTGTAGAATTTTCCAATCTCTTAGCAAGACAGCGCAAATATCCAATTTCCGACTTAGCAGGACAGTGTTATGCCCTCGCAATATCTCAAGATTACTATTTTTGGGACATTTTGGCAACCGCTTATTTAGCGAATCCAGAATTTTACCAACTGCGAGAATGGGAAACAGAAATTGTGACCGAAGGCATCAGCCAAGGACGCACAAAAATTAAAATAGGAGGGCGAAAAATTCAAGCAATGGATCGAGTAGACACAGCCAAATTTTACAATTACATATTACAACAGTGGGCGCGGTAAAAATTACAATATCTGCTAGGACTGGTACGCAAAATATCCGTACAAAACCCGCCCTGACACGAAGATTTACCTCTTCTTCTCTTCCCTCTCTTCCTCTGCGTCCTCTGCGCCCTCTGCGGTAAAAAAAACTCATCTCAAAAATGCTGCCACCTCTATCAATTATCTCCTTAGCCCAAACCCCTCCCGCACCTCAAGAAATCGTCCAAATCCAAGAAGTGCGACCTCTCCCCGGACAGTTAGACAACATACCAGTATTTAACAGCAACAGTCCGGAAGTAGTGCTGCAAGAAGGAATTTTGCTTTCGACATTTCCCCCGGACGGGAAAAGATTTCCTGCTGCACATTTAAACTTTCCGTTTCAAGGACGTTTCGACATATTTGCCCACCACATCGCCAAAGCAATTGCGCCGGAAGATTTGCGAACCTTGTATCAAGGAGTAATTGTTTACAATCCGGGCAACAGACCAGTAAAATTAGATATATTGCAAGCTGCCAGTTATCTCAGTCAACCCGATGCACCTTTTATTGAATTGCCGCCGCAAGTCGATAATTCAAACAGCAATATTTACGCGGGGCCGGGAAGCCGCGCTGTGAATGATATTCTCAGAGGAAGGAGACAGTCAGACTTTGGGCCGGAGTTAATTATTCCCCCGGGAAAAAGCCAACTGTTGATGAATCATCCGATACCGGTGCGGGGATTGGTACCGCCGCATCAAGGTCGATCGACCTTGATGCGGTTGCGGAGCGATGGTACAGTCTATGTTGCCAGTCTGGCGATGTTTGCCCGAGTTGACGCACAGGGAAACGAGCGATCGCCCAACTTAGCAGAATGGCAAAACTTATTAGACAATGGTAATATAGCCGGCCCGCGCGATCGAGCTCCCACACCGCCAGAAATCACGGAAGGTCAAATAATTTACGGCCGAGTTGCCGGTGTAGCATTAGGTTCCGAATGGCGAGCACTTCTCTCAGACAACCCCGCCACATCAAACCTAGTAATTCCCCAACCCGGAACAGCATTTTCCTACCCATTAAGCAGCCTCCCGCGCGGAATGCTGGGCACAAATCAAATGCAAAGTGCGAGAATGCTAGTCCGCTACCCAGATACAGCATACCGCGCCCACGGCAATTACGGAATTCAATACAGTCTCAGCTTGCCGCTGTACAATTCTACCAGCAACAATCAAACTGTAACTGTAGCAATTCAAACTCCAATTAAGACAGACAAATTAACTTCAGGAGGACTGAGTTTTTTAGAACCTCCGGCACCTCAAACTTTTTTTAGGGGGACGGTCAGAGTGCGCTATACTGATGACAATAAAGTGCCTCAAACTCGGTACGTGCATTTAGTGCAGCGGCGGGGACAGCAGGGAGAACCTTTGGTAAAATTAGAGATGAAATCGGGAGAAAAGCGACTTGTAGAAGTGGATTTTATTTATCCGCCCGATGCATCGCCACCGCAAGTTTTGACAGTGAAAACCAATTAAATTTGATTTGAACTTGTTTAAGATTAGCAATTATTATATTATGTCCGGTCGATTACCATAAATCAGGTAGGGGCGGGTTCACCCACAATATCTGCCAATAATTAACAATCTCAAAAACCCGCCCGACCGGGATATTACGGTCAATCGATCGGACATAATATTAACCGGGATTTCCCATCTGGATAGGGATCATCTCATATTTGTAAAAACACTTATTCTGGCTCCTGCCTTTTTCCTTTTTCCTTCTTCCTTCTGACTCTTTCCTCCTGACTCCTGACTCCTGACTCCTAGCTCCAATTTCAAGCGGAGGGCTGCTTTCATTGAGATGCTCCCTCTGGATAATGTGTTTGAGAGCGTTTAATCACTCTCTTCCAAAAAGGTTTGTACTCGACCGTTCGGTCGCAAAACCACTCGAATTTTCGGGTTTTTCCCATTAGAAACGGCAGACACAAACGGCTCGCCGGCTAATGGCATATTAATTTGCTCGATATAATCTGCTGCTGCTTTTCCCATCGGCACAATACTTTGAACTGACCCATTTTCATCGATCAGCAGGCTGTATTCCAAAGTTTGTTCCATGCCTTCTGGAGGCTTCCAGCGTTCCTCAAAGTAAGTTCTAGCTTCTGAAACTTGAGGAATTGTATCAAATAAAGTGCGGTTTTTTTTGCTTGCCGCGAGCTGGTTGTCGTCCTCAGACTCGGCACTCGGTTGAGCGTCCTCAAGGGGTGGGAGTTCGGTACTGGCGGGGGGGACAATCGGCTCGATGGGGCTGGGGAAGGGCTGCGACGGGGGAACGGGAAATCGGGAAGCCGACAGGGAGGGCGGCAGGGGGGGCGGTACGGCGGGAGCCAGTCTCGGCGGTAGGGGGGGCAGCACGTAGGGTACTGGTGGGGGTGCTTGGGGGGCGGAAATCGGCGGTTCTTCGGGGGCGGGAATAGTGATTGTTTGCCCTTGAGGGAAAGCTGGGGCGCTCTGTGGGGCGCTGGGTGCGCTGGCGTTGGGGGGAAATAGCAGGGGTGGCTGCTGGATGGGGCTGGGTCTGTTGCTGGGGGGATTTGGGGCGAGGGCGATGGGGGGCAAGCTGGGGCTGGGGGAGGTGGCGGTGTTGATGGGCGGGGGCGGCAGGGGCGGTAAAGCGGGCGTGGCTGCGGGTGTTGGTGCTGGGGGTGTCGGTAGGGCGGGAACTGGACTGGGGGAGACGCCGGCAGCTAACTGGGGGTTTGCTGGAGCGGTGCTCAATTGCGGATTGGCGGGGGCTGTGGCGGGGGCTGTGGCGGTTTGCGGGGGGGTGGCGGTTCGATCGAGCATTTTGATAGTTCCTGTCGTCAGACCGGCGCCCGCGACCAGCATTGCTGCCAGCTTGAGCCACGGTGAGGACAGCGGCCGTCGGGACTCGCGGTTGAGGTTGGGAAGCGCCATCACTTCGGCGGTGCAGTCATCTAGTGCTGTGGCCAAGTCAAACAGTTGCAGGGTGCTCAAGGGAACTACCGGCCCGGATTCTGCAGCGCTCAAAGAGCCTAAATACAAGTTGTGGGCGAGCAAGCCGCGGGGTTCTAAGCGGGGGGGAACCGGAAGGTAGGAAGTTGGCAGAGCGTAGGGGTTGGAGGTTGCTAGTTCGGAAGTGTTGGCGGCTCGATCGAATATAACGGCATTACGCCCGACTTCTGGCGAGTCTGAACCCGCAGGAATACGGCCGGTTTGAGAGTTGAGGCTGCTTTCCCAATCGCGGGATTCGCCGAGCAAGTTTTGGACGTAGTTGCTGACAGCTTCGTGGAGGGTTTCGAGTTGAATTCGATCGCCCCTGAGAGTAACGTGTTGGGTATCTGGCAGCCTCGGGTCGTCGAGCCGCAGCTCGAAACTTAAAGATTTAAACACCGGTTGGCCCGCCCAGCGAGATAGAGGCGAACTTTTGGCTGTGATTTCCAGCGTGCAAGTGGGGGGCGTGTACCGTTTGAGAACCATAGCAGAAAGTCTGTTGACTGTTAACTGTTGACTGTTGGCTGTTGTTTAATTCTTAGAGCAGAAAGTCTGTTGACTGTTGACTACTGACTAATGACTACTGACTACTGACTACTGACTAATGACTACTGACTAATGACTACTGACTAATGACTACTGACTAATGACTACTGACTGCTGACTGCTGACTGTTGACCGTTGTTTAATTTTTAGCACGGTCTAGAAGAGCCAGCCAGAGGCGGCGGTGGCCGCCGGGACTGCTGTAAAACAGCAAATCGATCAGGAGTTTGAGGGCTAAATCAGTTAGTTCTCGGCCCGATAAATTTTCTCCATCTTCCATGCGCGAGCCATAAGTGTTGCTGAACCTGTCAATATAATCTCCCAGCAAAGCGATGGTGTGAGGTTCGCGGTTTTGCTCTGCCATTTGTTCGAGCAAAGCAACGGCGCGGCGGATTAAAGCTTGGTGCTGTTTTGCCAAATGACAGCTTATCAAAACGAGCGATCGAGCTTCCTCCACATCGAGTTTTTTGCGCCCTCCCTGGCCTTTCCGCAGCGGGTTAGATTGGCGCAGCCGCCACAAAGCTACCCGATCGGCTACCATTGGCTCTAAATTCAGTTCGGCTGCTACCTTGAGCATCGCCTCTGAGCCAATTTCTGCCAGTGCTTCTAGGGCTAACAGCACTAAATCCAGTTGGGCTTTAATGTTGTCCAACTGGGTAGGTTCTGGTGCTTTTTGGGTCAATTCTTCCCAGTTGGGAGATGGGCCCGTTTCGTTTGTGGGAGCGGAGGACTTTACGGTCGAGCGCATGGCTTCAGCACGGGAAATTAAGACTGGTTGAGGCAGGATATCAAACAGTATGCACTGATTAAAGCTTTGCGGCCTGCGGGCAACAGCACATCTGTTAAGTTGTCTCCATAGCTCGTTGCTTTGATTCCGGCAATCCTATCTGCTGGACGGAGTTGCGGGTGAAAAGTTGCGGTTTCAAGTTCGATCGCAATCCGCAAAACCCATAAATTTTCACCCCTAACCATCCTACGCCACAGAGTGACCGAAATCAAATCTGTGCTTTGAAACTATCGGGACTCATATCAATGCAAATATCCTAGCGCTCTCGAATGCTACTTATAGTCTGTCGCTACTTATAGTCTGTCAGAGTATAGTTGTCATTGCTTCATCTGGCGCCATCTATGGATATTACGGAGCAATTTGGTAAAAAAGTTAGACATTTCCGAAAGCTCAGAAATCTTTCCCAAGATCAGCTTGCAGAACTATCTGAATTACATCGCACCTATATTGGTTCAGTTGAACGAGGTGAAAGGAATATAACGCTACTTAATGCCAGCAAAATAGCCAAGGCATTATCCGTTAGTCTAGCCGATCTGGTAATTGATGATGACTGAAAGAAGACTCGAGCAAATTTTAGCAAGATACCAAAACTCATTTACCGAAAAATTTTATGCAGAAGAGAATGAAGAACACGATATTTTAATCGATGTGTTTGGTATTTCTCCAATAATAAAAAAGGAAAATAGGCAATATTGGAAGAGTTAGGTATGTGTTGGCAGTTGTTAGTTACTGAAACGTGTAAAACATATTGCAGTAGCTTTCAGCGAGCATTTAAAGTTGGAAGCGATGAGCCGTGCGATCTAATTGTTGATGGGTACGCAATAGATACAAAATATCGTATTGGCTCAGGAGACTCTGGAACACTGAAAAAGTTCAAATCTTATGGCCCACTACTTCGTATTTACAATTACGAACCCATATTTTTAATTCTCAGACAAGATAATTTGCCCGCAGCTATTACAGCCTGCCAAGTAGGGACTTGGAAAGTTTACACAGGCGACGATTCGTTTGAGTTCATAAAAACAATAAGCGGGTTTGATTTAAAGTCATTTCTTATTGAAAAAGTGGGAGAATTCCCTGTATACCGCTGAAACTATCAAGGCGCTTGTTGATAATCTCTATGTAGTCCGGTACTATTTCAATGCCAACATACCTAATGCCAAATTCTTGCGCCGCCAGCAAAGTAGTTCCAGAGCCTGCGAAAGGATCGATTAGAATAGAATTTTCCAAACGCGGTACAAATATTTCGACCAGTTTTCTCATGAGAGCGATGGGTTTAACGGTGCAATGGACGTTAAACTCCTCGGTTTTCTCACGCTGTATACATTCTAAAATATTGGACTGAAAACCACCGAACCGATCTTTAGTATAAAATAGACCAGTACCATACTCCTGTAGAGTTTCCAAGTAATTATTGACCAGTGGTTTTTGAAGTACGCAGATTGCTTCCCATTCATTCCTCAGACAACTGTGCCAACCATCCCATTTTTCAGGATTTTCATATCCTTTCTTCTCTAACTGTTGTTTGATATTGACACCTTTAGGGATACCACTCGATCTTTTATAAACAAGAATATCTCTCGCATAGAAACCAGCACTTTCAAGTGCTACTTGTACGTGAGCAACAGTCCGCGTGCTGTTGAAAACTAAAACTGTCGCACCCGGTTTGCAGATACGAAAAAGCTGCTCGCCCCACTCAAAGCACCACTTTTCATAATCCAGAGTGTTTTTGCGATTCCTTTGATACCATTTTTAGTTTCTGACTCCACCTGCTAAACCACTGCCATAGGGAATGTTTTTAACAAGGGTTTTATTTTTCTTGCTATTGACTTTTTCAATACGCCTTTGAATTTCTGAGTCATCCCATTTATGACCAATAAATTCATAATTATAAGGTGGGTCAGTTATACACGCAGAAATATAATTTTCTGGCAAGGTCTTCATTACTTCACGACAGTCACCAACCAAAACTTCATTTGAGGGAGTTTTTTTCATTAGTCAGGCAGTTACTAAAGTGGTAAATCAACTCTTGATTATGCCACATTTGCAGTATAGTATTCATTCCGGTTGCATCAGTATGATGATATGTTCGTTGCGACTTGTTTTGCTGCCGAGAACTATATAATTACGAGTCAACCGGAAATGCGTAAATTTTGATTATTTCAAATAAACCACCGTCACACCTGCACCTCCTTCTTTTTGACTGGCGAGCTCAAAGCGGGAAACCTGGGGGTGATTCGCGAGGAACTCGTGAACCCCGCGCCGCAACTGTCCGGTACCTTTGCCGTGAATTATCCACAGGACTCCGTATTCCACGGCTTTGGAAAGAGCTCTGTCTATTTCGATTTCTGCGTCTGAGACTCTCGCGCCCCGCAGGTCGATCGAATTATTAGCAGTGCGAATGGCAATTTCGGGATTGGGTTTTGCAGGTTCCGCCGCTGCTTGCTTAGCTTTAGCCGTAGCGAGTGCTTGTGCTTGGGCTGCTACCTTGGCTAATTGAGCTTTAGTTTCGGGTTTTTCACCGTCGAGGGATTCAATTTCTCCGAGTTTGACAGTCATTTTCATAATCCCAAACCGGACGCTCAACTCTTCGTTAGCGTCGGGGCCGCTGAGGACTTCGGCGGTTTGGCCCAAGCTGGGAATGCGGATGCGATCGCCCACTTTCGGCATAAAACCCGGTTTGGGTTTAGCCGGTTGTTGGCGAGAGGGCAGGTGTTTTTGGGAAATTTGATTTAAGGTTTCTGTCGCTTGTTGGGCATTTTGAGCCGTCTGGTCGCCCGACTGCAAGCGGCGAATGATTTGAGCAATTTCTGATTTTGCCGACCCGATCGCCTCATTTACTGCCACTTCCTGAGCTATTTTCAGTTCTCGCTCCCGCTCTTGCAAAGCGGCTGCTTTTTGAGCAACTTCTCTGTGCAGTTTTTCGGTTTGGTGTAGCAGTTGAGTTGCTTCTCTGGCCTTGGTTTCCTGTTTCCGGCGCTGTGCTTCGAGTCCGGCAATCACTTGATTGACATCTTGAGATGCTCCCCCGACATAGGTTTGAGCTTCTTCGACAATTTCTGGTAGCAAACCGAGTCTTTTGGCAATGGTGAGGGCGTTGGAACGTCCGGGAATTCCCCACAGCAAGCGATAGGTTGGCTGCATGGAATTGTCGTCAAATTCTACTGAGGCATTTTCAAAGCGGGAGTCTTGATATTTGAGGGCTTTGAGTTCGCCAAAGTGGGTAGTTGCAACTGTTAATAGAGAATGTTGGGCGAGGTATTTCAACAGGGCGATCGCCAATGCACTGCCTTCTGATGGGTCTGTCCCTGCTCCTACTTCGTCTAACAAAACTAAAGATTTGGGAATTGGTAATTGGGAATTGGGATTTGGGATTTGGGGTTGGGGAATTTGTAATTTAGGTTTGAGAATTGGGAGAGCAGAAACAGCGATCTGTGTATCTGTGACTTCTCGGTCTTGCTGTTGGGAATTAGTAATTGTCAGGTTTGAACTTTCTTCCCCCTGGGCCTGCGATTTATTGTGTAAAACTTCTAAAATGCGGCTGATGCGGCGGATATGGCCGGAGAAAGTAGACAAACTTTGCTGCAAAGATTGTTCGTCACCAATATCTGCCAAAATATTGTCGAACCAAGGCAATTCTACGGGTTCGCGGGCGGCAACAAACATTCCTGCTTTCGCCATCAAAGCTGCCAAGCCCAAGGTTTTGAGGGTGACAGTTTTGCCGCCTGTGTTGGGACCGGTGATGGCGACGACGCGGATGTGCGGCCCGATCGTTAAATCGACCGGCACGACTGGAAAGCCTTGCTCGTGCTGTTGCTGCCAAACTAATAAAGGATGGCGCAACTGGCGCAGGGTAATTTGCGATCGCAGGTTGGGAATTAATAATTGACTGTTTTCTGAGTTGTCCTCATCTTCTTTTTCCTCATCTAATTTTTCAGGATTTTTTGGTGCTAATTCTGGCTCTCCCAATTCGATAAATTTCGGCGGATTTGCTTGCAACCAAAAACTGTAACGCGCTTTAGCGACCGCTAAATCTAAAGTTGTAACTACCACCACCAATCTGTCTAAATCGGGTTTTACTGCTGCGACTTGCTCGGTGAGGGCGCGGCGGACTGCTTCTTCTTCGGCTTGTTCTTGCCGGAGCAACTGCCGCATTTGGTTGTTGAGATTGACTGTGCTGTGGGGTTCTACGTACAGTGTCGCGCCGCTGGCCGAGGAGTCGTGAACGATACCCGGTATGGCATCTTTTTGAGGAGCTTTGACGGGAATGACAAAGCGTCCGCTTCTTTGGGTAATTACCTGTTCTTGTACGGCGTTGGATTGGCGCTGCAAAATCCCCTGCAATATTTGATAAATGCGATCGCGCAACTGTCGCATTTGAACTCTAATTCCTGCTAATTTAGGAGTGGCTCTGTCTGCTACTTGAGCGCGATCGTCTATACAGCGGTGGATTTCTTGCTCTAGTTCGGGATAAGTCCGCAATTGGGCTGCCAGTTCTTCGAGCGTCGGCACATCTGCCTCAGAGTCAATTATCCGGCGCAATTGCCTTGCCCCGGCGAGGGTGGTAGCAATTGCCAGCAATTCTTCGCCGCCGAGCAAACCTTGCAGTTCGGCTCGCTGCAGCGAAGTGTTGATGTCTTGGATGCCTTCAAAATTCAAAGCACCGCTAGCGCGGCTTTCTAACTGATAAGCTTCCTGAGTTTGGGCCTTGAGTTCTGCTGTCTGAACTTGAGTTGCCGGGATTTCGAGGTCTAGGGCTGCGGCAACGCCGAGTTTGGTGGCAGCGAAGGTAGCCAAGTGCTGACACAGGCGCGGCCATTCTAATAGTTCTAGTGTTTCGGCTTGAATCAAAGTTGAGGTGGTGTTGGTAATTGGCATTCCCAGGCGCTGACCGAGAAGGTGAATTTAACGATACTATTAATTGATTTTAAAGTTTTTTATTGTTTCCTGGCGCAATTTGAGAAAGTATCTGCGATCGTCCTCAGCAGTCTTTCGGCAGAAAGCTCTGATGTACCGCAAATTAGGAAGGCGAAAATTTGCATTTTTGCATTACCGTCTAAAATTATACCTTCTACTGATACCATTACTAAAAAATATGCAACAGCAGGCCCGCGATCCAAACCATTATACAGTAAGTCATTCCCAATTCTAAAATCTCAAATCTAAAATGGTATGAGCTATTTTGGGTTTTGAGGGAGCAGGGATGGGCTGTTTTTTTGGTGGAATTGAACTCTTTTGGAATTTTAAATATGTCAGCGCAATTCTGGCGGTTGTATCCTAAAAAGTAATTTGTGGAGGTGGTAGAAGTATGGCAAAGATTCTGGCGATCGTCGCGGATACTGTGACTTTTCAAGTGATCCAAGAGTTACTCAGCCAAGAGGGACATCAGGTGAGAGTTGTTCCCGACGACAAGGAGGGTTTAGACTTGGCGAAGGAATTTTCCCCCGATGCGATAATTTGCGACGGGACTTCGCCTCAAATCAACTTTTTGGAGGTGTGCCGGCTGGTGAAAGCCGATTCCCTACGGGATAGTTTTGCTTCACGAGAACTGGCGGCAGCCTATTTTGTTCTGCTGACAACACCCGAGCAATTTGATGAAATTAAAGAATTGGATGCGCCCTTTGACGATTTTCTGTTTAAACCGATAGTTAAGCAGGAATTATTGGCACGGGTGCGCGCGTCTGAACGATCGCGCGAGTTGAGGGCGCAGTTGGCCCTCACCCAGCAAGAATTGGATCTGTCGCGCGATCGAATGCTGCAAAATGAAAAAATGTCTAGTTTGGGCGAATTGGTGTCTGGGATAGCCCACGAAATTAACAACCCAATTACTTTTATTTACAGCAATCTAACTCACGTCCAAAGCTACGCAGCAGATTTAATTGAACTGCTGCGATTGTATCAAAAAGAGCTAGTCAATCCCGGAGCGGAAATTCTGCAAAAGCAGCAAGATATGGATGTGGAATTCGTACTCGACGATTTATTAAAAATTGTGAGTTCCATGCGTACCGGGAGCGATCGCATCCGCCAAATAATTTTGTCCCTACAGGATTTTTCCCGCAGCGATCGATCGGGCTGGCAGTTATTTGATGTTTCCGACGGTTTAGAAAATACTCTGTTGTTGTTGCAGCACCGCTTGCCTGCTCGCGAGGGAAGGCGAGACATCAAGGTAATGAAACAATTCGGCAATTTGCCACAAATTGAGTGTTACGCAGGTCTGCTAAATCAAGCTTTTCTGAATATCATCAATCACGCGATCGATGTTTTGGAAGAATCGGCTCAAGATTTAGAAGAGTTGGAATCAATCAAATTTAAGCCTGTGATTTTGATTACCACTCAGGTGGTCGATGGTCAGCGAATTTCGATTGAGATTGCTGATAACGACATGGCAATTAGCAAAGATATCACAGCGCAACTTTCTGAGCCATTTTTGGTTGCCCAACCTGCGGAACCACCCATCTCATCGGGACTTGCTCTCAGCTATCGGATAATTGTAGAGCAGCACAAAGGAGAGTTTAAGTGTTTTTCCGAACCTGGGAAAGGCACTAAAATTCAGATCCAAATTCCGCTGCGTCACAGTTAATTAACAGTCTTTGCCGTTGTAGGGGTGGCTTTTTGAAATAGTTTGTTTTAGCCTGAGATTATGGTCTATCCGCCCCTACAATGACTGCATTTTTTAGGTAAAGTTTTGTAGAGGCACGGTCAAAGTTATCGACAAAAGACTTGAGTTGATATTCAAGAGATTTTAAGGAGTGGCAAAAAATATTTTTAATCGGGTAAAATAGCCGTGGATGAATAGATGTCTGAGTTTAATTCCGGTTGTATTGGAATGATTAAACAGCAGAGGGCGCAGAGGATACAGAGACAGGGAACAGAGAGATGAATAATTGCGATGCCAACGGATTTGATATGATTTGACTATCACCGCTGACGAAGCCAGGTCGAATAGTGTTGCAACCAGGGAATCTCAATGATTGCTCAGGGTAAGCTCATCTAATTTGGTATAATATGAACTTGACAAATTTAACAAGCCGAGGGCGATTAAGAACGGGATAGCTTCGCTCGCGCGTAATTTTGGCAATCCAAAACAGCGCGCGGCGAACGTTTAATCTCAAATAACAGTCTGGTAGGTTCGGTTGGGTTAGGGCAAAATCCAACAGGGAGTATCTCAATGAAAGCAGCCCTCCGCTTGAAATTGGAGTTAGGAGTCAGGAGTCAGGAGTCAGGAGCAAGGAGAAAAGAGTCAGGAGTCAGGAGTCAGGAGCCAGAAGAAGTGTTTTTACAAATATGAGATGCTCCCATCCAACATATAATATCAATAAGACATTTGATTGATTAGTATCTCAATTGCTGGTTCTGCCCTTCCAATTGATCGGAGGATTGCCAAGGGCAATTTATGAATTTTTCGAGAAAGTAATTTTTTGCCCGATCGGCATCGCTTAGGTTATTGTCGATCGACTTGAGACACCCAGGGCAAATACCCATCTTCCAGACTCAACACATTTTTCTCCACAGATTATACCCTAGGAAGGAAGCAAAGGAAGCAAAATCAGGTTTTTTGTCTTCACAAATTGCAGATATCGATCTAAAATAAACAAGACACCCCACAACGCCGGAGAACTAACAGTGGAAGTTCTAGACATCAAACACAATATCGAAACTTTGTCCGATCGACTGGGTGCAACCCAGGACTATCTTTGACATCCCCGCACTTACAGCCAAAATTCAAGACTTAGAGCAAATCAGCGCCCAACCAGCATTTTGGGACGACCAAGATCGAGCTCAAGAAACCCTCCAAGAACTTAATGACTTAAAATCTCACTTAGACCAATACTGCGGCTGGCAAACGAGCTTGGAAGATGCTAAAGCTATTTTAGAACTGCTGGAGTTAGAAGCCGACGAGTCGCTTTTTCAAGAAGCCTCATCGAGTCTTTCTCAGTTAAGCCGCGAACTCGACCAGTGGGAACTGCAACAATTACTATCCGGGCCCTACGATGAAGGCGGCGCCGTTTTGACGATTAACGCCGGGGCCGGCGGCACAGATGCTCAAGATTGGGCCGAAATGCTGCTGCGGATGTACACCCGCTGGGGGGAAAGTCGAGGTTACAAAGTACATTTAATGGAAATTTCCGAGGGAGAGGAAGCAGGTATTAAATCGGCTTCTTTGGAAATTGTCGGCCGCTACGCTTACGGTTATATGCGATCGGAAAAAGGCACTCACCGCTTGGTCAGAATTTCGCCTTTTAACGCTAACGACAAGCGTCAAACCAGTTTTGCGGGCGTTGAAGTGATGCCAATTCTCGATCGATCCGTCAAGTTGGACATCCCAGAAAAAGACTTGGAAATCACGACTTCCCGCGCGGGCGGCAAGGGCGGGCAAAACGTTAACAAGGTAGAAACCGCAGTCCGCATCGTTCACATTCCTACCGGTTTGGCCGTCCGCTGCACAGAAGAACGCAGTCAGTTGCAAAATAAAGAAAAAGCTTTGGCATTACTCAAGGCTAGGCTGTTGGTGGTTGCTAAGGAACAGCGGGCTTCGGAAATTGCCGAGATTCGCGGCGATATGGTGGAGGCGGCTTGGGGCAACCAAATTCGCAATTATGTTTTTCACCCGTACCAAATGGTCAAGGATTTGCGTACTGGAGTGGAAACAACCGCCATCGCAGATGTGATGAACGGCGAATTAGACCCGTTTATTCAAGCTTACCTGCGGCAGGAAAATCAGTTGGTAGCCCAAACCGATTCAACCGCGCGAATATAATTCGCGCATTGACATACAAAGTCCGCTTCGGACTAAATAATCAAGAGCGGTAATGGCAGCGGATTTGCTATAATTTTGGGGTTTTGGTCGATCGCCCGACCTCCAACAGGTCGCGCGGCCAAAAACCTTGATATGATAAAAATCGATCTGACAAACACTAAGGAGAAAGAATGACCCAAGTTGTAATAGGCGAAAATGAAGGGATTGAGTCAGCCCTGCGACGGTTTAAGCGACAAGTTTCCAAAGCGGGAATTTTCCCCGACATGAGAAAACACCGCCACTTTGAAACCCCCTTGGAAAAGCAGAAGCGCAAAGCTATTGCCAGAAGGACTAAGAGACGCTTTCACCGCAACAACAAACCCTAGAATTAGGGGTCAATTGATTCGGCAGATACAAGGCCTTGCGATTCAAGTACCGCAGCGACTCGGAGAATCAGCGCTTCGCTGTAGGGAGCACCAATAATTTGTACCCCCAAGGGCAAAGCGCCGGGCCGCTGTACGGGCACGCAAAGAACGGGCAAGCCAATAAATGATAGGGGTTGGGTGAACAGTCCGAGATTGGGACGCACTAAGATTTCTTGTCCGGCTATTACCATTTTCTCGACGCCAATTTCAGGGGCAGCAATCGGGGTTGCGGGTGCGAGGATGATGTCTGTGTGTTGGAATATTTCGCGAATTCGATCGCGGTACCACTGTCTGAATCTCTGGGCTTGCAAGTACCAAGTCGCAGGGATCAGGGTTCCCGCTAAAAAGCGATCGCGCGTCGCCGGATCGAAGTCTTGAGGGCGCGATCGCAAATTGTCTAAATGCAAGTTTCCCCCCTCGCAAGCGGTAATGATAAATGCCGCAGCCCTGGCGCGATCGGATTCCGGTATGGTGACAGTTGCAAGCCCCCCTATTTTTGGGGGGTTTGTTGTTTTTTCTGTACTTTTACCACAATCCAAGACGTTTGTCAAGGCTTTAGCAACTATTTCTACAGCCTCCATTGCTTCCGGTGCGGCCCCTGTGGCGAAATACCCGTCAGCAACAGCAATTCGCAATCCTTCGATGCCTTGATTTAACTGCGGCGAACAAAGTTCTGGCGGGCGTTGAGTGCAAACTGGGTCACGAGAATCAGGGCCTTGCAGGATATCGTACAGCAGCGCGATGTCTCGGAGCGATCGCCCAAACGGCCCCACACAATCCAAACTACCCGAAAATAAATAAGCGCCAGCCCTGGACAAACGGCCGTAAGTAGGCTTCAACCCAAAGACACCGCACAAAGCTGCCGGTACGCGGATGGAACCGTTAGTATCAGAACCGAGAGTGAAGGGTACAAAACCGGCGGCGACTGCTGCTGCGGAACCGCCGCTGGAACCGCCGGCGATGCGCGTCGTATCGCGGGGATTGCGAGTCGGCCCGTAGTGGCTGTTTTCCGTGACGAAACCGTAGGCGTACTCATCCATGTTGAGAGTACCCACGAGTACAGCCCCGGCTTGTTTGAGTCGGGCGACCACCGTTGCGTCCTGGGTAGCCGGAGGATTGCCAGCGTTGATTTTTGACCCAGCTAGAGTAGTAATTCCGGCGACATCGAACAGGTTTTTAACAGCGAAGGGAACACCTGCTAAAGGGCCTGGGTTTTCGTTATTTGCGATGGAATTATCTATTTTTTCGGCTGCTGCGAGTGCGCTTGATGCAGTGATTGCAGTAAAGCAATTAAAAGCTTTATCCTTAACAGCAATCCGTTCCAAAGCAGCATTTACCGCCACTGTAGCCGTAACCTTACCACATTTAACCGCCGCTGCCGTAGCAACCGCATCAGCCTTATCTAAAAAACATCTGCGTTCATCTGCCCTCATCTGCCCTCATCTGCGGTTAAAAATCTAAGGTTCAAACACCGGCGCGACTTCTATTTCTGGGGGTAAAGGAAACTCAGTAACGAGTCGGGCGATCGCAGCAATCCTCTCGAAGTTTACCACAACACCCGGTCGATGTTCCGGATCTAAGGGTAAGTTTATCAGTTCGGCAGTGCGATCGACATATTCTTCTATATTTGTCATTAGTCCCTCCCCAAAAAACATCAGCGTTCATCCGCGTTCATCCGCCCTCATCTGCGGTTGAAAATCTAAGATTCAGATATAGGTGCGATCGATTATTGTATTGTAAGCGCGATCGGGCTGTTAGTTATTTTCGAGCAGTTTTTTGTATTCCTCGGATTGTCTGATATCATCTAAAGGCGATATAGGTTCACTTTGTCGAGCGGGACTGAACTCTATACATATATCAATAACAGCTTCCTTATACTTTTTATAATCATTATTTTCGTAATATGAATTTACGACTCTTGCCTGCACTCTCAATTTCCCTTCCTGCCATCCTCCCGAATCCACTTTTAGAAGTTTACAATTTACTGAGTTTCTACATTTCCATTTAATTTCACTGCACAGAAAACCTTTTGAATCTAACGAAATCGTGCTTAAATCTGATTTGATATCCACACGTTCCGTAGAACCACCGCGATACATTGGTTGGCTGTGATAGCTTGTTAAAAACCTTTCTTTAAATTCTTGACTCACTAAATCCTTAAGTTTCGCTACTGTAAATGTATTATTGTTATCGAACAACAAAACATCATCATCGCGGTCTAGTGGTTTAAATTTATCATTCATAAAATTTGATGCGGTCGTGTACCGTTAAATATCAGGGGTGTAAAAGCATGAGTTACAAATGTTCCGGTGGGCAATGCCCACCCTACGAATACAACTATTTTGACATTTTTTAGGCCAGATTAATTAGTATATTTCATAAATTCAGCCCGGTTCGATATTTGTTCCCAACTCAAACACTGACAGTTTCTCGCAACTTCTCAACGGCAACATCCAGCGGAGGCAAAGCAAAATCCTCAGCATCCATCAATTCCTTAACCTTCTCAAAAATCTCAACCTCTGCCTCTTCCTGATCCGTCAGCTTATCATAAAAACAAGGGTCAGTAAACCACTGCTCAAAAGCAAACCTTAACACCCCATTCGGGTCAAGCATAAACTGCCAATACTTAGAAACTCGGTTATCAACTACTTCAAACAGCGGTGCCGGAGTCTGTATGGGATAATAGCTGTAATTATCATCACAAATATAGTACCAAACTATTCCCTGCCACGATCGGATTGCATAAACAACATATTCCTTGCCAACTGTCAACGGCAATTCAACCTTTTTAGTATAACCTCGGGCCGGATCGATATAATTTTCCGGTAGAACTTCCCCAGTATTAGCAATACAGCGAACAATCATAACTTGTCTACCTATAAATTCTTAGGTGCTATTTTAGGATATTGTCGTTTAAACTTTAATTCAACTTGTTGCAAAATTTCCCCGTTTTCAAACCAGTGCACTTGTACGGAAGCTCCATTAATTACAAAAGCCTGAATGCTAGTTATTTTGTACCAGTCTTCGGGATTACCTCCATAGAGTGCAACCAGTCTGGAAACATCCCCTAATATATCGCCAGGCCCGCCCTGAATTGCTCTACAATTACCAGCTTTAGCATCTTGCAGGAGCAATTGCTCTAGTAAATTTCTCGGACTCTCATCGGGAATAGCACCTTGATTCACAATTTAACAGCTTCAAATATTATTTGTCAAATACCATAAAAACTAATTTTAGCAGGTTCAGCTTCCGCCAGCAACTTACCCCGCGAAATCACATACCGAACCGCAGCCCGCCTCCTAATTGCATCATAACAATCATCAGCATCCAACACAATCAAATTTGCAGGTTTCCCCGCCTCAATCCCATAATTATCATCTCCCAGATTGATAGTTTTAGCACCGTTGACAGTCACCATATTAAAACAAGCTGCAATCTGGGCCATTCCCGTCATTTGACAAACATGAACCGCCATATGAGCGACATCCAACATATTTCCCGTACCTAAACTATACCAAGGATCTTGCACGCAGTCGTGGCCAAAACTCACATTCAATCCCTGCAGCCACAACTCCTTAACCCGCGTCACCCCACGGCGTTTGGGATAAGTATCAGCGCGGCCTTGCAGGGTGATATTAATTAAAGGATTGGCGATGAAATTAATTCCCGATTTTGCCAAACTTCCCATCAGCTTAAAGGCATAAGCATTGTTGTAAGAACCGAAAGCAGTCGTATGGCTAGCCGTCACCCGCGAACCAGCCCCGCTTCTAATCGCACAAGCCGCTACAACCTCCAAAAATCTCGACTGTTCGTCATCGATTTCATCGCAGTGAACATCTATTAATCTATTGTATTTTTGAGCAAGTTCAAAAATTCGCTCAACCGACTTCACCCCATCTTCCCGCGTCAATTCATAATGCGGAATCCCGCCCACAGCATCCGCACCCATATCCAGAGATTTCTCTAAAAGTTTGTCATTTTCTGGACTTCCGTAAATCCCGTCTTGGGGAAAAGCCACAACTTGCAGAGTCATCCAATCTTTAACTTGTTCTCGAACTTCCAAAAGTCCTTGCAAAGCAGTCAGCGTCGGTTCGCTAACATCAGCGTGACTCCTGACAAACAAAATCCCTTGAGACGCTTGCAGCCTTAAAGTTTCAACAGCCCGTTTTTTGACATCATCCAGAGTTAAACTTTGCTTTCGTTCCCCCCAAATTTGAATTCCCTCGAACAAAGTGCCGCTTTGATTCCATCGCGGTTCCCCCGCAGTCAAAGCCGAATCGAGATGAATGTGCGACTCCACAAAAGGAGGACTGACTAATTTTCCTCCAACGTCAATTTCGGATTCTCCCAATTCGGGAATCTGCGGCGAAACGACGGCTATTTTGTCCCCATCTATGGCGATATCCACTGTTTGACTGTCGATCGCACCTAACAACCGACATTCGCGCAGAACCATGCTATACTTTTGCTCCGGCATGACAATTGCACCTATTTTAATACTCGTAAACTTTACCCTTCCTACTGAAGCCAAAAGAATTCCCCCATCCCTTGCGAACCCCCTCCTTCTCCTCCTCTGCGTCCTCTGCGCCCTCTGCGGTCAAAAAATCTAACTCAAAAAATCCACATATAACAATAACCACCAAAAAGAAAGCGCAACTACAAATTGCCAACATCAGACAATCTCAAACTCCAGATTGTGATGTTTCACAAAATCAAAAGTAAAATGGTCAACCACATTAGTATCGCTCAATTCCAGATTGTAAAAATCAACAAAATCCGCATCAAAATACGGCCCAGCGTGCCAAGTCCCCACATCTAACTTAATAAAACAATTGCCAGGAATCCGAAAAGCAGCAATATCATCTAAACTCGGTTTATAGCTATCCCCAGGAGGCGCAACCGCCATCAACCAATCCTTCCCCTCCAAAGAACCCAAACACTGAGTACATTGAACGTGTCGCGTAATTTTGGCAAACTTGCGACCTTCCTTCAGGAGCCGCATAATGTAAAATCTAGGAATGCCATTTTGCAAGTTTAACTGAGCATCCTCAGCATTGAAAGACTCGCCATCAACAGCAGCAAAGATAACTTGACCGTAACGCCGAAAATTCTCCGGTGTCACCCATTGCGCCGACAACTTCTTAGTCGAAAGTGCTTCGCTCATACATCCCAACATCCCCTTCCTGGTTTCCATCAAAAACATTCTAATACAGTAAATCCTCTCTCTTCTCTTCTCTGTGCCCTCTGTGTCCTCTGCGGTTAATTAAATAAAAAAATCTAGTTCGCTTTCTCGATCGCCCAAAATACCCTTACAATCAAATTTAGCGCATTGCTCTCTTGTCTTCTCTGTGCTCTCTGTGTCCTCTGCGGTTAATTAAATAAAAAAATCTAGTTCGCTTTCTCGATCGCCCAAAATACCCTTACAATCAAACTCAGCACACTGCTGCAAAAAACGAACCGGAATATCAGGCCGAGCACCCCAGTGCAAATGCAAATAAGAAGCGTGAACCCGACAAACTCCCCAACCCTCAGCAACCGCCTCAACTTCCCCCCGCTTCCCGTACCTCCAACTGTGATAAACTGGATTACTCGGTTCCACAGTTAAACGCGATCGATGAAACTCATGTCCCCAAACCTCATCAAGAGCAGTTAACACCGAACTATCCCTCACCGCCACAGCTTCTCGGTATCCCAGCGTCAAACGCTTTCCCATCGCAGCAGCAGTTTCCAACACTCCCACCCCTGGCCAAGAATTGCCATCGAAGTCTACAATAGAATCGCACAAATACATCAAACCGCCGCACTCCGCATAAGTCGGCATTCCCGAAAAAATCGCCTTTCTTACCGCATCCCGAATTAAAACATTACCGCTCAATTTTTGAGCAAACACTTCGGGAAAACCGCCGCCAAAATATAACCCTTGCACATTGTCAGGAAAAACCGAATCATCAAGGGGACTCCAAAATACCAACTCCGCACCCAACTCTTCCAACAAATCAAGATTGTCCTGATAGTAAAAATTAAAAGCCCGATCGCGCGCAACCGCAATCCTCACTCCAAATTGTTTTCCCAAAGAGTTGACAACATCATCTTTTTGAGTTATAATTCCCGAAGGGAGACTGTACCTACCCAAAAGTTGCTCAGACCCCTCACCCCCCCCATTTCGAGTTGCAGCCAACAAAGGCAAAAGTTGCTCCCAGTCAAAACTAACAGCAGCCAAATCCGCTAATTTATCGATCGCAGCATGAAGATTCGGCAACTCCTCAGCAGGAATCAGCCCCAAATGTCGATCGGGAATAGTAACAGCCTCATCCCTACGCAAAACGCCTAAAATCGGTAAATTGAGCGGTTGGAGAGCATCTTGAAGCAGTTCCAAATGTCGATCGCTCGCCACCCGATTCAGCACCAAACCAGCGAATTTAAGGTCAGGGTTAAAAGAACGAAAACCGTGGGCGATCGCAGCCACAGAACCAGACAGCCTGCTGCAATCGATCGCAAACAATACCGGCAAATTCAGCAAATAAGCAACATGAGCCGTAGAAGCAAAGGAAAAATCATAATTGCCTTCTTCTTTTCGATAATTAATCCGTGTATCCGTGTCAAAATTCGTGTCGTGCCTTCCTGATTCCTGATTTTTTCGACTCACTCCATCAAATAGTCCCATCACCCCTTCAACTAAGGCATAATCGACATCTTGAATATGACGAGAAAAACACTTTTTTACATAAGATTCAGACGTTAATACCGGGTCTAAATTCCGACAGGGGCGACCCGTGACAAAAGCATGAAACATCGGGTCAATGTAATCCGGGCCAACCTTAAAAGATTGAACATTCAAGCCGCGGCGGATTAAATAAGCTAAAAGGGCGATCGTTACAGTAGTCTTTCCCGCACCGCTGCGTTCGCCAGCAATTACTAAAGCCATAGTTCTAGATTATTCACAAAAAAATACAGAAAGCAGACAAGTGATAAAGTTATGAGTATTGGTCTTGAACTTCTCAAATAATACATATTTAAGGAACCGCGAAGACGCGGAGGGCGCGAAGGAAGAATGAGAAGAAGAGAGGTAATTTAGTGGCTTTTGGGAAGTAACTTAGAGTTTTGAGTCAAAGAACATTATTAATTCAAAACTCATAACTCATAACTCATAACTCCTAAAAAAGTAGGGCAGACATTGCCTGCCCCACTGAATATTAACTCAATCCTTCTTCCCTCTTCCTTCTTCCTTCTTCCCTCTTCCTTCTTCCTTCTTGTTACCGCTTAGCTAACTTCAGCATTTGAGCCGTGACTGCCAAACTTTCTTCGTAAAGCACATCTCGGCCCCAACTCTGCAAGTGTTGGCCCAGCAACTGTTCCGTCACCTGATCGAACAGAGGACTCACTTGGTTAAACCGATCGGTTTGAGCGCCGCCCTTCGTTTCCATCCGCATACAGCCGCCCACTTCCGAACACAGAACTGTACCGCAGTCAGCCTTTTCGTTCGTAGAATGCAAACGCACAGCAATCAAATCGCCCGGGACATCGCCCGAATCAACAGTAGGAATAGCAGCCAACTCCGCTTCGACAACCCGATCGTCCGGACCCGTGAATTTAATTCGCTTGATGTGGTAATCGCCCTCTTCCTGTTTGAAAGCAACAGGACGCCACTGAAGCCGGCTCGCCAGCCAGCCCAAATACATCAGCGCTTGAGTAGAATTGTCCTGTTCGTAATCGATCGTCACCCGATCGATTTCCCGAATCGCAGCGCGGCGTTCCGGGGCGTCATAAGCCTCAGCAGCCAACTCCTGCCACGCGGCCAGCCGGCGCCAATTCAGATCCGCGATCGGAATTCCCTCCTCGATCAGACTTTGCATCAACAGCAATTCAGCTTCAGACTCGGCAAAGCTGCTAGAGTCAACAATCACAGAACTGCTAGTTGCCGCCAGGCGCTGGAACAAACCTCGCTCGGCATCAGGATTCGCTTTCCACCACAGCAGGGTCGGCAAATTGGCGATCGTCAGCGCCGTCACGATCGCGCTCACCCGTTCCAAAGCAGCTTCCGTACCCCGCAGCGTAATGTATTCGCAGCAGATCAGATTGCCAGTGGTGCGCTGGTGAACCGGACAATAAGCAGCCACTTGAGCCTGCACCCCCGTATCTTCCCCCGCCGTCGGGCACAGAGCAATAATCCGGCAGGGATTGGCAGCCACGATCGCGTCAGCCACGCCCGAACCCCCGGAACCCAAGCCACTAGATCCCATCTCTTCGCCTTTGGAATTTTTGCGAGCCACTTCTTCCCGCAAAGTCGCCAGCAATTCAGCGTTAGCTTTGCCAGTTCTCGGCAGCCCGTAAGCTTTTTGAGCCGCCCTAATGCTAGATGCCGTCATCGGCCCGGTAATACCGTCCACCGGCCCGTCGTAAAACCCCAGATCCGCCAATAACCGCTGAGTCTCTTCCGGTTCGTAGACTACAAAAGTAAAAGTTGTTGCCCTACTAGCGATCGAAACATCGCCCTTTGACCCTGATTCTCCGTAACTTTCCCAAATTTGACTCAATTCGGCCTCTATTTGGTCGAGCGACACATCTTTAGGATTTTGCAGCGAAACCAGAGGTGGAGCTTTCATCGGTGTCATCGTCATAAATCTTTTCTCCTTTGTTATTAGTCATTAGTTATTAGTCATTAGTCATTAGTCATTGGTTTTTTGTCATTAAGTTATTAGTTAGTAGTTATGAGTTAGCAGCTCTTAGCTCATCACTAATACTAATGCTGACCAATAACTAATGACTAATGACTGCTGACTAATGACTCTTAAAGTCTGCGCCACTTGCGGCCGTCTCTGTTAATTAGCAGTTCTGCTTCCGCCGGTTCCCAAGTACCCGCTTCGTATTTAGGAACCAACTCCTGTTCGTTGGACGATTCCCAAGCCATCAGCGCCGGCGTTACCACCCGCCAAGCTTCTTCCACTTCATCAGAACGGGTAAACAAAGTTTGGTCGCCCAGCATACAGTCAATTAACAGCCGATCGTAAGCATCCGAAGATGTCACCCCAAAAGAAGAACCGTAACTGAAATCCATATCCACCGTCCGCGTCCGCAAATCCGGCCCCGGCATTTTCGCCTCAAACCTCAGCGAAATCCCCTCGTTAGGATGCACGCGCATAGTCAAAACGTTAGGGGTAGTTTGTTGGGCCGCCGATTGAAAAATCATCAGGGGCACTTCGCGAAACTGAATCGCAATTTCGCTGACTTTTTTCGGCAACCGCTTGCCGGTTCGCAGGTAAAAAGGCACTCCCTGCCAGCGCCAGTTGTCGATAATAAACTTCATCGCCACAAAAGTCGGCGTTGTCGAGTTGGGAGCAACGCCCGGTTCTTCGTGATACCCCGGCACCTGTTGGCCCTTCATCCAACCTGCGGAATATTGACCGCGAATCGCTGAGAACTCCAAGTTATTCAAATCTGCCAAGCGAGTTGCTTGCAGAACTTTCATCTTTTCGGTGCGGATGCTGTCAGCGTCGAGCGAGTTCGGCGGTTCCATTGCCGTCAGACAGAAAATCTGCATCAAGTGGTTTTGCAGCATATCCCGCAGAGCCCCAGAAGATTCGTAGTAACCGGCCCGGTCTTCTACGCCTACTGTTTCTGCAACTGTAATTTGTACGTGATCGACAAATTGCCGGTTCCACAGCGGTTCAAAAATCGCGTTGGCAAACCGGAACACCATTAAATTCTGAACAGTTTCTTTACCCAAATAGTGGTCGATCCGGTAAACTTGCTGTTCTTGGCAAACCTGCTGCACGACTCGGTTGAGAGCTTTTGCCGAACTCAAGTCGCGGCCGAAGGGTTTTTCAATTACCAAGCGGTGTTTTGCCGGATCGGTCAGCATTTGAGCCGCGCCCAGTTGCCTAATTGCTTCTGGGAAAAAGTTAGGGGAAACCGAGAGATAAAATATGTGATTGCCGCGAGTTCTCCTTTCTTCGTCGAGTTCTGCTAAGAAAGCTTTGAGTTTTTGATAGCTTTCGGGGTTGTCAATGTCGCCCGGACAGTAGTACAAACCTTTAGCGAAATCTTTCCATAATTCTTCATTGCCAATGCCGCCGCCAAATTCTTCGATCCCTTCGCGCATTTGCTCTCGGAAGTAATCGTGACTCCAAGGACGGCGGGCCACACCTACCACTGTAACTTCCGGCGGCAAACGCCGATCGCGCCTCATCTGATAAATTGCAGGTACCAGTTTGCGCTGAGTTAGGTCTCCCGAAGCTCCAAAGATTACCAGAATTTGCGGTTCTGGCATCCGTTCTTTTCGCAAACCGACCCTTAGTGGATTTTCAAGTAGCGTTACCATTTATTTTCCTTTTTCTAGTGCTGTCAACCGTGCCAAGACACCATGATAGTTTGCCGTCATTTCTGCTAGTTGTTGGGTGAGAGAGTTAATCTGTTCTTCATACTCTGCTTTGACTTCCGCTCTGATTTCCTCCCGTATTTTTACCCTCTCAGCAGCCAGTCGCACTTCCCAATCTTTATCGCGCTGTCGCAGTTCAGCTTTCAACTGCCTGTTTTCGGCTCGCAGTTGCTCCAACTCCAACGCCACAGCAGCAGCACGCCTATCCCTCTCTCTGTTTTGCTCGCGGATTTGCTCTCTGAGCCGCTGATTGTCCGAGCGCAATTTTTCCAATTCTGAAGCATCATCCTTGCCAGTTCGCCCGCTTCCGCTTGCAGGAAATCGCTGTTCTACCAAGCGCTGAACTGCTGCACCAGTTGGCATACCATTGGGCGATGACTCCAGAGCCTCTTGCCAAATTTCGAGTTGTAGTTCTGGCGATAATCCTGTTAGAGGACGGACTTGGCGCTCGTTGGCTGGAAATTTGAGACCCATGGGTCTCAAATTTTCCATTACCCGTGCTGCCCCTATAAATCGATCTGCTGTCCGTCTTGCTATGCCCCACTTATCCTGACAATAAGCCTCAAAAGTTTTTTGGGTTTCCCGATATAATTTCTGTTCCCGAATTTCATCAAGGGCTTTGCCAACTTCGTAAAAAGTCTGAAGTCCATTTTCTACAATGGATTCCAGTTCTTCAAGCCTTGCCCGTTCGGTGACATCAAGTTGGGCTGTTGCATACTCGCTTTCTAGTAGGGTATTGGTAGTGGGCATAGCAATTCCTCAGCGGTTGTAGATGGAGAATTCAAGTTGGATCTTCGGGCGAGATTGCTGCTAGAGGACGGACTGGATTTTCCTTTGTCGGATTTTTGAGACCCATGGGTCTCAAATTTTCCCGGTTCGGGATGGGAAACTCAGCACTTGAGAGCCAAAATCATAGTTGATTTTCCTTTGTCGGATTTTTGAGACCCATGGGTCTCAAATTTTCCCGGTTCGGGATGGAAAACTCAGCACTTGAGAGCCAAAACAATTATCTATTCCGACTCATCAATGCTTCTGCCTTTCAGGATACAGATATCTGCCTAAGCGACGGGTGACAACTTCTGCACTTTCTCTTCCAAGGAATCCATCAGGGATTGGAACGGGGTGACGAATTTCTCAATCCCGTCGAGGAGCAAGTCTGCCATCACTTGGTTCAAGTTGATGTCGATGTCGGGATCTTTGAGACTTTCGATCAGCGTGTAAGCTTCTGCAACGTTGTTCTCAATCCGGGGCGCGACATCGCAGTGATCGAAACAAGCTTCAACAGTGTTCGGCGGCAAAGTGTTAACCGTGTCGGGGCCGATTAATTCATCGACGTACATGACATCGCTGTAGTTGGGGTTTTTGGTGCTGGTGGAAGCCCACAGCAAGCGCTGCACTTTCGCTCCTTTGGCAGCTAAAGCTTGCCAGCGATCGCTCGCTACGATTTCTTTATACTTCTGGTAAGCTATCTTCGCATTGGCGATCGCAATTTTCCCCTTCACTGCTTCCAGTTTAGCTTTTGTGGAAATATCTGTGACATTTTTGAGTTTCTCGTCAATCTTGCCATCGATATTGATGTCGATCCGGCTCAAGAAGAAACTGGCAACAGAAGCAGTATTGCTCACATCCAAACCTTTAGCCGCCCGCGCTTCCAAACCGCGAATGTAAGCCCAGAAGGTTTCGACGTAGCTGTCAACGGAGAACAGCAAAGTCACGTTAACGTTAATCCCTTCGCTGATGACTCGTTCGACTGCAGGCAAACCTTCAGCGGTTCCCGGAATCTTAATCATCACGTTTTCTTTGCCGATCGCTTTGTAATAGCGCAAGGCTTCGCTAATCGTGCTTTCTGTGTCGTTGGCGATCGTCGGTGGCACTTCTATGCTAATGTAACCGTCCAAACCATTCGACTCTGCGTAAACCGGGGCGAAGATGTCGCAAGCGTTGCGGATATCTTCAAATACCAGAGATTCGTAGATATCCATGACAGATTTGCCCGCCCGGATGCCAGCTTCGATATCCGCGTCGTAAATCACATTACCCGCGATCGCTTTCTCAAAAATAGCCGGATTAGATGTAATCCCGCGCAGTCCCCGACTTTCAATCATCTTTTTGAGTTCGCCGGACTCGATCAGATCCCGAGTCAAATTGTCCATCCAGATACTTTGGCCAATTTCTTTAATTTCTAACAGGTGATTCGTTGGTGTTGCTGTCATTACTGTAACTCCTACCTTTTGATAATTGGGAATTGGAAATTTAATATCTGGTCTAAAAGCATTGGGCATTGCTTAGTTGTTAGTGACCGCGATTGAAAGGGCGGGTTTTTGAGATTGGAGATTGTTGGCAGATATTTTTCGTGAACCCGCCCCTACCGTATTAGGGGTAATCGACAGGACATAATATTAGTTGTGATTTTTTGGTTCTAATCACCAATAACTAATAACTAACAACTAATGACTGATGACCCATAACTAATGACCCATAACTAATGACTTCACTCTTGGACTGTTCTAGGATTGCGCGATCGATCTTGAATAAAAGACTCAACCAGCGCTACATTTTCTTTGCTGCCGATTATCAAGGGCGATCGCTCGTGCAGTTTGGTCGGCACTACGTCTAAGATGTCTTGAACTCCGGTACTTGCCCGCCCGCCGGCTTGTTCCATCAAAAACGCCAAAGGAGCAGATTCGTAGAGCAAGCGCAATTTGCCCTCCGGTTTTTTGACCGTTCCGGGGTACAAAAACACGCCTCCCTGAAATAAAATCCGGTGGAAATCTCCCACCAAAGCCCCGCCGTACCGGGCGCTGTAGCCTTGACTGCGGTGCACGTATCGAATGTAATCTCTCAAAGATTCCTCCCACTGCCAGAAGTTACCTTCATTGACGCTGTAAATCGGGCCGCTGTCTGGAACCTGAATGTTTTCGGTTGCTAAAATGAACTCGCCCAAACTGGGGTCGAGAGTGAATGAATGAACGCCTTGGCCGATCGAATAAACCAGCATGGTACTGGGGCCGTAGAGCACGTAGCCGGCCGCAATTTGTTTGCGTCCGTGTTGCAGCAAGTCGGAAGCCGAACCGTCTGCATCGTCCCCCTCTTGCTTGCGGATGCTGAATATGGAGCCGACATTGAGATTGGTGTCAAGATTGGAAGAACCGTCTATGGGGTCGTAGAGCAGACTGTAGCGCCCGATCGGACAATTTTCGGGAATGTAGTAGGGTTTTTCCATTTCCTCCGAAGCCAAGCGGCATACCAGTCCGCTTTGCTGGAATACCGAGATAAACACTTCGTTGGCATAGACATCCATCTTTTTGACGGATTCTCCCTGCACGTTCACAGCCCCTGTAAACCCCAAGGCATCTGCCATTAACCCGGCCCTGCTGAGCCGCCGCGCGATCAGCTTGGCAGCTAGCCCGATGCGATTCATCAGGGCGCTGAGATCCTGAGCATCTGCTGAAAAGCTGTGAAGTTGCTGGAGTACGTGACGGGATAGAGTCGTGCAATCGCGGTCTAAGGCTTGTACCTGATCGATCGGGCCCAATCGGGCTTCCCCTGTCGGCGCTTGTACCATGATATTGATAACCTCCCTGTCTTGCGGCTCTGAGTTTGGGTTCGATGGAGTGCTTGACACTTGTTCCTGTATCGGCTATTAGACCGATCGTCCCCTAACTTCTATCTTAGGGAGGGTTTTGCGAAAGGGCGTCGAACTTTAGGTGAATTTTAGATCCCCACACAAAATTGAGGAGTTCGATCGACTGTTGAGCCGGGAATTGTATCCAAAATCACTAAATTTTTTAATTAACCGCAGAGGAAGAGCAGAAGGGAGAAGCAAGAGGGAACAACATTATAGCGGTTCTCAAGTAAATGAGGTACGTAGTTGGGATGCGAGCCCTCTTCTTTAGTCTTGATATAAGTTGTCAGTCATACCTCATCTACCTGAGAAGAGCTATATAGCAATTTAATTTGAAGATGTACTGGCAGGAAGGCTTGGTATACTAGCCGAAGAAATGGGAGGATATTTAACAGGAAAAAAGACTTCAAGAGTTTTTATTCTAGCTTCAATTAATGTTTAATCTGTAGCTAAAACACCAATTTTTAGAGGTTTTATTGAAGCTGTTACCAAAAAAATCCATCAAGTAAATACCTAGCTCAAATGATTGGTTGAGAGTAGCGATCGCCTTTTCGATTGGTTATGCTTGAGTTAGGGCGATCGTTTCTGCCAGTTTACTGACCCACAAAAATAAAGATATTTGTGCTTAAATACCGTCAAGGCAAGAAATATCTCGCCCTGACTGGGGTAGTGTCGTTAAGCTCCTGTATCTCCTAAGCGTGAAGGTTCGATTGATGAGCATTCCTACTCGACGAAATAAAAAAACTATCCTGTTTTTGGCATCCAACCCAAAAAATACCACCCCTGTGGACTTACAGAAAGAGGCGAAGGAAATTGCAGAGGGGTTGCAACGCTCTAAAAAGGCCGACAAGTTTCAACTGGAGCAACAGTGGGCGGTGACGCCAAGAGAAATGCAGCGAGCCGTATTAGATTTTAAACCACAGATTGTGCATTTCTCCGGGCATGGTGCAGGAGAAAGCGGTTTAGCTCTAGAAGATGATATGGGGCAGATTAAGCTGGTAAATGCCAAAGCTTTGGCAGCTTTGTTTGAGGCGTTTAAGGAGTACGTGGAGTGCGTAATACTCAACGCTTGCTATTCAGAAGTGCAAGCGGCGGCGATCGCACGTCACATTCCCTATGTGATCGGCATGAAGCAAACGGTGGGAGATAATGCCGCACGAGAATTTGCTGTAGGTTTTTACGATAGCTTGGCGGCGGGGGAGTCGATCGAATTTGCCTATAGATTGGGTTGCGTTAGCATCAGCATGGCTGGTATTCCCGAAGAACTGACTCCGGTATTAAAGAAAAAGTCGGATTTTTCGGAGTTGGATGCAGCAGGGCGATCGCGCGATGCTTCTGTTAGCGATATCGTTGAGGAGTCGTCGCCTGCGGTGGAAAATCCGCGATCGATCGCCGCACCTCCCGTTTCGATTTCCAACTTAGATAACCCAGAAGGTTCTGTTAGTTTAGATTCACCCCTATATATCGATCGACCTCCCATTGAATCGGACTGCTACCAAACGATTGTCAAACCAGGCGCTTTAATCCGAATCAAAGCCCCCCGGCAAATGGGAAAAACTTCCTTAGTGCAGCGAATTTTACACCGCGCCAAGGAACAGGGATATCAAACAGCTTATTTAAACTTTCAATCTGCTGATGGCAGTTTTCTCACCCATCTTGATGAATTGTTGCAGTGGTTTTGTGGTGAGATTACCAATGAATTAAATTTAGAAGACAGGTTAGGAGAATATTGGAAAGGCGTTCTCGGCAGTAAAAATAAAAGCACCAAGTATTTCCAACGCTATCTACTATCTGACAGCGATCTGCCTCTTGTTTTAGGGTTAGATGAAGTCGATCGCATTTTTGAGCATTCCGAAATAGCCACCGACTTCTTTGGATTATTGCGATCTTGGCACGAACGGGGAAAAAACGAGGAAATTTGGAAAAAGCTGAGGTTAGTCATTTCTCATTCTCAAGAAGTTTATATTCCTCTCAATATTAATCAGTCGCCATTTAACGTGGGATTGCCCGTAGAGTTACCAGAACTCAATCAGAGACAGGTAACAGATTTAGTAAATCGACACCGATTAAATTGGTCAGATCGAGAGATTTGTGACCTGATGGAAATGGTGGGCGGTCATCCTTATTTAGTTCGAGTTGCTCTCTACCAAATTGCCAGAGGGAGAATTAGCTTAGAGCGGTTGCTAAAAGTCGCTCCTACTGAAGAAAGCCCTTACTACGATCATTTACGACGGCATTTAGTTAACTTGGAAAAAGATGCAGAATTAGCAGCAACAATTAGACAAGTGATTCACAGCGAACAACCTATAGAAATTAATACCGGAGAGGCTTTTAAATTGCGAAGCATGGGGTTGATAAAATTTCAGGGAAATGCTGTAATCCCATTGTGTGGTTTGTACCGTCAATATTTTAGCCATCGCCTAGCAGCCTCTCCCCGAGCGAATATGACTGCTGTGCAACAAACTAATAACCAATCAAGCTTGCACGTAGAGAGTAATTTAGCAGCTATTATTTTTTCGGATGTCGTTAATTCCACCGCCTTATCAGTTGCCAACCAAAAGCTGACACTAGAATTGGTGAATCGAGATTTCAACATCATCCGAGGCATCTGCGCTAAACATCAAGGCAAAGTCCTGAAAGAAATGGGCGATGGTTTATTAATTTGCTTTCCAGACAGTGCCGTAAAAGCAGTCGCCTGTGCGCTAGAAATACAGCGAAATTTCGCCGAAGCTGCTACAACCTTACCTGCGAGTCATGTCCTCCAACACCGCATAGGTATTCACTTGGGGGAAATATTCTCTCTTAATAATGATATCAGGGGGGCTGGTGTAAATTTAGCTGCTCGTTTAGAAGGGAAAGCACAGCCAGGAGGAATCTGTATTTCTGAAACAGTTTATCAAGTCGTTAAAACCCATTTATCTTTAAATGTGATTGACTTAGGTCTGCAACAGTTAAAGGGAATTCCTGAACCTGTACGGCTGTACAAATTGATTCCTTGATTCTCGGATTTTCCACCTATGAACTAACAATGACCTATGAAAGATTATCAATATCAAGTTGGAGGTAGCCTGCCTGCAAACGCCCCAACTTATGTCACGAGAAACGCGGATGAAGAACTTTATCAAGCTTTAAAAGCCGGAGAATTCTGCTATGTTCTGAATGCCCGACAAATGGGAAAATCATCACTGCGAGTGCGGACAATGCAGCGGTTACAAGCAGAGGGAATAGCCTGTAGTAGCATGGATATCACAGAAATTGGCACATCAGATATTACACCAGAAGAGTGGTATGCAGGCGTCATTGATAGCATCGTCAGCCGATTAGATTTGTATGACGTTTTTGATTTAGATCAATGGTGGGAGCAGAACAGCTTACTATCGAATGTTAAACGCTTTAGTAAATTTATTGAAGAAGTATTACTCAAGAATATTTCAGAAAATATAGTAATTTTTGTCGATGAATCGGACAGCTTAATCAGCTTAACTTTTAAAATAGAAGATTTTTTTGCTGTGATTCGTGATTGCTATAATAATCGAGCTGATAAACCAGACTATCGTCGATTAACATTTACGATGTTAGGGGTGGCTACTCCCTCAGATTTAATTCAAGACAAGCGACGCACTCCGTTTAATATTGGTCGAGGGATAGAGTTAACAGGGTTTCAATTAGCAGAAGCCCAACCTTTGGCAGTTGGCTTAGAAACTCAAGGAAAAAATTCGCAATCATTATTAGAAGCAATCTTATATTGGACGGGTGGACAGCCATTTTTAACACAAAAACTTTGTAAGTTACTGCTCGATACTGCCAACTCTACACCCATTCAAAATCCCGCTGAGTGGGTAGAAAAATTAGTCCGAGAAAAAGTGATTAAAAATTGGGAAGGGCAGGATGAGCCAGAGCATTTAAAGACGATTCGCGATCGTATTTTACGCAGCGAACAACGGGCAAGTAGGTTATTGGGGCTATATCAGCAAATTTTACAGCGCAATGAGATAGCGACTGATGATAGTCCCGAACAAATGGAACTACGATTAACTGGGTTGGTAGTTAAGCACTCTGGGAAACTTAAAGTTTATAACCGGATTTATCAAGCGGTTTTTAACCTGGATTGGGTGGAAAAGCAATTAGCGAATCTCCGCCCTTACAGCGAAAGTTTTAAAGCTTGGATAGAGTCTGATTGTCAAGATGAATCGCGACTGTTGCGGGGTCAAGCCTTGCAAGATGCTCAAAATTGGGCAGCAGATAAAAGTTTGAGCGATTTGGATTATCAGTTTTTAAATGCCAGTCGGGAAGTCCAACAGCGGGAAGTTGAACGAGAGTTAGAAGCACAGAGACAAGCGAATCAAATTTTGACTGAGGCGAATCAGACGCTAATTAAAGCACAGCAATTGGCCACGTATAAAGTCACTCAAGCCCAGAATTTAGCAAATGTCATCCAGGAAACTGCTTTTTCTAATGAATCATTTCGTTCAGGACAGACATTCCCAGCACTGTTGGAAGCATTAAAGGCAGCACAAGCATTCAAACAACTAGATGCTTCAGCCGAGACGACAAAACAGATTAGAGGACGAGTGATAGCTGCGCTGCAACAAGCAGTGTCCGCAGTAAAAGAGCGCAATAGTTTGGAAGGGCATAGCAATTCTGTAAATAGCGTCGCCTTTAGTCCAGATGGCTTGACTTTGGCTTCTGCAAGCTTTGACAACACCATCAAACTGTGGCACATGAAAAGCCAAAAACCCATCGCTACCCTCGCCGGGCACAGCAATTCCGTCAATAGCGTCGCCTTTAGTCCAGATGGCTTGACTTTGGCTTCTGCAAGCAGTGACCACACCATCAAACTGTGGCACCTGCAAACCCAAAAACCCATCGCTACCCTCATCGGGCATAGAAATCCTATCAGAAGCGTGGCATGGAGTCCCGATGGCTTGATTTTGGCTTCTGCAAGCAGTGACCACACCATCAAACTCTGGCACCTGCAAAGCCAAAAACCCATCGCTACCCTCACCGGGCATAGCAATTCTGTCAGAAGCGTTGCCTTTAGTCCCGATGGCTTGACTTTAGCTTCTGCAAGCTTTGACAACACCATCAAACTGTGGAACCTGGAAACCCAAAAACCCATCGCTACCCTCACCGGGCACAGCAATCCTGGCTATAATAATAGCGTCGCCTTTAGTCCAGATGGCTTGACTTTGGCTTCTGCAAGCAGTGACAACACCATCAAACTATGGAACTTGCAAACCGCAAAAGCCTTTGCCAGCCTCACCGGGCACAGCAATTCCGTCAATAGCGTCGCCTTTAGTCCAGATGGCTTGACTTTGGCTTCTGTAAGCAGTGACAACACCATCAAACTCTGGCACCTGGAAACCCAAAAACCCATCGCTACCCTCACCGGGCATAGCAATCCGCTATATAGCGTCGCCTTTAGTCCCGATGGCTTGACTTTGGCTTCTGCAAGCCGTGACAACACCATCAAACTCTGGCACCTCCAAAGCCAAAAACCCATCGCTACCCTCACCGGGCACAGCAATTTGGTCAATAGCGTCGCCTTTAGTCCCGATGGCTTGACTTTGGCTTCTGCAAGCAGTGACAACACCATCAAACTCTGGCACCTGCAAAGCCAAAAACCCATCGCTACCCTCACCGGGCACAGTGATTCGGTCAATAGCGTCGCCTTTAGTCCAGATGGCTTGACTTTGGCTTCTGCAAGCGATGACAACACTATTAAACTATGGCACCTGCAAAGCCAAAAACCCATCGCTACCCTCACCGGGCATAGCAATTGGGTCTGGTGCGTCGCTTTTAGTCCCGATAGCTTGACTTTGGCTTCTGCAAGCCGTGACAACACCATCAAACTCTGGCACCTGGAAACCCAAAAACCCATTGCTACGCTCAGAGGGCATAGCGATTCGGTCTGGAGCGTCGCCTTTAGTCCAGATGGCTTGACTTTGGTTTCTGCAAGCTTTGACAACACCATCAAACTCTGGCACCTGCAAAGCCAAAAACCCATCGCTACCCTCACCGGGCATAGCAATCCGGTCTATAGCGTCGCCTTTAGTCCCGATGGTTTAACTTTGGCTTCTGCAAGCTTTGACAACACCATCAAACTGTGGCACCTGGAAACCCACAAACCCATCGCTACCCTCACCGGGCATAGCAATTCGGTCTTGAGCGTCGCCTTTAGTCCCGATGGCTTGACTTTGGCTTCTGCAAGCCGTGACAACACCATCAAACTGTGGCACCTGCAAAGCCGAAAACCCATCGCTACCCTCACTCGGCATAGCAATTGGGTCCTTAGCGTCGCCTTTAGTCCCGATGGCTTGACTTTGGCTTCTGCAAGCCGTGACAACACCATCAAACTGTGGATTTGGGATTTCGATAAACTGATGGCATTTGGCTGCAACTGGCTCGGCGATTATTTCCGAACCAATCCGAAAGCAACAGAAGAGGATAAAAAGATGTGTGCTGATTACCTCAACCAAGAGTCAATCAAATAGGATTTAGGCAAAAACCGCCAGCCAGATGTTCGCACTACATTTTTGTTACCACTACTTCCACTTTTTCCGTTGTCCATTCCTCACTCGCATCAGTCACAACCCTAATATTTCGCTGCGGCGAATCTTCCTCCACAACCGCCACCAGCATCCGATTATTAAATCTTGCTATTTAATTTTCACTTTTGTCGTCAGTCAAGGTGTGGGGAGTTCAAAAGGCGGTAGGTGCTAACTCTGAGGGATATTGCACTGATGTCCCTTGGAAGATAAAGTGTAAAACTCCTGGAGTGCTGACATTTGTTCTCTCAATCTAGATATCTCTACATCCAAGGGAGGGAGTAGTTTTTCAAGGTGGCGAACCTCACTAAACCACAGTCGTAACTCGGGTTTGAGAGTTGCATAGAGCGTTTCGGGACACGACAGTAATATTGCTGTTATTATCTCTGCTGCGAATGGCTGTTGCGGCCACTTCCCTACAACAGACATTGCATCCGAGTCATCGCTGGACAAGCATTGGTGAACAATATCAAACAGTAAATTTAAGTGAATAGCTGCCCGTAATTTTTCAAGTTTCTCTGCCGTCTCTGAGGAGGTATTCACCATAGTTGTGAATTCAACAGGCCAATTGTGCAGGATGCTACTGACAAATGAAGCAATTGAATCAGGTTGCTCTTTTCTCAGAATTTCTGGCAGTATTTCTGCAAAGTAAGGAGCAACACTATGCCACTGATGTAAATCACAAGCAACATGAAAAAAGGTTTCTGGCAACCTTTCACTCTTCTGCAATAAAATATAACCTCGACATTGATTAGTGACGGGATCGGCAGGTTCAAATGCTTGCCATAACAAAGGCAGAGAAACCCAGTGAGGTGGATATTTGAAACGGGCAACATCCAGCAGAAGAACTAGATCCCGCTGTGGATGATAACCACCAATTGGTGAAAAGTGACCATCACCCGTTTGTCCCAATACCTTTCGGCTGTAGGAAACAACTAGATGAATATCACCTGACGCCGCAGTCACTTTCTCAACTGCTTGCCGAAAGTTTTCCAAGCTGCTTTGGTGGTAACGGTTAGGTTTTACAACAGCACCGTTGCAACGTGCGATACAGACAAACTCATCAAAGGTGATACCGTTTTCTTTAATCACTGAAAGAGGTAAGCAACAGTCTAAAAATTCCTCTCCATACCATCTCCACACCCCTTTCCAAATGCGACCCGGATCGATCGATAAAGCATTAAGAACAACCACTAAACTACCCAATCCACAAAAAGCGGGTTCTGCTTGAGTATGAAACTGTTCCGCTAGAGCAAAATACCCTTCCATACCTCCCAATGCCAACGCTTCTCGAAATATTTGCTTTCCCTCTACGGAGGAAAAGGCAATGGCAGAATCGGGGAGTGAACGACGATAAAACCCTTGAGCAGACATTGAGTGTTTTAACCCTGATTGCTTATTGTGCTAATAAATATTATGCAATATTGTCACATTGATAATGATGAAGGCACTTATTTACTATTTTTTTCAATTTTAGCAATAAAACGCTGCGAAGGTTGACTTTCGGGGTGCAAATTTAAAACCCGCGACCGTTTGCGACTGCCGGCTAGACATCAAGCTGATGAAACAAGTCGGAACTTTGCCACAGATTGAGCGGTATGCAGCTCGGATATATCAAGTTTTTCTGAATAGCCTCTATCACGCGATCGATGTTTGAGAAGAGTCTGTTCACAAATTGGAAATTTTGCCATTATTCAATTTAAACCTGTGACTTAAATGGGCACTGAGGTGGTCTACGATCGGGGATTTATATTGAGTTTGCTGATAACGATATGGGAATTAGCAAATATTTCACAGCGCTAGTTTTTGCTCTCTTGTTGGTTGGACTAACCAGCCATATTGTAAATATTTTTTCTCAAATTTTGGATAATTTTAGAGCAGCACAAAGGAGAGTATAAGTATTTTTGGCAACCTGCTAAAGGTACTATAGCAAGTCTATTTGAGTCATGAATGTAGAACTACCTGAAACGCTTGCGATCGTTGAATCGATTGTTTACAAATCAAATGGTTTTGCTATATATTTCGGATACAACTTCCGCTGCGGCACAGTTAATTAATAGTATTTAGCGTTGGGTGGGGGCGGGTTTTTGAGATTGTTGGTTTTAGACTGGGATTGTTGGTGAACCCGCCCCTACAGTGACTGCACAAAATTTGTCAATTGAGTTCGGCAATGAGCCGAGAATTGATTTCGCTGCTAATTTTGTACTCGCACTGCTGTTGCAGCGGACACTCGCCACAGCGGGGGTTTCTTGCAGTGCAAACTGCCGCCCCAAAGTCCAGCATTCCTAAATTCCACGGCCCGACTTGCTGTTTGGGAGCGACTCGTTCTGCGGCTTCCCAAAGTTCGGGCGATCGCGATTTTACCTTACCGCCGTCAATCCCAAAAAAACGCTGCAAAATCCGAGCAACATTCGTATCGAGCACCGCTTTCGGCTGTCCGAAAGCATTAGCGCAAACCGATCGCGCAATGTACTTGCCAACTCCGGGAAGTTCCAGCAACTGAGCTTCCGTGCGGGGAACATTTCCTTGATAATTTTCTAGGATAACCAGCACCGATTCCCGCAGCTTTTGCGCCCGAAAAAAAAGACCCAAAGGCTGCAACAAACTAGCAACTTCCGCCGCCGGCGCGGCCGCCAAATCGCAGAGAGTCGGATACCGACCGACAAATTCTTGATAAATCGGAGCCACTGTAGCGGCAGTAGTTTTTTGCAGCAGGAACTCAGCCACTAAAATCGCGTAGGGGTCGCAAGTGCGCCGCCAAGGAAAATCGCGGAAATTTTGCTCGGCCCAAGCTTTCAGCCGGCGGCGGAACCACCGGACTTTCCCTGCGTTCAACTGCTTCGCTCCAGGCCCAACATCGGAATCAAAAACAACGGCATTTAAAGCAGACATTTGATTTGTACTTTTGCGAAATTGCCAAGTTTATATCTACATAATAGCAGATTTAATTAATTTATAAACTTCTCTCTTTCTGCTCTCGTTCTTCTCTTCCTCTGCGTACTCTGCGTACTCTGCGGTTAATAAAAAAATCCGATCTGCCACCGGACAGAACCAGAAAACTAAAAACAAAGTTGATTTTAAATATCGGTCAAATGTAAAATTTTGTATATCAAACAACACAAATTCTCAAAAATAGACGATGGTAGGTATTTAACAGATTTCAATTGAACGCGAAAATAAATTTTAACGAGGTCATAAAATGGTAGTAGCAGCACCTGTTCAATCCGGCAGTCAGTCGATTTTTCAAACTCGTTACGACAACTTTATCGGCGGCAAGTGGGTGCCACCGGTGAAAGGGAAATACTCGGAAAACCTGTCTCCAATTACCGGAAAATCAATTTGTCAAGTCCCCCGATCGAGCGCCGAAGATGTAGAATTGGCACTGGATGCCGCCCACGCCGCGAAAGACAAGTGGGGTAACACTTCCCCAGCCGATAGGGCGCGGGTTTTGCACAAAATAGCCGATCGCATCGAAGAAAACCTCGATCGCCTCGCCATCGCCGAAACCTGGGACAACGGCAAACCAATTCGCGAAACCCGCGCCGCAGACATACCGCTGGCGATCGACCATTTCCGCTACTTCGCAAGCTGCATCCGAGCTCAAGAAGGGTCGATCGGCGAACTCGACGGAACAACAGTCGCCTACCACTTCCACGAACCCCTAGGCGTCATCGGACAAATCATCCCCTGGAACTTCCCGATATTAATGGCCGCCTGGAAACTCGCCCCAGCCCTCGCCGCCGGCAACTGCGTCGTCCTCAAACCAGCAGGCCCCACCCCCGCCTCAATCTTGGTACTGATGGAAATCATCGCCGACTTAATACCAGACGGCGCAATCAACGTCATTAACGGGCCCGGCGCCGAAATCGGCAAAACCCTCGCCACCAGTCCCCGGATTGCCAAAGTCGCCTTCACCGGCGAAACAACCACCGGCAGGCTAATCATGCAATACGCCTCCCAAAATGTCATCCCCGTCACCCTAGAATTAGGCGGCAAATCCCCCAACATTTTCTTTGAAGATATCTGCGCCCGAGACGACGAATTCCTCGACAAAGCAGTCGAAGGATTAGTCATGTTTGCGTTCAATCAAGGCGAAGTGTGCACCTGTCCCTCCCGGGCCTTAATTCAGGAGTCAATCTACGATCGATTCATAGAAAAAGCTCTCTCCCGAATCCGCCAAATCAAACAAGACAACCCCTTAGATCCGACAACCGCCCTCGGCGCCCAAGTCTCCACCAACCAGATGGAAAAAATCGCCGAATACGTCAAAATCGGTCGCGCCGAAGGCGCAGAATGCCTGATTGGCGGCGAAAGAAACATCTTATCCGACGACTTGCAAGACGGGTATTATTTCCAGCCGACAGTCTTCAAAGGAAACAACAAAATGCGAATTTTCCAAGAAGAAATCTTCGGCCCAGTATTAGCAGTCACCACCTTCAAAGACGAAGCCGAAGCATTAGAAATTGCCAACGATACTCTCTACGGTTTAGGTGCCGGAGTTTGGACTCGCGACATCAACACCGCCTACCGCATGGGCCGCGCCGTTCAAGCAGGCCGCGTCTGGACAAACTGCTATCACCTATATCCGGCCCACGCAGCATTCGGCGGCTACAAATCATCCGGTATCGGTCGCGAAAATCACAAAATGATGTTAGATCACTACCAGCAAACTAAGAATTTGTTAGTCAGCTACAGCCCCAAAGCTTTAGGCTTTTTCTAAATCATATCAATTCCAGTTGTACTGGATTTGATATAATTAATCTGCGTTAATCTGTGTTTATCTGCCCTCATCTGCGGTCAAAAAAAGATAATTTTAACCGCAGATGACAAAGGATTGACGCGGATTCACGCAGATATCGAGCTTCCTTCTTCCTTCTTCCTACTTCTAAAATGGAAACTGCAAAAGTCACCGCAACAGAAGCGGCTTTAAAATTAATCAACTATCTCAAAACTCAACACGGAGAATTGATGTTTCACCAATCCGGCGGCTGCTGCGACGGTAGTTCCCCCATGTGCTTTCCCGATGGCGAATTGATAATCGGTGATGGTGACGTATTGCTGGGCGAAATAGGCGGTTGTCCCTTTTATATCGCAGCGCAGCAATACAAAAATTGGCAGCACACGCAGTTAATTATAGATGTGGCATCGGGACCAGGAGGCAGCGATTTTTCCCTGGAAGGGCCGGATGGAGAGCGTTTTATTACTCGTTCTCGATTGTTTTCCGATATTAATGAACCTCTGATTCACAAGATATAAGTAAGTCTCTTTTCCTCAATAAATGAGATGCCGTCGAAAACACCATCTTTAAAAGCTTGAGTGCTGCGAACTCGCTGATTTTCGCTGAGTAATGTCATTGTTTCCACAAAAGTAATCAGGGCGTTATCTTGGGTTTTAGTTGCCCGAAAGCAAATGGTTTCCTGGCCTGCATCCCAGGCAATAGCGGAAAAATCAGAATAACTGCTAGAAGACATTTTCAGAATCCGATTTTCAAACTCCCCTTGAAAATTGAGCTGCAGGCGAGAACCATCTGAATATTCATAATTGTTAACTTGTCGGTAGTGACTTCCCTCAATCGAGATGGTAAAATTACCGAAGAAGCTGCGAGAAAAATGTCCGCGAGTATCGGTCTTAATATACTCACCTTGCCAAGTGCCAAGATGACGGGTAAAAATCTCAGGAACTTTCTCTAAATCAGGAGAGTTTAGAGGGGTGAGAGTATCTTGACGAAGCGCAAAATCGTTGCTCATTGATTGGCCTCCAGTTTCTTTGCAAAACGCGATCGAGTAAAATGCTTTTTTCTGAAATACCCGATTTATTCAAAAAGTCGGGTATCTCGGTATATTGACGATTTTTGATTTGGCTAACGACGACCTATTTTCAAACTCATTTCGCGGCTAGTGCGTTGATATTCGTGGACAATAGGTAATCTTTCGGATTGAAAATTTTCCAGTGCTTCGGCAATGTTAGCACTATCTCTGAGATGTTTTGCTAAATATAGACCATCTTCCCAACCGGAAGTCATACCTCTAGCGCGTGTGGAACTTTTGGCGTGGGCCGCATCTCCAATTAAAATAACACGGCCATCATAGATTTTTGGTAGGGGGTCAATGTCATAGGAAAAACGGCAGACAATATTTTCTGCTGGGGTTGATTCAATCACATTGCGCGCGTCATCTGGGAGTTTTGCTAGTTCTTGGGGAGGTATGGTGATATTATTAGGTTGTAGTTTCCCTAGTTCGGAGTCTGCCCGCTCTTTTTCAATAAAGAAACCCCAATGAGTGCGACCTCCACCAATGTGAAAGAAGTTGGCATAAATTCCCCTACCGCGTACATAAACAAAAAAGTTTCCTTCGGGACAGAAGCTGCGGTCTTCGACAATTCCTCGCCAGACGATGTCGCCTAAATAGAATAGTTCAACGCCGGGAACTATATATTGACGAACTTTTGAGACGATTCCATCGGCACCGATTAAAAGATCGCCTTCCCATTTACGGCCATCTTTAAAGTGGGCGATCGCACTGTCCTCGGTTTGGGCGACCGATGCTAATTCCGCATTAAAATGAATGCACTCAGGGGGTAACTCGTCAAGGAGTGCTTCTAGAATAGCTTTGCGGTGTACCAGCATTCCTGGGAGTTCATTTTCCTCGTAGGTGACGGGTTCGGAATTGATGACATCGCCGCGCAGGTTGCGAAACTCGAATACTTTGACTCGATCGCCTGAGTTGATGATTTTTTCGGTGAGTTGAGGGTTGCCTTGATGCAGCGCTTCCATACCTGCTTGTACGATCAGGATACCGCAGCCATCGGTGCGCGGATGGGGTGCTTTTTCAAACAAGTCAACTTGAAACCCTTGTCGAATCAGCAGAATTGCCAGATAAGCTCCTGATGTTCCTGCGCCGATAATACCTATCCTGCTTTGGGACGAAACCATTTGTGCTTCTCCAGATTTAAGATTGCCGATCGGTTCTCAACCACTATTGTAATTAAGAAAAATCTAATTTGCGCGATCGCCCAATTGCCGATCGAGCTTTTGTTGATAGCGACAGGTTTCACGCTGCCGCTAAAATCAGTATCTGAGCCGATGCAGGATTAATTTTTAATTTGTGACTTCAAAATTTACGCAATCAAAACTCAAGACTACTTTAAGCTTGAGTATTTTTAATTAGAGCCAATTCAATTTTGTCATCAGCCTTTTGAGTCACTTGTGCGCGCAAACCAGGGCCAAAAAAAGTAGCTATTTTTTGTTGTTTTTCTTCCCAGACTTCGATCGGCATTAGCGGCGAAGAAAACTCTAAAATTAACCCATAAGCACCGTCAACATTAACTTCCCGCAACCCTTGGAGGAGGGGCCGTTCCTCGTCTGTCGGGGCCAGGCCCAAGCGCTCCAGAGCGTCATCTAAATGAGCGGTTTGACCGTAGCGAAATCGGGTGACATCTTTGCGGACTTGGTTTTGAGTATCTGTCGCCTGACTTTCTCGCAGGAGGAGAACTTCGGGAGATGTCGGTTCGGTGAACTCGACTGGATCGAGTTCCGCCGCTTTTAGGGCCAAACCTCCCAGCAACAGCGGAATTCCATAAAAAAAACCGGCTAGGTTTAAGGTAGGTCTGTCTGTGAAGTAGGCTCCGAACCCGACTGCTGCTATAATACCGCCAAGAACTAAGGCTAGGTTTGCTAAAGAAATTTTGCGTAACATATTAGTGAGGTAAGTAGTCGGACAGAAATAATATACTTTAATTATTATCTGTCAAAAAGTCTTGAATAAATTTAGTTTTTTTGCCAAAAGACCTGCAAAAACTGCTAGCATCTATGAGCGCGGGAGCAGTGTGCATCCACAGTCTTGTCTCTAGCTTCAGAAGCTTATCCAGCCGGACTCGCCCGGGCGCGCCATAGGTAAATATCCGTGTTAATTGCGCGGCGTTGGTTTTAGAAGGCAATCGAGATCGGCAGTATCATCAAAGTATACAGAGTAGCGATCGCGATCGACACTCTTGCCCTTTCAACCATTTTTCGGACATGATTAAAGACGAAGACAAACAAACTGCTGGAGCAAACAAGGCGGTTCTGGAGCAGATTAACTCGCTCAAACGTGAAGATGAAAGGCTTTATAATATCTTAGCGATCGATGTCTGGGCCCTAGCCAAGACGATGGATGAATATCAACCGGGATTTTGGGCGGCTTTTATGAAAAACCGGGAGAAGGCCCTGAAGCGATTTTTAGCTGGAATGATGAAAAATAAACCCGCCGATACCAAACGTCCGCCTTTTTTGCGCTAAAATGTGGCTGAAGTTTGGCTGAAGTTTTGATGTACAATCAAACTATAACACAGACCCAAAAAAACCGAGCTGGTTCATCACTTCCCAGATAAAATCAGTGAAGGATTTGCCTAAAAATGTAGGTTTGTGAATTAAGAATCTCCGTCTGTTCGCAGAGGGGAATGTCAAATATTTTTGTTAATAGTAGCAAAGGCAAAAAACCATGGATGCACAAACAATCAAAGAGCGCGTAGCAGAGATCGAAGTCAAGCGGGAATCCCTCGTGCGGCTGTTAGATCGATCGGACTTGGGCTCCCTGAGAATAGATGTGAGTCAGGCGATCGAAGAAATTGACGATCTCTTAGAAGAATTCAAGCGGACTTTTAACAGTTAAGCAGTCAGTGGTCAGTAGTCAGTAGTCAGTAGTCATTAGTCAGTAGTTGTCAGTGGTCATTAGTTGTCGCGCATTTAATTTGGATAGTTATGTTATTAAAAATCTTGTGGGGTGGGCATCTTGCACGCCTAAAAAGTGAAAATTAAATGCAGTACAGCTTAATAGCTAACAAGAACCTACACTGCTAACTCCAAATTTGACAACTGACCACTGACAACTAATGACTAATGACTAATGACTAATGACTAATGACTACTGACTACTGACTACTGACTAATGACTACTGACTAATTCATCACCATGTCCATCAAAATTAGCTGAGAGCTCACTTCCGGGCAATTAGCAGGCGGCCTCCGCTGAGAGTAGTTTCCTCCCGGCTGCAAATCCCAAGCTTGGCGGTTGTCAGCCAGCATTACCCCCAAAATTTCTTGCAATTCCTTAGCAATTGTCGGGTCTTCCACCTGAACTATAGCCTCAACCCGTCTTGTGAGATTGCGCTGCATCCAGTCAGCAGAACCAATATACACCTCTTCGTTGCCACCGTTGAAAAAATAAAACATCCGAGAATGCTCTAAAAAGCGGCCGATAATACTGATAACTCTGATATTTTCGCTAACACCTTCAACACCGGGACGCAAACAGCAAATCCCCCGAATAATCAAATCAATTTTAACTCCCGCTTGCGAAGCTTCGTACAAAGCAACAATGATTTGAGGGTCAACTAAAGCGTTCATTTTAGCGACAATGCGGCCGCAGCTACCGGTGCCGCCTTCGGCCTGCAAGCGGCAGAATTCTGCCTCGCGGCGGATTAAAGCTAAAAATCGAGCGCGCATATTGACCGGTGCTACCAATAATTTGCGATAAGATACCTGTCGCGAATAACCAGTCAAATAATTAAACAAATCCGTCAAATCCGATCCCAAATCCTCGCGACAACTCAACAAACCCACATCGGTATAGAGTCCGGCTGTTTTGGGATTGTAATTCCCGGTGCCGATGTGGACGTAGCGGCGGATGTAATCGTCCTCGCGGCGCACTACCATCACAATTTTGGTGTGGGTTTTGAGTCCCACCAAACCGTAAACTACGTGGACTCCAGCTTGTTCTAACTTGCGAGCCCAATTAATATTATTTTCTTCGTCAAACCTAGCTTTGAGCTCTACTAAAACGGCTACCTGCTTGCCGTTTTCCGCTGCTTGAATTAAGGCGCTGACGATCGGCGAATCTCCAGAAGTGCGGTATAAAGTCATCTTAATCGCTAACACGGAGCGATCGTGCGCCGCCTCAGTAATAAACCGCTGCACCGTCGCCGCAAACGAGTGATAGGGATGGTGCAGCATCAAATCCCCCTGCCGGATGGTCGTGAAAATATCCTCACCATCTTCAGCATCCAACCTCGATTTGTCTAAAATCCTTGCCGGTTCGGAGTTTCGCAAGCGCGGCGGCACAACCGGAGTCCAAGCCGGGTCTTTGAGTTCCGGCACCGGCAGCCCCACAAAAGACATCAAATCCTTGAGGCCTAGCAGCCCCTCTACGACGTAAACATCTTGCTCGCCGAGATCCAACTCCTCCATCAGCATATCTCGCAGCGCAGGCGGCATAGTCGCTTGAATTTCCATCCGCACCGCCGAACCTCCAAACCTGCGCTTGCGGAGTTCCTGTTCTATTGCCAGCAGCAAATCCTCCGCCTCATCTTCCTCCACCGTCAAATCGGAATTGCGAGTAATGCGGAACGGGTGATATTCCTCTACGTCCATCCCCGGAAACAAAGCTTCTAAATTGTGGGCAATCACCTGTTCTAGGGGAACGCCAGTCCAAACCGGAGACTTGCCCCTCTGCTGCCACTGCAAATCCCCCGGCAGCGGCAAAAACCTCGGCAAAACCTGCGGTACTTTGACGCGGGCAAACAATTCTTCCCGCGTGTCGGGGTCCCTGACTACTACTGCTAAATTGAGGCTGAGATTGGAAAGGTAGGGGAATGGGTGGCTGGGGTCAACTGCTAGGGGAGTGAGTACGGGAAATACTTGTTCTTTGAAGTAGCGGTGCAAGTAATTGCGCTGTTCTTGATTGAGGTCAATGTAGTCGAGAATGTAGATGTCGCTTGCTGCTAGTTTCGGCCGCAGGGTTTGCTCAAAATACGAGTGCTGCTGAGTAACCATCGGCAAAAGCCGCTTGTTCAGGGCATCTAGCTGTTCTTGGGGAGTGCGGCCGTCGGAGGTTAATTTGCTGACTTTTGCGTGTACTTGCTGTTTGAGGGCGGCCACGCGCACCATGAAATATTCGTCTAGGTTGGAGCTAAAAATAGCGAGAAATTTGAGTCTTTCTAGGAGGGGCGTGCGGGGGTCGAGGGCTTCGTGGAGCACGCGGTTGTTGAATTCTAGCCAGCTTTGTTCTCGGTTGAAGTAATATTGGGGGTCGCTGAGGTTGATTTCAGTGTAGGTTTTGGCGGGGGTCTTTTTTGGCTTGGGCATGGTTTGGGGGAGTCTTTGGGAAGCTCTGTAGATGGCGTCTCTAAAAATAGTATTGTAGGTTCAATAGTAGGTTTGCATCTGTCGATCGCACATTTTTGTCTGTCACCAGCGAAGGTATTGTAGGAAACATATGCAGTCTGGAGTCTGGAGTCTGGAGAGAGCCGCTGTTATATTTATTGTCAGTACGATCGCCCATTTTTACTCTCAAATATTCATCGCGATCGCAACAATTCTTCAAACTCTCGCAGCGCCGCACTAGAACCCATCTGCCAGCCCCGATCGCAATATTGAGGAATTAAGGTTTTGAGATCGTAACCGGGAAACCAGCGACTAATTTGAGAGTCTCGATACTGCTGCGAACCGAACTGATAAATCGACAATTGACTTTGACGGTAAACCCATAGTTCTAAAGGTGCTATCGCTTCATAATCTTCTGGTTTAGTCGTGCAAGTCAGATCGATTTCAATCGCTAAATCTGGGGGCGGATCTGTTTCTAAATCTATCCGCTCTTTTCCTAAAATATCTGCGCGATTGTCGGTGTAAAAACAATAATCTGGTTCGATTCCTTGTTGGTTAATGCGCTTGAGGGTAATTGGGGTAAATGCGTCCCAATCTCTGCATTCATGTCCCAGTAAAGCTTTGACCAAATCTGCCAGTATATCTGAATTTTTACCGTGTCTGGGCAATGGAGACATAATTCTAATTTCTTGGGTTTTGCTGCTGTAGCGAATTCTCAATCCAGCTTTATCTTCTCGACGGGCTAGCAATGCTTCATAATCTTCCCAAGTTCTAAATCGCAGAATAAGTTCGTCTCCTGGCGCGAGGGAAATTGTATCTTCACTAATTGTTGGTAATACCATATTTTAATTTCCTGCAAAGCTCGCCTCTTTCCAATTATAGCACAGTTATATAGCAGTTGACAGTTACATAGTACCCGAATCAAACCGTTTCTCGATCGAGGGAGAGGGGCTCTATTCATGAGGTTATTTATATCCGCCCGATCCAATTCTGTACCGCATCAAACAAATCATCTCCATCCACCGCAAAACCTGTTAACGGCAATTCCAGCGGTGTATCGGTAATCCAGGCGATATGAATTCCCATTTGATTGTCGGCGAGTTTGCGGCAGAAAGTCGAAAGCGCATCTTCGCAGGGACAGGAGTGCAAAATTAAGGCGATGTGCTGTTTTTGCAGCCGATTTTTGAGTTGGGGGATTAATCGCTTGAATTTGGGGGCGTTGCGAATTGCGGGAATATCTGTATCTGCGGGGAAGATTGTTTGATATAGTTGGGTACAGAGTTCTTGGGCGATCGCGCTTGTATCGGTTTCGCCTTCTAAGGCGCGTATGTTGAGGGGAACGGGGAAGGTTTTATCTGTGGGTTGGAGTTGTTTTAGGAGTGTGGTGATATCGGTGTTTTTTGAGTGGTTGTCGGGTATTGGCTAATTGGTGGGGGTGGGTTGAGTGTGCCATGCTTGATAAAAGTCAGGGTAAGTCATATTTTCGGCACAATTCCAGATGACTCTGTGACATCTTTCATTCCGACCAAAATCATTTTTGTAGATTTCCGAAGTTAGGCGATTTTTCAAACCTGAGACTGCTGTGGCGAAGTGTTTACCTTTCATAATTTCCAGTAAGCTATCTGCCGGGTCAAAAAGAGAATATTCAGGGTTATAATTAGGCATCAACTCTATTAAAGTCGCGATCGCAACTGGGTGATATTTCTCTATTTTACCTAAGCTAGATGCCGCTCGACACCGGGTATCTGGGTTAGCTGAGTTGCGGATTAAATCGACTAAAGCGGCGAGAGCAACAGGGTTGTTGTTGTCTATTTCTCTCAAAACTTCTGCCGCTTGAAGCCGGGTCAGTTCATCACCTGAAGTGCGGATTAACTCGATGAAAGCTGCGATCGCAACTGGGTTATTTTTGCCTACTTTTTCTAATTTATTTCCCAATTCCCACAGATGATATCCATTCTGAGAAATGCCCATGAACTCGACTAAAGCGGAGATTGCAACTGGGTTATTGTTGTCTATTTTTCCTAAGCATTCTACCGCTAGGCTCCGGGTATATTCACCTTGAGAAGTACCGAGCAACTCGACTAAAGCGGAGATTGCCTCTGGGTGATTTTTGCCTATTGCCCCTAAGCTGTTTATCGCTTGACACCGGGTACTTTCTGCACCGGAATTGCGGATTAACTCGACTAAAGCGGCGATCGCAACTGGGTTATTTTTGCCTATTTTACCTAAGCTATCTGCCGCTGACCACCGGGTTCTTTCATTCGAGTTGCGGCTTAACTCGACTAAAGCGCTGATTGCAACTGGGTTATCTTTATCTATTTTCCCCAAGCATTCTGCCGCTCGCCACCGGGTAACTTTATTACGGGAAGTGCGAATTAACTCGACTAAAGCAGCGATTGCAACTGGGTTATTTTTGCCGATTCTTGCTAATCTTTCTGCCGCTTGATAACGATTATCTTTAGGACGGTAGTTGCGGACTGAATCCAATAAAATTTCGAGAGCTACCGGGTTATCTTTGTCTATCTTACCTAAAATTTTTGCCGCGAAGCATTGAGTAAGTTTATTATCTGAACTGCGGATTAACTCGACTAAAGCGGCGATCGCAACTGGATTATTTTTGCCTATTTTCACTAAGCTATATGCCAATATTATATAGGTAGGTACGTTGTGCCGATAGAAAAACCTGTCCATACCGTTCTCAACTGAATTGGGGATGAGTTCTACTAAAGCGGCGATCGCTTCTGGGCTATCTTTGCCTATTTTCCCCAAGCTATATGCCGCTCGCTTCTCGGTCTTTTTCTCAACTGAATTGCGGAGTAACTCAACTAAAGTGGCGATCGCAACTGGGTTATTCTTTTCTATTTTACCTAAGCTCTCTGCCGCTACACACCGGGTATGTTCATCCTGAGAAGTACCGATTAACTCGACTAAAGCGGCGATCGTGTCTGGGCAATTTTTGCCGATTCCCCCCAAACTTCTGGTCGCTCGCCTCCGGGTATATTCATCACCTGAATTGCGGATTAACTCGACTAAAGCGGAGATAGCCCTTTTGCGATCCGTTTCTTTCAGAACTTCCCTTGCTCTATCGACAATTGGATCGAGAAATGTCCGCCAATCCTGTTTTTGCTTGTTACAATAACCAAATCCCCAAATAACAATCTGCGACACAATCTCATCAGCCAGACTACAATCTTTAAACTCAGCAATCCCCGCAGCCGCTAGAAAATATGCCCGATATCCATAAAATTTATCCCACCTAACCTTAAACTTAACCAACGCTTTAATAAACGCTTCCTTCTCCTCCTTCCCAACCTCCTCACGCCCCAACCACAGCAAAATAACCTCTTTCCACTGCTTCTCAAAAATGCGATATCTAGCATCAGGATGTTGCGGATTCTTAGGAAAGTGATTCAAGAAAAAGTGCCAATCCTCAACCGCCAACGCCGCAAAATATTCCTGAAAAGTCGGATGGTAAAAAGCATAAATCCCTTCCAGCGTCTCCCCATCCCTCGCCACTAAATTCAGCCAACCCAAATCGCAAGCTAACTCAAACTGCGATGCACCCATTACCCGACATCCCACACTTTCTCGCAACTGAAACCGCGCAGTTTCATTTAACATCCCAGAAAGTGCCAATTTCCCCAAAGCCGCATTCAATTCCTGCTGCTGAATCCAATTCAGGCGCGGTTTTTTCCACTGATACAAAGTAGTCACAAATCGCCGATAAAGCTTAGCCTTAGTATCCGGCAAATCCCCATCCAACGACTGCCAAGTGCCGCACAGCAGCGAACATCTCAGGGGATTTTTCACTAAATCTCGAATTCGCTCTTTTCCTGATGCTGCTAATGCTTCGCGTAGCTGTTGAGAAAGATCCCCCCCAGCCCCCCTTGCTAAGGGGGAAGTAAGAGTTTCATCTAATGCTTCCCGTAGCTGTTGAGAAAGCACCCCCCCAGCCCCCCTTGCTAAGGGGGGAGCAAGAGTTTCATCTTCTCTTGTCTGCTCCCCATCATCTCTTGTCCCCCCCCTTACCAAGGGGGGGTTAGGGGGGGTTCCAAACCATTTATCAATAAATATCTCCACCTGTTCGGGATAGGAAAATTCCAGAGTGCGATAAGTATCAAATGTATCCAACGCAGAGCCGATCGCATCCCAAACATTCTGCCGACAACTTAGCACAATTCGCGCCTTTTGAATACAGCCGCCCGTTCTAATTTGCCGCTGAATTTCCGCCAAAGGATTGCCATCGCCGACAGCCATCTCATCCGCCCCATCCAACACCAACCAAACGCGCTCAGCATTAAATTGTGCTACAAAATCATCCTTAATTTCCGCAGTCACCTCAGCCTTCCCAATTCTCTTAATAGCTGCCAAAAGCCAATTATCAAATAAATACGGCTCTAATTCGTTCCCCTGCAAATCTGCCAAAGACACCCAAATAACAATCGCCTCGGAAATCTCATCAGCTACCCAATTAGCAATCTGCCGCAACAGCGTTGTTTTCCCCGCCCCCGGTTCCCCAATAATTCCTAACCGCTTCCCATTGCTTTTCTGGCTCCTTCCTTGCTGGATCACTTGCTCAAGAAACTCGCTGTGTTTAAATGTTTGAGTAACTTCTTTTTCCCGGTACAAATCCGAACCTTCCTCAGCCGCAACATCCTCGCGTCGCTGAGTCACTTTCTGCCGTTCCACCAAACCCAGCGGTACATAAACATCATCTATTTGATGGTTGCCAAAAGTTAGCTGATTGCTACTAAGTCGCTGCTGTTCTTTCTCCTCTAAAATCTGCAGGCAAATAGCTTGCCAGTCTATCGGTTGGTAAACAATGCGGCTCTTTTCCACAGTCTCCTCAAGCCAAGCATAAATCTGTTGCGCTGTGCGATCGATCCGCGTCAAAGTTTGCCCGGTAAAAATCTGAAAAACCTTATCATTATCCTTGATTTCCCGAGCAAAGTATGCCGCTACCAAGGGAAACAACTCTTGCTCTAACTTGGTTTTGTAGGGTGCGATATCGCAATTTTCTAGGGCTACTTCCAGCAATTTTTGCTTAACTTCTTCAACCTGATTCTGCTTTAACTCATCTGCGGAAGTCAGCAGCAATTCTATCTCATCTAATCCTGTAATGGGAATCCCAGACGGGACTGTTTCTTTATCGACTTGTTGTAATTCTAATTTCAGCTTTTCGAGCTTTCGTTTCAACCAATCAAAATCCCGCCGCCTGTGTTGCAGCGAATAGCTAAAACTCTCTCGGTTATCCGTATTTTTCGGATCGATTTCCTGTTTGCATTCTGAGGCGATTTGTTGTTGAGTTTTCAGGAAAGAACTTTTTAGCGCTTTTTCTAAATCGTGATTGACAATTTTACCGTCTTGTGATAATTTTTTGATGCCCTTCAAACAGAGGTGCTTTGCTGCATCATTGGCTTGAGTTCCGACTATCGCCTCGAAAGCAATGTTGAAAAGCCCTAATAGCGCAGCTTCTAGCATTTGACGGTTCTCCTAATTTTAGGATCGAAGGGGGTTAGTTTGATTGTAGGCGATCGAGTTTGGTTGCGGGCGATCGACCTATGCTGAAATAATGACATCAAAACTTCGATCGCCACATCAAAAGTCGATCGCTACAACCTTGAATTTAGGCAAAAGGTTCAACTATTTTTCGAGGATGACCACGAAATCCTCAATCATCACATCAAAAGTTCGAGCCAGCTTGTGGACTGCTGCAAAGTCAACCATTGCCATCCCCTGAGAACGGGCATAATTGCTGATGGTACTGTAGCCGACGCCCGATCGCTCCGCAACCTCTTTGAGCGTCCATCCCTTCTGGGCCGCCAACTCTCGAACCCGCAATCTGACTAAGCCTTTGCTCATATGCACTATTTACAAAATTTTGGATTTAGTATAATATATCAAAAAGCGATCGCCCCGGTCATTCGATTTGAGATTTTAGATTTGAGATTTTAGATTGACTCTAAAGATGAATCTGGGAGCTTGAACGTTGGTCGAAAATTTTGCGCCTCTCATCGCAGAAGTCGGGGCTTGTCTCCGTTTTGCGGCGGAGTCAACGAAACTAAAGACGAGCGCCAGTTAAAATTAATCCCGACATATTATTTCTGTCGATCGGACTTAGCAGAGATAGATTTAGCTACCACCACCAGATGCAACTACAATGATATCAGAAAATCAGTTAAGAGCGTCAGAGATCGGCGCATCAAAAATTATTCACACATCGTCGATCGTCAATCCGCGATCGAGATTTGTCACCGAAGAAACAGTGGCACTCTTGTTCAACATATCACCCGAACAGATATACCGGATCGAATGCTGCCACAACGCGGTGTACGTTCACGCCAAAGGCCTGAGTCGATTTGTCAGCTACGCCGATTTCCCCCCAATCTTAGAAGTAAAACCGCCCTGCGATCGAGATTTTGTCGCATGGTACAAACGCTGGAAACGAACACAAGCACCAGAATTTTGGACTAAATTCTATACGTACAACTTCAAAACGGCTGTTTCAGTTGACAGCTTGCTTGAGTGGGGTAAATTAGTCGCTACAGTTAAATCGGTAATTTCTGCCTCAGCGCTGCAACAGCTACGAGATGTTTACGTTCGAGAAAAAGAATTGATGGAAAATTTTTAAAGCACGCGGGGTGGCTCAACCCGCAATTGTTGGTAGCCAGCAAATGTAAGGTGTTTTTCGGCGCATCCTACGGCTTAGAAATGCTCGTTTGTAAGGTGCGCTTCGGCGCACCCTACGGGATAGAGATTCTGCTCAAAACTCTTCTTTACCTTCCAATCCCCACATATTGGAAACCAGCCGCTTCTAAAGCCTTCTTGTCTAAGAAATTGCGGCCGTCAATCATCACCGGATGATTCATCAACTTCGCCATTTTCTCGTAATCTAAATTGCCAAACTGTTCCCAGTCAGTCACCAACACCAAAGCATCGCAACCGTCGGCCAGTCTTTCCGGATCGGTTTCTACCAAAACTCCCGACAAACCGTGACGCATTCCAGTTTGAGAAACAATCGGATCGTAAGCTTTAACTTTCGCTCCCAACCGATTCAAATTCTCGATTAAATTCAGCGCCGGAGCATCCCGCAAATCGTCAGTATCCGGCTTGAAAGTTAAACCCAAAAGTCCGACTGTTTTACCTTTGAGAATCTTCAAAACTTGTTGCAACTTTTCAATAGCAATCAACCGCTGGCGTTCGTTAACTTCCACTGCCGCTTTCAGCAAATGCGCCTCGTAGCCGTAATCCTCAGCAGTGTGAACTAAAGCCGAGACATCTTTGGGGAAACAAGAACCGCCCCAACCAATGCCAGCTTGCAGAAACTTGTTGCCAATCCGCGAATCTAAGCCGATACCTCGGGCAACTTGACTAACATCTGCACCGACACGATCGCAAATATTAGCCACTTCATTAATAAAGCTAATCTTAGTAGCCAAAAAAGCATTAGCTGCGTACTTAATCATCTCCGCTGAACTGATATCAGTCATCACCACAGGCACCTCCGGCAAAGACTGATTTTCTGCAAACTTGCGATCGACAATCGGCCGGTATAACTGCAGCATCATATCCATCGCCCGCCGAGAGTTGCTGCCGAGAACAATGCGATCGGGATTAAAAGTATCGAAAACAGCACAGCCCTCCCGCAAAAACTCCGGGTTGCTAACCACATCAAATTGAACACCAGTTTTTGCTGCGACTTCCTCACCAGAAACCCCATCACCGCTTTGAGGTTTTTGACGTTCTGCTAAACCGTCTAGTACAATTCTTCGCACCCAATCTCCCGAACCGATGGGAACTGTCGATTTGTTGACGATTACTTTGTAATCGCCGTCGAGGTGAGCTCCAATGCCGCGGGCAACCGCTTCCACGTAGCGAGTATCGCTTTCCCCAGTAGGCAAAGGAGGCGTTCCCACGGCAATGAATAAAATGTCCCCGTGAGCCACTCCTGCTGCTAAATCCGAAGTAAATTCTAGATTGCCCGACGCAGATGCAGAGGACATTAATTCAGACAGTCCTGGTTCAAAAATAGGCGACTGTCCAGACTTCATTAATTTAACTTTTTCTTCGTTGTTGTCTACGCAAATCACCTGGTGGCCGATGTGGGCCAAACAAGTGCCGGTGACTAAGCCAACATATCCTGTACCGATGACACAAACTTGCATAGAAATCTCCTCAAAGCTAGTAAACAGTTGACAGTTGACAGTTGACAGTTGACAGTTGTTATTAGTCAGAGGGCAGAGGGCAGATTGAGGAAGGAAGAGGGAAGAAGGAAGAAGTAAGAAGTAAAAATTCTCCCCCTCTCCCTCTCTCCCACTCTCCCCCTCTCCCACTCTCTACTTTTGGTTTCCCTCGATGCGATCGCGAAAATCTTTTATAGTCAACTCTAAACCTCGATCCAGCGGCACAGTTGGCTCCCACCCCAACCAAGTTTTAGCACGAGTAATATCCGGTTGTCGCTGTTTTGGATCGTCTTCCGGCAGCGGTTTAAAGATAATTTCTGCCCCTGGATTAATCGTATTTTGAATTTTTTGTGCCAGTTCCAAAATAGTGTATTCGCCGGGATTCCCCAAATTCATCGGCCCGATGTGGTCGCTATTCATCAAGCGAATAAATCCTTCCACCAAATCAGAAACGTAGCAGAAACTCCGGGTTTGGGAACCGTCGCCGTATACAGTCAGCGGTTGATTCCGCAAAGCTTGAGCAATAAAATTGCTCACTACTCTGCCGTCATTTTCTAACATCCGCGGGCCATAGGTATTGAAGATTCGCACAACTCGAATGTCTACACCATTTTGACGGTGATAATCAAAAGATAAGGTTTCAGCTACTCGTTTGCCTTCGTCATAACAACTGCGAATTCCTATACAATTAACGTTGCCGCGATAATCTTCTGTTTGTGGATGCACGTCAGGATCTCCGTACACTTCGGAAGTGGAAGCGAGAAAGAATCTTGCTTTTACCCGTTTTGCCAATCCCAACATATTCATCGTGCCGATGACGTTTGTTTTAATTGTCTTGACAGGATTGTACTGATAGTGTATTGGGGAAGCGGGACAAGCCAGATGGTAAATCTGATCTACCTCTAACCGAATCGGTTCCGTGATGTCGTGGCGGATCAGCTCAAAATACGGGTTGTCCAGCCATTTGAGGATATTGCGTTTAGTCCCGGTGTAAAAATTATCCAGGCAGACTACCTCATGTCCTTGGGCCATTAAGCGATCGATTAGGTGGGAACCGAGGAAACCCGCACCGCCTGTGACTAAAATTCTCATTGTGGAAACTGCCGTTCTGTTTAGGGGTAGGACTGTGGTACAAAAATTCAGTCTATCAAATGAAACTTGCTAATAGAATAACAAAATTGCGATCGACAATGTAAAGACTTATGCGTCACCTTCATAAAATCTTTAATTAACTTAGCATTGTCAAATACTTTGAACAAAGTGCTATAATTCGCAAATGTCGGTAGCAATTTTTATTTAAGTTTCACTACTTCCGAAAAAATACTGTTGACAATAGTTCTGTTATTTGTTAGTAGTTATTAATTACTTGATGACTTCGGTGTCAGGTTGGGCGATCCCCTACGAGATAGCTGCGCTTCACGGGCTTGTTTGAAAATATGTTAATCCAGTTTATATAAACAGGGCTGACGCGCGTCGAGGCGAGAAACTGGGTTTTTTCGTATATCTAGTTGAGACAGCAAATATTTTTCATAGCAACCCCGTTTATTTTGCCTTAGTCCCGATGAGCCAACTGCGACGACGGAAATTAGAAACATATAGTATCGTTAGGCGATCGCGGTGGAATCTCAGCAGCAGTTAAAGTCACGATTATTTTTAAGAAGACTTTGGGTATTCCTGAAGTATAAATGTCTGTTGACTACCTTTAAGATTCTGTTTCATCACCCGAAGCAGACGATTATCCATTGGCTGTGTATCTTGGGTGAAAAATTCATGAAGTACCTGTACTTTGCCTGCATAGTCCCGATCGGCTTGACAAATTACAATTCCTGCATGATTTGAGGTTGTAGAATGGAGATTGATAAAATCTTGACGATTTTCTGTAATGACTACTCGCCCTGCATTTGTCGCGTACATCAAGACTTCATCATCGGGAATTTTTTGATTGGCTTGTCCGGCGCCGGAGGATGTCAAAACATCATAGCCACGCGATCGCAGTAAATCCACCATTGCGATCGGGAAGTTTTCATTTGAGTAAAACTTTAGCATTTTGAGTTACTCATTTTCAGCAAGCCACTGCTCGATTTCTTCTCGGTTGTGTTCGTAATAGTTCGCAACCGCTTGCAAATCTTGAAGAGTGAGTCCTGGATAATTATAGAGAAGTTCGGATTCAGTTGCGCCCTGTTGTTGGTAGGCGATAATCGTCCAGACGGGAATGCGGGTATGGCGAATTCGCGCTGCAGCGCCACAAATTCCTGGAGTTTTGTGAATGGGATGCTGAAGGGTTTGGACGAATTGCAGGGTTTGTGCTAGCAAGTCATCAGGGAGTGTTTCAATGGTTTGGAGAAGTTGTTCTTTGATGGTCATAATCGATGCCAAAATCTCAAAGAGTTGCGGGCTTTTTAGTTTGTTCTAGAAGTTGCCAAAGCAGTTCTGGCAAGCGATTTTGCAGAGGTTCTAGACGTTGAGCCAGTTCGTGGGGAATTTGAAGGGTAATTATTGCCATTTTTGTTAGTCACTGACGCTCTCTTTGAATCCTAGCACAATAGAAGTGCGATCGCCCTTTTGTGAGAAATGCAGTGTGCGATCGCCCCGCGCGATCGGGTAAAAGTGCGATCGGGCTTCCTGATTTTAGTCGCTTCACGCTACCAATCTGTTGAATAGTGGCAAAATTTTAGTTACCGTTGTTATCGTTGATGTCTAGATTTTGTATTGAGAGTTCTGAAGGTAGCGGTACAGTTATTTGTAGGAATACATCAATTGTTATTTGATTGTTCTCAAACGTTATATTGCTTACATTAACTTTACTATTTTCAGATAAACCGTCTTGAATAGGGAATTTAGCAGGTGGCTTAGTTTTATATCCAGCATCCTCAAGCCATTCAGCAATATTTCTCCAGTTTTCTATCTTTTCAACGCCTTTACCCACCAGACTTTTGACGTACTTATATAAGGTAGCGCATAGGTCAGTTTCAACTCCCTTGGGGGTTTTTTGGAGCTTTTCTGCGATTTCAGAGGGACTATAACCGCAGAGTAGACCGCGAAGGTGTCGTTTTTCCATTGGGGTGAGGCGTTTTCCCTTGGCCGAGGCCAGGTCTGCATAGAGGGTTTCTAAGTCCCAGTGTTTGGCGGCTTGAGTAAATTGCTCGTCGGCTGGCGGCATGGGGGAGCTGAGTAAAAATTCCTGATGAAATTCTAACATAATTACTGATGAGTGTCAGATAAAAGCTGAGATTGGCTAGGTTATTATTTAGTAGAGTGTGTAGCACATATGTAAAATGAACTACCAAGACCATATTACAGTTGTAGGTAAAATTTCAGTAATTCTGCTGGTTTTGGTATCTGGATGCAGTGGCTTTGAGAATACAAGTAACCCTAATACGGTTTCAAGTCAAGTTCCTACACCTACTCCAACTCCTACGCCCACTACTGCTTCTACACAAGCGCCCAATCCGTTTGAAAGTGTTTCATTTCCTCTTGATGCTTGCGGTGATAAACTGCCAGATGACCAGAAAGTTTATCCGGTAAGTTTGTATCCGGTATTTCTGGAATACAGTGAGGAAAAGTTAACTCAAGTCAAATCAAGTTTTTGCCGGGACGCTATTAAAAAGGCTAGGGAATCTACAGGAAAAGATGAAATACAGGTAGCATCATTTATAGGAACTGAACGCGCTAATCAGTTCAAAGAATTTATGAGCGCGAAAGTGGGAATAAGTGGAAGTATAGGACAGCCTACTGTGATAGCAGCGAAAAGCGATCGAACTCCAATAGCCCGTACTACGCCTCAACCAACCTCTACCCCTGAAGAATCCCTAATTACTTCATCATCGGACTTTGAGACTATCACACTTAAATGTCGGGAAAAGCCACCTGGAAAGTATATAGACTTAGAATTTGTCAACTGTGATACAAGCAGCGATCAAGCAAAATCTAAAAATTATAGTAACAGTTGGTATGAATCCAGCATTGGCAATAACCAATTTCAATTAATTGGTCCTGGTGGGGAAATTTTGGTTCAGTTACAGAGGGGTAATTTTTCATACAATGAATCGCCAATTTATAAATTAACGGTAAGACGATTGACCAGTGAACCATTGAGAACGATTACAGTTAATTGTGATGCTGGTAAAATTAATATATGGGGAGTACAGATAATTCCCAAGTGTAATTCTAGCGGAAGTTATATAGAAGTAAAACCAGTGATTTTTTTCAACCACAATGTAGTTGTAAAAACATCAAATAGAGAAAGGAAACCTATCATCTTTAGAAGTGATATTTTAATTAATCCAAGTTATTATGTTAGTTCCCAACAACGTCAGGTTGAATTGACATTTTCCGTAGAGTAGTAAATGATAAGCTTTCAAGCATCAAAAACCCTGTTGTTTCATTTTATCCAGTAAAAAACATGAAGGCATTATTTCGTAAATCTATATCGGTTGTACTTGCAGTCGCAGTCCTAACTTTAGCAACAGATTTAGTACAAGCTCAAAGGCGGCGACCGGGAACCTCTTCTTTAGGTGAAATGAATTGTCAAAAAATAAAAGGAGGAGCTTATGAGGTAATAAATCGCGATATCCCTATAGGGCTTGAAATATTTAGATCTGTTGCATCTCTAGGAGACAACTCTAATTATATGGCAAATACTACTCAGGTAGCTTGTAGGTTAGCTTCACCAGGAGAAAAGCCAAAATTTAGGACTCTGACTCTTGCTTTTGGTTTGCCTGACAATAGTCCTTATTCTAAAGGAGCTTTAGTTCGCTTGTCAATCTATAAAGATGGAAACTTTGCTGATTACAAAGATGTGACGTTCGGACAAAAAATTTTCTTGCCTATCAATGTAACCAATGTTCGTAGTATTGCTTTAGAAGGTGAGTGTAAAAGGTCATTAAAAGGTAATTGTCCCGCTCTTTACTTTTACCAAGACATTTTAGAGTAATAAATTTATGAACCGCAGAAAATTTATTCAATACAGCGCATTAGGCAGCGCTTCATTTATTGTCAACTTGGGTTTGCACAATCCCCAGAAAGCCGACGCTTTTTTATTCTTATTAGCTAATCCTCTGTTACGCCTTGTCTTGGGAGGATTAGGCAGAGGCGCTTTTTCGTATTTCCAACAGCGGAATCAAGAATGGTTTGACAAACGCTTAGAAGTGCAGTTAGCGCAACGAGAATTTCTGGAAAGACAGTTTACAAATGTGGCTGTAGCTGAAGTTAGGAGTCCTCAATATACTGTGGTAGTCGGTTCGGAACGCCGCGAGTCTTTGGGCAAGAATGCTGTTCTCGCTTTTCCTCGAATAGAATACGATCGACCAACTATGTCAGCCTTTTCTGGTGCGGCTTCTATTGGGATGTCTATTGCAGCAATGTATTTGCGAGAGAATCAAAGGTTAAGTATTGATGAAGTGCAAGCATCTGTTTTGCCGCGAGTGGGAGGGGGTGCTAGTTATGCTGATTGGCGGAATTGGGATTCAACTAGCTTTAGATACTATCCAAATAATTACTCGGATACTGGTGTTAGGATTCGCTACGATGCTGTTGAACCCCGTCGCGGCGGTTTTGGGATAATTGAAGTTGCAGTTGACGCATTTCGTCCGATCGCGATTCCACAAATCCGAGTCAATTATGCCTAGTAGATATATATAAACAGGAGGCTGCAACAGGCTTTCTTGCGAAGGATCTTATTTTCTGGATTTTTGCATACATAATTTTTGGGATTTTCCCAGATATATAAGTAGGAGGCTGCAACAGGCGCTGTTGGAAAGCATCTTGGTTTGTGAGCGCGATCGATAGCTAAGGCTATGTGTAAAGCTTTGTAACAAAATCGGTAACTTTTGCATAAAAGTTAGGGTTCTAGCCTGATAGAAAAATAGATGCTTGCAAGTGGCTTGCGGGCGATCGACTTCGAGAGGGTGATCGCAAGCTCTAAAAATACAGGCTAGCAAGTCATTTTTTCAGAGATGGAGAAAGACTTGTAGCTCGAATAGGCATAAATCTAGTATTCACACTGAGATGGCAACATGAACATTAATGGAACGTTGGCTGACGATACTCTCAACGGCACCCCCGATGCAGATTTAATATTTGGACAACAAGGCTCTGACTTAGTGTTTGGCCGTGATGGAGACGACTTAATCTACGGCAAGCAAGGAGATGACAAGCTATACGGTAATGAAGGTAATGATACCGTCTACGGTGGCAAAGGTAAGGATACAGTTTACGGCGGCAAAGGTGACGATCGGCTATTTGCTAATGCTGGAGATAACTTGATATACGGCAACGAAGGCGAGGATACAGTTGATGGCGGAATAGATAACGATACAGTTTACGGTGGCAAAGGTAATGACAGCTTGTTTGGCAACTTGGGGAATGACATTCTCTATGGAGATAAGGGAGCAGATACATTAACTGGGGGGAATGGTAATGACACTTTCTTTATCGGTAAGACTACTGGCGGCGCTCAGCTTTTGGATGCGGACTTTATTGTTGACTATACAGATGGTGAGGATGTAATTAAGTTAAGCAGCGACCTTGGGTTGGATGACCTCAAAATTTATGCGGGTAAAGGGGTTTATTCTGGCTACACGATTATTCAGGATGAGGTAACAAGGCAATATTTGGCAGTTTTGGAGGGTACGAACAGTATCGCTATTGCTGATTCTAGCGGGATTGTGACTCTGACGCCTGCACCTTTGCCGACACCTGCACCTGTGACGACTCCGACGCCTGCGCCGACGCCTGCGCCGACGCCTGCGCCTGTGACGACTCCGATGCCTGCGCCGATACCTGCGCCGACTCCGACACCTATCACGACTCCGACACCTGCACCGACTCCGACACCGGAGCCGAAGCCTTCAATCACCCCAAGTCCAACGACTCCGACACCTGTGACGACTCCGACGCCTGCACCGACGCCGACACCTGTGACGACTCCGACGCCTGCACCGACGCCGACACTTGTGACGACTCCGACGCCTGCACCGACGCCGACACCTGTGACGACTCCGACGCCTGCACCGACGCCGACACCTGTGACGACTCCGACGCCTGCACCGACTCCGACGCCTGCACCGACTCCGACGCCTGTGACGACTCCGACGCCTGCACCGACACCTGCGGGGACAACACCGACACCTGCACCTACTAGCGGGCTGTTTGATTTTGCCACTTCTACTGCAGCTGTAACCCAAAACTTCGGGACTTTCACTTTGGCTGTTAACGTTACCGGCAGCGCTTTTGCTGACAACTTCACGGGGACGGCTTTTGCTGACGTGCTATTTGGCGGTACGGGGCCGGATACTCTCAGCGGCGGCGGTGGTAATGACTCCCTGAGTGGCGGTGATGGGCCAGATTTATTTATCTACGGTTCAGTTCCCAGCTTGAGTCAGGGTAATGATACTATTTCTGACTTCCAAAGCGGTCAGGACAAGTTGCAGCTATCTGCGGATTATGGTTTTACTGATGTGTCGAGTGCGATCGCCGCCTTGCAAACTACTACCGAGGGGTTGTCTCTTCCCTTGGGAAATGGTGGAGGGAGCATTTTATTTGGGAGTGTGACTTCTCTGAGTGCTGGGGATATTGCGATCGTTTCGACGCCAACACCTGCGGTAACGCCTACGCCACCAGCGACACCACAAGTGCCTACCCCGCCTGCACCTAACGGATTTAATATCAAGTTCGACTATCGTTACGATACGACTGGTTTCTTTAACGATCCTAGTCGCAAAGCAGCGCTGGAAGCTGCAGGTAAAATCTGGGAAGATGTCATCAAAAACGATTTTCCCGATCCACCTATTGGGATATCTGGGACAATAACCCATCCGATTACGGGACAACTGCAAAATGTTATCTTCGATTCCCAAATTGATGATATGGTTCTGTTTGTTGGCGGTCAATCACCAGTGTTTAGTAATCCAAACTCAAACGCAGCAGGACAACTAGCTTCTGGTGAAATGGCAAGATTTGGAGGTAGTGTTCGAGGAGCACGACCGGGCGATATTTTTGGAAGCATCTCTTTTGAATCAAGTCTTAACTGGTTCTTTGACCCAACACCTGCAACTGTTGATGATATTCCATTAACCCAAGGTGATTTCATTAGTGTTGCAGTACACGAAATTGGTCACTCGTTAGGTTTTTATCCCCAGCGATCGGAGATTGTCACTGCTAATGGTCAGAAAGCCTTTGATGGGCCTAATTCTCGAAACGTCAATGGGGGAAATCCTATTCCGTTCCAACAATTCACACTACCTAGTGGTGAAATTGTTGCCGGACCACATATCGCTCCGAATTTCACCATAGACGGACGAACACCAATTATGAGTCCAAGTAGTGCTAATTTAAGAACTCCTTCGCGAGCAGACTTAGCTATCTTGGCAGACATTGGCTATCAAATTCCTAGCCTTGCTGGTTATGTTTCACGAGAAAGACCACCGATCGCCACCCAAAATAGTGACAGTTTTACTGGTAGTGATGGTCATGATACGATCGATCTTCTAGGTGGAGATGATGTCGCCCGTGGCTATGAAGGTAATGATTTGCTATTTGGCGGTGAGGGCAATGATTTTCTTGAAGGTGGTGTCGGTAATGATAGCTTGATTGGTGGTGCGGGTCAGGACTTTTTCAACTTTAATACCACTCAAGATGTATTAATCGGACAAGATACCATCTACTCTTTCTCTGTCGCCGAGAACGATGTCATTCAAATTCGGGGTTCAGGGTTAACTGCAAGCACAGTTTTAAGCCAGGTCAACACCACTGGTAAAATTACTTTTGCTTCGGGCGGTGAACTTACTGTGTTCTCTGAAGCTCCTTTGACTGCAAGTAATTTGTTCCTTCTGTAGTTGAGGGATATTTTGTAAGCATAATTATAAGAGCGATCGCCCTTTTGCTCCAAAAGTGCGATCGCCCTCCTAAAATTAGTTAATGGTATAATCATCAATCAAATACCATTTAGGAGTAAACCAATTATTTTGAATACTGGGACAGATACTTCTGAAGACACTCCAGAAGTTATAGAACAGGATATAATAGACCAAACGATTGAAGTAGGAAGTGGTTGTGACTGGACAGGCAGTGGAGTAGAACCTCAGTGGCATAATCCAAAATCCATCAAAGCCTACGATCATATCGATCGCCATCATGGCCCAAAACTGAAACCCCTTAATTTTAGAGGCAGGGCGGCATCCAAAAATCAGCCTCAAGGCCAGTGGCTAAATGCTCAAGACTGGGTAAAAGCTGAACAAGTCACACCGAAATATCCCGGTCGTTACATTATAAATTTCAAGCGTTCTATTGGGAAAGTTCACTATCCAGATGGAACAATAATTGAAAATGTTACCCATGCTTTTATTAAAAGGAAGCCAGATGGAACATTCAAATCTGCTTATCCTGTTCTCAATGATGCTACGCTGTCCTCATTAGATAGGAGCGATACCAATGAATAACTATAGCAATTTTACCATCCACCTAGAAGAACCTAATGGCGAAAAATATGCTGACGCACCAGATGACACATTAGGAGAACTTTCGCATTTTGAACTAGGTCTGAAACTATTTTGCTTTGAATGCGACCGTCTAGTCTCAATAGAAATCGGTGAAGAAAAACTAAACGTTTTTTTAGACCCCGATATCTGTATGCTGCTAGAAGATGAACTCCCCAAAAAACTGAGTGAGTTATCCCAAGGAAAACCCATCAACATAGAATTTGTTGAAAGTGTTTGCATCACTCTGGAATTACAGCCCTTAGCCAAGGATCGAATTAGCTGTAATTTAAAAAAGTTTGGATATTTATTTCCAAACCAGTTTACCCTAAAATCCAGAAATCAACATTTTGAACTGAATAAAACTCAAGTCATAACAGAGTTAAAGGAATTTGTCGAACAACTCATGGAAATGGCCCTAAATGGCGGCTACATCACCCTCGAAGAAAAGCAAGAATTCCTGATGCCACTCCGCGAAATTGCTCCTGCTTCGGCTATCTCGTAATTAAGTGCGATCGCCCTTCACATCCAAAAGTGCGATCGACAAAGAGGTAGATTGCGATTTACTGTTGGGTGAGTGAGGGCGGGTTTATTCAGATTGTTGGTACTTGTTAGATATTGTTGGTGAACCCGCCCCTACAGAACTTCATCACATACAATTCTGAATTAAATCGAAATGATTTCACTTCCCTTAATTACAAAACAAACTCGGCTCTACATGAAAAAAACTACCCAGAATCAATGCCAGCTCTTCACCAATATCTCGATCGCCATTAACGACTTCAGACACTCTTTTTTCAGTTCCAATAACTCCCACCAAATCCGCAGGCTGTACTCTCTTTGTTCCATCAAAAACAGCAGTATTGAATGAGGCGTTGCTGTAGTTCATGGTGCGTAATATTCCTGCTCAAATTTTTCAATCAATACAATCAGCAATTCATATAACTCATTTTCTTCAGGTGTGCGATCGCGCTGGTGCATCAACTCTTCCACAATAGCCAGAGCCTTTTCATTCTCCGCTTCAGTTCTAATTATTTTCGGCTGGTACTGAGACAATAACTCTTTGTATTTATCTGGATTAAAAGTAAGGGTCATTTTTCCATTTTTCCTTGTCTTACTCAGCATGGGTGAGAATATATTTGATATAAATTAATTGGCTCTCATAATCAATACTAACTATTAATCGATAGTTGTTACCTTTGATATTAAAAACTGTAAACCCACCAACAGCTTCGGCTTTCAGAAAAACAGATTGTACCTCAATTAAGTTAGACCATTTAGCCTTGCTAGCAAGTTTAAACCAGTTATCCAAAGCTTCCCCGCAATCAGCATGAGTTTCGCTGTATTCACGCACCCGTTTGTAGCTGATTGTGTGCATCTACTATCAGAAATTTAAACTAAGTTTTAGTTTAGCTCAACCAATTTCTTTGGTCAAGAGCGTGAAGCGCAGCTATCCCGTAGGGAATCGCCCTTTTGCTCCAAAAGTGCGCTCTTTCAAAAACCCTAACTCCTGCTCAGACAGTTGACGTGCTACACTCAGAGTATCGTCACAGCCACAAACAGAATGCAAACCATTACCATCACAATTCCAGACGATCGCCTGCACAAGCTCCAAGAAACCGCCAAGATCCTCGGCGTTTCCCTAGAAGCATTACTGCTTGCCGGCGCTGAAAACTTGCTCGCACCACCAGAAACATCGTTCCAGAATGCTATGGAATACGTCCTCAAAAAGAATGCTGAACTTTACCAAAAGCTCGCGTAATGCGCTATCTAACTTTAACAAAAATCTTAGAACTTTATCGGCGCATTATCGAGCAGTCTGGCTGCGCTGTCATATTGTTCCTAATTCTATTTGATAAATTCTCGCTCTGAAAACTAAACTTTATTATGCCGCAGTGCGATCGCCCTTCATATCTAAAAGTGCGTGAAGCGTAGTTATCCCGTAGGGAATCGCTCTTAATCTAACTTCCCTAACTCTTTATATTTATCTGGATTTAAACATTCCTGGACGCACTCCGACAAAGAAACCGGGTTTTTTACCTAATTTACGGTGTGTAACGAAGTATTTCCTAAAAAAACCAGATTTCTGGGCTTCCACAGGGACGGGCAAGATGCCCATCCCACAATAAAACTGACTCTTTGTGGAACAGGCATCTTGCCTGTTCTAGATGACTGCAAACAACTACAAAAAAACAGACTCTTTGTGGAACAGGCATCTTGCCTGTTCCTGACAAAAAACCACACAGATTACGAATCTCGATCGAGCTTCAGCACAGCCATAAAAGCCTCCTGCGGCACATCCACAGTACCCACAGACTTCATCCGCTTCTTACCCTTCGCCTGCTTTTGCAGCAACTTTTTCTTCCGCGAAATATCACCGCCGTAACACTTCGCCAACACATCTTTCCGCAAAGCCGGAATGTGCTCCGAAGCAATCACCTTCGCGCCAATTGTTGCTTGAATCGGCACCTTAAATTGATGGCGGGGAATCAACTCCTTGAGTTTTTCCGTCAATCCGCGGCCCACATTGTAAGCCTTATCGCGGTGTACGATCATCGCCAAAGCATCAACCGGATCGCCATTAATTAAAATGTCCATTTTCACCAACGGATTTTCGCGGTAGCCAATTATGTGATACTCCATGCTCGCATAACCGCGCGATCGCGATTTCATCTGGTCAAAAAAGTCAGTCACCACCTCCGCCAAAGGCAACTCGTAAACCAGCGTAGTTCGGCCTTGACTCAGATACTTCATATCTATAAAAATGCCCCGCCGGCTTTGAGACAGTTCCATCAGCGCCCCCACATAACTTTCCGGCGACAGCATTTCTACCCGCACGTAAGGTTCCTCAATTTTCTCGCGATACTGAGGCTCTGGCAAGTGGCTGGGATTGTCAATTGTTAACACTTCCCCTTTATTTGTTGTGACTTGATAAACCACAGAGGGAGCCGTAACAATCAAATTCAAATTGTATTCTCTCTCCAGTCTTTCTTGCACAATTTCCATGTGCAGCAAACCCAAGAAACCGCAGCGGAAACCAAATCCCATCGCACTCGAAGTTTCCGGTTCGTAAGAAAGCGCCGCATCGTTGAGTTTGAGTTTTTCTAAAGCTTCCCGCAAATCGGGAAATTGGTCAGCATCGATCGGGAACAAGCCGCAAAAAACCATCGGTTTTGCTTCTGTATAACCCGGCCAAGGCTCCGGTGCCGGCTTTTTGACCAAAGTAATCGTATCGCCCACGCGAGCATCAGCTACGGCTTTAATTGCCGCGGCCAGATAACCGACTTCCCCCGCGTGCAGTTCCTCTACTTGAACTTGAGTCGGTGAAAGGATGCCCAATTCATCGATGACATATTCCTTACCCGAAATCATCAACAAAACTCGATCGCCCTTTTTGACACTTCCGTCCATCACCCGGAAATACACAATTACCCCGCGATAAGGGTCGTAATAACTGTCAAAAATTAGCGCCCGCAGCGGTTTGTCAACAGTATCCTGCGGCGGCGGCACCAATTCGACGATCGACTCCAAAATCTCATCTATACCAATTCCTTCCTTAGCCGAAGCCTCAATCGCCCCGCTACAGTCGAGACCGATAATTTCTTCAATTTCCCCTTTTACCCGTTCCGGTTCTGCCCCCGGCAGGTCAATTTTATTTAAAACAGGAATAATTTCCAGATTGTTTCCCAAGGCAAGGTAGACATTTGCCAGGGTTTGTGCTTCCACGCCTTGAGATGCGTCTACCACCAGCAGCGCCCCTTCGCAAGCAGCGAGCGATCGCGACACCTCGTAAGAAAAGTCCACGTGTCCGGGAGTGTCGATCAGATTCAGCACGTACTCCTGACCGTCCTTGGCAGTGTAATTCATCCGAGCCGCTTGCAGCTTGATCGTAATGCCGCGTTCGCGTTCGAGATCCATATTGTCTAAAAACTGCTCCTTCATCTCCCGTGCCTGAACAGTCCCAGTCGCCTGCAACAGGCGATCGGCCAAGGTGGATTTTCCGTGGTCGATGTGAGCAATAATCGAAAAATTGCGAATGCGAGATACAGGGACGTTAGTCATGTTTTTTATCTAAGAGCTAATCGGCAAAGGATTCTTTTTGTTGTATGATTACACAAGCAAGAGTAGAGTGCTTACTTCAACCTCTTACTGGGGATTGAGATGAAACCGCAACTAAGGCAAACCTCAAGAGTGTCAGTTATTACCCTTTCAAGTGTCCGACCCAGGCCGGACACCCAAAAGGAAAAAACTTTTCTCTCTCTCATTGTACAGAAAGCGGTTAAGCGGTTGAGGAAAGGTTGGGTGCAAATCAGGGACTGCAAATATCTAGTCCAGTTGGTTGTCATCAAAAGAATTGAAACTTAAGAATTAAAACTAGGATTTTTTAACTATGAGCGAATCAAGAATACCATCCCACAGTTCCTCAGAAAAAGTCGAACTGTCCATCCATATCGATCCTGAACTGCTAGACCAAATTAAGCACTTGACAAATGACCCCAGTAAAGTCATTGAAACAGCTATCAAGCAGTGGCTCAGAGGTGAGCGCCGCGAAGACGAGCTGGCTCTGAGTTTGCGCCGCAACCCTCCAGTCCCGCCCCGCGGTGAATGGAACGACTGAGTTGCTCTCGCCCGAGACGGCGCGCGCAAATCTGCAGGGCTGTGAAATTTAGAGCGCCCGCGCGTACTCCTGCAGATTTCGCGGCTAAAGTTACAGGTAGTGGGCGAGTGAACTCGGCTAAATCACAACCTCGGAACTATTTTAGGTGAGGGAAAAAATGCGCGATCCATTCCCCGACTCGAGTTGTTCGCAGCCTCACATTTTGGCGTAATTTTCACACTTGATAGTTAATCGGTGCAGATTCCTAATTTCTCAATCTTAATTTTTATCTTTAAATTACCCAAAACGGCTGAGAACAAAGAGTGTTGACTTTTGAGTTGAAGTGAGAATTAAATGATTGATATTTTATGAGTTCATTACTCACTCAAAAGTCAATATTATAAATCTAATTTTTTTTGCAAATTGTGAGTTGTGAGCGATTAATGTTTAAATTAAAAAGACAACAACTTTTTAATTGATTAGTAACTCACAAATTAACAGTATAAGCCCCAAATAAGCGGGAGTCTAGAGTTCTTTATTAAAAACTCAAGACTCCAAAATCCGAACTACTTTCATCCCCTACTCTGATGGACTCTAACACAGATTTTCGGCGATCGAGCCTCGCCTCTACAGTTTTTTTTCAAGAGTTAGGGGCAGAATTAGTATTTACCCAAGACGCCTCTGGTCGATATCTATCTTTTTACTGGCAAAAAGCCGAGCAGTACAACCTCACCGCAGAACAAATTGTCGGTCGCCCCCTCAGCGAAACCCTGCAACCCATTGCCCCTGCGCCTTATCTCGATATCTTGCGGCGGGCGCTCGAAACCCTCGTACCGCAAAGGTTCAGCTATCCATTTTGCCACGGGGAACAATATTTTCTCTTCGATTTGACACTCACTCCCGCGATCGACTCAAACGGCAAAGCTGCAAAAGTCTTAGTTATGGGAAGGCTGCTGTCTGACAAACCCACAGACAGACGGCCCGACTCCCCAGAATTCATGCTCTATCGAGCTTTGCCATCCCCCTGGGACGCCCGCCAACAAATGTCGCTTCCAGCGGCGAGCCGTATCCCCGGCCGATCGCTCCCTCCCTACTCGGAAATCGACCGTAAAATCATCTCCCAAATCGCTCAAAACCTGCACAAAACCCTCGATTTAAACACAATTTGGCAGCAAACTGTTAACAGCTTGGGTCAAGTTTTGAACGCGAGTCGCTGCATCATCTGTTCCTACAAAAAAGACAGCGAAAACCTCGAAACCTCCTCCTTCCTTGCCTCGGAAAATCAGCAAAATTCGACCGCTGCTGGGGAATTACAACAGTCCATAGCTAGCGACCCTTCGCTACCCCTTTCGCCCGCTCAAATCGAAAATCTCCAATCGAAAACTTTTAAAGTAGTAGCTGAGTACCGCCAAGAAGCTTACTCTTCTATGCTGGGATTAGAACTGCGCGCAGCCGAACAGCCGGGGTGGATTCAAACCTTAGCTACGTTAAAACCAGTAGCAGTCGATTACGCCTCCCCCGCCGCCGATCCCTTCAACCGCCATTCCGTGCTCGTAGCAGCTACCTCCTATGAAGACCAACCCAATGCACTGATATGTTTGCACCGCTGCGGCAGTTCCCCGAAATGGAGTCCTGTCGAACTCGAATTCGCCCGCGAGTTAGTCGCTCAAGTCGGCAGTGCGATCGCCCACGCTACACTTTACCAAGAATTAGAACAAGCCCGCGCCGAAGCCGTGGCTCTTTCCCAACTTAAAAGTCAATTTCTTGCTAATACTTCTCACGAACTCCGCACCCCCCTCAACGGCATCCTCGGCTTCCTAAAACTGCTTATGGACGGCATGGCAGATGACCCCGAAGAAGCGCACCAATTTATCGAAGAAGCTTACCGATCGGCAGTACATTTGTTCAATGTGATTAACGATATTTTGGATGTCGCTAAAATCGAAGCTGGCAAAATGGAGTTAGACCTCGCTCCAGTCAAACTCGGTGAACTGTTGCAACAAGTTGAGAATTTTACGCGGGTTCAAGTCGAGCAAAAGCGATTGCAATTTCAAATCCAAAAACCCCCTGTGGAGGACGAGATTATTGTGTACGGCAACTACCAACGCCTGCTTCAGGTAATCTTGAACCTCACGGGCAATGCGATTAAATTTACCGGGGAAGGGGGAATTCGCATTAGTGCCGAGATTATTAAGAAAAAGGTGACTTTGCACAACCAGCAGTTCCCCGGAATGGTGAAAATCCGAGTTGCTGATACTGGCATTGGCGTTTCTCTCGACAAGCAGGATAAATTATTTGAGTCGTTTTTTCAGGTGGATGGCGATCGTACCAGACAATACGGCGGCACCGGTTTGGGATTGGCTATTTCTCAAAAACTGGTAGAAGCAATGGGGGGTACAGTAAATTTTTACAGTATGGGAGAAGGGCTGGGAGCCACCGTTACTTTTACTGTCCCGCTTTATCAAGAACCACTATTTAAAAATTAATCATATCGATTCCGGTACAACCGAAATCATTGTTGACTGTTGACTCGGTGTCAAAAACATGAAAATTCGCGAATTATTTGCGGGCATCTTGATTCGACTTTACGCCCGACGATGAAGGCCGGATTTGATACAGCAGATTCCATGTATATATGATACACTGTATTGAGTACATAAGCGAAAAAAATGAAACCTTATTCGAGCGAAT
>JAUBSN010000010.1:64985-123340 GCA_036704825.1 Microcoleus sp. F8-C3 | reverse complement strand
CGTGAAGCTATATCTGCCCATTCTTGTGACTTATTGATGCCTTCTCTTATTCCTCAATCAAAGACCTGAATCCTTACATAGGATCAATCATTCTGTGGCTGTCTCTAAGGTTTCCCCGTCACTCGCGACAGCCGTAAATTTACTCTCAATCTGGAGTGCAAAGTTCGACGTAAAATCATCCGCAGGGCCGCCCGCAGTGCAAATAATCGGCAAACCGCAAGCGACAGCTTCCAACACCTGCAGATTAAAACCTTCTGTCAAATAGGGAGAAACATACACATCTGCTGCTTGGTACAACTCAGCTATTTGAGCAAATGATAGCTGGCTAAGCTGTTCGGCATTTAAAGGAGGATCGTAGGGTGCGGAGCGTAAATAAGCGTTTCCCATGTATAGTCAGTGTTCTAGCTGACGCACCTTACCGGGAGCGTTAATGGTTTAAATGCTCCACAGCTTACCTGTGGAATCAAGATTCATGTATTTTGTTCACATCAAGATGAGTGTTAAATTAGAGTTGATGCGGTCTGAAAAAATAATTAGTAACTGGTATGAAGTCCAAAGGAATCTATTCACTTCAGTTATACGTGAGCATATTTTAGCAAACTTTAGTAGTGGTGGCATTGTCTAGAATACATAGATGATGTTTTTTGTCAATGCGTAAGTCCCAACCTAGTTGGTTGTAAACTAAAGGCGATAGCAATTCTTGCAATCTGGCTGCTATGGCTTCAGTTTCGGGAGCTGGTATAGCGGTTCGAGCGAAAGATTCGCGGACGTTGTTGGGATGCGAGCCCTATACTTTTAAGTGGTTGTACAATCAGTCAATCATACCTCACCACGCTTGAGAAAGGCTATACGTTGTTCCGATCGCGTATATCGTCTGGATTGATTGTACGTCGTTTTACCATCGAGTTTCCAGAGTCACACCTCACAAACCAGATTACCTTACACGCCCCGGCCAGGAGTCAAGCCAGAAGTTCCCTTCGGAGGGAGGAACTTCTGCTTAAGTTGTCACCAATGACCTGATTTGAGGTATGAGTTGAGCCCGAATGACTAATTTGCTGATATTGAGTTATGTTGGCTAACATTCTACTCGACTTGATATTTCATAAAAATGTGGTAGAACTAGGATTGAAAGACTCAGGTGAAAATCCCTGATGGTACGGAGCCTCTATATAAGCTTCCTCTACCGCATCAAAGCAAAATAGTCAATCGCCTGCTCGGCACGAGCGCGAAAATCAAGCGTTGCCAGTACAGCAGTCGTAAATTGTGCGCGGGGGATTTTCCTTAGTGCATTAATTGATAGGCAAAGGCTGAGAGACAATCTCAGCTCAGATATTTGTTAGCATTTGTTAGCAAAAAAGTATCGGAACGCTTGAGGAGAGAACCATCTCTGGGTGATCGGGAGCAATCCTGTTAATTTAAATGGACTCGCTGAATCAAGAATCCCCTCGCCTCAAGGCGAGAGGAGTGTTAAAAGCACAGCACCTCGGCCATGACAGGAGTCAAATCGCAGTGTCATGTTTATTCTGAAACGGCAGGATGTTGAAATAACCAATTTTCAACACCCAAAACGGGAACAACAAATTCCCATTCTCAATTATCAGGGGCAGACTTTTCGCCTGATCAGCGCTTTCAACGGCAAGCAAGCAGAAGACGCCAGAGCCTTGTGGCGGGACTTAACCGACAACCGAGGCAAGGCCTGTGTTCTGCTAGAAGAGCCCGATCGATATAGCGTCTGGGGCAAAGTCCGTTTAGATCAGCTTGCCGGTGAAGAACCTGCAGGGAATGAAGTAGCCAAAGCACCACTGTTCGCACAGGCTTGTCTGCTGCTGCTCCAAGCTGTTTACTTCGATGTAGAAGACCTTTTAGGCGCAAGGCAAGCCACATCGTTTCAGAAAGATATCGCCAAGGTATTTCAGCAGGGAAACTTCCCCCAGGCAGACTCCCCTGATGCGATCAAAAACTGGCTGACCGTTAGTCCCTTGCAAAATCACAAGGTGCCTCCTTGGCAAGAGCAGCATCTCAAGACCTTATTGCAAGAACTCCACCGCTTGGGCAAATCATATTTTGGCAATACGGACTTCGCGGAGGGAGTGAGCGAAGTGCTGCAAGATATGCCAGCACCGGATCGGACTCAGTTTCTAGATTGGCTCAAACAATCAGCCCTCAACAAGTTGTGGATCGCAGGATAGAAAATGTTGGACAATTGGTCAGACAATTGGGTCTAGATAATTGATCTTAGATAATTGCACTGTAGGGGGTACGCGCTATAGAGGTTGGATAGCCAACTTGTATTGACAACCAAATTGTAGATTCGGTTTGGATGCCACGTATGGTCGAGCAATTTAACTAATTTTCGATCGCACTCTCCAACCACAATCATTGATGTGAGTCGGGGAGTGCGAAAGCAAAAAAACAGATACAGCAACATTTGAGGGTATAATTTCAGAGATAGATTGGGTAGTGTAAAAGCCTTAAGGGGGGAGACATATACCGTATTTCTATCATTATATTTCCGGGTACAAGATCGACTAACGACTAATTCCTTGAATTAGTAAATAGATATTATTCTTGCTTAGTCTTTCTAGAGTGTACGAGGGCAAAAGTCCCAACGACACGAGCTCGGACGCCAGTTGTTCCGGGAGCGTCAGACAAAGGTTCTTTTGCGAAAGAATCCTCATCTACAATCAAATATTGTTCAGATGAGGTGCGTTCAACCGCTAGTTAGGTCTCGTGGAATCCCTATGAGTAGCACTTCAGAAAAGTCATCTACATCTCCATCTTTACTGTCAGCTCAGACCCTAGTGATTGCGGGCATTGTCTGGGCTGTCATGGCGCTGCTGTTCTTTTTGCTGTTCAGCGTCCCCCTCTCAGCAGAAGAGGGTTTACCTCTGTGGTACTCGATCGGCACTTATATTTTTGAATGCGGAGCATTCTTGGGAGCTGCTTTAGTCTGTTTTAGAAACTGGCAAAGCCCGCACATGGTAAGCGGGCGCAAAGTCTGGCTGGGCATTGGTCTGGGGATGCTGTTCTATTTCATAGCCAACGTGCTGTTCGGGATTTGGGAACTCTATTTCGGATTAGACCCGGACGTATCTCCAGCAGATGCGTTTTATCTGGGCAGCTATGTGGTACTGATCGGGGGCATGATTCTAGCTGTGACTTCCAAGCGCCTGAATCTAGAAATTTGGCAGTGGGGTTTGTTAGCGGGAATTGCAGCCTTCGGGATTGCTGTAGCTATCTGGGTTGCTGCACCTGACTCTTGGAGAATTCAGCTAGGAATGGCTCCGGCAGCCACCCAGGAAGTAGTGACAGAATCTGCACCAGCAACGGCTGCCAACGGAAAAGCGCCTGCTTTGGACAATTCGTCCAATTTACAGGCCAAAGGAGCACCAGCGATTGATGATGCTAAATCCGCACCCGAAGAAGAAGCAGAAGCAAATGCAGCTCCGGCATGGGTGATGGCACTGGACGAGCAACTCTCGCCTCACAAAAATGCAATCAATTTGTTTTACATCGTCGGGGACGTTTTTCTGCTGATTATTGCTACTGCACTGCTGCTGGCGTTTTGGGGAGGACGTTTTTCCCAATCTTGGAGGATGATTGCGGCTGCAACTTTTTCGCTTTACATCGCAGATATGTACTTTAAATGGCGCGATACTCAGGCTGAGGGTAGTTATCAAAGCGGCAGTTTGCTGGAAGTCTTTTTTGTTTTCAGCGGCATCTTGTTCGCGATTGGAGCTATCTTGGAACATGACATCTCAACCCGTTCTCGCCAGAGCAGGCGCACTCGCCGCGCCGCGTAGCGATTTGAGATTGGGGTTGCTTCGGCAAGCGATGGGGACGCGAAAGCTTTTTTACTCTTGTCGGCATCTCTCAAGTTTAAATAGAAAAAGAAAAATCACAGTTCGCTGACCGCTAGCCTGCCTCTTTTCACGTCTTTTTGCTGGAAAACTTGGCATGACGCCTACAAAACTCTCCGATTCAGACAAACGGGAAATCCTCAGGCTGTACCGACAGTCGGACGAAAATACTATCACTCTGGCAAAGCGCTACGGAGTGAGCAGTTCGACTGTCAGGCGCATCATTCAGGGGGCTTTGTCGGAGCCGGAATACGAATTTCTGGTCCACCAAAAACAAAAGCGTTTGTCCGACCGCAGCAGTGTTTCTAAACCGACAGAGGCTACTGCTGAGTCCTCGGAAGCCGACCGCGAAACCGATCCTGTAGCTGTCCCGCTGTCTGAGTCAGTCCCAGCCTCCCAGTCAGCCTCAAATTCGCGGCCGGCGATCCGAAAGCGTTCTGGATCGGCGGCTGAACCAATGGGAGAACTCGAAACTCCAGGAACTGTAGAGTCGGATTTGGATGTTTCTGATTTGCCAGAAGCCCAAGCAGCCAATCTTGCCCGCAGCCACCGCGCTGTTGTGACTGGTGAACGAAAGGCAATGCTGCCAGCATCCGGGCTGCTGGCAGGTGAAGACTTTAGCGATTTCGAGGACGACGAGGATGATGAGGATGATGAGGATGGTGAAGACGATTTAGATGACGACTTCGACGAAGATGTAGAGGATGAAGACTCTCTGTTTGAAGGCAGTCTCTTGGGTTCAATGTCGTCGGGCGAGTCGATCCTCTTCGAGGGCAACGCTTACGAGATTCGGGGTACAGGACTGATTCAAGTTTTGCCTTTAAGCGAAGCATCTGTACCCAAAATTTGTTATTTGGTGGTCGATCGGGCAGCGGAGTTAATCACCAGACCTCTAAAAGCTTTTGGCGAACTGGGTCAAATTCCGCCTGCGGAAATTCGCGAGAAAACCCTGGCAGTGTTTGACAATCACCGAGTGGCCCGCCGATTTGCTACTCGCAATCAAAGGGTTTTCAAAATTCCTGACGGCAGGCTGCTGCAAAAAGCTGCGCCTTACTTGCTAGCCAAGGGAATTACTCGGCTGCTGATTGACGGCCAAGTGTATTCCATCTAAGGATTCAGCAATTAAGTTAATATTCTGCGGTGTTAGAGTCTTCTGAATTTGTCTGAAATTTAGGACGCGAGTTTTGGGAATCTGACAGGTTCCACAGAGGTTGCAGCAGCGCACCGCCAATGAGTCCTGCGCTAATGCTCATGGCCAATACTACTCCTACGGGTATTTGTATCGATTTAAAGAAGATAAAGTTTAAGGACACTGGGGCGGCATTCTGCACTGAGATAATGCCGATCGCGCTTGCTAAAATTGCTACTAAAAAACTAATGGCGATCAGAGGAATTGTTTTCATAAACTGGTTGACAGGTTAATAATTTAACTTATAGCTTTTCGAGCGAAAGATGATGTGTAACTGACAGCTTATATAACTACTAAAATAAGAGGGCCGGGGCCCAACTCCGTACCTCATCTTTCTGAGAACCGCTATATATACTTGTTTTATAATCGAAATTTATGTAAATTCTCTATTTTTGCAAACACCCCATTATTTAATAATATACAAGATTATCCCGATCAAAGTCAAGTAGATTCGGAAAAGATTTAGGAATTTTTTAAATTAATTAAAAATTAAAAATAAATAGGGCTTGCTGAATAATCGATCGCGCGTTACGTGGCTTCATGTTAAGAGAGCGCGCGATCGAGAGTAAAGTGCAAGATTGACTGGCAAAATAGGTCAAAACCCGTGCATCACCATCTACGAACCTGTACGGAAAAGTTGAGCTTGCTCTTAGTCCCCCATCCGAGTTTGAACTGCCCTTCGGGGGAAAGTTGTCAGCAGACAACCGTTGGGTAAAAATGGCATCACTCATCCCTTGGAATGAATTTGAAGCAGAATATGCTAAAAATTTCCCTACAGAAAAGGGCGCGCCAGCCAAATCTTTTCGGATGGCATTGGGGGCATTAATCATCAAAGAAAAACTGGGCATCAGCGATCGTCCAAGAGTAGAACAAATCCGCGAAAACCAATACCTACAATACTTTATCGGTAAATTAACATACAGTAATGAACTGCCATTTGACCCATCACCCCGCCGTTCACTTCCGCCAACGGATCGGTGCGAACCTAATCAATAAAGTGAACGAACGCACAATAGAAAAAATTATAGAAACCACCCCAAGCCCACCCGAAAAAAAAAGATTCGGACGAAAAAAATGAGTCATCAAATCGAGGAAAACTGATTCTAGATGCCACCTGCGCCCCCACCGACATCAGCTATCCGACCGACATAGGACTATTAAATCAAGCCCGACTTCAAACAGAAAAGATCGTAGACATCCTCTATAAATCCCTCAAAACTCAAATTCCCAAAAAACCCAGAACCTACCGCAAAAAAGCCAGAAAAGATTACTTATTCATAGCCAAACAAAAACGACATTCTCGCAACAAAAGAAGACAGGCAATAAAAAAACAATTGCAAGATATCAAAAGAAATTTAGGTCATATTGAACAGCTAATAGACTCAGATGCATCCCTAATAAGTTTCCTCAAAAAGCAATATAAAACCTTACTAGTAGTCACAGAAGTCTATCGGCAACAGCTCTGGTTATTTAAAAACAATAAACAGAGCATATCGGACTGTTGGGGTAAGCTTAAGCCAACCTTACATCCGTCCTATAGTTAGAGGAAAAGCCGGAAAACATGTAGAATTAGGAGCCAAACTGTCAGCCAGTTGCTTGGAGGGGTATGTATTTTTAGACCGAATAAGCTGGGATAAATTTAATGAATCAGGGGACTTAAAAGCACTCTTTAGAAGCCTATTATAGATTCACAGGATACTATCCTGCATCAGTTCACGCAGATCGCATTTATCGTACAAGAGAAAACCGAGCATGGTGCAAAGAAAGAGGAATTAGGCTGAGTGGACCTCCCCTAGGAAGACCTCCAGCAAATGTGAGTAAAGAAAAAAAGAAGCAAGCCGCAGAAGACGAAAAAATTAGTCAGGCAATTGAAGGAAAATTTGGACAGGGTAAACGAAGATTTAGCTTGAACCGAGTGATGGCAAAACTTAGTAATACTTCCTCTACAGCCATTGCAATTACTTTTTTAGTAATTAACCTTTCTACCTGGTTGCACCGGGTTTTTTTGTGTGTTTTTATGCCGCTCAGACCAAACAACATCTGTTTTGAGATTGAGAATAAAGTTCAATTATATCTGAAGCAAATTAAAACAGAAAAACTTATATTAAATCGAGCTAGAGGATATCCATCGCTCCTGCTCTTGGTTGGCGATCAATTATTCAGCAAACCCTAATTATTAAGCTCCAAGCGTTGTTTGTGAACGGTTGGGGAAGTCGTAGTTTGCCTGGTGTTGCAAGCACCGCGCAAACCGCGCATATCAAACCTTCCTTAGTTACTCACAATTGCAGACTTACAATCCCTTGTCAACACAGGGACTGTAAAGTTTTGTTTCAAATTATTCGACTAGCAACTCCATCACTTCATCGAACGTAATGCCGTAAATAGCGGCTAGCAGTTTGATACTTTTTCCGTCACTTCCCAACTGTTTAAGCACCCCGATCGCACTACCCAAGGGAATAGCTTCTGTTGTGGACTGAGTTAGTAAATCAATCGTTGTCTGAGTATTGGCTCGCTGTAAGGATTCAGGTATCTGAAACGTAGTCACAGAAGGACTTGTAGAATTAAAACCTTCGCTAAATCAACAGCTTCATTCTCATTCTTGTACCAAAATAAAAGCTTTCATGGTTTCTTAATAAGAATGGATATTTGATGATTATTCAATCAAATGGTTACACCGTATAGGTTTTACTGCTTTTCACATGACCTGAATCCTTACGGCTCGTTTTTTATAAACGCCTTCATTCATCTGTGTTGAATGCCCTAAACTCTTAGCTCTTGTCTCCTGAGATATCCCCGCCATTTGACCGTTTAGATTAGCCAGGTGGCGTAAGGCGTGAGATTGGCTAAAGCCCTTATTCCATCTTTTTAAAGTAGCCCACGCACGGTCATTGTATGCACCAGAAATTGTCTTTGGATTGCTCGATGTCAACCTAACTTCAGGCAATTGTCCCGATCTGATTCCCAAGCGTTCTATTAAATCCGAGTGAGTAGGAGGAAGCATTGGTACACACAATCGATAACCAGTCTTCGTCGTGGTTGCTAACTTTGTTCTTTCCCCTACTACGGCAATCATTTTTGCGTTACTTGGTTCATTTAGTGCCGGGATAGTAATGCCATCTTTTGTCTTAAACGGTTCGTGGACGTTCTGAACCGCGAACACTTCATGCACTCGAAAACCATATACCACTTGCATCGAGAATACCCACAGCCATCGTTTGCGCGACTCTAAGTTGTATCGCTTATCATCGGAGATAGCCAAAACTTCTTCGTGAAATCTCAAAAATTCGTCAACGGATATAGACTGAAGGTCTTCTCTGAACTGTGTCTGCGTGCCGTTAATTTCTTTAAGGCGAACAAGCAAGTCAGTGTTGCCAACAGTCTCAGCAAGCTTGCGCATAGCGCACAAGCAGTTTTTGAAACATTTAGTTCCTACTTGTTTGCTGTGAACTACTAGCAGAATGTCTGCCAGGTTCACGACAGTATTTTGGGGCAATAGCTTGAAATAGTGTCCGTAAACACATCGCCAACTGTATTGGTGGCTAGCATTGTTCTTGTCGCGCAGTTGACGACGCTTTGTGTGTCCATCCCAATATTCTTTTTCTACTTTTGCTATCGCTTCACCGAACGTCATCAAATCATTCTTGATGACGTTCTTTTCTAGAATCACATCATCATACCAAGCCCAGAACTGAGACTCGGTTTTTAGTGATTCTAGTGCGCTAGCGACTAGGTGAACCCGCCTTAAAGCATCAGTAATCCCTTGCATAGTCAGGTAACACCCACAGGCTTTATTGACTCGCTTGACACCCAACTTGAATTGAAGTGTTATGTAGCCACCGCTAGCTTTACTGTCTCTTTTTAGACCTACTCCTTTGGGGCATTCTTTTTGCGCTTGTTTAAAGTAGTCCAGAATCCGCTCATAGCCAATCAAGTAGTCAGCGGTGGTACTTCCTGTGACTGGATAAGATTTTTCGCTCATCTTTCGCTCCCTACTATAAGAATGCCGAGTTTGCTTGCTGTAGACAGGGTACAGCAAGCAAACTCGGCATTCGCTCAAATCCAAAACAGGACTTTCAGAGTGGGTATAAAAAATTGCTATAACGACGCAAAATCGTTGATTGAGAACTAAGCGCTAATTCAAATCCCACCCTCTCCGTTTAAAAATTCTCTTGTCCGTTAAGGGTTTCAGATTTTCTATCCCCTCAAGAGTTGCCTTTTCCGCTCATCTTTGGCTGACTCGCGGTATTTCTCCAAAAAAAAACACCCCCGCAGGGATGCTATTGCTTACCAGGTAATTTTTCCAGTCAACTGACTCAACTAAACCCTTCCTCATCCGCCGGGTCGCCGTAGGGGTCTTCGCTCGCCGGAGTCAGGTTGCCGTACTCTCCGTAGTCAGCGGGGTCGCCGTAGGGGTCTTCGCTCGCTGGAGTCAGGTTGCCGTACTCTCCGTAGTCAGCGGGGTCGCCGTAGGGGTCTTCGCTCGCCGGAGTCAGGTTGCCGTACTCTCCGGGATTTGAGGGATCTTCGTAATTGCCGTCAGGATCGACTTGCTCGCTGTCCGATCCGACGACCGCATCTTTTAACTTCCGGAAAAATCCATCTACCATGATAAAGTTCCTCTTTTTTATGTGGTGAAAAACTGCTGTTTTAGATTGGGAGTCCCAGATTTAATTGAAAATCTCCAACCGATAATCTAAAATCTCAAATGGTTAGGCTACTGTGCCGGAACAGGACTTGTAGCTTCCGGCAAGCCTGTGAGGTCTCGACCGGTAGTTTGGTTGTTGTAACCCTGGAATTCGCGGTAACGCGCTGCTTCGGATTCCGGAACTTTAATTCCTTCTGGCGGGGGCGTTACCCAGTGAGCGCGATTCTGGGCATCGCGGTAGTAAACGCGACCGTTTTTGGAAAGGTAATATTTTCCCTGCGGCCCCTTTTCTTGCTTGTTTTGGTGCTGGCGGTAGAGATAGTAAAGGGCTGCTGCTCCTGCTAAAATCGCTACTTTTTGAGTATTGCTCAATCCTTTTTTTGCTTGTGGCGAAGGACTCGGGCTGCGATTAGTTTGCACTCCTCCAGCGCGAGTGTCGTCAACAGGAGGCGGAGGAACGGAACTTTGCTGGCTAGAACCGCAAGCACTCATAAACGGAAATGTCAGCAGCGTTGTCAGCAGCAGAGCCATGAAGCGCGATCTTTTTGGTTCGGGTTTGATTGTGTTCATTGCCGCTCCGAATTGTCGGGATTGTAGGTAGAGTGTGTTCTGGCGAGGTTGAGGAACCTGAGCTGCTGCCAACAGTTTTGTAAGTAAATTAATTTCTCAAAGCAATTTTGACAAAACAAGTAGTTGCTGAGAACTTAACAGCGCAGGTACGGTATGGTGTTTCTGTTTAACTATCCTCAATTTTCTAGAAGACTTACTCATTCCAGGGATATAAATAAAGTTTCTTTCATTTCAGTCCGCAGGTATATGCAAATGCGCGCGTTCGGGTAAGAATAAATTCCTTTTGGGGACCGATCGAAGAGAAGTGAAGCATACGGACGCCGGGAGTCCGAAACTCAAAGCAGCACTGCCGAGAACAAGGAGGGGAGATTTAGAGCTGAAGGAAGAAAGAAGAAGGCTCTTCGACACTTTGACTCCCCTCAGTGCGCCGCGAAGCTCAGCGGGTAAAAAAAAGGAAGAAGGAAGAAAGAATAATAGCAATGGTTTGAGAAATTAAGAACCTCCTAACCGTCTTGGCGGTTCCTGCTATATAAGTCCAGCGGTGTTTAATTGTGCCGGACTGCTTGACTCAGAGCCAGACAATTTTGTTTTAGAAATTCTGGAGAGGTCGATCGCACTATTGTAGAAATCTATTAACCGCGATAGAAAGCCCCCAAAGCTTTTCGGATATTTATGAAATTAAAGAATTTATTGACTGCTGGATTGTTCATCGCAGTTGTATTTACTGCAACCAAATATCTAACTTTTTCAAATCAACAAAACCAAGTCAAGGAATTGCTGCAAACCAAACAGTGTCCGGGATGCAATTTCAGCAATGCCAACCTCAAAGGATTAGACTTGCAAGGAGTCAACTTGCAGGGAGCAAACTTAGAAGGTGCTAACTTATCAGGAGCAAAATTGGCCAATGCCCACCTCAAAAATGCCAACTTAAATAGAGCCAACCTGACGGGAGCTGATTTGGGCTGTGCCGGCATTACTTTCAACATTGAGGCTAATGAAAAAGAAGCAAATATGGATTTTAATGTCACCGCTGTTCCCGAACATAATAACCCAGAAAATGCAGTAGTTGGTTTCAAGATGAAAGCAACGGAGCAAGGAGCGACAATGCGTTTTAACCTCATGGGATGCGCTGACTTATCGAATGCTAGCTTGCAAGAAGCTAAAATGCCAGATGGCCAAATTCACCCTTAGAGAAACTAGCAAATAAAACAAACTATCATCGTATAAAGTCCGCAGTTACGAACTCATCTCTTTCTTCTTCTCTTTTCTTCCTGCGCGTCCTAGCGCTTACGCGCGGCTTCGCCTAACGCACCGAAAGCGGTTCCATAAATAATTCAATATTCTTCCACTGCGTTGCGGTCGCAAGGACATATAATTGCTTGACAACTGTTCCGCTAAAACAAAAAAAAACCGCCACCTGACTGACAGGCGGCGGTTTTTTTAAGCAACTAACAATTGCCTAAAATTAGTGAGCAGAACCGTTGCCGTGATACTTGTCAGTATCGTAGAATCCGTTTTTTGTGCCGAAGAACAGACAGCAAACGGTGAAAACTGCTGTCAAGACTGCTAAAACTAACTTAACGTCCATAATTTACCTGCTGTTGTTGAGTGAGTGCAAATACTCAGATTGTAGAATCTTTTTGGCTGGCGCGACCATCTACCAGCGTAGCGCCAGATTTGCTGGGCTGTACTCTGGTCCGGCAGTTTCCTGACGGGGAGACGATGCGGGGAATGATTGTCGAAACCGAAGCTTACGGCCCGGGAGATCCCGCTTGTCACGCTTACCGACAGCGCACTTCTCGCAATGAGGTGATGTTCGGGCCTCCGGGTATGAGCTACGTTTACTTAATCTACGGGATATATCACTGTTTTAACGTGGTGACAGATGGAGAGGGAGTTGCTAGTGCTGTGCTGGTTCGATCTTTGCAGCTAGATGCGGTTCCCGAAGAATTCGCTGGAATTCCCGATCAGAAGCGATCGCGCCTCGCCGCCGGGCCTGGGAAACTGTGTAAGGTACTGAAGATCGATCGAACTTTAAGCGGTTTTCCTTTGGGTGAAGGCCAACCGCTGCGGTTGGAACACCGGAGCGAAAACTTTCAGCAAGCTGTGGAGGAGGGTACAATAAATTTTGTGCAAACTACGCGGATCGGGATTTCTCAAGGAATTGATTTGCCTTGGCGGTGGTATGTAGGGAACTCTACGGCTGTGTCACAACTCTAGTAATGTCAAAGGTATCAGTGTAAATTTTGTCGCTTATCTCAGTGAAATTATGGCTTACTCTTCTGAAAACCCGATCGTACAACTCAAGAAATGCCTAACCCTGGTTCAGGATGTTAGCACTCACACCGAAGCCAACCGCGCCTTCGAGCAATTGTGCGGGATTATCGATGCTGAAAATCCAATGGCGGCGCAACTTTTGGAGATGCTGTGGGAAGAAGCAATTATGGCGAGGCGATCGGCTTTATTTTGGCAGCAAATGAGCGATGTTGAGAAAGATATGGCTAATAGAATGATGGAAAATATGACGCAGATGCGGCAGAATTATTTGCGGTTGATGCAGGAAATGTAAGATTTGGTCATCGGTAATTGCTAATTGCTAATTGGTAATTAGTAATTGCCCGGACTCTGCCCGTAAACGAAAAAAACGAGTAGCAGAAGCAGATTTAACTGCGGCGAGACTCATCGTCCACCAGGCAATATGTGCGTATTGAGCGCAGTCGAACCAAGTGAAAGTAAAAATCAGATAAGCAATAGCAACAGTTTCAATACCGCGCAGAGACGAATTCAGCGCTAAACATACATAATATCCCCAAAGTGCAATACCAGCAACCAGCCCTAAAATACCAACAGATAGGGTTGTATCCAGAATCCAATTGTGAGCTTTGTAAGTAGGGATTTCTTTAGTGCTGATTTCACCTTTTATGTTAATATAGTCGTAAGTAAACTCGTCTAAATTTACAACAATCGGAGTTACTTGAGGATTTCTGATGTAGGGATAGGCAATGCCGAAACCGTCAAATCCCCATCCAAATAGCGGGCGTTTTTTGATGCCGCGGGCTGAGAGTGTCCACATCGGCGATCGGCTAGACATGATTTGGGCGATCGAAGGTTTGCTCCAATCTAGGGGTCTGCTGACAGTCATGATGGCAATGGCGATTATGGCGATCGGAACAATGCCTGCAACGATTTTGTAATATTTGCGTCTCAGCAAATAGACACTCGCAACCATCAAAGCTAAAATAGCACTTCGGGTAGATGTTAGCAGCAGCGCGGGAACAGTTAAAATTAAAGTAATTGCAGTTAATTTAGTTGTGATAAATCTCGAAAACCAACCCACAAGAGCAGTAATTATTATTAATGCTAAAACTATGGCGGCGTGACCTCTGTGGGAATATAATCCGATGGGTTGCTGTCCTTGAAAAATGCTGCTGGCATTAACATCAGCTCTGATAATTTGCCCCATTGTGGCGGTGTAGTCGATCCGCCAGTCGATGATTTGGGGGAAGATACTAAGAGAAAGGATCGTGCCGCCAATTAGCAGTCCTTGGAATTGCGATTTTATGAGTTGCGGGTGTACGATTAGGAGCAAGCTGTTGCTTAGGGTGAAGGCAGCAATTAACAGCCAGTAGAGCCAGCCATCTCCCATTTGGTCTTGACCGAAGAAAGAGGTTAAGGGGAAAGGACTTTGTAGAGTGGAGATAGCTCCGATTGAGAGAAAAATTGTCCATAGTATTAGCGAGATTTTCCATTGTCGGGGAATGGTTAGGGCTTTTCTTTGTTCCCACAAGAGGGCGAGATTGACTCCTACTATTAGCCAAAGAATTAATACTTTGGGGGAAGTCCAGATGAGGCCCCGGCTGCTTCCCCAGGGGTTGATGAGGATGATGCTGAGGGCAAACAGCACGGTGTAGAGGGTTTTCATTACTCTTTGTTTTTCCGGTTTTTGAGTCTTTTAATTACAGGCAATATAGAAGCGGCTAATAAAGTTCCTAATGCTGTAGTTGGTTCGGGAACGGCTGCGGCGGCGAGGGCATCCTCCTCGGCTTGTTTAGATGAGGCTTTTTCGTTTGGTAAGTCGTCGCTGTAAAGGCTTGCTATGTCAGAAACGTCGCTTTCGGAAAAAGACATTTCCTGGTTGATACTCCTAGCAGCGAAGGCTCTTGTATTGGTACCAACATTACTCGAAGATGTAGAAACGCTACTGCGAGAAGGAAGGTAATCTTGATACATCTTGACAGCTAAGTCGTATTTTCCAACTTGAGGATGTGGCGCATTGCGTACACATCCACCGCCACCGCTACCGCCGTTACATGGGCCGCCATTAAAGTCATTACGCTCATCAAAGTTGAAGTCGTTGTAGCCACTCACCTTGAGTTTGAGAGAACCGTCATTGTTTACAGAACTTTTAATCCCTGAACCCCAATTGCTACCAAACGGCCCGCCGTCGTCATTCACTGCAATCAGATTTCCCGATTGGTTAAATGCTCCTAAAATTGTGTCGGGTTTCTTGGGTGGGTTGACACCGGGAAAGTTATTAGTCCAGGCGACAAAAGGTGCTGAGGGTTGAAGTCCTGATTCTGTAAAAGAGTCAATCTTGCCTGGGGATAGGGTACTGGAGTACAAGTACGTAGGAATTTTTTCTACCTTTTTGTACCCAAACTGTTCCTCAACTAGGTTGGCATACTGTTTGGTAAATGTTGCACCTTGTTTGATCTCTGTGATAGTTGAAGTGCCTCCATTGAGGGAAATTGACCAGGAAAAACTTGTTAAAAAATCGTAGGTTTTGTTGCCGAAATCACCTACCAGAAATGTCTCAAACTTGAGATTATTGGCTTGATTATCACCACCTGGTACATCAGAGAATTGTAAAATCTGACCATTTGACTCTGTACTGCTAGCTGGGTATATTCACTCCAGGGTAGAAATGGTTCTAATTCTTCTGGAATTCTGTATTCATTCCAGTACCAAGGTTCCTCGTCAGCCCATCCACTAAGATAACCAGATGGTGGGGTATCTATATATGGGACTTTTAGGGGGTTATTGGCGAAGCGGGGGTCAATAGGTATGGGTGGATTTGAATCTTGCGTTACTATTTGAAGCCAGTTGAGATGATCGACGCCGAGAAAATTTTTCCAGTCATTTTTAGTAGCAACGAATTGACCGACAATTGCATCTTCGGTTCCTGCTGGGACAGGCCTAGTTTTTGTCTCCAGGCTAATATTACCTAAGACTTCATTTTTGACGATTACATCAAAAGTCAGTTGTGCAGCACAAACTTCCCCGCTTGAAACGGTTGTAAAGAATGCAGCTATTGAGATCGTACAGATGTATGTTGTGGTAGCATTTCGCTGTGACATAGCCTTGACTCCTATTTGCTTGAAAGTGTATTAAATCCTAATCAGCAAGTTTTTCAACTTTGTAAGTTTTGAGATTGAAACGCCACAAAGTCCGCAAAATTTGGCGAGTATTAAGATCGACGACCGTATATTCTGGCGTAACCAAAAAATTTGAATCGGCAGAAAACTCGCCTATAGATAGCAAGTTAAGCTGAGAAAATTCTTTAATTTCCTGACAAGTTTCGATGTCAAAAAGTCGCGCGTAATTCACTGGACCTCCACTCCGATCCGGTAGAGGATAATTTTCATCGCTCGGGGGATATCCGTTACTAAATGTGATGTTCAAAAAGCGACTGTTTGGCGAAAAGCGAAACTGCTCAGGCCCGGGAGATCCTTTTTTCCATTTGCAGACAAGTGTAAAGCTGGGATACCTGTGCAGGAATATTATCCCTTGCGGAAGTTCGTAAGTAAAAAACTTGGTTTCATCGTGGGAAAAGCCATAAATCCTTTGCGGAAAACGGCGAATTTCTTTACCTGTTTCTAAATCCCAGAAAACAGCATGGTCTTTCTGCGAAGCAGCAACAGTCCTACCACCGTCTAACAGAAATGTCTCCCGGACAACTACTCCATCATCCATTTTAAAAGTGCGAATCACCTCTGAAGAAACAGCATCTTTGACGGTAACAATGCCATTGCGTGAGCCGCTGACAGAGTAGCGACTTGCGGAGGGTGTATTGTCAGCTATCCTCTCCATATAGGCACTAACTCCATGTGAAACAGAGCCTAGTGCCATTGCCCCAGAAAGGATTAAAGCCAATATAAACAGGAAAAAATATTTCATAATCTGGGCTATTTTTTAGCCTGATCATTAGTTAAATAATCCCAAAGCAATACGAAGCCAGCTACTAAAAGCAGCGCCAACTTTTTGCCTCAATCCTGATGTTCTGGATTGCACGTTTCAAACAAGAAAAACTGTGGCAGTAGCGCCTACGCTGATTTCAAATAAGTTTGCTGAGATTATTTCCGAATATTATCAGCTCACAATGCTGACCACAATCCGAAAATTTACTGACTTTAGTAACATCCTGAGAACGAAATTAAATTTTACCTAGTAACATTGGTTACGCCTAAAGAAAGATTTAAGATAAAATCTTGACTTCTGTAGCTAAAAAGTTTGAATGGATACAGTTTTTTATCGAGTTTCCTCTAAAAAGCGAGGCAATCAGCGAGTGTAGGGTTGATATCAAATCCGGGTGTACTGGAATTATTTGCTTGTAAAATTTGGTAAAGTTCGCAGTTGCGTTTTTTTCGCCACACCGCAACTGCGAACTTTTCCTACTTCATTAAAGCAGCGCCGCGGTTGTAAAGTTCGCGCGCGTAATCAGTCCAAGTTCCCTGCCCCCAATAGCGGAAACAGCTTGTTTGTAGCAGCAAGTTGTAAAGCAAAGCTTGCTGGTATTCAAACTGCTTGGTAACGGTGGCATCTTGCTGCAACAGCCGATCGTACTTTTGGTGAAATGCAGCGCTGAGTAGATTCATCGGTTCCAAGACATTTTCGTAGCCTTTCACCCAACTCAAATCGTTAGTCCAAGAAGCGCCATCCATGTGAAAATTATGGTCGGTTTGCTGGAGTTGGGCGATCGCACTTTCGACTTTTTCCGGTGTCGCACTGTCGGGATCGACTAGCTGCCAGATTTTGTGCTGGTTAATCCCCTGACAAACAGGATAATCGTCAGGATTAACACCCGCCGCCTCAATTATCTCCAAATATTCAGTACCGTTTAAACCGACAACGCCGGATTTCCCCCCGCCTTGTTCGCGGTTTTCGTGCCAAGCTTTGACAAAGGCGCTGGGAAATTCATTCATCATCACGCCGCCATTTTCGCCGTCGGCAATCTGAGTAACTAAAGAAGGAACTGTGACATTGCCAATTTGCTGCTTATTGCGTCCTTTTGCTTCGTAATACGGCTGCATTTGACCGACCAATTTCGTATCCGAACCTTGAGTTTTAATCAAAGCAGTGATGCCAATCGTTTCGCCGCAAGAATTGCGGGCAACCAAACGGTTGGGAATGTATTTTTGGTCTTGCGACAATCCCGAACCGTCGGGATTTTCTACAGAATGTTCCTGCACCATCAGCCAGCGGTAGCCGCATTCTTTCAAAGCTTTGATGTATTCGTAAAGGGTGTCGGGGTGATTGGGAAAGTGCATTTCTGGGGGCGAAAAACCTTTAACGCGCTTCAGGGCATCAATGCCAAAAATTGCTGCAAAATGATGTTGCCATGCTTGAATTTGGAGTTTGATGTCGGGAATTGGAGTTGAAGGAATGACGGCGTGACTCCACATTGTCCCCAGCCATTCTACGTGAGGTTGATATTGAGGATCGCAGGTAATCCGCTTGAGATTGTCGAAGATATCGCCGCGTCCCATTTGGCGCAGTCCCCACAATAAATTGCCCGAATAGTCGAGCATAATTCGCGGGTTGCAACCTTCGGCAATCAGTTGGGGAATGAATTCTCCCATGCGAGAATAGCACCAAGCAAACACTCCGGCATTGTGGTTATCTCCTTGGTTGGGATGTTCAAACATATGCTGGAGATTGCCGATCAGTTCGCCGTTTGCACCGGCAGGAATTGTCGGTTGGTGCATGTGCAGGGCGCAGGCGAATCCGGCTTGAATGTTTTCGAGGCGCAGATTTGTGGTAGGTAGAAAGACAGGTTCGTTGCTGTTGGCTGCGGCATTAATTTCTGCTTCCGAGCCGCAAATATTGGGCAATCCTGAGTTGATTTCTTGTAAAATGGGTAAATTGGGAGATTGTGCGATCGCAGACATAAATTTTTCTCAAGAATTGTGGGGCGGCACGGTCTGCTATTGCTAAGATAGCTAGATACTTTAACAGTAGCAGATGATGTCTGCCCAAGATAAATTTTACAAGATGGGTCCGGGAGCGGGGCTGCCCCAAATCACGGGTCAAATGTTTAGCACATTTCACGTAAATACGCGAGGTAAATTATGAAATACGAAATCAAGGTTTTGGAACCAACTGATTTGTGGTACATCCAAAATAATATCAATCCAGAAACCAACAAGTTTTATCATCCCACTAAGAATATTCCCCTCGTTCAGCAAGTAGAAATTAACTTGAACAATTCGGGAGCGATCGTTCAAAAAGGTGCGCTGCATTGGTGTATGGGAAAATTGACTTCCGGTGTTTATAAAACGGATAACCGTTTGAAGGATATGTGGGTATCGCTGACAACGGAAATGGACTACAACGCTCCCGTATATCAAGGGACTGGTACGGTGAAGCTCGAACCGAGACAAAAAGGGAATTTCCTGCATTATACGCCGATCGACCTTTCGGATGCGGAGCAGTGGGAATTTGATGACGGTGTATTTCAGTTTTGTTCGGACAATGTAGTTATCGGTGCTAAAAAACTGAAATTGCGACAAGTGGCTGCTTCTAATGACGGTAGGTGGAGAATTGCTGTTACAGCTTTGCGCGAACAAAAAGCTACTGTTGTAGCAGCTACAAGTTCACCGGCTAAGGTTGTCGAACTCAAACAAGGTGAAACTTTGATAGCTGATTGCGATTTGGTTAAAGGATTTACCAAGGGGATTGAAGAAGATTATCGAAAATTAGGCCATTTTGGCAAAGGCGGCGGGGAGGGTTATGTTTGGTTTTATCAGGGGAAAGGTAAATTATTAGTATGTGAAAATGATGCTATGGGTTTGGGTTGAGTTATTGACAGCGACACGAGATGCGATCGCTCAAAACGAATGGATTTGACAAATTAGTTTGATTGTCGCAAAACCTGGAAAAACAGCTCATCGATTACACTTTGGCACATCAGGGACACGTCACTGCCGTGTCCGCAACTGTATTTTAAGCAACAGTCCGATCGCCCGAATCCCTCTCAACATCCGCTATCAGCCAATATTTTCCCTGTATTCCCAATCGCCGACTTGGTTATCTGCCTAGAAATCATCATAAAATATGGGTGGAAACCCCGTCCTTCTAGGACGGCTTTGCATTTTTGCCACAATTTAAGCAGAAAGCTGAGAGGTTTCGCTGTAGAATAGAATATGCAGCGAGACCAATAGGATGTACCTGACTCAAAAGAACCAAATCCGCAATCTAAACAAGTCTGAGTTTTTGGCACTGCGAGAGTTGTGTCGTCTTAGCAAAAATCTCTACAATGTAGGGCTTTACACTGTTCGACAATACTACTTTCAGGAGCGCAAACACTTGCGTTACGAATCTGCCTACCATCTGTGCAAAGAGAACGAGAACTATCGTTTGCTAAACACGGATATTGCTCAACAAACTTTGAAAGTAGTAGACAGAACGTTTCACAGTTTCTATGCCTTGATTAGCGCTGTTAAATCTGGCAGCTATCAACCGAAGGTGAGATTGCCTCACTACTTACCCAAAGATGGCTACTTTGTATTGATAATTCCTCGGATCGTGGTTAAGGAGGGACGGTTTAATGTACCGATGTCCAATGCTTTCAAGAAGCTGTTTGGATCGGTATCTATTCCATTCCCTGAGAGACTCAATCCTGAAGCTATCAAAGAAGTTCGGATACATTCTAAGTACAATGCTCGATTCTTTGAAGTCGAGTTTGTTTCCCAGGTTGAACCAGAACCTGTTGAAACAGTCGTTGATAGCGCTATTTCGATTGATTTTGGATTGGACAATTTGGCTACTTGCGTTGACACCAATGGGGCATCCTTTATTGTGGATGGTCGTAAACTTAAATCTATTAACCAGTGGTTCAACAAAGAAAATGCCAGATTGCAATCTATCAAAGATAGACAAAAGATTGAGCAGATCACTGAGCGTCAAGCTAGATTGCTTGTCAATCGAAACAATCAAGTTAGGGACTATCTCAACAAAACGGCAAGGCTGATTATTGACCATTGCATTGCCCATAAAATTGAGCGCGTGATTGTCGGGTTCAATTTGGGCATGAAGCAGGAAATCAATATTGGCAGTCGCAACAATCAGAACTTTGTCCAAATTCCTTTTCACACTTTGAGAGGTAAGCTGAAATCGCTTTGTGAGCGTTACGGCTTGCTCTACCTTGAACAGGAAGAATCGTATACAAGCAAGGCTAGCGCTTTGGATGGTGACGATTTGCCCGTCTACAATGCCGACAAACCACCAACTTACCAATTTTCTGGCAAGCGTGTTAAGCGCGGATTGTATCGGACTTGGGAAGGACATTTGATTAACGCTGATTGTAATGGTGCTGCAAATATTGGCAGAAAAAGTAAGCAGAATGGTTTTACCGGACTGTCTAGAGGCTGTTTGGCACAGCCATTACGAATCAAGATCCACGCTTGATTGCGGTTCTTAAGAATCCCCTCGGCTTCAGGCAGGGGAGTGTCAAATACTTTGTCAAGTTAAGAAAATATTTTTTTGATTCATCCAGGAGCGAGAAAAAACAATGTACATCGTACAAATTGCCTCGGAGTGCGCCCCCGTCATCAAAGCAGGGGGTTTGGGCGACGTAGTTTACGGTTTGAGTCGGGAGGTGCAGAATTCCGGTCACTGCGTCGAGATTATTCTACCGAAGTACGACTGCATGAGGTACGACCACATTTGGGGACTTCACGAAGCCTACCGGGATTTGGCGGTGCCCTGGTACGGCGGCGAAATCCTCTGCGATGTCTTGTGCGGCTGGGTGCACGGTCAGTTGTGTTTTTTCATCGAACCTAGATCTCAAGATAACTTTTTTAATCGCGGCTGTTATTACGGCTGCAATGACGACAATATGCGGTTTGCATTTTTCAGCAAAGCCGCTTTGGAATTTTTGCTTAGAAGCAACAAGCGTCCCGATGTGATTCACTGTCACGATTGGCAAACTGGTTTGGTTCCAGTCATGCTGTTTGAAATTTACAAATACAATTGGATGGAATATCAGCGAGTCTGCTATACCATTCACAATTTCAAACATCAAGGCATGGGAGGTGGCGATATTTTGCAAGCAACGGGTTTGAATCGAGAGGATTATTATTTTGATTACGCTCGCCTGCGAGATAACTTTAACCCTTTTGCCATCAACTTTATGAAAGGCGGCATTGTTTACTCGAACTTTGTTACCACTGTTTCGCCGCACCACGCTTGGGAAGCTCACCACGGCGAGTTCGGCTACGGTTTGGGTCACACTTTGCATTTATATCAAGACAAGTTTCGCGGGGTGCTCAACGGCATTGATTATGATGTGTGGAATCCCGAGAGCGATCGCTATCTTCCGGCTCATTACACTCGTGAGGATTTGACAGGAAAAGCCAAAACTAAAAAAGCTTTGCGCGATCGGCTGTTACTGCGCGATGCTGAAAAGCCTATTATTACCTTTATCGGTCGTTTGGACGACCAAAAAGGCGTTCATCTCGTCCACCATGCAATTTATTACTCTCTGAGTAAGGGAGCGCAATTCGTGCTTTTGGGTTCTGCGACGGAAGCGGGAATTAACGCGCATTTCCAGCACGAAAGATACTTTTTAAATGATAATCCAGACTGCCATTTAGAACTAGGTTTTAATGAGGAACTGTCGCACTTAATTTACGCGGGTGGCGATATCATTGTGGTTCCCAGCAATTACGAACCCTGCGGGCTGACTCAGATGATCGGGTTGAGGTACGGTACGGTTCCTGTAGTGCGGGGAGTTGGCGGTTTGGTGAATACTGTGTTCGATCGAGATTACGACACCCGCCACCTGCCGGAAGAACGCAACGGTTACGTATTTTTCCAAAGCGACTACTACGCTTTAGAGTCGGCGCTCGATCGCGCGATCGGATTGTGGTATGACTATCATGATGAATTTAAAAAACTCATGATTCAAGGCATGAATTGTGACAATTCGTGGAAATATCCAGCTAAAGACTATGTGGAAATTTACGAGCTAATTAGACACAAATAATCCGTAGGGGCTAGCAGCGTGCAACTTACTAACTGTATGGCGTGCACTGCTAGCACGCGTCTCGGTGGATGTTGAGCCCGGTCGAGAATTCCGGCAGTTGATACATGGCGGTAGCGCCAATCGCTTGGGAGATGGCTGTTGCTTTTTTTTTGGGAGTGGCAGGTTGTTTAAGGAATCTTTTTAAATTTGCCTGTGGGCTAAATCTCATCAAACCTCTGGAGGTTGTTGTCGCTGGCAATTAGCAAAAGCGCTGTCTGCCCTTTGACGGCCGACAGTCAAAAACCTGCGGGGCATAGGGCTTGGGAGTGTTTGAAGATGTCTGTTGCAAACAAGTGTTGTAATACCCAGCCAGAAAAAATCTTTGTCATAAGTACAGTCCTGGACGCATCAAGACCTTCACAAGCAAATTTTTTGGCGTTGCATAATAGCGGCATGATTTTGATTTTTTTTATGAGATGGGCCCGTGAGTCCGAAGGCGTGTATTTTCACAGCAGGCGGGACACCCTACAATAATCATCCTCAAATTGAGCAACGCCAAATTTTTGACCTAATCTGCAGGCTATAACAAAGTCTTTCCGTAAAAAAGTTGCCGGTTAAGCGCAGTCGAGACCGGATTTCTGACCAGCAGTGCGTCAGCCCTAAAATAGTTACGCTCTCGATCATCAAATAAGAATTACTTGCATTAATATAGTAAAACACTGACTGTAGATGGCTGTGGATGCACCATCGTGTCAATTACCAGATGAAAAAATCTATCATTATAGAACAATGAGCATTTCTCGGCGTATTTTTCTTGCCAGCGGTACAGCAATGGCTGTCGTGGCCGTGGGGGAACTAAGCAAAAAAGCCCCTGTCGCAGCCCAAACCGGTACTCTCAACCTTTATTCAGCACGTCACTACGACACTGACAATCAGTTGTACCAAAGCTTCACCAAAAAAACTGGGCTCAAGGTTAACCTCGTTGAGGCGGAGGCTGACCAATTAATTGAACGGATCAGAAGTGAAGGTGCAAATAGCCCCGCTGATGTTTTGATCACGGTGGATGGTGGGCGTTTGTGGCGGGCAAAACAAGCAGGTATTCTGCAACCTGTTTCTTCAACAGTCCTGACATCGGCAATTCCAGCAAGTTTGCGAGATCCTCAAGGTTTCTGGTTTGGTCTATCGCGCCGGGCACGGGTGATTGTTTATAACAAAAGCAAGGTGAACCCTGCACAATTGTCAACCTATGAGGCGCTGACAGAACCTCGGTGGAAAGGCAAAGTTTTAGTGCGATCGTCCACTAATATCTATAATCAGTCTCTGGTTGGGGCGATGTTAGCCGTTCATGGAGCTCAAAAAACAGAAGCTTGGGCGCGAGGATTGGTGGCTAATTTTGCCCGTCCTCCAGAGGGAAATGATACGGCACAAATCAAGGCTGTTGCTGATGGGGTAGGCGATATTGCCCTGGTTAATACCTATTATGTAGCTCGCTTAATGAAATCGAAAGATCCAGCAGAACAGGCGATCGCGGCGAAAGTAGGTGTATTTTTCCCGAACCAGCGCGATCGCGGTACCCACGTCAATATTTGTGGTGCTGGTGTAGTCAAAACCTCCCGTAACAAAGCAGGTGCGACCAAATTCTTGGAACACTTAGCCAGTCGCGAAGCTCAACAAATTTTTGCTAGGAGTAATTACGAATACCCTGTGATTTCAGGTGTGGCGATCGATCCTGCCGTTGCAAGTTTTGGTACATTCAAATCTGACCCTCTCAACCCTGACGTGTTTGGGAAAAATAACCCCGAAGCTTTAAAGATTGCCGATCGCGCAGGATGGAAATAGAGGCTTTTTGAACGAGAAGCTACTCTTTGTGATTCGGCGGTTGCAATCGCCGAATCCCATCAACTTTAATTTTTATTTAATTTTTAATTTTACCATCCGGCATTATAGCCCCTTTGAGGTTTGCCCCTTTGAGGTTTGCCCCTGTCAAATCAGCACTATTTAAGTCAGTTTCACTTAAATTGGCATTACTAAGATTGGCATTATTCAGTTTAGCCCCTCGCAAAAAAGCCCCCTTGAGATTTGCATTGCTCAAATCAGCATTTGTGAGATCGGCGGCAGATAAACCTGCTTTTTCCAGAGAAGCACCTTTTAAATTTGCACCTTTGAGATTGACGCTATCGAGTAAGGCTTCATTAAGTTTGACATTTTCTAGCACAGCACCTTCCAACTTAGCACCATTGAGATTAGCGCTGGTTAAATCCATGTCACTTAACTTGGTATCAGTCAGATCGCATTCTGGGCATTGCTTAGTTTTTTGTAATGTTTCGAGGGGACCAGCCGCCTGTTTTTGACATCCGAAGGTGACAAAAATAGTAAGTAGTAAGCAAGAGATTGTGCCAGTCGTGCGGGTAAACATTGCTAAGTTTTTATTAATCATCTTGATTTATGAAGGAAAAAGGAAGTTCGGCAACGGATTCGCTCCACGGATGTAACGGATGTCAGGAAGAGGCAAGAAGGAAGAAGAGTTGATACATTTTCCCGAAACCCGCCAGGGAATAAATTCCCCCTCTTATAGCTAAAGTCGGTTGAAACCGAATGAAATCCTAGCTGTCTAGTCGTCTTCAGACGACTTTCGCTCTCTCGACAGGGGTTGAAACCCCTGTCGGACTATAGCTTTAAAAGAATCAATCACCTCTGCAAGCAGGGAAGAGATTTGGCGGTTATACTGTTGAAGACTCGCGCGATCGCGCAATTTTCCAACTTAATAAAATAACCGGTAACATCCCCACTAAAACAATTGCCAATGCTGGGCCAGAAGCTTCAGCCAATCGCTCATCTGAGGCAAGTTGATAAGTTCGCACAGCCAAGGTATCAAAGTTAAACGGTCTAATAATTATAGTAGCAGGTAACTCTTTCATGACATCAACGAATACTAACATCATGGCAGTTAGTAAACCTCCCGTCATCATTGGTGTATGAACTGTCACTAAAGTTTGCATCGGGCTATAACCCAAACTTCTCGCCGCATCATCTAAATTAGGCTTAATTTTGCTCAAACTTGACTCCACGGCATTTAAAGAAACAGCTAGGAAGCGAACTATATAGGCAAATACCAAAGCTGCGATCGTACCGCTTAACAACAAGCCTGTAGAAATTCCCCAGTTTTCGCGCATCCAACTATCAAATAGATTGTCAATTTTTCCAATGGGAACCATAATCCCCACTGCAATGACAGAACCGGGTACAGCATAGCCCATTGCCGCAACTCTTGTTCCTAACTGCACTCCTAAATTAGGATATAAGCGCAAACCATAAGCCATAATCAAGGCAATAACTACGGCTAAAATTGCTGTCAGGGCGGCCAAAATTAAACTGTGACGGGCAAAGATCCAAAAGCGTTCATCTAAGGTTACTTGCCAATTCGCTAAGGTCAACTTGACTAAAAGACCTGCGGGCAATAAAAAACCCAAAAACAGCGGCATCAAACAAGCCATTACCGCTAAAATTTCCCGGATTCCTTTAAGCTGATAAGTTTGCAGTTGGCGATAGCGGCTGCTAGCTTGATAATATTTAGTCCGACTTCTCGACCAGCGTTCTAGTAAAATTAAACCGAGAACAAATAATAATAGCATCGCCGCTAATTGATTTGCTGCTATTCGTTCTCCCATGCCAAACCAAGTCCGATAAATACCTGTGGTGAATGTATCAACTCCAAAATACTGAACAGTACCATAATCGTTGAGAGTTTCCATCAAAGCCAGTGCTAAACCTGCAACAATTGCGGGTCTTGCCATTGGTAAGGCAACTGTAACAAAACTGCGCCAAGGACTGCAGCCGAGTATTCTACTAGCTTCTAGCGTACAAGTGGATTGCTCCAAAAAAGCAACTCTTGTTAATAGGTAGACGTAGGGATATAAAACTAAGATTAGCATTAAGATTGCTCCAGGGAGCGATCGCACGTTAGGAAACCAATAGTCTCCATAACTCCAGCCAAAAATATCACGCAAAGCAGTTTGAACTGGTCCTGAAAATTCTAAAAAGTCTGTATAAGTATAAGCTAGTACATAAGCTGGGGCCGCTAAGGGTAACAGTAATGCCCATTCAAATACGCGACTGGTCCGAAAGCGACACATTGTTACTAGCCACGCACATCCTACGCCGATCGCGACAACACCAAAGCCTACACCGATCGTTAACAATAAAGAGTTGGCGATATAACGGGTTAAAACTGTATCGGCTAAATGTTGCCATGTATCTTTAGCTTCAACAAAGATACTGGACAAGACACTGAGAACTGGTATGGCGATGGGCAATGCTAAAGCGATAACTGCAAGTGTCCACCCACTAGCGGATAAACCGCGTAAGGTCGATCGCCATTGGATTGTGCTGATTGGTGTTTGCTGCAGTGATTTTTGGGAATTTTTCATTGCTAGTAAAAAGTCTAGCTTGCTAGTTTATCAGTAGGTGTAAACATTTGTCAAGTCTTTATGACAATTTATCTCACTAAACTGGTTTATTGTAGAATAGTTAAGTTGTTGATTATTTATAGCAATAATGGCTCGACCGATAATTCTGCATTTAGATGGTGTAACAAAACAGTATGCCCGAGCAGCATCACCTGCGGTGGCATCTGTCACCCTGACTTTACATCAGGGAGATATACTGGGGTTGTTGGGGCCGTCGGGTTGTGGGAAAACAACGTTGCTGCGGTTAATTGCTGGTTTTGAACAGCTACAAGCAGGGACGATCGCTTTAGCAGGAACAACTGTAGCCAGTGTTAATATGTCAGTGCCGCCGGAACAGCGAGACATTGGTATGGTGTTTCAAGACTATGCACTCTTCCCCCATTTGACAGTCGCGAAAAATGTAGCTTTTGGCTTAACGCATCAAGGAAAAGAGTCAAAGCATAATATTCACAAAGGTGTCGCAGAAGCATTAGCGCTGGTGGGATTAGAAGGACTAGAAAACCGTTATCCCCATGAATTATCGGGGGGTCAGCAACAGCGAGTGGCCCTGGCCCGTGCGTTAGCCCCCAGACCTGCGATTATTTTACTAGATGAACCGTTGAGTAATTTAGATGTGCAAGTACGGTTAAGATTGCGTCAGGAAGTCCGCGAGATTCTCAAAGCAACAGGAACCTCTGGTGTATTTGTCACCCACGATCGCGAAGAAGCACTTTCGATTTCAGATTGGGTAGCAGTGATGCGTCAAGGCAAATTAGAACAGTTTGGCACTCCAGAGGAAGTTTATCAAGAACCTGCCTCTCGATTTGTGGCTGAGTTTGTGACGCAAGCTAATTTTGTTTCTGCATCGCTGAAGCAGGATTTTTGGGAAACAGAAGTAGGTTGTTTTGCTGTTAAAAGAGATTCAGTTGTAAAAGTTCCTTGCGATCTTTCTACTGAAGGAGAATTGATGATCCGGCAGGAAGATTTAAGTTTATACTTAGATGAAGATTCGGCTGTTGTGATTTGCGACCGCCAATTTTTAGGTAGAGAAAATCGTTATTGTTTAAAAACACCTTCGGGCGAAAAGTTATATGCACTCACAACCACAGGAAATGTTTTTCCTGTTGGTTCTAAAGTTCGGTTATCTTGTGGTGATAATTCTCCCTTAGCTTTCTTTGTCGGTAAGCCTAAGCCATAGCTAATTGCTAATTGCTAATTGCTAATAGGGAAAAAATCCTCCCCTTCTTTCCATCTCCCAGTCTCCCCCAGGGCTGTTTCATTCTCACCAAAAACATCATTTTGTAGGGGTAGTGCCCCCGTGCCTACCCCCTCTACCAGCGATCGAATGGGTGTTGGGCCATCGGGGCTCTTCGCGAGGGGATTGCCCCTACAAAGAATGAAACAGCCCTGCCAGTCTCCCCCTCTTGCTTCTTCCTTATTTAACAAGGCTTGCGCACACTAGATTTAGGGTGCCTGCAGAGGGCGATCGCCAGCAACTCCTTCCCGTCGATCGCCCTTTTTCCCTCTCCTCAAAAAATACAGGAACCACCAAGGCTCAAATCAGATCCGGATCGATCGCCTGCAATCGCCAATATGCCGCCAACCCCGTCAGCAATGTTAGCAAAAAAGTATCGGAAAGGATCAAAAAATAAAAGCCTTTCATCCTCAGACTAAAGTCACCGAGATGAAAGGCGTTTGCACGTTTTGACCAGCCTTCAATCTTGTTGGTTGGAAAGATTTAAGCTTATTTTATTCACAGGAAAGTATATTAAATTTCGGACTTGTGTCCTTGCGACTCCGGCACTGCCACTTCTGAATCCGGCTGATGGAGAGCAATTTCTAGAGATTTTGCCATCTCGGCTGGCTCCGGAGTGCGCTTAGAAAATCCCCAGACAAACATCAAGGCGATGCTGGAAACTAGCAGCCATTGCGGAGGCACTAACTCCGGATTAATTACTTTCAGCAACAACCGCATTCCCACGAATCCAACAGTGATGTAACCAGCACTTTCTAGATGAACGAACTCATCCAACCAGCGGATGAACAATCCCGCCATGAAGCGCAGGGCAATAATTCCAATAGTAGCGCCTGTTACGACGATAAAAGTGTCGTCAGAAACAGCGATCGCAGTGGTAACGCTATCCAAAGAAAACGCTAAATCCGTAAAAGCAATCATGGGAATTGCTTGCCACACAGACGCAAATCTGGGCTCGTGATGTTCTCCTTCGGAGTCTGTATCTGAAGTAAAATGTTGGTAAACAAGCCACAGCAGGTAGAGAGCACCCAGCAATTCAAACTGCCAGAACTGAATCACCCAAGTAGCAGTTAAAATTAGTAAGATCCGCAGTACAAAAGCAATGATCAAACCCAAGTTGAGAGCTTTTTGCTGCTTGTTGGCATCTTCCAAACCTTTAGAAATAGACGCCAGGGCGATCGCGTTGTCAGCCGAAAGTACAGCCTCCAAAGCCACCAAAACCAACAATAATAAAAAGCCGTCAACTCCAAAATTGGGTGAAGCGTCGAGAAATTGATCTATCATTAACTATTTTGTGCACCTAAAATTGGCAAGGGTCGAGCGCAGCGCAAATTACCCGCTCTGTCTAACATTAGTGTCACCTTCACTTAAATCTTAACCTAACGCGGTAATTCTGTGGGAGGCGATCGTCCCAACAACTTCCCAAGGAAGTATTCCCAGGAAACAAGGAAAAATTCTCCCCCTCCGAAACTCAAAAACTGGGCCGCTGGGCCGCTGGGCCGCTGGGCCGCTCCTCCCCGGACGCACCATTTGTGTTGCAAGTTGTAACAAATGATTCCCAAAAGCGCCAATTTGTCTCAAATTGGTGAAAGCTCGTCCCCGCGAAAAGGAGTTTTGCGAATATGTCTTTAACAGATACCCAAGTCTACGTAGCGCTCGTAATTGCTTTGATTCCCGGAATCTTGGCTTTCCGGCTGTCAACTGAACTGTACAAATAGTTTCCAGACACCAGTTGCGAACCGCAAAACGCCTGCCTGACCAGTTAAATCTCTCGCTTTACAGACAATTGCTGCCCCAGTGCAGTAGATTGTTTGTGTTCAGCAAGACGAGACTGCAAGGGCAGGCATTTTTATGGGGAAATTCCGTCTTCAGGCGTCACCTTTGTCTCAACAATTTTGGCTGTCAGCACCCTGACTAACAGCGGCGAGTGTGCGTTAAGCTCAGAATTTGCTCTGTTGAACTCTAAAACGTCAGTCTCAGATATTTGACAAAAAATTATGCAAGCGATTCAACCCACCGTTACCCCAGTGCGTCCTGTAAAAAACCCCCCTCGGGTTACTCCTCGTCGCAGCAGCCGCCAGCGTTCCTACCCTCACCAAACCCTCGCGGCCGAAACAGGCGTCAAGTTGGCAGTCAACATGGTACTTTCAGTCTGTGCAACTTCTGCTTTGCTTCAGCTTTGGCCTCACTACCGGGCGGTGCAAGAAAAATTGCACGAAATCCAAGCTGAAGTAAATCTTACCCAAGGGCGAGTAAATCAGTCGCGATCGGACTTTAACCGCTACTTTGACCCCAGTCTGGCTAAAACTGTGATGCAAGAGCAAAGCAACCAAGCTGACCCGCAGCAGCGTCCGGTGATTTTGCAAGAAGCCGACGTACCCGAAGCCGAGGAATCAACCCCCCAACCTTAAGAAAACAGCAGTTTTGCGTTTTGATATCACGTCCGATGGGCATCTTGTATGTCGTTGCTTCGCACAGCGAAGAATTACAGATGAATCGGTCGGACGTGATATCACTTGTGAGTTAAAAAGTTTTTAGGATGATTCTTGTCTGTCCTTGCGAACGGAACGCAGAGACAGACTTAAATATGTGTATTGAGGCCCTGCTGCAATCTCAAAACTTCAAACTCCGGCTTATACTGACTTTGCCAGGACGGTTGTTTCTTTCAGCAGTTGCAGTGCAGCTTGATATTGCAAGTCGGCTTCGGTGCCAATCCGATCGCGCGCGATAGGTTCCAAAGGCACTACGCGATCGGGCGAAATCCCCAGCTTGTTAATATCTTTATGGTTCGGTGTCTCGTACTTAGCAACAGTCACGGCCAACCCGGAACCGTCAGACAAATCAAACAGCGACTGAATCAGCCCTTTGCCAAAAGTCTTTTCGCCCACCAGTTGAGCTCTGCCGTTATCTTGCAGCGCACCGGCCAAAATTTCGCTAGCACTGGCACTTCCCTTGTTCACCAAAACAATCAGCGGATCGTCAGTTAGGGCTTGTCCAGAGGCTTCAAAACTGCCGAGAATGCCTTGTCTGTTCACCGTATAGACGATCGTCCCGGAATCGAGCCACAAGCGGGCAATTTCAATCCCTGCTTGCAACAGTCCGCCCGGGTTGTTCCGCAGGTCGAGAATGTAGGCGGCGGCTCCTTGTTTTTCCAAGCGGTCGATGGCGTGAGCGACTTCCTCAGTGGCGTTAGCGCTGAATTGACTCAAGCGAATGTAGCCCACCGGCAAATTTTCCGCTACCGACTGCAATTCGGCGTAAACCGGATTCAGAGTAATGCGATCGCGCACTAGCTCAACTTCCTCAGCAGCGTCCCTTCCCTCGCGTCCCAAGGTGAGGGTGACACGAGTGCCGATGCGGCCGCGCATTCGAGTTGCTGCTTCGTCTAGGGTCAATTCTGAGGTGGGAGTGCCGTCAATTTTCAGAATGCGATCGAGAGGTTGGATGCCAGCTTTGTCCGCCGGTGAGCCGGCCAAAGGAGCCACCACTGTCAGGGTATTAGTCTGGGGGTCGGTCGCAATTTGCAGCCCCACACCCGTCAATTCTCCCGAAGTGTTGACCTGCAGGCTGCGGTACTGTTCGGGTTTCAGCAGTCGAGTGAAGGGGTCGTCGAGATTCGCCAGCATCCCCTGAATCGCCGTGTAAGTCTGCTGTCTGTCGTTAAGGGGTTGCTTGACAGCCTTTTCGCGAATCGACCACCAATTGTGATTGTTGAAGTTGTTATCCACATAAGAGCGATTGACAATGCGCCAAGCTTCGCTCAATAGCTGCTGTTCAGGAGTTAGGGCCGCGGCAGGTCCGGCCCATCCACCTAGAACTAGGACGACTTGGAGGAAAAGTAAAATAGCAATCTGAAAAACTCGTCTGTGCATGATTGTTCCCTAAAATACCAGTAAGTATGACATTTTATGTATTTTACGTTTATACGCTGGGAACGCTGTTGCAGATTTTACTCGCCTTTTGAACGATCGCGAGCGTCCCGTTGGCACTTGTAAATAAATATGAGCGATCGGTCGTCGATGATATTACGCGCGATCGTCTCAGGAATAGGGCGCGATTCGCTTGCGCCCTCGGCTGGCGCGACCCGCGAGAGATTGCTGGAAAACCTTGTTCGACTCTCTGCAGAGATACTAAAGCACCGCCTAACTATCTCTATTAGTCACGGACGCATCGGATTTGCAAAACTGGGTTTGATGTACGAAATTACTTCGCGATCGCGCGCAGATTCGGTAAAAAATTCGGTTTCAGAGTCTCGCAGTTCCTCCAGGAGTGTCTGTCTGGATGCAACAACATTTACTGGCATCCATACATCATCGATCGGGGCTGTTTCATTCTCGGTTGATGGGGAGATGGTCCGATGGGGATCGGGGGAGATGGAGAGAAAAGCCCCAATCAAGAGAGTGATTAATTTTTGAGCTTTTGAGTCATCCCTTATACTAGACCTCTCCAAAAATTTTATTTTGTGCTAAACTTGAATAAATATAGTAAAATTAGTAAAACTTTTAAGTTAATGAGCCTGATATTAGAGTACCTAGAAAAACACCCCAAAGAAGCCAAACGGTTAATCGGAATTACTGCGGTTCAATTTCATGATTTATGCAGTCATGCTGAAATTTTGTCGCAGCAAAAATCCGAGCAAGTTGAGATTAATAAAATTCGGATTAATCGGAAAGGAGCCGGATGTAAACCGAAGCTTTCCATCAAAGAACAAGTGCTGTTAACTCTAGTTTATTTGTCACAACTTCATACTTTTCAATATTTAGGGATTCAATTTGAAGTTAGCGAGTCTACAGCCCATAATATTTTTCATAAATGGGTAAAGATTTTGGGAGAATTACTACCAGCGACGCTGCTGGAACAATTCAAAAAAAAAGAGAGCGATTACGAATTGATTAAAGAAATATTGACGCAATATGAATTAATAGTAGATAGCGCCGAACAGCATATAGAGAGACCATCAGACTACCAAGAACAGAAAAAGTTTTATTCAGGAAAGAAGAAAGCTCATACGAGAAAAAATCAATTTATTGTTTTACCTGAAGGAAAAGATATCGTCGATATTAAAGTAGGCGACCCCGGTCCCAAAAGCGATATCAATCAATTTAAAGAACGACAAAAAGAATTTAGTAAATCCCAGAATTTTAGAGGAGATCAAGCTTATATAGGAGCAGAAAAAATGTCTAATCCTCAGAAAAAACCGAAAAATGGTGAATTAACGGAGCAGCAAAAAGAGCAGAATAAAAAATCTGCACGGCAACGTATTTATGTGGAACATATGATTAGATTAGTGAAAATATTCCGCATCGCAAAAGAAAGATTTAGACTGAGACCAGAGAGTTATAACAAAGTTATTTTAATTGTGTGTGGATTAATAAGACTCCGCATAGGAGCTTTAGTTCTTTCGAGTTAATATGGCGAGTAAATCAACTGGATAAAATTAGTATTTAACCTCCAATAATTGAGCAAAATTTCAACAATAAATGCTGAAAACCCTTATAATTCCGTTCTTTGATCTGGTCAGTAAAAAGTAATGAAAAACTGCTCTCATCCGCTCTGACAAAAGATTTCACAATTCTTGGAGAGGTCTATTATAGATTTTGCTGCTGACACTCAATGGGATGAGTTTCTTAATTGGTGGCAAAGTCCTGTCGTCAACAACCCACCTGTTGTCAATCGTTCTGTGTTTTCTCAAAGTGCGGCGCTGGGTTTTTCTCAAACAGGAAATGCTTTTACTTTAGCAGCAGATACTGATACTGACTCCGATCCGGGTGATAGTGTTAATTATTCGATCGCCCTGGCAAATTTTAGCGCTTTAAGTTCATCTGCATTTACCTGGGAAACCGATCTCACTGGCGGTTCCTACCGCCAACCAATTGCCGGTTCAAGTTTCCCGGAAATTCCTTTGCCTTCCTGGCTAACTTTTAATTCCGCAACTCGCACGATTAATTTAGGCCCGACTCGCCCGTCAACTTTTGACTATTGGCTGAAAGTAACGGGAACTGATGAATCGGGCGCGATCGCGAGCGAAATTATTCGGTTCAAGAGTTATGCCCTCGGCGGTTTTGTAATTGACGGTTATATCGCTGGCGCTACTGTCTTTTTTGACGCCAACAAAAACGGAGTTCTTGATGCTGGAGAACCTTCTGCCACTACGGGCGACAATGACGAATACGACCTGGATCTCGATTCCAACATTTTCGACAAAAATCAAAATGGCGAACTCGATCCAGAGGAAGGCAATATAGTTGCTTTCGGCGGCATTGATACAGCAACTGGTTTGCCTTTGGAAACGCCTGTCACTGCCCCGCCTTACGCTACTGTTGTCACTTTGTTAACCAGTTTAGTAGCGGATTTAATTGACAAAGGAATTGACAGCGATCGCGCCGAATCTCTCGTCAAATCTTCTCTTTCCATTCCCGCTAATGTTGATATAACGGGTTTAGATCCGATCGCAGCTACCGAAAATGCGATCGCGGGCGGAGTAGAAACTTTGACTGCAATGGTCAAGGTACAAAACGTCATTACCCAAACTGCTGCTTTAATAGACGGTGCGTCGATTCTGGAAAATACCGACACCCTAAAAGCAGTTGTAAGTGCGATCGTTCAACAAATTCAATCGGGGACAACTCTCAATCTGGGCGATGCCAACCAGTTAGCAACAATTGTCGATCGCGCCGCCACAGCAGCGCAACAATTTGACTCGGATTTAAACACTCAGCAATTGTTGCAAATAGCCCCGGATGCAGCTAAGGTAATGGCCGAAGCAAATCAACGCATTGACCGAGTTGTATCCAACACAGCAACAGCTTCAATTAACCGAGAAGTTGCCCGCGTCCAAAAAGTAGCCCTAGGCGAAACCTCTGAAGACTTAAAAGCAGTCGGTACAGGCACGAAATCGATCGCCCAAGTTATTGCCGAAAATACTGGTACTGCCTTAGATACCAAAATTCAACAAACGACATTGCCCGATACACCTGCCGTTGCGGTGATTGAAGGAGAAATAGATGCGATCGCAGCTAACTCCAATCTCACCGGAACTGACGGCGACGACAGCCTCGACGGCGACAGCGGCAGCGATACAATCGCCGGCAAACGCGGCAATGATACTCTCAGCGGTTTTGGTAGCAACGACTGGATACACGGCAATCAAGGCAATGATTCCCTCGACGGTGGCGACGGCGACGACACTGTTTACGGCGGCAAAGAAAGCGATAATTTATTCGGCAGTAATGGGGAAGATATCCTATTTGGAAATCGCGGTCAAGATAGCTTGATTGGAGGTGAAGGCAATGACAGTCTTTACGGCGGTCAAGCTAGCGATCTTCTGCTGGGCGGTAACGGCGAGGATTTCCTCAGCGGTGAAAACGGCGCTGACAGCTTGATAGGAGGAAATGGGAGCGATCGCTTCTTAATTTCTGCCAATTCTGGCAGCGATATAATTTTCGATTTTGAACCTGGCATCGACTTCCTCGCACTTGCTGAAAATTTAACATTTTCGCAACTTTCTATTATCCCTAGCAACACTGCCACTTTAATCAGCTTGACAGCAACAGGCGAAATTTTAGCTGCTCTCAATGGCGTGACAGCTAACCAAATTACCGCTGCCAATTTCAGTTAAAATATTAGGGATACAGGGAAATTATGTATCCCTAAATAAAATTATTTTATCTAGTAAAACTTCAGTTTTTTATGACAAAATTGGGTGAATCAAAACTTGCATATCTTATTCAAGATATCATTTTTATCAATTTTTATATCATCGAATATAGTAAAATTCAGTCAACAGTCAACCGCGAATGTGCAACCAAAATCTATCTAATTCATCTGCGTTAATCTGTGTTTGTCTGCCCCGATCTGCGGTTATAAGAGATTTTAACCGCAGATGACAAGAGATTGACGCAGATAAACGCAGATAGAGAGAAGAGAAATAGGATTTTTTTGATGCTAACAAAACAGATTGGATCTCAGGACAAAAGTCTTGACAAAATCCCAAATTCAAACTTTAAAATTGCGGGGAGGGTAAAAATCTAAAATCTAAAATCTAAAATCTAAAATTGAGTGACTGTAATTGTGAAATAGTTGTCAGTAGGACAAGTTTATGGTAGTTATATGCGGTGACAATCTCGATAATTTGCTAGCAGGTGAAATTGGTGATGATTCCCTGTGCGGGCTGGCAGGCAATGATACTCTATCTGGTTTGGGTGGTAATGACACTTTAGACGGCGGAGAAGGAAATTATAGTCTCGCAGGTGGAGTCGGTAACGATCGCCTTTTGGGCTACTCTGGTAACGACAGTCTTAGCGGTGGCGAAGGCAATGACAAACTTGAAGGAGGTGCCGGCAACGATCTTCTTGAGGGTGGCGAAGGCGCGGATTTGATCGGAGGAGAAGACAATAACGACAGTATCTTGGGAGGGTCGGGCAATGACTGTCTTAACGGCGGTCAAGGTAATGATACGGCGATCGGAGGAGATGGAGACGATCGCTTGTTTGGTGGTAGCAACAACGACTTGTTAATGGGCGGCAAGGGTAACGATCGCCTGTTTGGAGAAGGTGGCAATGATACTGTAATAGGTGACTTAGATAATGACTACATCAACGCCAATACAGGAGACGATTTGCTGGATGGAAATCAAGGCAGCGACACCCTGATTGGCGGGCCAGGTAATGACACATTATTGGGTTACGGCTTTTCCTCAACAGGAGAACAAATCGATTATTTAATCGGGCAAAATGGAGCAGACATATTTGTTCTCGGTTCGTCAAATGCCCGCCCTTACCTATTCTATAGCGGTGACACCGCCTATGCCGTTATTGACGATTTTAACCGGGGCGAAGGCGACCAAATTCAAGTTGTTGGCTTCGTACAAGATCGTGACGGTTCTGGCTTCTTCTTTTATCGCTTTGAATCTTATGATGACGGTACGAGACGGGGAACTCGGATATTGGTCGGATCGGATGTAATCGCTGATGTTCAAAATGTTACTGATGTGAATCTATCAGATTGCGCGATCGTTTCGACAGGGTTTACACCGCCATCGCGAGACTTTCCATCCTTCCCGTCTCTGCCGGAAATTCCCTTCCCGATACCGCCGCTTCCCACTCCTTTCTCGCCACTGCTGCCAGTTTTTGTGGAAAGTTTGCTTTCTTTTCAATTGTGATAGGACTTACGGATGGGGGCAATCACCGGCTTTTTTTACGGAAATACGCAGGTTGCAGCCAGCATATTTTGTTAGTAAGAACTGAAGTCCTGACTACAAAACAAGATTCGGTTGGAGTGTCGAACCGGATCGGATGACTCGACTGACAATGAGGGCGTTTGGGGCCAAAAGGTGAAGTTTTACGATCGAGATGAAATTTGGGATCTCCAGGCAAACAGGTTTCCGGCTCGGACTGCTTTCTGTAGCTCAGCCCTCCCCGCATAGTAGCTTGGGCGGATGTTGAGATTCCGAAAAAAGCCTTTTAAGTGTCCAAAAACCGATCGCGCGCGTGAAAATTGCACGGCAATTATGTTACATTTTTTATCACAGTCTGGAATTCGATCGGGCAACGCCAGCGAGTAGGGACAAGCCACCGCTTAGTTTCCCAGGGCTTGCAGGCGATCGCACAAGAGAGTTCCTTTCGTCAGCTCCAAATTAAAAAAATAGCCTCAGGCATTTGCTAGTAAAAGCAAGCTGCTCGGCGCGGGGCGACAAAAAACCTTGTGGCTGCTGCCCTGAACCTCAACCACAGCAATATTCTTTTAGGAATTCTGGCTCCATGTTTTCTAAACAAATCACCGACTCAAAAACCTACCAGTGGTTTGAGGAACGCCTGGAAATTCAGGCGCTCGCCGACGATATCACTACGAAGTACGTACCCCCGCACGTCAATATTTTCTACTGCTTGGGCGGAATTACTTTAGTTTGCTTTCTGATCCAGTTTGCCACCGGCTTCGCCATGACTTTCTATTACCGTCCCACGGTAGCAGAAGCTTTTTCTTCAGTGCAATACCTGATGACTGAAGTCAACTTCGGCTGGCTGATCCGTTCCATCCACCGCTGGTCTGCCAGCATGATGGTGCTGATGATGATTTTGCACATCTTCCGGGTTTATCTGACCGGCGGCTTCAAAAAGCCCCGCGAGTTAACCTGGGTGACAGGAGTAATCTTGGCAGTCATCACTGTTTCTTTCGGCGTGACCGGCTATTCGCTGCCTTGGGATCAAATCGGTTACTGGGCAGTTAAAATCGTTTCCGGCGTCCCCGAAGCTATCCCGTTTGTCGGTTCTTTGATGGTTGAACTGCTGCGCGGCGGTGTCAGCGTCGGTCAAGGCACTTTGACTCGCTACTACAGCTTGCACACTTTTGTGTTGCCTTGGCTGATTGCAGTGTTCATGCTGGCTCACTTCTTGATGATTCGCAAGCAAGGTATCTCTGGCCCGTTGTAAGTTTTGAGTTGTGGGGGCGGTATTTTTTTTGCCCCCCGCTGAATTTTGAGTTGAAAATTCAGAATTCATCGCTCATGATATTTATTTACGGCTAACTCTTGCTGCGATCGCGCCGCTGATTCAAACTAACGAATACAGTGGAATGGCAGCCCCGGGTAAAACTAAAAGGAGAACACTGTTACTATGTCTATTCTCAAAAAACCTGATTTGAGCGATCCCGCCCTCCGCGCTAAGCTCGCTAAGGGCATGGGTCATAACTATTACGGCGAACCAGCTTGGCCTAATGACTTGCTCTACGTTTTCCCTGTAGTAATCATGGGAACGATTTCTCTGTGCGTCGGTTTGGCCGTACTAGACCCGGCTTTGGTTGGCGAACCTGCTAATCCTTTTGCTACTCCGCTGGAAATTCTGCCGGAATGGTATTTGTGGCCTGTGTTCCAAATCCTGCGCGTTTTGCCTAACAAATTGTTGGGTATTGCTTGCATGGCGGGTGTTCCTCTGGGCTTGATTTTGATTCCGTTCATCGAAAGCGTTAACAAGTTCCAAAATCCGTTCCGCCGCCCTGTTGCTACTACTGTTTTCCTGTTCGGAACTGCGGTAACTCTGTGGTTGGGTATTGGTGCTATTTTCCCGATCGACAAATCTTTCACGCTGGGTCTTTTCTAAGATTTAAGTTTGCTTGATTTTGACGCCTGCGGGTTTCCTGTAAAGTGCTTTTGTACTGGTGGGAAACTTTAGCGGGCGTCAATTGATTTTAGATTGTAGATTTTAGATTTTAGATTGGGGATTTGGGATTGGGGATTTGGGATTTTTAGCTCTATAATTTAATAATTATCGGTAATTAATTCTCTAACTTTATTCAATAAAATTTAGAATTATAAAATATATCTAACTATCGGAGTACCAACAAAACAATAGTATTTTGTAAGGCGGAGTCCCAGTTAATATCTATGATACCAGCGAATAAAGGAGTGAGTTCACCCGCCTGAACCATGTAATGTTTATTTGTAGCTACTTACTTATCAATTTGCACACTGTGAAGTAAGGAATATCGAGGATATTGTTGGGGCGATCGCTCTATTGCTGAGGTTACAAGTTATTGCAGCTTGATGCAGTAATATGGCAAAACTGAGATAATAGCCGATCGTTAGTTAAATTGCTCGCAAATAGATAATGAATCTAAACGAAGCAGATACTTGTCGCAAATACGTTCTGCCCAAGCTTATAGAATGGGATAAAGAGCCTCATTTTTTGACAGAGCAGTATTACATTGATGCGGGTCGGATTTTGATAACGGGGGGAAAAGTCCGCCGCCGCCAACGTCTATTTGCTGATTATCTACTCTGTTACACTCGCGATTTTCCTTTAGCTGTTGTTGAAGCAAAACGGAAATACAAACACGCTCAGGATGGGTTGCAACAAGCTAAGAAATATGCTGAAGTTTTAGGCTTAAAGTTTGCTTACTCTACGAATGGTGACAGCATATATGAATTTGACTGCACAACAGGGTTAATTACCCATATAAACTCGTTTCCCAGCCCTAATGAACTTTGGGCAAGGTTAAGGCAATCTGAGGGATTGAGCGATGAAATAGCAGAGGAACTGCTAACACCCTTTGATTTGACGGGTGGGAAAATCCCTCGCTATTACCAGCGCATCGCCATTCACCGAGCCATCAAAGCTATCCTCAGCGGCCAAAAACGCTTGCTGCTAACCCTCGCCACTGGGACGGGCAAAACTACTGTTGCATTTCAAATCTGCCAAATGTTGTGGAATCTTGGGTGGAATGCAACCGACGAACACCGCAAGCCCAGGATTCTATTTTTAGCAGACCGGAACATCCTAGTTGATGACCCAATGCTCAAAGATTTCTCAGCTTTTCCCGAGGATATCATTCACAAAATTCAAGGGGAATCGGTCAAGAGTCGCGAGATATATTTTGCTATTTATCAAGCAATTGCTAAAGATAAAAACAAGCCGGGTTTGTATCGGGAATATAGCCCTGGTTTCTTTGATTTGATTGTGGTTGATGAGTGTCATCGAGGAAGTGCGCGGGATGATAGCAACTGGTGGGAAATCCTTGAATACTTCAGTCCTGCTTATCAGTTGGGGCTGACAGCTACTCCGCTGCGTGATGACAACATTGATACTTACCGATATTTCAGCAATCCGCTTTACACCTACTCTTTAGCCCAAGGTATTGAAGATGGGTTTTTAGCGCCTTATCGGGTGCATCGCGTTACGACGAGCTATGATGCTCTGGGGTGGCGACCCAACTCTGATGACCTTGACCGCTACGGGCGCGCCATTCCCGATGAAGAATACCAGACAGGAGATTTTGAGCGGGCTGTGGCTCTCAAAGTCAGGACGCAAGCGATCGCCCGCCACATTACCGACTTTCTCAAGAAAACTGACCGCTTTGGCAAAACGATCGTCTTTTGTTTGGATGAAGAGCACGTCTTGGAAATGGTGGCTGCGCTCAACAACCTCAACGCTGACTTGACAAGACAACATCCCGACTATGTATGTCGCGTCACCGCAGCAGCCGGCGATACGGGGAAATCGCAGCTTTACAAATTCAAAGACGTGCTCGCCCAGACACCTGCGATCGCAGTGACATCCCGGCTGCTGACAACGGGCGTGGACATTCCCACCTGCAAAAACGTTGTCCTAGTGCGGGTTATTCGATCGATGACTGACTTTAAGCAGATTGTCGGGCGTGGCACTCGCGTAGATGAGGACAACGGTAAACTGTTCTTTAACATCCTCGACTACACCAACAGCACCCGCTTGTTTGCCGATCGGGCCTTTGACGGCGAACCGGCTTTGATTGAAACCGAAGCAATGAATGATGAAGGGCAAACGGTTGAGGGTAGCCAGCAAGTCATAGAACCAGAAGCGGATGAAGTTGAACCTGCAGAAGGTGATGCCCCTCGCGGCTTTACTGGTGTGCCTGATGATGACGACATACCACCCCGCAAATATTACTTTGATGGGGGTCAGTGCGAAGTCATCGGCGAAATAGTTTATGAGCTTGACCCCAAGGGCAATCGGCTTCGTTCCTTCAAGCTGGTAGACTATACCAAAGAACAAGTCCGCACTCTCTACCGCTGTGCCCTGGAAATTCAGCAGCGGTGGGTAAATCCAGAGGAGCGATCGCTACTTATTGACCAGTTAGCAGAAAGAGGCATTGACTTTGAGGACTTGAAAACCGTTACCAATCAGCCCGACGCAGACCCCTTTGACTTGCTGTGCCACATTGCGTTTAATGCCCCGGTGATGACTTGCCAGCAACGGGCAGAACGGCTAAAACGTCAGAAAAAAGATTTTTTTGACCAGTACAGCACTGATGCTAAAGCAATCCTGGAAATTCTGCTTGACGGTTACGCTCGAGGTGGGCCGCAGCAGTTGATAATGCCAGCATCTCTGAAGGTGAAAGCGGTTGAGAAGTATGGCAATGTGCGGGAAATTGCCGCTAAATTTGGGGGGGCAGATAAATTGAAGCAGGCAGTCGAGCAGTTACAAACTTTGTTATACACAGCTTAATTAGTCATGGCCAAACGCACAAAAACAAACGGTGACAGTAAACCCGTTACCACCGCTCAACGTCTCGGGAGCGTGATTAAGTCTGCACGAGATATCATGCGGAAAGATAAGGGGATGAATGGGGAGTTAGACCGTTTGCCTCAATTTACTTGGATTCTATTTCTCAAGCTTTTAGATGATGCGGAAAAGGTCAGAGAAGAAGAAGCCTTTTTAGAGGGAAAAGTTGATAAGTACAAGCCGCTGATTGAATCGCCTTACCGCTGGCGTGATTGGGCTGCCGATGATGAAGGGATGAGCGGTGATGACTTGCTCAAATTCATTAACAATGATGAGGTGACGCTGCGGGACGGGACAAAAAGTCCTGGTTTGTTTGCTTATTTGCGGAGTCTTCAGAGTGCAACTGGGCGCGATCGCAAAGATGTTATCCGTCAAGTTTTTAACGATGTCACCAACCGCATGATTAGCGGTGCATTGCTGCGAGATGTGGTGAATAAGGTTAATGATATTCACTTCGATAACTCAGAGGAAGTGAACATCCTCAGTAACCTCTATGAGTCTATGCTCAAAGAGATGCGGGACGCTGCGGGGGATTCCGGCGAGTTCTACACGCCCCGGCCGGTAGTGCGGTTTATGGTGAAAGTTCTTAACCCGCAACTGGGTGAAACTATTCATGACCCGGCTTGCGGCACGGCTGGGTTTTTAGTAGAAGCTTACGAACATCTCAAGGCACAATGTCAACCTAAAGATTGGGAGATTTTGCAATCAAGTTTATCGGGAATTGAAGCTAAGCCTTTGCCGTTTATGCTGGCTCAAATGAATTTGCTACTGCATGGCGTTGAGTACCCAGACGTTGAAAGGAAAAATAGTTTAGCTAGAGCGATTAACCAAATAGGTGTTAAAGACCAAGTTGATATTATTCTGACTAATCCGCCCTTTGGTGGTGAGGAAGAATCCAAAATTAAAGAAAATTTCCCCCCTGAATTGCAGACAAGCGAGACAACTCTGTTATTTATACAGTTAATTATGCGCTTGCTCAAACGCCATCCTCAAGTGGGACGGGCGGGAATTGTTGTACCAAATGGCACTTTATTCGGTGATGGTCTTTGCGCTAAAGTTAAGGAAAAGTTGCTGACTGAGTTTAACTTACACACGATTGTTAGATTGCCGAATGGGGTTTTTGCACCTTATACGGGCATCCCAACTAATCTGTTATTTTTTGATGCTTCTGGGGCTACTGAAGATATTTGGTATTATGAATTAACCATTACAGATGGTCGCAAGAATTACAGCAAAACTAAGCCAATTCAAGATGATGAGTTTAGCGAGTGTTTAGGCTGGTGGAACAATCGCGAGGAAAGCGATCGCGCCTGGAAGTATCAGTTTAAGGAAACTTACGACAAAGCCAAGACTGAGGCACAACTTTATTGGGATGCTGCTAGGGAATCTGAGGAAAAAGCTAACCAGTGTGTTCGGAAAGTTAAGGAGTTAGAGACACAGATTCAGACTCTAAATAATTCTCTGTTAGACTATGCCCCGGCTAAACAACAAGCGGATATCAAAAATCAGATTAAAGTTCTGAAGGATGAGCAGAAACAAACCCAAGAAAAAGAACGGAGTCAGCGCGAAGTTGCTAAGGAGTCTCAGGCTAAGGGCGATGCAATTTACTGGCCTATTTTCAATCTGGACAAGAAAAACCCTAACGCTCAGGATGATTTTGAGCATTTACCGCCAGAGCAATTAGTTGCTGATATTTGGGCAAAAGAGCAGAGGATTTTAGAGATTTTGGGTGAGATTAAGAATGTGTTAGCGGGGGGTGGGAAATGAATCGGGACTGGTCACTAACTTCTCTAGGAAAGGTTATCAAATATCGTAAAGAATTTATTGAAATTGATGATACGCAAAAATATAAACGTTGTCGCGTACAGTGCCATGCCAAAGGTGTTGTTTTACGGGATATTGTTCAAGGTTCTGAAATAAAGACTAAAAAACAACAACCTTGCCGAACAGGTGAGTTTTTAATTGCTGAAATTGATGCAAAAATGGGAGGTTTTGGTATTGTTCCAGAAAGTTTAGATGGAGCTATTGTTAGCAGCCATTACTTTTTATTTGAAATCAATGAGCAATTGCTCGACAGAAGTTTTTTTAATTTCTTTATCCGAACACCATTTTTTTTCGAGCAGGTTGCAGCGCAAGGTTCTACAAATTATGCTGCTATACGTCCGCAAGAGGTACTTACCTATCAAATCCCCCTCCCCCCCCTAGACGAGCAGCGGCGCATTGTGGCACGGATAGAGGAACTGGCCGCTAAGGTGGAGGAGGCGCGGGGGCTGCGGCGGCAGAGTGCTGAGGAAGCTGAGGTACTCATTAATTCTGCTATAATTTTGATTTTTGAAAAGCAAATCCTTAAACAAGGATGGAACCTTCAGCCTTTAAGAGAAGGCGCAGAAATATCTAGAGGTAAATTTGCCTATCGTCCTCGAAATGAGCCAAGATTTTATGGAGGAAATATCCCCTTTATTCAAATTGGTGATATATCTAAATCAAATAGATATATTCAAGAATATTCACAAACATTAAATCAAGATGGACTAAAGATTAGCCGAATGTTTCCCAAAGGAACTGTCGTGCTAGCCATTACAGGTGCTACCATAGGTGTGACTGGAATTTTAGGTTTTGATTCTTGTTTTCCAGATAGTATTGTTGGAATTACTCCTCACCCAAATATTACTATTTCCGAATTTATCTACTGGTCAATAGAGTATGTAAAGAAAATTGCCCTTTCAGAAGCAACTCAAACCACACAACCTAACATCAATCTTAAGAACATAGAAAAGCTCAAAATTCCAGTTCCCCCCCTCCCCGAACAACATCGCATCGTCGCCTACCTCGACGACCTCCAAACTAAAGTAGACGCCCTCAAGCGTCTGCAAACCGAAACTGCCGCCGAACTGGATGCCCTGGTACCATCCATCCTCGACAAAGCGTTTAAAGGAGAATTGTAAAGCCATAAAAGCAAGATACTTGCAAACGAGATTCTTTGTAAAGAAATGCAGCAATCAGCAACGATCGAGAGTGCGATCGCAGAAAATACAGGCACATCTAACGATATCCTGCTTGGCGGTGATGGCGGCGATTTTCTCAGCAGTGAAATGCGAAATGATAGTTTGATAGGGGGAAATGAGAGCGATCGCTTCTTATTATCTACCAATTCAGGCATCGATACTATCTTAGATTTTGAAGAGGGCACAAATTTCCTAACACTCGCCCACACTCTTAGTTTTTCGCAATTCGCGATCGCTCAAAACAGCGGTGCAACATTAATTCGCTTGGCGGCAACCCGATAATTTTTAGCCTCTGTTAATGGGTGTAGTCAACTCTAATTAATGTCGCCGATTTTGGCTAAATATAATAGCAGGTAGTCGCAAATAACCGTAGTTATCTGCGACAATCAAAGATTCGGGGTAATACTTTAGATGCAGAAAGTAGAGCTACTTACCAGGAATCGTTATAAATTACACCAAGTCTCCCAAACAAGGCTACACTTAGGCGCTGACATATTCAGTACAACTATATCTATATTGCCACTGCGTTTACAAATAAAAATGGCTATAGTTATCAGAAAATTGGGTTTAAAACCCCGTCCTTTTAGGACGGCTTTATTTCCAAAAAGTTGTAAAAGTTTCCCACATAGTAAGGTATACTACAAATAGATACAGGTAGAATAACCGCTAGCACAAATGGATAACCAACCCCAAAACGACTGGCTAGGAAAAAATAATGTCTCGTGGGTGGCGAAAACCACAAAAACATAGCTAGGGTAGCCATAAGCACCCATACCAGAAAACTCAAAATCTTAGTAGTTTAGATGTACCGTAGGGCATACGGGAACAAAGGGAGTGTACCCTTAACGCTTGGGGAGACAAGCCCTCTGGGGCTATTTAAATTAGGCTCGAAGCTTCGTTCAATTGGACGGGTTTTTGGTTTAAATATTGCCGAAAGGATGAATAGTTTAAAGGTATGTTAGTGAACCAAGAATCCCCGCGCGTTCACGCCGGGGAGTGTCAAACTTACTGATTTTGGCAAATTTCGGGGTATTGAATCCGGCTCAATTGCCGCTCAATACCCTGTTGCTGCTAAATGCAAAGCGCGTGATAGCGAGTGGATCTCGGAGGAATTATGATGAACCTAAATTTAGATACTATTTTCTCATCGCTGATGAACCCGGCACTGAACGAGTTTCAGGTTTGGGCTTTGCAAAACCCGGAAGAAAGTCTCAGCAAAACGATGTTACCGCCGATCGCCCTGATTGAGGGTTTGATTGCCAACGAACCCACGTATTTGCAGATAAAACGGCTGGCTTTCGGAGCGAATTTTTGCTGCGCGGGGCAAGTCGTGATGGGAGAGTTTGACACGCTAGAAAAAGCACTCACATCGCCCCAGGCGCGGGGATGGCGGCTTGGTACTTCTGTACTCGATCCCGATCGCGCGCCCAACCAAGATGTCGGCGGCAGAAACCTTTTTCTACTGTCTTTGTCCGATCGCGAAACTGATGGTAGCAGCAACCACGCAGCATTCCGAAGCTGTATGCAGAAGTATCTCTTCAACAGTGCGACAGCGGATCGCCAGGGGGACGAAATCAGCAGGCGGTTGCTGCTGAGGATCGCCGCAGATTATGCCGAGATGTCGCACGGTGCGGGGGGAGCGTTTTTTACCGATGTCAAGCGGGGTTGGATGGGATTTTTAGTCCGATATTTGCACTACGCCATCTTTGGGATTAATCCAGACGATTCAGAGTCGATCGAACTCCTCACGGAATTGCATTACACCCGCCAAAGCCCGCTGCACTACTTCGCCGTCGCCGGGAACCTGCTGCAAAGCCTGAACCTGTTTGGACACGGGGATTTGTCCTCTCTAATCGAGCGTGCAGCGACTATCTATGAAAATTCCCCAGCTTTAGCCGACTTCGAGGAGAGCTCGGAAAACAACGGCATGACTAAGCGGGAATTGGCGAAGCTGATGACATCAATTATGGGCATAGCGGGAATGCAAGGCCCCCTGCACCTAGGCTACACGGCAATGGGATACCGCCCTCTCCCCGCCTATAAAGGACAGCAGACGGCCCAAATTAACCCGACTGATTTTTGGGATCGGCTCGATTTGGACGATCGCCAGTCGATCGAACTGTTCCTCCTGGAATGCGCCCGCCTCTGGGCCCCCGTCAGCGCCACCCACCGAGTCGCAACAGAACCCTTCACCGCAACGGTAGCGGGCAAAGAGCGCACCTTCCCCGCCGGAACCAAGGTACTGATACCGCTCAGTCTGGGGCTGCTAGACGAGAGTTTCTGGGGCTCTACGGTATACGAATTCAACCCTAAGCGCGAGAATCTGTGCCCTTTTCATATGGGATTTCATTCGGTGGGCGATCGGAGTGCGGGACGGATTTGCCCGGGTAAAGACATCGCACTCAAGATGCTGGTGGATGTTGTGAGTGCGGTAGGCAAAGTGCGCCGAGTCTCTGAACCTAATTTGCGGCGGTAATTTATCCAAAAGCTCGATCGTAGATATCGGGTAGGGACTTAGGCACTCGCGGTGTCTAAAGCTGTATTTCATCCGATTGAAAACTGCTATCAGACTCGGCGGTTGAAACCGATCCTATCCAAACTATCGATCGAACGACTAAGAAATAAAGGGGGTATCTAACAGGAAACCAAAACACAACTATTTTGAGGATAGATAATACCATGTTAATCGAAGAAAAGCAACTAAAAGACATTGCGAATTGGATGAAAGTAGATAATCCAGCGGATTTACCCGAAGTCCTGCAAGGTATCTTTTTTATGGACGGTAATGTTTTACCAGACGATTGTCTGACGATGTACAGTTCAGACTGGAATGCTGGCGAACGGACGTTATTGCTGCGCGTTTTTGACCCTGTTATCTGGACATTTCATTCATCAATGGCGGGACGGATGTTAATTTATTTAGTTAAATTTTCTCGTTTCAGCTACTTGTTCCGATTCTCCGACGCAACTTTGCAGCACGGACACATCACGCCGATAGTGTTTGGATGGTCTGTGCCGCAGTGGCTGGTAGATTTTTTGATCGATCGAGATCCGAACACTCCGAATGGAGATATCTGGCATCGCACAAACTCATTTTTCGGCAGGCCTGCTGACAGCGGATATATACTCCGCAGGATTGCAGACAAAGATGGCAACTACACCTCAGCTTTTCCCGATATGCTGTCTAAAGTTGAGAGTGATTGTTTGATCGTTGCCAAAGAGTGAAAATATTTACAAAAACTACCAAACCCGCTTCGTTAGGCGGGTTTGGTCGATCGAAGCGGCGGCGTTTGAACCGACGACCCCCCACTAACACAGTTTTATTTGCTAGCCTGTAAACGCTATGCAGCAAGCTCTAGCAGGCTGTTGTCAATTCTTCCTAGACAATTGGAACCTTCGGAAAGGTAGATACAGTTATGGTTCTTTTCGAGGATCGGAGTGGTGACCTGAAATATGTTGCTGGTGACGACGACAGTGGCACAGACTTGAATGCACAAATCAATGTTCGGCTTTATCAAGGTCGGCGGTATGTGTTGAGAATCCGCTTGTACTCTAACTTTTCTGGTGGTGAAGCCTCAGTGATGCTTTGGTGAGGGCTGCGGCAAAAGTTTAGAGAGATGATGGCAAGGGCATTTCCTCGGACGATCGCGCCCACGTGCTCTGACCGAGACTTTCAAAGGTGGTACCCGCCACGCGATCGATCGGTGGGCTCGATCGAAAATCGAAAATCAAAAATCCTTGCGTCCCCCGAATTTATCTCGCGCAAGTCAATCCAAAATCTAAAATCTAAAATCTAAAATCGAATGACGCATCAATTAAGCTAATTCGCGGGTTTCTTTGACCGCAGATTGACTCGATTGAGCTACATAGATACCGGATAAAATCACGACAAACGCTATCAAGTCAAAGAAACCCAAGCGTTCAGAAAAAATTACCCAAGCGAAGATTGAGGCAAGGACTGGCTCGAAAAGCAGCGTGACGGCGACGAACCCTGACGACAGTTTGCTGAGGCTGTAAGCCAAAAGTCCTTGACCCAACACTTGGCACAAGAGGGCTTGCAAAATTACGAAAAACCACCCCATCCAGGAATGGGGAAACAATCTTTCTTCGGCGAGTGCGAGGACGGGAAACGCAAACACAGTCGTGAAGGCGCAGCGCCACAGCAATAAGGTTGCCGTGGTAAATCGTTCTCGCAGCAGTTCTAGCAGTATCAGATACGCAGCAAAACAAATCCCCGATAGCAAGGCGACGGCATTACCTTGTACTTGGTTGGTGGCGAACTGCACGTCATCCAATCCCATAACGATCGCTCCCGCCAGTGCCAGAACCATGCCAATGATGAATCTGCTATTGTAGCGCCTACCTAACAACAACCACCCCCCCAAACCGACAAACAGTGGGTTCAAACCACAAAATAACGTAACGTTGGCAACGTTGGTTTGAGTCAGCGACAAAGACCACAGGAGAAAGTAGGTCGCTCCGAAAGTTCCCAATCCTACCAATAGCCCCAATTCTCGTCTCGTAAAAGGCTTCTGTTCTACGGGTTGGCGATCGGATTTTTGGCGGTCAAAAGCCTCTATTCCGCTCAACAAGCCAAAGACGGTGGCAGCGATCCAGCCGCGATGGAATGCTACGGCATTTGAACCTATTTCTTGTTCGCACAGTTTGACGAGGATTGGTGCTAAAGATAGCGGGATCAGGCTGGCAAATAATGAAGCAGTTGCGATCCAAGCAGGTGTTCTGGACGAGAGTTGCTGTGCTAATTCCAGTTTGGCTGTCATACTTTTTAGCAATTGTGTTGACATCTAGTTGTGCTGATTTTTTGAGCCAAGTTTTGTTCGCTTGCCTGCCGTTGAAACAAATAGTAATGGTGACTAGCCGCTCTCTAGCCGATTTTGTGGCAGGTGAACAACAGCTTGGCTGGATACGGCTAGGTACAGACCGATGAGCACTAAGGCAAAACCTACCCAATTCGAGAAACTTAATTTTTCCCAAAATATGGCCCAAGCCAAAATGCTGCTAAATACTGGCTCTAACAAATGTACTAAGGAGACAACCACTGAGGACAAGCTAGCAACGCTATATGTTAAAAGTCCCTGACCTAAAACTTGGCAGACGAGGGCGAGAAAAATGACGAACAGCCATCCATTCAGTGAAGAAGGCAAAACCCGCTCTTGAGCGAACACAAGCATGGGCAAGATGGATATGGTAGCGATCGCACAAACCCACAACTGAATTGTGATGGGGTCAAATTTGGTTCTCAGTTGTTCTACCACCAGCAGGTATGCACCCATGAAAACCGCAGAGACGATGGCAGCTATGCCTCCTGTTACCTCACCAGTGGCGATTTGTATCTGCTCGATTTCAATGGCGATCGCTCCCCCAATGGCAACGACCATCCCAATGAGAAATTGGCGGTTAAAGCCTTGACCGAATAACAACCACGCTCCTAAGCTGGTAAATATGGGGGTGAGATTGTGCAGGATTGTCGAGATAGCGACGCTGGTTTTAGTCAGCGACCAAGCTACAAAGGCTAAGGTGGCAGCAAAAAAAGTCCCAGCACCCAGCAATAGCAAAAGTTCCTGACTGGTGTATGAATGCTGTTGAACGGGTTTGTCACCAGAAAGTCTCTGACGTATCGCCTTGTATCCTTGCCACAGCCCGAAGACGACACTACCTAGCCAAAAGCGATTAAATATTGTAGCATTGGGACTGAGTTCAGATTCACTCCATCTAATGAAGATAGAGCCAAAAGATATGGCGACTACACCGACAAATAATGAGGCGATCGCCATCGTCGTTTTATTGGATTCATTCATCAGGGGTGAAACAATTGTAAAACAGAAAAAATTATGATTGGCCCTGAAGCAACTCTGCTTCGCGGCGATCGAGAAGTTTTCTCTAGCAAATCCCGGAGCTAAATGCTGGTTTTAGTTTTTTTATATTTCTCTTTTTGAAAGATCGTCTCTTTCATTAATTAACACCTATCCAATACAATGTCAAGCACCATTTTTTACATACTTTACGTATCTGTGGAGGCAGTTTCCAAATGACGACGATCGGCAGTTCTACGTTTCTGTTAGCCATTTTGCCTGCTCCAGGATGGAGTACATTTTTGTTTAACTTCGGCATTCTCGGTGTTGTCCTTATTGTTCTCTACCTAGTGTTTGGTATTTTGCGGAGGGTTTTCCGTCAATTTACCTCCGACCTGGCCTTAGTTGCACTCAACGTCTCACAAACGCCGCTGACACTCATTGTGTTCGCGATCGGTTTCAAGCTGGCATTGCAGACGCTATTTGTCACTCCTACAATTTACATTACTTGGTTCCAACGAGGCTTGACCGCTTTTCTTGTTCTTGTCGCCGCCTTTTGGGCGGTTCAATTGCTCACTGAGGTTGTGACCTATGCTTTCAAGCAGTATGCCGCACGATCGGAGGCAATGTGGGATGATGTTCTCACTCCGATACTACAAAATGTTCTCCCTTTAATTGTTTACTTGGTGGGTGGACTGCTGTTTCTCCAGGCATTCGGTGTTGACATCCAAGGTGTGTTAGTTGCCATCGGAGGAATCAGTTTTATCTTGGGGTTTGCCCTAAAAGACATTCTGGCAAACTTCTTCAGTGGGTTAGTCTTGCTCATCGATACACCGTTTCGCTTTGGGGATGTGATTGAGCTAGCCAACGGTAGAAGAGGCGTGATTAAACACATTGGGCTGCGATTAACCGAACTGTATCTCATTGACACGCACTCACAGATTTACATCCCCAATGGCGAGTTTGAAGGACAGGAAATTATTAACCTCAGCCGTCCGACCAATCATTACTACTACACGATCTCCATTCCCATCAAAGCAGATGTTGCCCCGGCTCTAGCCATCTCCATGATTGAAAAAGTCGTGCTGGCGCACCCCGATACCATGGGCGAAATTGGCAAGAAGTTAGAATTAGTTGACGATTTTTATGGTTACTCTATACCCGGGGTAAAATCGCAACAGAAGCGAGAGGCGGGACGGCAACGCTTGTTAGCTGAGTCTAAGGTGAATACTGTACTAGCTGAGATTGAAATGGGTTTGGCGCACCTAGCCGATCTCATCTCCCAATTAGAAAGGGGCGGATTAGATGCAGAGGAGCGGCGAACAGTGCAAGCATACTATCTGGAACTTTGTCAAAAGATTGGACTGGAATCAAAAAAGTCCGATCGACATGACCGTCGCAGACGCTTTCTCAGTGAAGCTACGGGAACAGTATCCGAGAGTACCTTGATTGGGCTCATACGCCGTTGGTATAAATACTGGTTGAAAGACCCTGACCTATTTCAAGAAGACCAGCAAACGTTGAAGCAAGAGTGGGAACAGAAGATTGATTTGTTGAAGCTCAAAGTCAACAAGCTGTTCTGGGCAATTAGTAATCCCCAAGGGTTAGACACGCGATTAGACGATCTGGTAGAACGCTTTCGCGAATGGTTGCGAGAAAACTTCAAGAGTTCGCGCAATGAATGGCAAGACCCCAAAATCTGGATCGATGACCTGAAGGGAGATTACACGCGAGACACGCTGGTGCGGTTCTATGTCGATGATATCAAGTTGGAACATTGTGAACGAGGACAGCGGATTCTGAGCGAAATGCGGCGCGAGATCGTCTGGCATTTGCGTCAGTCATATTTGTCTAATTGATTGTGAGAATGTTGGTTAATTAACAAGGGGTTTAACCCCTCACCCGATTTTTTATGGGTGAGGGGTTAAATTTTTAATTGACCGTATAGCTGTTTACTGCCCACAGCTAACGCAAATGCTTCGTTCTAGATGTCAGGGGCAACACCCCCTGCAAATTATTCGCTAACAGTCTCTTCTTCTAGAAGTTACACAACACCGTCTATTCATCGATTGCTTGTTCCCACCAGCGGTATCAAAAAGATGAGAAAGAGTTCTGCACAGCCCGCTACTGGTCGAGTCTGGACTCGTCTCTGGCACTGAGCAAAGCACTAAAGCATCTGAGCATATCAGCCGATCGCCTGTTCCGCCTCTACGTTATTCTCAAGCCAGCTTCACGCTTGGCACGGGTCAAAGCAACACTGCGCTGTGAGACCAAGGCGATGGCGAAAGCATTCAAGAGTCTTGCACGATCGCGGCAAAATACATCAAGGATTTGGAATCGGCTCTCATCAGCGGCAAATTCCTTCAGGAGACATACCGTTTTGACCCAGCGCTGGTCGATAAACCTCCATGCTGTTCGCCGGAGGAGGAGGAGTTTGACCGCAGCAGCGTATTCGTGGAACTTGCATCAATATCACATTCTTTCCCTCACCTGACACGATCGGTTGAAAGTGACATCTTGCATCATTGTCAATCAGCCTTTCAAGGGCGGGCTCTCCTGCCCACCCCACAATAAAATTCATCTTTTGTCGAACAGGCCCGAAAGCCTGTTGTTGAGATTGGTGCAAGATGTGTTTAAATAGACCTCTGGTCGCATTCTCAACATTCTCCTTCCCTTGTAAGATGATGTTAGCGAATCAGGGGTCATATCAAATCCGGCTAATAGCACTCACTTCCCTGATATCTGATACCCCATATCCCCTGCCCACTTCATTGTGTGGCTGATTAACTGGATTTGAGCTCAGACGCCTGACTGCTTCCATTTTCTCGTTTCTCGTTCGCAGACTCAGCCATATCTTAATTACTTAATTTTTATAAATATGGTAAAATTCGACGAACATAAACTCTAAACATAAGCCGATAGATCGACAAAGGATAAGTGATAAATTTGACAAGCAAAATGAAAAAATTCTCTCAAAATCAAGTTTCTCGGCAAAAGCGCATAGAGTATAAGTTCGACAACTTTATGTCGAAGGGAGGGTTTTCCGTATTTCTGGCATTACTGTTAGCATTTTTTTGTGCTTTTGTTGTGATGACAATTGCACGTTACCTGGCAGAATGGTGGTTTCCAAATCAAGGTATAGAAGGTAACTCCGATTTTCCTTGGGACGTATTTGTTCAGCTAATAGGTCTAAGAGACACAGGGGATAATGCCAATTTTGCAACTAAGGTTGTGGGTGTAGTCACAATTTTTATTGGCTTGGTACTATTTTCTAGTCTAGTTGCTTTCATCACTCAAGAATTTGAATCAAAACTTCAGTCGCTGCGTAAAGGAAAGAGTATAGTAGTAGAAGAAAACCATACTTTGATTTTGGGATTTACAGATAGAGTTGTAGATATTATTCAAGAATTAGTAGTTGCTAATGAATCGGAAGATGACGCAGTAATTGTTTTATTATCTCAAAAAGAAAAGGAGGAAATGGATGATTTTCTCCGGGATAATGTAGGCAAAACCAAAAAGACGCGATTGGTGACTCGCAATGGCTCAATCACAAATTTAAGCGACCTAGATAAGGTGGGAATCAAAGTTGCTAAATCAGTGATTATTTTGAATGATGCCAAAGCCTCAGATTCCGAAGAGTTTAAAACTTTATCTGACGCACGGGTAGTCAAAGCTATCCTGGCTGTGGTGGCAGCTAATCAGGAAGACTCCTTGCCAGTAATTGTCGTAGAATTACACTTAGAACAATATCGTCGCCTCGCTGAAAATATTGCTCCAGGAGCCATAATTACTCTGAATGAGGCGGATATTTTAGCTCGAATTTTAGTTCAAACATCCCGGAGTGTAGGACTAGCAGCAGTATATTTAAACTTAGTGGGTTTTGAAGGAAACGAATTCTATTTCTATCGCCCCGAACAAGGCTGGCAGAATGTAACTTTCGGCGAACTACCATTTCATTTCTCAACTGGTATACCAATAGGTGTGCGTCATGCAGACGGCACCTTGACAATAAAAGCCAGCACAAATTACAAGCTAGCTGACTCAGATGAAATTATAATTCTGGCAGAAGATGACTCAACTATCCGGTTTTCTCCCCAACCTGTAGTGCAACCATTAGTTAAAGGTTATGCTTACCGTAGAAAATCTTTAGAGCGAAAACCTGAAAAACACCTGGTTATTGGTTGGAATAATAAAACCCCAATTACTATTAAAGAATATGCTAAATACTTGGTACCAGGTTCACAGGTTAACTTGGTAACACAAGATGTAACCAATGAGGTGCAAGCAGAATTTGACAATATTGCCAAAGAATACCCAGATATCAACATGAATCTTATCCAGGTAAATTTGGAATCAATTGAGCAGTTGGAAACTTTAAAACCTTATGAATTTAACAGTATCTCAATCTTGGCAGGTCGAGGTGAAAACGCAGAGGAAATAGATGCTAAAACCCTCACCGTTTTGTTAGAAATCAGGCAAATTTTCAGAGAATATACAAAGGAAACAGGAAACCAAGTAACTACAGAATTGATTGCAGAAATAATTGATTCCCAAGATACTGACCTGGTAATCAAAGCAGGTGTAAAAGACTTTCTCCTCACCGATCAATTTGTGTCAAAAATTTTAGCCCAGGTATCCCAAGAGCCAGATATAATGTCAATATATCGTGATTTGTTCTCACAGGAAGGTAGCGAACTTTATGTCAAGCCAATCTCGCTTTACTTTCCCAAAGAACAGATTAGCAAGCTGACTTTCGCTGATTGTATATTAGCGGCACAAAACCGTAATGAATTGTGTATTGGCGTAAGAATTAGCGCCATAGCCCAAGATAAAAATAAAAACTTTGGTATTGATTTAATACCGAGTTTGGATAAGCAGTTAAATCTCAGTTTGGACGATCGACTGATTACTTTAGCTGAGGATGAAACTTGATGGTACTGTAGATTTACCATAGTTGCAAGAATACGGATCGATGAACTTTGGTCTGAGAAGGGGTTAATAAAGTGAATCTAAATTAAGGGTTGCTGATTAACGGTATGAATCAACTTTTTCCTCGAAATTACTAAATTAATCCTCAAGCAGGCTTATAGCAATTGGGAAATATTGAATTCATAGTTGTATTCAGCAACGCCGAAAAAAATGCCACAATTATGCCCTAATATTTGGTCAGTTCTTATCGATAGACCGTTGAAACCTTTGTTTGAGCGTTGGTTTCGCCGTTGTCGGTCATTGGGGGACAGACAACGGCGAAACCAAGCGGGGTAAGGGATTGGGAATGATTGAACAGGTCTGTCGGTCGATCTATTTTACACCAGAAACTCAGGAGAGCCGCTCGATCGCACTACAGAACAAAAAAATCTGTGGCAGTAATCGCGCTTGCAGGCACATTCCTGAGAGTTGCCACAAGTTGACCGGAACCAGTAACTCGGATCAGAGTAGAACTATTCTCCGCAACAATGCTCAGTTGTGAGAAATCCAGACCACCCATTAAGCCGATCGAATCGATGCCGTATTGAAAGTCTAAAATAGTCTCGCTGCCGAGGTCAATACCCAACATAAATCGATCGTTCCCAGTACCTCCAACTAGAGTATCGTTCCCCTGATCCCCAAACAACCAATCATCCCCAGCACTGCCAAGCAAACTATCCTCATCCTTGCCGCCGTAAAGACTATCGTTCCCAGCATCCCCGTTGACAGTATCCTGACCTTCATTGCCAAACAGCAAATCGTTGCCCGAACCGCCACAGATTTGGTCTTTTCCGCCAGCGGAACCGACGGGCAGAGGGCTGCCAATATCCCCGTACACTGTATCTTCCCCCTCGCCGCCACAGATAGTATCACTGCCTTCATCGCCAAACAGCAGGTTGCTGCCCAATTCGCCGACAACTAAGTCATCGCCCTTGCCGGCACGCACTGTATCATTACCATCACCACCTGCGATCGTATCTTGATTTTTCTCCCCGCTGAGGAAGTCATCGCCCGCCAAACCGAAGACCAAATCATTGCCAGTCAAATCCGGGTCGAAGGGGTTAATAGTTCCCCCGTAGATAGTATCGTTACCCTGGTCGCCAATTAAAGTATCGCTCTCTTGGTCGCCGAAAATAATGTCGTCATCTTTGCCGCCGTAAACAACATCGTCGTTCTTGCCCGCAAAGATTAAATCATCTCCAGCAACCCCATTGACGTAATCATTACCCTCATTGCCAAACAGCAAGTCCCTGTCTATATCTGGGCCAACCGGGAAAGCACTGTTAAGTCCCCCGTAAATATTATCGCTGCCCCGCAGTCCTGCCAACAAATCAGATCCGTCAAAACCGTTGATTTCGTCATCGTTATTGCTGCCGAGAATAGTGTCGCTGCCGTTAGTACCGTTGCGGGTATTCGTGACAGAACTTGGGCCGCGAATACTGCTAATGCTTGGTAAAACAATTTGTTCGCAAATGCACTCAGCATCTTGTCCTTCTTGTGGTGGTAGTGGTGTTGGTGTTGGTGTTGGTGTTGGTGTTGGTTGGACTTGGGGGAAGGAATTGCCAAAGTTAATATTGCTAACATTAGTGCCGCTGACAGCAATAATATCAGCAGGATTGGCAGTAGTTTGCGTCCAACCAGGCTGATTTACTTCCCGAACTCGATAAGTTCCCGGGCCTAAATTAGCGAAACTGTAGCCGCCCAAACTATCAGTTGAAGTGTTAACTTCTCCAGCATCTAAAGAGTTATTGCTGTTAGCGTCAAGGAAGATTTGCCAGTTCGGTAACAGCGGTTCTTGAGCATCCAAAACCCCATTGTTATTCAGGTCATTAAACTTGCTGCCGCTAATGCTAATATTTTGGAAATTGCCGAAATTAATTCCACTACGACTTTCGCCACTGCCCAGATTAACCGCCGCCGGATTAGCAGTAGTTTGCGTCCAGCCAGTCTGCTGCACTTCCCGCACGTTGTAGGTGCCGGGATTGAGGTTGTTGAAACTGTAATTACCAGAATTGTCAGTGGTAACAGTAGTTTCGCCCGAATCTAAAGAGTTGTTCCCGTTAGCGTCGAGGAAAATTTGCCATCCCGAAAGACCAGTTTCCTCAGCATCCTGAGTACCGTTGCCGTTGCCGTCGTTGAATTTAAGACCGCTGATGCTGCCTTGTTGCACGGGAGTGGGAGTCGGAGTTGGAGGCGGAGTGGGAGTGGGAGTCGGAGTTGGAGTCGGAGTCGGAGTCGGAGTTGGCGGGATTGTTTGGTTGCCGAAATTAACCGTAGCAGGAGTAGTTTGACCCGCAGCCAGAGTCACTGCAACCGGGTTGGGAGTAGTGG
>JAUBSN010000010.1:41136-64885 GCA_036704825.1 Microcoleus sp. F8-C3 | reverse complement strand
TCAGCGGCGGTAGTTGCCGAAGTTTCTGTGGCATCGAGAATGCCGTCGTTGTTAGTGTCGAGGAAAACAGTCACTCCCGGAACGCCAAGTTCTCCGGCGGCTTGAGTGCCGTTGCCGTCAGTGTCGTTGAATTTGATGCCGGTGATGCTGCCGAGTACAGCGGGTATTGCTTGGTTGCCGAAATTAACCGTAGCAGGAGTAGTTTGACCCGCAGCCAGAGTCACTGCAACCGGGTTGGGAGTAGTGGGCTGGCTGTTGGCCGGTACAACTTCCCGAACGCTGTAAGTGCCAGCAGGCAAGTTGCCAAAAGTGAAACTGCCGTCAGCGGCGGTAGTTGCCGAAGTTTCTGTGGCATCGAGAATGCCGTCGTTGTTAGTGTCGAGGAAAACAGTCACTCCGGCGACCCCAAGTTCTCCGGCGGCTTGAGTGCCGTTGCCGTCAGTGTCGTTGAATTTGATGCCGGTGATGGTACTCAGCGGTACGACAACGGGAACAGGCTGTGCGGAAAATTCCGAAGTGTTGCCGGCGGCGTCGGTTGCTGTGGCGGTGATTAATTGGCCTGCGGTGACTGCTGCTGGGAAAGTTTGATTGAAAGCAGCGTTGCCGGCGGCGTCAGTAGTTACCGGGATAGAAGCGATGAAGGTTTGACCTTGGGTGCCGGGGGGAGTGTTGGCGAAAAATTGCAGGGTGAAATTGGTATTGGGCGTGCTGTTGTAAGTTCCCGCGACGGTGACGCTGCCGGCGCTGGCTGTAGCGGTGGTGAGTACGGGAGTGTTTAGGAGGTTGTTGGCACCGGTGTCGGCGTCGCCCGCATCGTTGGCGGTGATGCCGTTGTTGCCGAGGTCGATGCCGATGCCGAGGTTGGCGAAGATCGAGTTGTTTTGGATGCTGTTGCCGGTACCGGAATTAACTGTGACCCCAGCTATAGCGTTATTGGCTATAGTATTCCCCAGGCCAGGTGCTGCGCCGCCGATCGCATTATTGGAAGAGTCAACCAATACCCCAGGAGCGTTATTCGCCACTGCGGTAGTGCCGTCGGTTCCGACGCCGATGAAGTTTCCCCGCACAAAGTTACCTGTAGCTCCGGCATTAATGATGACACCGCTACTGCTATTGCCAGAAATGACGTTGCGATCGCCTGCCGTCGAGTCCCCGCCAATTGTATTGTTGGTGGCATTTGCAGTGATGGCAATGCCAAAAGCGCCGTTGGCGATGGCTGCGGTACCTGCGGTATTGGTGCCGATGAAATTGCCCCGCACACTGTTCCCTGTGGCACCGACACCCGATATGCTGATGCCACTGCCAACATTGCCAGAAATAATGTTGCGAACCGCTGCTGTATTGCCACCGATCGTATTGTTGATCCCATTGTCTATGACGACGCCAGCACCGTTGCTCAAGGCTGTTCCAGCGGCATTGAGGCCGATGAAATTGGCTTGGACAGCGTTGCTGCTGCTATTGTCAACAATGCTGATGCCGCTGGAAGCATTACCGGAAATGACGTTGCCAGCACCTGTTACACTACCGCCAATCGTATTATTGTTTGCGCCTCCTTGGACAGCTACGCCCAAACTATTTGCAACTGCATTGTTACCGCTGACATCTGTACCGATGTAGTTGCCTAGGAGTTGGTTGTTGATGGCTGCCGTGCCAGCAATGACTGTCCCAGTACCGTTACCGGAAATAATATTGCGGGCCGCCGCCGTGCTGCCCCCAACTATATTGTTAGCTGCCTCTTGGATAACTACTCCGGCACCGATATTGCCTACTGCAGCCGTGCCCGCTGCATTAGTGCCGATGAAGTTGCCCACGACAGAGTTGCTCCCGCCAGCAATGATGACACCGAAAGTAGTATTGCCGGAAATGACATTGCGATCGCCCGGGTTAAGCCCGCCAATTATGTTACCGGTCGCACCGGACTGAATGACGAGGCCAAATACGCCGTTGGGGATCGGCAGAGTACCCGTGGCATCAAGACCGATGTAACTGCCAGATACTGTGTTCCCATTGCTTTCCACGGAGATGCCTGCGGTGGTGAAGCCATTGATTATTAATCCCCGCAGGGTGCTGCCACCGCTACCAGCAGATAGGCTCAGACCGTTTCCAACGGTATTGTTGCCAGATAACTGGATAAGTGGGATGCCTGCAAATCCAGTCTGCGAGGTACCGTCGATGATTACAGGAGCGGTAATAGGTGGCAAGGCAGTCAGGGGCGCGATCGTCTGAACGCCTGCACCGGGAATGGCAAAGTTAATATTGTGCGGCGGTGCGGCCGCTGCATTCGCATCCGTAATCGCTTGTCGCAGCGAACCCGGCCCAGCGTCAAGGGTATTAAGAACAGTAAACGTCGCCAAGGTGTGCGCGTAATTTGCCATTACCTCCGGCTCGATCGCCAATCCTGTTTTAATCGCTCCAGTAGCGTATTCAAGTACCCAGTTTCCGCCTTTTTGGGCACTCCCCGTAATATCTGAAGAAGCGGCAACCGACGCTTTTGTTAATTTGCTCAGCTTTTGTACAAACGCTTCTCCTTTTTTACCTGCTGCTACGTTGCAACCGTAAAGCAGAATTTCAAATTGATTTTGAAGTGAGTTGACAGATGACGCAAACCACCGTTTCAAACAGTCGCTATATGTTTCTAAATTGTCGGAATTCACGATTGTTTGCCCTAGCTGCAAACTTCCCGATTCCCCGTGAGAAATAATGTGAACGCTTTCTATATCTTTGCGGCTCTGCAGTGCTTCGGCAATTTGTTCGATGCCGTCCCGCGTGCGATCGACTAAAATTACCTCTGTACCCGGTTTAACTCCTGCGGCCAGACTCTGCCAATCTTCAACTACTGAATCTACGAATACTATTTGTTGGTTTTTCATAATTACTGTTTCCCCATGCACCTAAGTAGGTTGTCAAAATGTTGTTTCCGTGCGATCGTAGTCGCTACTTCAATCCACCACAAATACGGCAACCACAAAACCTGCCTTCAACTCTGTACGAGTTGTACAGACAAAGCTTTACGATTATCTATTTTTGTGATTCTTGTAAATCTGTTGGCTCTGGTAAAGTTGCTCGATCGCACTTTTTCATTATCAACTTAAAAAAACCAGACCCCTGGTACAGCTAGCTTGTTCCCGATTACGGAAATTTTTCAAAAAACGTAAGTATCATTTACACAACTTAATGTTCGGTTTTTTACTAAGTACACTTTTGTGAAGAAGAATCCAACTCTACGCAAATTCCAAACCCAGAGAGTGGTAGGTATCCAGCAATTCTTCAATCTCAAATCTCCAGTCTCGAATCTCAAACCGCAGGGCTGGGATTTTGGCAAATTCAGCGTGTCCCTCATAACATAGAGGAATACCCTCCTTCATGGCATCATAGAAACTTGTCCCTCACATCATTGAAATCGATGACCCCTCAAAACTCCCCTGTTTCCCCCGTCACTTGGAAAGAAGACCGAGTTGTGCTAATTGACCAAAACCGACTTCCGAAAGAATACGGTGTAGTTGAAATTAGCCGCTGCGAAGATATGGCTGAGGCGATTAAAACTATGATAGTCCGAGGTGCTCCGGCGATCGGGGTAGCAGCAGCTTACGGGATGTATTTGGGGGCGCGAGAAATCGAAACGGGCGATCGCACCGAATTTCTCGCTAAACTAGAAGAAGTTGGCGAGTTATTGCGATCGACTCGTCCCACAGCAGTTAATTTGTTTTGGGCAATATCGCGAATGCTCAAAACAGCAAATCAAACTAGCGGTTCCGTCGAACAAGTGCAGAAAACTTTGTTAGAAATGGCCAAAACCATTCAAGCAGAAGACTTGCAAACTTGTAAAGATATCGGCGACAAAGGTTTAGAAGTTCTGCCAGCTACACCGGAAAAATTGAACTTACTAACTCACTGCAATGCAGGCGGGTTGGCAACAGCAGGCTACGGAACTGCTTTAGGTGTATTTCGTTCTGCTTGGCGTGAAGGAAGACTCGGAAGAGTTTTTGCAGACGAAACTCGGCCCCGTCTCCAAGGCGCAAAACTGACCACTTGGGAATGCGTGCAAGAAGGAATTCCCGTCACTTTAATAGCAGACAATATGGCCGCTCACTGCATGAAACTCGGCATGATTCATGCAGTAGTTGTCGGTGCAGACAGAATCGCTGCTAACGGCGACGCTGCCAATAAAATTGGCACTTACAGTTTAGCAATTGTTGCCAAAGCTCACAACGTTCCTTTCTTTGTCGCTGCGCCTCTATCTACAATTGATTTTGAACTTTCCGACGGCAGCCAAATCCCAATTGAAGAACGCGATCCAGTTGAAATGTATCAAGTTGGAACTACGCGAATTTGTCCTGAAGGAGTGGAATTTTACAATCCCGCTTTTGACGTAACTCCGGCGGAATTAATATCGGGAATAATCACAGAACACGGCACGGTTGCTCCTGGGGCGTTGAAACAGTTTCAGGCCAAACAATTAGTTTAATTATATGTTTCTCAACTGCTCATTTTACCTGGCATCTGTGAAATTAAGCATAATTTATAGCAGCAACTGGCAGATCAAAGTTGCGATCGCATCTCTAACTCTGCCAGTTGTTTTCTGTTCTGTCTCGGAAGCTCAAGTCTCACCAACGCTTAAACCTCAAGAATCGCAAGCGAAAAATTTTGTGGGTTCGATGAATAAAGCCCAGCAAGTTTACTATGCTGAAAAAGCAGGCTTTACAAGTTCTGTTTCCAATCTATTGGTTTATATGGGTCTCCAAATTAAACCTAACGCAGCTAATTACAGCTACTCGATCGCCATGGTAAAAAAAGGTGCTGTATTTAACTACGGAGTATCGAAGCAAGCTAATCTCAAAAGTTTTGTGGGGGGAGTCTTTTTGGTGGCAAACAAACCCCAAACTATCTTGTGTCTAAATGTGGCTCCTGGCAAGACTAAACCAGCTAATCCAACTAATACCAAAGGGGTTTTAGCCTGCGGTGCTAATACAGTCAAAGTTCCTCAATAAATCATGTCTAATTTACTAGGTAATTTAGCAAATAACTGGATAGTAAATGCAGATTTAGCTAAGCAATTGCTGGAACAAGAAGCTACTTTGCTTGATGCTCGCGCACCCATTTTAAAGTGGTTTTGCCGTCTCCCACCAGCTATTCCCGTAACTTGGCAGGAATTTTCGCGATCGGACTTTCCCCACAAGGGAAAAATTATCGAAAATAACACTATTTTAACTAAAAAACTGCAAGCCATTGGTATTTGTCAAGACAAACCTGTGATAGTTGTTGCCGATTCCGTGAAAGGGTGGGGCGAAGACGGGCGGATTGTTTGGATGTTGCGGACTTTGGGACACGAAAAAGCCGTTTTTGTCGATAGAGGATATCGGGCTTTAATCAAAGCGGGAATTTCTCAAGTAAAAGCTGCAAACAATCCACCTAAAACCGGAGATTTTTTAATATCTCGCCGCTCGAATTGGGAAATTCAGCGGGATGAATTGAAAGCAATTTTAGGAGATGAGAATTTAGTAGTTATTGATGCCAGAGAGCCGCGAGAATATGCAGGTAAAACGTCTTACGGAGAACAGCGTGGCGGCCACATTCCCGGTGCGGTTCACCTTTACTACAAACAGTTGATGGACAAACAGGGACAACTGCTGAGTCGCGGGGAAATTGTCGATATTTTGCAGCAAAAAGGAGTTTCGCAGTCAACTCAAATTGTGACTTATTGTAGTGGGGGAATTCGTTCTGCATGGTTGACTTCAGTGTTGACAAATTTGGGATTTTGTGCTAAGAATTATGCAGGTTCAATGTGGGAATGGTCGGCGTCGCCTGCAGATAGTTATCCTCTTTCAATAAGCCTTTCAGGGGCGGGCTAGAAGCCCACCCCACAAGAAAATTTAATGTTTGTGGAACAGGCCGGAAAGCCTGTTAAGCGAGAATGGTATCTGAACTCAGATTCAACCTATTAACTACAAACGATCGAGGTTGAGATTCTCAGCCGACTTGTTCGATATACTGAGCGAGATCGTCGCGCAGTCGGCTGAGTTCGGCTTCGGTGGTGACGCGCACGCGATCGTCCCTAACCGTAATCAGCACTTTCGCCGCAAAAGGAGTTGGCCAGATATTCGGGTTGCAGAAAACTTCCACAAATACATCTCCTGCATAGCGATATTCCATCGGTTTTTGGGGAGAAGCTTTAGCGCCAGCGGTTTTGGCTGCTACAGCTTTCAAGCTTTCCATCAAAGCGGCAATTTCGTTTTGCAAATCCTGCGCGGCTTGCGGGGAAAAGCTAAACGAGACAGAACCTTCGACTAAATTCAGTGTCAGCGGAGAAAGAGACATGGGCAATGAAATTTAACATACAATTGTTAATGATAAAAGATATAGTAACCCAAAAGAAGTACATTCCAGCTCAATTGGACTGCGAGAATGCTATTAATTAAAATTTGTCTCAAGAAGCTAGGCTAAATTAATGAATATAAATCTAGTCGCAAGCTAGATTCCGCAAGAGTTTTAACCTGTTATGACTTGCTAAGCTTTAAACTAGAAACCAGAAAAGTTGACGGGATATCGAGGAGATTTTATGGTTGCCGATAACCGTTCCGAAGTCCGCAAGGTTTTAATAATTACCTTATTGCTAAATTTGCTGGTGATGGCAATTAAAGCAGCCGTGGGATGGCTGACTGGTTCCCTCAGTTTGCTGGCAGATGCTTTGCACAGCGTCACGGACAGCGCTAATAATATTTTAGGATTGGTAACTAATCATTATGCCAATCCGCAGCCCGATCGCGATCATCCCTACGGACACCAAAAATTTGACGCTCTCGGAGCTCTGGGAATTGCTGTTTTTCTGGGAATTGCCTGTTTTGAAATTCTCAGCGGTGCTGTTGAAAGGTTGCTCAAAGGTGGCACAGTTGTCAAAATATCGCAAAATGAATTGTGGATATTACTGCTCGTACTGGGGATTAATATTTTTGTCACTTTTTACGAGCGCAGAGTTGGCCAACGTCTCGGTAGCGCGATTTTAGTGGCTGACGCTCAGCACACGATGAGTGATGTTTGGGTGACAATTATGGTCATCGGCGGGTTGATCGGTGTTTGGCAAGGGCAGGTTTGGAATATACCTCAATTACAATTCCTGGACGTGTTTTTGTCTTTTCCTGTGGCTGTTTTGGTATTTAGCAGCGGTTGGAAGGTTTTAAGGGAAAATCTGCCTTGGTTGGTGGATGAAATGGCGATCGCACCGGAGGTTATTCACGCGATCGCAATGGATGTACCCGGCGTTGTTAACTGTCACTCGATCGCCTCCCGCGGCTCGATCGGGCGTCAAGTGTTTATTGAAATGCACGCGATCGTCGATGCTGTTGATGTAGAAACAGCTCACCGGATTACAGAAGAAGTAGAAGCCCGGTTGGAAGAACGTTTCAGCCCTGTACGCATCTTAATTCACGTTGAGCCACCGGCTTACGAGTCCGACCAAATTAGCTACGATTCGGAAGAAAAGGAACAAGGAAAGAGGAAGCAGGAAGGAGGAAAAATGTAGGCTGTATCCCCAGCAAACAGCAGGTTGAGGGATGAAGGAGGAAGGCGGTTTTTGCGATCGCAATTCCTCTAATTTTTTAAATGCTATCAAGGGAATTAGAGCGATCGCACTTAATTTAGTGCTAGTTTTCCACAGGAAAATGGGGTTTTTCCACAGAAATCAGCAAGTTTTCCACAATAGTTTTGATAATTATCGGGCAAGAGATTATTGGTATAAGTTCCGAATTTTTTGGATTTCTACGGCCATTTTCTGTCGCAAGTCCCAAGGTAGCAGAATTTCGACTTCTGAACCTAAAGCGCGCAACCACCTCAGCGGGTAGTAGTCTGTGTCTCGGTAAGTGACTTGGTAGTAAGCATCGTCGGTTGGGCGAGACTGGAGGATTTGTAAAAGTGCTTCTCGCTGTTCTGGGTTGGGAGTGTATTGTTTGATTAATGTGGCGGCGCGATCGATATCTATGGCGGTAAAAGTATTATGGATGCTGATTCCTTGAAGGTAGGAGCGAGCAAAAGTGCGATCGAACCGCAATACCATTAGCGCTGCTTCTTTATAAAAATCGCAGCCCCAAGCTTCTTTTAACATATCGTTAACTGTTTTGGGAGTTGGCAGGTTATTTTCTTGATATTTTTCTCGTAATAATTGTGGCACGCGGGGATCTTGCCAATCGAGAGGTTCTATGCGTTGAGAAATTATGCGATCGAGCCGATATTTGTACCAATTAATTTCACCTCTGGGGGTGCTGCCGTAGGCACACAAATATTTAGCTCGATCCATAAAGTAAATACAAACAGGATAAACAACGCACTCCTTAATTTGATTTTGATGAGCGCTGCGATAAGTTAGCAGCAAAGGAGCGATGTTGCCTGACTCCCAAATTTCCTGCAATTCGCTCTGAAATTGATCTACAGCATCTTCGAGGATACTGGATTCTGGCACTAAATAATCAACATACAAAAAAACGCGATGATTATTTTCATCTCCTGCTGCTAAAACTTGTTCTGCCAACAAAGGCAAACTCGGATCTAGAAAACTAAACATATCCAGATAAATCTGTGCTTTAAAACTCAAATTGCTCTCCGTATTAGAGTCTTTCGATCTATCGAACATTGACGGTATTGTTTCTACTCGGCGATAACTCTTACTTCTGCCAGGAGTATCAGTGACTCGTTGCAGCCAATTCCGACTCACCAGCAAATCGAAATCATTTTGCAGAGATTTGCGAACTTGAGCAAATAACTTTTCTGCCAATACCTCGTCTAAATCGAGTTCGGAAATTGCAATCTGTTTTTGTAAAGAGTGTCGCCACTCGTTTACAGACACGTCCTCTTTAATCAACCACTGTTTCGTTGTTTTGTTGCAAGCACAATTTTGCTCTGGATAGTTGGCAATATCTTCTTGCTTTTCATCTTTGTAATTCTCGCCAAAGAAAGCTGCGCGCCAATCAGCATAGGTAAAAGAATTAGCAAGGGCATTATATCCTTCGTCGCTGTAAAGCCAACTTAACAAAACCCATAACCTGATGGCGCGGGTCAGATTTTGCATTTGGTCGATCGAGCCGTTGGCTAACTGCTGTAAAATTTTGGGGTTGGGGGGATCGCGAAAGGTTGCGCTCATGGTGGTTTGGTGAATTTATGTTTTTTATAGCTTAAGGGCGATCGGAAGGGGGTGTTTCCGATAGTATGCAATAATTGGCGTACAAGTTGAGCAAGACGGAGAGACAGGCTTTATGAGTACATCTGAGTTCGACAAGTACAAAGTTGACCACCTGTTTTTGCTGATTGGCGAGAACCCTTTGCCTAACTATGTGGCGGCGAAAACCTTGCTAGCAGAAGGTGGCAAGCCCTATCTAGTGTTCACCGAACACACCCAAAAACCGGCTGAACGTCTTCAGGAAGCATTAGGTTTAAGTGACCAAGAAATGTGGTCACTGGATAACAACGAATCCAATGCTGCCGAAATCAAGAAAAAAATTTGGGAAATAGTCAAAGAAATTCAAAAAAAACCAGATCATGCCAATAAGCAGCGCTTTGGGTTGAACTACACAGGTGGGACAAAAGCAATGGCAGTTCATGCTTATCAAGCACTACTTCAGCCAAGACTTGAAGAGCCTCAATACAAGCTCAACCCTGAACCTATCTTCAGTTACTTAGATTCCCGTAACCTCAAGATGCTGATTGACCAGCCAACTAATCCCGCTCCTTTAGATATATCTAAAGAGCTACTGGATTTTTCGTTAGAAAAGCTCTTTAAGTTACATGGTTTTATTCTCAGCAAGCCACCTAAAACTGAAGTCACGCTTCCTGAGTTAGTAAATGCTCTAGTTTATCACAAATCAGAGTGGCAAAATTGGTGTCGCCAGGTACTACGCTTAGAAGCCAGAAATAAGATAAAGCTAGGAGAGGTCAAAAATACCAATAATGAAATAGAAAAAATTTTTGAATTAGGTGACTGGAAAAATGCTGGTGAAATTAGAAAAATAGCCTTACCAACTCAACATTTGCCACAAGAAATTACTAATTTACTGGAAGCAAAAAAATTACTTGAGGATAATGGATGTTTATCTATCCCAAAAATAGAAATAGCAAGCATAATACCAAAACCCAGTCAACCAAACAGATATCCAAAAGAGATTTGTAAATGGCTTGAGGGAATTTGGCTAGAAGATTATGTTTTACAAAAGTTAAAAGACCTTCAGCAACAAGAGCAAAAAGAAATTGATGAAAAACTAAAAAAAGAGGAGGAAAGGTTAATAGATGAAGTAGGAATGTCATTCAATTTCCCCGAAAATGCTGATATTGGTCATTTTGAATTCGATGTTGCTTTTTTGCGGGGATATCAACTTTTTGCACTATCCTGTACGACTGATACTGAGCCTGGGTTATGCAAGTTAAAACTATTTGAAGCTTATCGTCGAGCGCGACAGATGGGAGGAGATGAGGCACGAGTTGCTTTAGTCTGCTGCTATGACAAGCCTGAGAGAATCAAACAAGGTTTTATGTCTCAAATAAAAGATGATAAGGTGAATGTTTTTGGTTTAGGCGACCTGGCAGACCTATCAGAAAAACTGAAAACCTGGATTCAGGAGGTAGATAAATAATGAGTAAATATATTGCCACAGTAATTGATACCACAGGAATTCAGAAGTATATTTTCGGCAGTAACCGACTGAAGGAAAATGTTGCTGGTTCTTACTTGGTGAAATTAGCGACGGATGATTGGGTGAAAGAATGTTTGACAGATATGGGTAATGTTTACATTCCAGATCGCAATTCCAGTCAAGCTGAACCGCGCATTAACGAAAAGCCTGAAATTATTGCTGAGTTAATCTACTCCGGTGGTGGCAATACGTTTTTATTATTCCGAGATACGGAAGAAAACTATGCCAGAAAGTTTACTGAAGCTTGGAGCAAAAAGATACTTTTTCAAGCCCCAGAACTTAATGTTGAAATTGCCCATCAATCATTTAATTGGAATCAGAGGTTGTTACAAGATGTCATTGAAAATGACCTAATCAAAGGCAAGCTAGACATTCAAAAAAGAAAACCAAGACCTTCGGCTCCTTTATTGGGTTTAGGAGTGACAGCTAGCTGTGTTTCAACTGGATTAGTCGCTGTAGAAACAAGAGAAATTGATGGAGTTACAAGACCAATATCCAGAGAAGTTGTTAAAAAGCTGGATAAGCTTAATGAAGCTAACTGGGAATTGAGAAAAATACTATTTGACGACCGCAAACCTAGAAAGCGTAACGAACAGTACGATATCCCTCTAGATGTTGATGATTTAGGACGATCGGAAAATGAAAGCAGCTATATTGCTGTTGTTCATATTGATGGCAATCAGATGGGGAAACGATTTGAAAGTTATGGAAAAAGCCAATCTGATAACCCAAAGTTTATTATTGCAATGCGTAAGCTTTCCTGGGGAGTTAGTGAAGCTAGCCGCAGAGCATTGGAAGCAGTGGGCCGTGCAGTAATTAAGTTAGTTGATGAAGAGAAATTTGAGATTAAAGATAATTACTTACCATTTCGCCCAATTGTGTACGGTGGTGATGATGTTACTTTTGTGTGTGATGGACGATTAGGTTTATCGTTAGCAGTTAAATTTTTAGAAAAATTTGAGGAATTTACTCAGGATTTACCTGATGGAAAAGGTAAAGCAACAGCTTGTGCAGGGATTGCTATTGTTAAAACTCACTATCCATTTTCACGAGCTTATGCGTTGAGTGAAGCATTATGCAGTCAAGCTAAACAATGGATGCGGCAAGAAACAAATGACTATGAAAAACCTTTATTTTCTGCCCTTGATTGGCATATTGCAGCTAGTGGTCTTTTGGGAAGTATTGGTGAAATTCGCGATCGCGAGTACCACCTCCAGATTCCTGAACTGGATCAACCTGTTTCTTTAACAATGCGCCCAATGCGATCGCACCCCTGCAAAAACGAATGGCGTACTTGGGTTGGTTTTTCCCAGGTAGTCAATGATTTTTTAACGCATAAAGACTGGAAGGATCGCCGCAACAAAGTTATGGCTCTACGCGAAGTATTGCGACAAGGAAAGAAAGCAACAGAGCAATTTAGACAAGCTTACAATTTAGAAAGTTTACCAATATTTACAGAAGCAAATTCTAGTCTTGCAAAAGAAGGTTGGTATAAAGACATATGCGGGTATTTTGACGCAATTGAAGCAATGGATTTTTACACGAATTTAGAAGAATAACCCAATGAGTACCTACACCCTCAAAATTAAACTTTGGAGCGATACTACCTTTGGACGTGGTGATGGAGTAGCAGGTTTAGTTGACCAAGAGGTAGAACACGATCGCTATGGATTTCCCTATTTACGGGGACGCACTCTTAAAGGTTTGCTGACTGAGGAGTGCGATAACTTAATCGCTGTGTTACCAGATGATACTCAGCGTCAGCACTGGCAAGAAGTTGCCAATCGTTTGTTTGGTGTACCGGGAAGTACCCTTGATACTCAGGCCAAAATTCATGTTGGAGATGCTTGTTTACCGGGCGATCTACGAAAGGCGATCGCAGCACAGCTAGATGCAGAGCAAGATAGAAAGCGAAGGAACCCTACATATAAACCCGTTCTAACTTCCACAGATATTCTAGAATCTCTTACTACCATTCGTCGTCAGACTGGGATCGATCCAGAAGATGGCGCACCTACTGAACACAGCTTGCGATCTGCTCGTGTAATTTTGCGAGAATTGCCTTTTGAATCAAAACTTTTATTTGAAACTGAACTTAAGAAAGATTCTGAAGACGATGAGGATATGTTAGCGATTCTAGCAGTGGGTACATTAGCACTGAGACGAATTGGAAGTGGACGCAATCGAGGTCGGGGTCACGTACAATGCAGCCTGCACAACTCTACCACTGAGATTACAAAAGATATGGATTCTATCGAGCGTTTTGGGAGAATCAGATGAAAGCAGTTAAGTTTTTATTGCATACTCAGCAACCGATTCTAGCGACATCCCTACAGGGAGATCCTAACAGTGATGTATCCTATCCTTATATTCCTGGCAGCATGATTCGCGGGGTATTGATTGGTCGTTATCTTAAGCGTCATGGACTGGGAGAAACCGATGACATTCTAGATAGTCAGAGTTTCCCTGATGTAACCCGATTGTTTTTTGACGATGATAAAACCCGTTATTTGAATGCTTATCCTGTGGATACTAACCGAAAACGCACTTTACCTGTACCGCGTTCCTGGTACAAAGATAAGGGTGTGGAGTTTTCTGAGACAACAGATGAAGATGTATACGATTTCAGCAACATTCCAATTGATGAACGAGAGGAAAATTTATCGCCTAAACTCTTAAAGGAAGACTTCTGTACTGTAGAAGATAACGATGTACTTTTGTACAGAGTGAAGCGGCGGATCAATATTCACAATCAGCGCGATCGCAAAAAAGGCAGGGGAACAGAGGCTAACGGTGCTATCTTTTGCTACGATGCCATAGATGCAAGGCAGAGTTTTCAAGCGGCTGTCTTATGCGATTCTCAAGACGATAAAGACATCATTGAATCTTTACTGGAACCAAAGGATATCTGGTTAGGTGGTTCCCAAAGCGCAGGCTATGGTCACACCACAATAGAGCTAATATCAAACGATGACGATTGCCATGAAGTAGGAATGGCCACTCAAGAGCGAATAGAACAAAACGAAAATTTAACGATTACACTCCTCAGTGACATGATTCTACGCAATGAATGGGGACAAGTAGTAGCCGAGCCTGAACTATTACGTCAGCTACTTTCAGCATCGCTAAATGTAGAACTTGAATTTCAAGAAGGGGGAATATATGCCAGCAGCCTTATTGTTGGAGGATTCAATCGTAAATGGGGACTACCTTTACCTCAAACTCTAGCTTTTGCAGCAGGAAGTGTCTTTGTTTTTCACAAAGTTAACCTTGATTTGCAAAGAATTAAAATACTTGAGGAACAAGGGATTGGAGAGAGGAGGGTAGATGGTTTTGGACGAGTTATCACCAACTGGTTAAATGATGAACATACAGAATACAAGGCAAGACTACCACAGTCAGAACGCAAATCCACTAACACACCTGAATCATTAGCACCCGAATCATTAAAAATTGCTACAGATATAGCTACTAAAATACTACGGACAAAACTCGATCAACTGCTGTTAAAGGAACTTAGCAGTATCGAACTGACCAAGAAAGAGCAAATTTCAAATACTCAACTTTCTCGGTTAATGATTGTAACTAGAAAGGCATTGTCTGAGCTTGATATCGAGAATGATAAACCGGAAGCTGAACGTAAGACTATTACAGAATTAGCTGAGCCTGTTCGTGAGTTAATACGCAATTTGCCATCTAATGCTCGCAAACAATTTGAGAGTATTAGACTAATCACAGGTGAAAGACTGGATGAGAAAATTCATAATTGGCTGGATTTTCCAGATAGCTGGCTTAATAATTCTTGGCGTAGCGATCCACAAACTAGAGGTTTAATGGTTTCTGGTAAACCAACTGTGAGCATTGCTAGTGTACCGCAAGGTTTTGATAATTATCTAGCACTAGAATATTCGCTCCGGTTAATTATGGCACTTGCAAAAAAGACCATGAAGGAAAAAAACAATGACTGAACTGCGTCATAAGTCAAATCGCTATATTATCAAACGGATTATTGTACGCGGCACTCTAGTATTAGATACACCCACCAGTCTGGGAAGTGGTGATGCAGATAGTCCAACTGATTTGCCGTTGCTTCGCGATAGTATCAGTAACCATGCTTTACTAACAGGTTCATCTATTGCAGGTGCTTTACGAAATTATTTGCGGGAACGAAAGAAGGGATATCAAGAAAGCGACAGACGCTACGACTTAGCAGCCCAACTATTTGGCGACCTCTTTGCCTATAAAGATGAAAAGGATAAAACTGAAAAAGAAAAGATTAAGTTAAGAGAACAAGATACTCAAAGTCTTCTGATTATCGATGATGCGATCGGCACTAAACCAATCAAAGCTGAACTCAGAGATGGAGTAAAAATCAATGGGGCTACAGGAACCGCAGAAGATAAAGCTAAGTATGACTTAGAGTTGCTGCAAGCTGGGACAGAATTTCCTCTAAGTTTGGAACTCTTGGTCGAGAGAGAAGCTAATGAAGGTGATTTACTAACAGGATTAGCGATCGCACTTTCCGGCTTAGAAAATCATGAAATCAGTCTCGGCATGAAAAAGCGGCGCGGTTTTGGTCGCTGTCATGTAAAAGAGTGGCAGGTTTGGAATTTTAACTTAGAATATGCGAGCGATCGCACTTCCTGGTTAAATTTTGAACATTGGCATACAGGTTTATTTGCCGATCGCGAAACTTATTCATCAATTGCTACAGCTCTGGGAGTATCATTAGAAAATGAGAATGATAAGCGCGATCGCTTCCTCATCCACGCCGAATTCAAATTAGTCGGTTCTCTCCTCATCCGTTCCGGCCAAGACTCAACTGGACGTGCTCCCGATGTCGTACACTTGAAATCTTATCGACCAGATAAATCCGACTCAGTACCAGTATTATCCGGTACGAGTTTAGCTGGAGTATTGCGCCATCGAGCCGAGCGTATTGTTAACACATTGGGCGGTAATTCAACACTTGTGAAAGAGTTATTTGGTTTTGTTGAAGAGAAGGAAGCCAAATCAAGTCGTTTAGTCGTTCACGAGAAAGTTATTGAAAAGGCAAATGAATTAGTACAAAATCGGATTGCGATAGATCGCTTTACAGGAGGTGCATATCACGGCGCATTATTCGACGAACAACCTATATTTGGTGGTGAGGAAACTCGTGTCTGTATCGAGCTAGAGTTAAGGAATCCACAAGATTATGAAATTGGATTACTGTTACTTTTGCTGAAAGATTTGTGGACAAGCGATTTACCTGTGGGAGGTGAAAGCAGTATTGGGCGGGGAAGGTTACAGGGAAAAAATGCCACATTGACTTGGTATCAACGGGAGCGAGAAAATGAGTTAAAGCGTGAAGAAAAATGGACGATCTCTCAAAAAGATGAAAGCCAAGCTTTAGAGGTGAGGGATCCTCATAGATTACAAAAATTTGTTGATGAATTAGTTGACGAGGTAAAAAGCAATGAATAAACCTGATTGCAAACCAATCGAAGATGCTCAAGATATTATTGATAATCCCTCTCTGTGCAATTGGTTACAAGCTAAGGCAAAGCAGTATCAATTGCAATATTTATTAGCTCATGCTGATGATGGTGTCATTTGGGGTAAATTTAGAGTTGATGACAATAAGTTGGTGACATCAGGAGATGACGATGTATTTCCAAACTTAGCTCAATTGCGTCTTTGCACTCTCCAACAATGTCGAATCTTTGGTAAAAAAGCTGAGGTTATGCTGTGGAAAGTTGGTCAAAACTGGAAAGCACGTTCGATTGAAGATGGACATCTTTCAAAAAAAGATGATTATATTTACGAAGAGCAAATTCTTTGGGGAACTCAGTCGGAAGGGAAACCCAAACAGGATTTTACTTTAGTTTCAGATGGTTCACAAGGTCTAAAACACGCTGTCCCTTTAATTAATATTTCATTTAGCCAAGACAAAAAGAATCTATATCGTCCGATTCGTTTACTCGTGCATCACTATATCGACTATGATGATAGTGGGGTGGCGAAAATTTATCTCAGTCGATTAGTTCATTTACGAGGAACCTAATTATGATTGCTGAACCTCAATACAATCAAAAAATGACGGCGGAAGAATACGTAGAATGGGAAGCCAAGCAAGAACTTCGTTATGAATATATTGATGGCGAAATTTTGGCAATGACTGGGGGTACTCTGCCTCATAACAGCGTTGCTCTCAACTTTTATACAGCCCTAAGACCTCATTTACGTCACAGAGGTTGTCAAGCTTATGTGTCAGATGCGAAAGTTCAACCCGTTAAAAGTAGTCGTTATTTCTATCCCGATTTAGTTGTAACCTGCGACTCAGAGGACTTGAAAGCGCGCGATTTTATTCAAAATCCTAAAGTCATTGTTGAGGTTCTTTCGCCCGGTACAGAAACTTACGATCGCACCAAAAAACTCAAATATTATCGCCAGATTCCGAGTTTGCAAGAATATGTCTTAGTTGATTCAGAAGAAATAGTAGTTGAGGTTTATCGTCGAGGAGAAGGTAAAATGTGGCTTTATTATGAGTATGAAGCTGGCGAGGAGATCGCTCTAGAAAGTATTGAGTTTGAATGTGCGATCGAACTTTTGTATGAAGGGGTTAGTTTTGACAAAGAGTGAGAGTCGCCATCAAGATTGAGTAACTTTATTTAAGTCTAAGGAGATTGGATAATGAATCCCAAACATATTGATATAGTTCCGAATGACAGAAGAGCGATCGCACCCTATAATTTTGTGGAATTACCAGAAAAGGTTGTTGAGGCAGAATTACCTTTACTAGAGGGCGATCGCTATCATTTAGAGCGAAACACTGGAAGAATTGAATGCACTTTAACAACTAAATCTCAACTATACACCCGTTGTGGTTGGAATCCAGATAATTTTGCTAAATACTCAGAACCTCCCACACATAAAACACAACAAGAAAAAGATAGATGGGAAAAAGAAGAAAAAGCAAAGTGGGAAAAGGAAAGACGAGAAGTTCTTGCTCATTTCTTTAGTTATCCTGGCAGCAGTATTGCTGCAATACCAGGTAGTAGCATACGGGGGATGCTGCGAACGTTGGTAGAAATTGTAAGTTTTAGTAAAATTGATCGCGTAACGGACAACAAACTATTTTATCGATCTCTTGGCGATCCGGCATTGAAACGTATTTATCAAGCTAACTTTGTTGACAACCTTGGTGATGTGCAGCATTCACCACATCGTAAAGCTCAGTGCTATCGCTCTAAAGTTCATGCAGGTTTTTTATTCAAGCGTGGCAATTCTTATGTTATTAAACAATGTGGTTATGGACGCATTAATTTTGATCTTAACAATCCACCTACAACTTCGGTTATTTCCCACCTTTCCCATCACCAGTTATATCAGATTAAGAAAAAAGTAAAGACTCCAAATTGGCAATATCAGCAGAAGATTATCTATGTTGACATTGACCCATCTGAACAAGATGAGTTTTTTGGTCGGCAAATGAATAAAAATGGCGGACAGCGCCATCCCGATCTTTATTTGCGATTTCGTAAAGTTCACTCGGCCAGTTTTACTCCTGCACAAGAATTACAGAAAGGAACGCTTGTAATAACGGGAGATATGCAGCACAAGCATCTAGAGTTTGTGTTTTTAGACGAAAATTTAAAAGAGTATCCAGTGACAGAGGAAATGGTCAGGCGTTTTCAAGATGATGACCAAATAACCAAGTGGCAGAAAGATGCCTATCCTAAAGATAAGCCGTCTAATGGTTGCCGTCAGCAGAATGGATATATTCGAGATGGCGAACCTGTGTTTTTCTTGCTGAATAATGATGGAGAGACTATTCGCTTTTTTGGACGAGCACAGATGTTTCGTTTACCCTACGAGCATTCTCCGTTAGATTTTGTCCCTCCCAAATTGAGAGATGCTTCACGTACAGATATTGCTGAAGCTATTTTTGGTTATGTAAATGGTAAAAAACCGAGAGAACAAACTTGCGCTGGTCGAGTATTCATCAGTGATGGCACACTTAAGCCCAATCAGGAGGAAAAAGTAAAACCAAGTTTGGATAAAACACCTGAATCAATTCTCCTTTCTAGCCCCAAACCTACCACATTTCAGCATTATCTAGTTCAGCAGGATGTAACTCAGGATAATCTCAAACACTACGCTAATAACCCACCAACTGATACAGAAGCAGGAGAAACTGTTATTCGAGGACATAAGCTGTACTGGCATAAACCCTGTAAAATTGAAGTTCCCGCAGATTCAGATACTCAAACCAGCTTAGTTAAACCTATCGATCCAGAAATTGACTTTACTTTCAAAGTTTATTTTGAAAACCTCAGTAATGTTGAACTAGGTGCATTTTTATGGGTACTTGATAAAGCTGAGCAACCCGAATACTGCTTATCTCTGGGTATGGGTAAGCCGTTAGGGATGGGTGCTGTTAAGGTGAAGATTGATAAATTTTGGTTGGGATATCGTACTTCTCGATACTCCTCATTGTTCAGTAATAATCATCAATGGGAATCAGGAGAAACCGATAATACAGATTCTCAACGACAAAATTGTATTAAGGATTTTGAACAGTATATTTTGAGCCACATTGACAATATAGATCGTGCGGATGCAACTATTTTAGATGAAGTGCGACGCATCAAGATGTTGCTGGAAATGCTGCGGTGCGATCTAACTTCTGAAACCAATCAGCATGAATATATGAAACTCAATGACTTCAAAAATCGTAACGTGTTACCAACTCCTTTGCCGCCACAACCGAAAAAAAAAGTAGAACCACCCAAAAAAAAGCCTCCTCAAACCCAGTCAAAAAGTGGAGAAACTAATAATTTAGCTATGACAAGACCGAAAAGACCAAAATCCTAATGTTGAGCCGATCGCCCTTCGCACTCCCCCATCCCCTCAAGCCCGTGAAGCGTAGCTATCCCCTAGGGAATCGCCCTTTTATCCAAAATCCCAATAAGTAGAGAGACAACAAAATCTGTCCGCCTACTTAATGGCTAACTACAAATCACTCCCACTCGATCGTACCCGGCGGCTTAGAAGTAATATCGTAAACCACCCGATTCACCCCCTTAACCTCATTCACAATCCGATTCGAGATCAGTTCCAACAAATCGTAAGGAACCCGCGCCCAATCAGCCCTCATCCCGTCTTCACTCTTAATAAACCGCAGAACGATCGGGTAAGCATAAGTGCGCCGCCCATCACCCCTACACTGCTAATCGGTGGTACAACATGGGTGGGAGTTGTGCGGGCAAGCTTTGCTCTCTAAATTGTTAAAAAATGTGCCTTGCGGGCATTTTTTAAATATAAGTTAGTGGCACAATTATTTATCTTTAGCCCTGACCGCATTAATACCTTTATAACCGGGTTTTTTACCCTTATTAAAGGCGAATTATGCAGTTTGTTTGTCCATCAAACCCGGTTTCAGGCAACCCGTGCGTCCAGGAGTATATCTTCCTTTACAAAGATGGCTTGATTCCGATTTGTGGTATGTTTTGGTGGCGTGGGCATTTTTTAGGACAATGTTCGATATGAAACGTTTAAAATTAAAATCAATGCTGGCGGCGGCGATCGCGATCGCCCTTTGTTTAATTGCGATCGCCAGCTACGCCCAAGCCAACAAGACTTTAACACTCGCGACTTCCCCAGACTACCCGCCCTATGAATTTAAAGATACGGCTGTTAGCGGCAACGAAATCATCGGTTTTGACATCGATATTGCCAAATATATTACTAAAAAATTGGGCTACGAGCTGAAAGTAATTGGCATGGATTTTAACGGCTTAATTCCCGCTTTGCAGGCCGGCAGAGCCGATTTTGTGATGGCTGGAATGACTCCCACAGCAGAAAGGAAAAAAAATGTTGATTTTTCTGACCTTTACTACGAAGCTCAAAATACAATTGTCGCAAATAAAGGCAGCAATTTGACCAAAGCTGAAGATTTAGCCGGGAAAAAAGTAGGCGTTCAACTCGGAAGCATTCAGCAGGAAGCGGTGAAAAAAATGGCCGGGGTGCAACTGACTCCTCTCAATAGGATTCCTGATATCATTCAAGAAATTAAATCGAACCGCATCGCGGCAGGAGTGATCGAGGATACTGTCGCTACGGGTTATGCAGCAGCGAACCCCGACTTGGAATTTAACACAATTCCCAATACAGAAGAAAGCGGTTCGGCGATCGCCTTTCCGAAAAATTCGAGATTAGTTCCAGAATTCAACCGAGTCCTCCAGCAAATGAAAGCCAGCGGTCAAATTAAGGAACTAGCTACTAAGTGGTTTTCTCGACCAATTCCGCAAGAAACTGCTCAAGCAAATCAGCCTGCAGTAGCGCCCAAGCTAGGGTTAGATTTTGGTAAAATCTTGCCGAGTTTGCCTTATATTTTGTCCGGGATTGGGGTAACGCTAACTTTTACCTTGCTGTCGGCATTTCTCGGATTTATCTGGGGAATCGTGCTGTCTCTGTTTAAGATTTCTAGCATTAAACCGCTGTTCTGGTTTGGCACTGCTTACACCTCAATTTTTCGAGGAACGCCGCTAATTTTGCAGTTAACTTTAGTTTATTTTGCAACGCCGCAGCTTACGGGCTATAATATATCGGCGCTGCAAGCTGGCGTGATTACTTTTTTCCTGAATTCTGGGGCTTATATTTCCGAAACAATCCGCGCGGGAATTCAAGCCGTAGATAAAGGTCAAAAAGAAGCCGCAGAATCTCTTGGCGTTCCCTACAAACTGATGATGGGCGATATTATCTTGCCGCAAGCGTTGAAAAACATCTTGCCTGCATTGGTGAATGAAAGTATTGCTTTGCTAAAGGATTCAGCTTTAGTTTCAGTAATTGGCGTAGAAGACTTGCTGCGCCGCGCTACAATTGTGGGAGCAGAAAAGTATATTTACTTTGAACCTTTGATATTTGTCGGCGCAATTTATTATTTGATGGTGCTTAGTTTAACTTGGGGGGCAAATGTACTCGAACGCAGACTCCAAAGTAGCAGTTAAGGTCGATCGCCTGTATAAATCTTTTGGCAATCTGAAGGTTTTGCGCGAGATAACTACTGAGATTCATAAAGGAGAAGTGATTGCTATTATCGGCCCTTCGGGGTGCGGCAAGTCTACTTTTTTGCGGTGTTTGAATTTACTGGAAATTCCGACTTCGGGACACATATACATTGACGGAGTGGATATTACTGCGCCGAAGGCAGATATTCTGAAAATGCGGCAGAAAGTGGGGATGGTTTTTCAGCATTTTCACTTGTTCCCGCACATGACGGTACTGCAAAATGTGACCTATGCGCCTGTAAAGGTGAAGCAGGTTAAATCGGATGAAGCGCGTCTGAAGGGGTTAGAATTGCTGGAAAAAGTGGGTTTATCAGATAAGGCGGATGTTTATCCTTCTAAGCTTTCGGGGGGACAAAAACAGCGGGTGGCGATCGCCCGCTGTTTGGCTATGGAACCGGAGATTTTGTTGATGGACGAACCGACTTCTGCACTCGATCCTGAAATGGTTAAAGAAGTGTTAGATGTGATGAAAGATTTGACGAAAACGGGCATTACAATGGCAATTGTCACTCACGAGATGGGTTTTGCGCGGGAAGTCGCCCACCGGATATTGTTTTTGGATGGGGGAAAGGTGGCGGAAGATGTGCCGCCGCAGGAGTTTTTTAGCAACCCTAAGTGCGATCGCGCCAAGCAATTTCTGGAAAAAATGCTTTAATTTATATAAGAATTAGAGTTTTTAACCGCAGAGGACACAGAGGACACAGAGAGAGTTAGAGGAGATAGAGAAAGTTGCGGTAGGGTGCGTCAGGTTGGAGATGCTCGATCGGCACAAAAAGTCGAGTTCCGGGACACCTTTTGTTGCCGACGTGCATCAGTGGTGAGCCTGTTTAAATGAAACTGAAATCGCTGGCGCTTATTATGCTAGCAGAAACTCCGTTTAAAGCAGCTATAATTTCTCCTGTTTCCCCAAACTGAATCAATGTTGTACCGCTATTTTCAGTAATAGTTAATTGCTCGAATGTCAAGCCATTAGCTAGCATCAGCAAATCTTTTCCAGCTTCAAAATCGGCAATAATATCGATACCAGAATTGGCAGACAGTAAAAAGCGATCGCTCCCAGCACCTCCAATTAAAAAATCATCCCCCAAACCGCCAATCAGGGTATCATTACCTTTGCCACCAATCAAAGTATCATTTCCCTCGCACCCGTCTAGCAAATCATTGCCAGCACCTCCACTCAGACAATCATTGCCAGCACCTCCGCATAGGCTATCATTACCATAATCGCCGTAGAGAGAATCCTCCCCTTGGCCGCCGAAGATTATATCATTTCCCTTGCCTCCAAATGCGAAATCGCTGCCTTTGCCACCGTCGATAAAATCATCACCTTCACAGCCCAAAATTAAGTCGTTGTCTTCTTTACCATTTATTGAATCATTGCCCCGATTTCCGAAGATGATATCTTCGCCTTCACCGCCAAGAATGATGTCATTATCCTTGCCACCAAAAAGGATATCATCTCCGTGGTGCCCGTCAATAAAATCATTGCCTCGGTTGCCGTAAAGAATGTCGTTTCCTTCACCGCCGTAGAGGTTATCATCGCCTAAATCCGCATCGAAAATATTCGGATTTGGACTGCCGTAAAAAGCATCATTTTCTGACGTGCCAAACTGCATTTCATCGCTACCATTGCCGTTGATAATGTTGTCAGCTTGGTTTGGGCGATCGACTTTTGGATACTCAATAGTATTGCAAATGCAATCAGTATCACTTCCTGGTGTAACAACGGGTAATGATGGTGTTGGAGTCGGAGTCGGAGTTGGCGTCGGAGTTTCCGCAGGCGTCGGCGTTGGTGTTGGGGTCGGTGTTGGGGTCGGAGTTTCCGCAGGCGTCGGAGTTGGAGTTTCCGCAGGCGTCGGCGTCGGAATTTCCGATGGTGTTGGCGTTGGGGTCGGAGTTTCCGCAGGCGTCGGAGTTTCTGCAGGAGTTGGCGTCGGAGTCGGGGTTGGTGGAGTCGGAGTCGGAGTTTCCGCAGGAGTCGGCGTCGGAGTCGGAGTTTCCGCAGGAGTCGGAGTTGGCGTCGGC
>JAUBSN010000010.1:0-41036 GCA_036704825.1 Microcoleus sp. F8-C3 | reverse complement strand
GTCGGAGTCGGAGTTTCCGCAGGAGTCGGAGTTGGTGTTGGGGTCGGTGTCGGAGTCGGAGTTTCCGCAGGAGTCGGAGTCGGAGTTGGCGTCGGAGTCGGAGTTTCCGCAGGAGTCGGAGTTGGTGTTGGGGTCGGTGTCGGAGTCGGAGTTTCCGCAGGAGTCGGCGTCGGAGTCGGTGTCGGAGTCGGAGTTTCCGCAGGAGTCGGCGTCGGAGTTGGTGTCGGAGTCGGGGTTTCCGCAGGAGTCGGCGTCGGAGTTGGCGTCGGAGTCGGGGTTTCCGCAGGAGTCGGCGTCGGAGTTGGCGTCGGAGTTGGTGGAGTTGGTGGAGTTGGTGTCGGAGTTGGTGTCGGAGTTGGTGTTGGTGTCGGCGGAGTTGGCGTCGGAGGTAGTGGGTTGACGGTAATATCCACACGATCGACATCTGTTTGAGCACCGCCTAATTCTGCCGATCCGCGATCGTTTGTCGTCAAAGTCAGCGTATCGGTGCCACTAAAGTTCAGATTGGGCGTATAAGTTAAACCCTCCAAAGCAGCATTAATATCAGCCTGTTTTCCCGTATAAATTAGGCTGTTGCTGCCATTCCCCGAGCCCGTTAAACCTGTCAGCGAATTAAGCGTAATAATTCCGCTGGTAACGTTGAGAGTAACTTCGACAGACTCACTATCTGAATCCGATACAGAGATACTATTGCTGTTGCTAGCCGAGAAGATGCGAGGAGTATTTTGAGTCGTCGTTTCTTTGCCATTAGTAGTAATGTTGACACTCCAGCTAGCAATATTTCCCGGAGTAGTAGCAGCGGAAGCTTTACCATTCTCTTGATTGGCATCAACTGCATACAATTTCCAACTGCCATTGGGGTTAGTTTTATTAAAAACAGAAAGAGTCGAACCGTAAGGCCCTTCTGGTGCCCCGGTCGGTGTTGGCGTATTGTTGTTATACAAAAAGGGATAAATATCGCGAAAACCGTTTAACGAATAGTTACTCGGTTTGTAGTTGCCTGAAGCAATAATCGGCAAAGTAGTAGGGTATGGCTGACCAAGAAACGCAGCCGCATTATCATCGAAGTTCAGCGTGATGTTGTTAAGTGGTGCAGATCCCACGTGAGACATTAACACTACATTTTGTCCCTCTGGGCCAACTAGCAAGAGGTTGATTACCTGCGATGAACCATCCAAGCCATTAAAAGTTTGGACATTGTTGAGAGTGGCTGTAACGCTGTCTACATTTCCCGTCACGCCTGAAACATCGATCTCAGACGGATACGGTGTCGCTAAAACGTTATATACCAAGTCTCCGCTGTTGAGGGTAATATTGTTAGAGTTAGTTGTGGTAGTAGTTGTTTTTCCCGGTACAGTGTTGACTGGTGGTTGATTGCGGCGAAGGGAAAATTCCGAGGTATCGCCTGTAGTTTTGTTAGTAGCAGTAGCAGCGATAACCGGTTTGCCTGCTAATGGAATGTAGGCGAAGTTAATATTAGCATTGCCAGCACTATCTGTAGTAACGTCTTGGAAACCTAGAAAAGTTTCACCTTGACCTGCACCTGCCGGGTGATAACTGGTATTTGCAAAGAATTCGACGCGGAAGTTGGCGTTAGGAGTGCTGTTGAGAATGCCGCTGACTGTGTTGCCGCTAACTGAGGTCAGAACCGGGAAATTTTGCAGATTGTTGCTACCTGTATCAGCGTCGCCTAAATCGTTGGGAGTGATGCCCGTATTGCCGAGTAAGTCAATTCCTAATTCTTTGTTGTTAAAGATGCTATTCCCTTGAATAGTGTTGCTGGCTGAACTTGCAACAATTTCAATACCACTACCATTATTGTTAGCAATGACATTTCCTTCTCCGGCTGCAGTACCGCCGACGATCGTATTATTCGCGTTGCGACCGGAGATAAGAATGCCATCGCCATCGTTCCCTAAAGCTATTATCCCAGTGGCATCCGTCCCGATGTAATTGCCAGTAATTTTGGTGTTTGTGACTGCCCCTGACACTGTTGCAGCAATAAATATACCTGCCATACCTTCGTTACCAGAGATGACGTTTCGCGAGATAATATTGCCTGTTAGGGTAGTGACATTAGGAGGAGTGTTTTGAGTGTAACTTTGGATTTGGACGCCATAACCAGCGTTGCCTACAGCCGTTGTACCGCTAATATCAGTACCAATATAGTTATCTTGGATGGTATTGTTATTAGTTGTAATCAGAATGCCCTTGCCAGGGAAATTTGCGCCCTTGCCAAATCCGTTAATAACCAATCCTTGAATGGTACTGCCACTGGAATCTTCTGCGCCGCCGCCAAAAGGGCTGTTGCCTAACTCTAAACCAGCGACATAGGGAGACGAAGGAGACAAAAATGTTTGTACTAAACTACCATTTAGTTCGATCAGGGGTTTGCCAGCATATCCGGGTTGAGATGTGCCGTCGATACTAACTGGGCTGGTAATGACAGGCAAGGCTTGATTGAAAAGGGTAATGGTATGAGGGCCTGGGCCGGGAATCTCAAAGTTAATTGTGTCTAATCCGGGATTGGAATTAGCTTGTTGGATCGCATCTCTCAGAGAACCTGTAACGCCATCTAAATTACTGGTAACGGTATAGGTAGCCAAAACAGACGCATAATTTTGCATCGCGTTTGACTCGAATGCTAGGGGCGATTTAATGTTGCCGATTTTTGTTTCGAGATCCCAGTTGCCACCTAATTTTGCACTCCCGGTGAGATGCTTGGATGCAGCGATATTTGCACCAGTGAGGGATGCAATGCGGTGGAGGAAGTTCTCACCATCTACGGCTTGTTCATCGAGTCCGTCGGGAGTTTCAATTCTCGTTTCACCAAAGTATTCTAAGGCTAGTTCGCCCTCGATTCCGCCGGGGGTTTCAACCCCCGTCTCATCGCAAAACTCCTCTAAAGAGGACTGTTTAATGAAATTGTTTTTAGTCGGTTTCAACCGACTTTTGCTTTGAGACAGGGAATTTATTCCCTGGCGGACTTTGGGCCAAGCGCGGGATGCTGCTGCTACATGGCAACCGTAAATCAGGATGTCGGCATCAATTGTTAAAGCGCGCCTGCATTGCTGAAATTGCTTGCTATAAGCTTCTAGGTTATCGACAGACAGTCGGGTTTTACCGAGTTGCAAGCTTCCCGGTTCGCCGTGGGAAACTAGATGAATGCTGTCAATATTAGTGCGATTCGCTAATACTTCGCAAATCTGTTCGACTCCATCTCTGTGCGAGTCGATAACTATTGCTTCTACTCCCGATTTCACTCCATCTAAGAGTGTTTGATAGTCTGCTACTGCCGCATCGATAAATACTATTGTACTGGGGTTATTGGGCCGATCGCTCTTTTCCCCAAAACTCTCATTGCCCGCGTTCATTTGATTCGGAATTTCGATCGCACCTGCTGATAAAACTGGTATCATGGCTGTGTCCCCTATAGCCTAAAGTTAATAATTTTTCATAAATCTAGGACAAGCACAGCCCAACTCAAAAAAACAGTTTATTGGACGGTATAAATACCTAAAAGTGTGGATTTTATGAGAGCAACTCTGTTTGTTTGCAAGCCTTAAATTTATTGATTCAGACTCTATTGTTTGTGGCTTGTCGCTTAATGAACCCAAACAGATTATGTGACACATTTTTTATTAATTCAACTATACCCAGCATACGTAAGTATGCCAAAAATCTTAATAAAAATACATATTTTCGACTCCAGCTAATTGGGCAAGTCGGCTGGCAGTATACATTTTCCCACTCACTTACTGCGCCGATTTCGCTGGCGATCGAGCTTTGCCAAAACAGCACCGGAAACATCCGCCAGAATGCTAATTATCCGATACAAAGCCATCGCACCCAGAATTATACCCGTAGAAAAGCGATCGGACAGCAGGGCGATCGCCGTTGCTTCAAATACTCCCATTCCCCCCGGTGCTCCCGGTACGACTAAACCGACAACAAACGCAAAACAAAAAGCACTTAACAAGTTGGGAATATTGCTAAACTCCACCGGAGTTAAAGCCATTACCGTTAGCAAAAAACCGCAGCCCCGCAATCCGATAAAACACATTTGTCCGATTAACGGCACTAAAGGATAGCGTTTAATTGGCAAATAAATTTGGCGGGGTGACTTGACATTCGATGTTTTTTTAGCTATATTTGAGGTAGACTCAACACGAAAATTCAGTTGCTCGCCCGCCACCTCCCCAGCCTTGGAATTTTCTCCATTGTTCTTGGATAACTTCAACCGCTCTACAAAAAGGACGATCGGATTTAAAATGCGGGGATGAATCGCCGTTAAAATAGCAGCACAACCGACAATCCGCAAAAACCAATTGAATTTGTCAAAACAAATCAACCCAATCAAAAAGCCCGCAGCAGCCATCAGCAGCGGTTCCAGCAATACGCTGAGAGTAGCAGCTTTCGGAAAAATACCGGCTTTTTTCGCGTCCAATATTCGACCCCAAAAATGCCAAATATTGCCCGGTAAATACTTGGCAATATTAGTTTTGAGAAAAACTTGAATCGCCCAGGCGGCAGTTACAGGTTGGCGGAATTCCCGCAAAATCAACATCCACACCCAGCCGACAAAAATTAGAGAAAATAAAGTGACGCCGAGGGCGATCGCCAGCAACGGAAAACTTTCGGCTCGAATTTGGATATTCGCGACTTCTCGCCAGTGAGTTAAAAAAGCTTTGGCAATAAATAAAAACGTCCCGCCCAAAATCAAATAGCGCAAATAAGGCTTTAAATGCGACTTCGCGATGTTGAAAAATTTTTGAATTCGATGCAACTGTTGTTTTCCCATTTTCCGATCCCGATTTTGAATTTGGGATTAAGTTATACTGTTTTAGATTTTATGTTTTAGAGGGACTCAGGCAGAATTGTGGTTGATTTACGGCATGATATGACCGAATAAATCTGTTTGACCTGAGATGTTGCACCCTTATCAAGAACGGGCTTTTTGGCCCGTTCCACAATAACTCAACATTTTTGTGGAACAGGCCGAAAAGCCTGTTCCTAAACAAGTAATTGAGAATGGTGGAACATCTCAGTTTAACCTAACCTATGCGACCTCTACAGACTGTGCGTAATGCCCGCCTTACAGACTATTTAGGGCGTTTTTAACCACAAACTTAAATTTAAAATCTAAAATTTAGATCGATATACCTCGCTAGGAGTACATTTCTATGCCCGGCCCGAGCCCTGACGGTCTTTCCTATCTTTTAGATGATAGCCCCAATAGTTTCGCCTTGACTCCGGGCTTTTTGACTCCTTATCCTAACGGATTTTTTGCCCTCGGCGGCAACGATTTTATTGTCGGTTCGTCGGATGCCGATCGCATCAACGGTGATAACGGCAACGATCGCATTCTCGGCGGTGGCAATTCCGATACCCTGTTCGGGGGTGCGGACAACGATTTGCTAAACGGCGGTACCGGCAGCGACATCCTGTTTGGCGATGCCGGCAGCGATACCTTGCAGGGAGGTAAGGGAGATGACGCCCTCAACGGCGGCGACGGCAGCGACGTTTTAGTGGGCGATGGGGGTAAAGATACGCTGACAGGGGGTTTGGGCCCAGATACCTTTGTCCTCCGCAGCGACTCCGCAGTCTCCGATCCGGCTGCTGCAGACGTGATTACTGACTTTAACAGTTTTGTGGATTCGATCGGGCTGACTGACAATCTTACCGAAGCTGACTTGATTCTGGAAGAAATATCGATCGCCCCCGGTATTTCCAATACATTAATTAAAATTCGCCAATCCAATGCTATTTTAGGCCTGGTAGCCAACGCATCTCCACAAGACCTTGCCAATACATTCATCTCTGCAACTACCGTATTGGGCAACCAACTCGATCGAGCTCGCGATTTAGGCGTTTTGGGTAGCACTCTAACGATCGCCGACTCGGTTAGCAACGCCCGGCCAGACGGCCTTTACCGCTTTACTTTGCCTGCCACTAGCGACTTTAAATTAACTGTCAGCGGTTTGACGGCCGATGTTGACGTTGCTGTGATTAAAGATATTAACGGCGACAATTCTATTGACTTTACCGATATTATTGCTTCTTCTCAACAACCTGATTTATCGCCGGAGTCGATCGACCTCAACGCTTTGGCCGCAGGAACTTACTTTGTGCGAGTTTATCAATACCAAGGCAGTACCAATTTTACCCTAAATCTGTCTGCAACTCCTGCAACTGTTTCTGATAACAATGCGAGCAACTTGCAGGGTTTTGACTCTCGTTTTGGGTTCGGTTTGGTGAATGCAGCGGCGGCAGTTGCTAAAGCTCAAGGTACTGCAACTTTTCCTGATGTTCCCGATTTGGGCGGCGACGAGTGGGGCAGAGATTTAATTAAAGCTCCAGAAGTTTGGGCCCGGGGCTTGACAGGAGACGGAATTGTGGTAGCAGTTATTGACAGCGGAGTTGACTACAATCACCCGGAGTTGACGGGGAATATTTGGAGCAATGCGGGGGAAACCGGTGTTGATGCGATCGGTCGCAATAAAGCTAGCAACGGGGTTGATGATGATGGCAATGGCTTTGTTGACGATTTCCGAGGATGGGATTTTGTCAACAACGATAATGACCCGATGGACGACAACAATCACGGCACTCACATCTCGGGTTTAGTTGCTGCAAAAAAAGATGGAGTTGGGATTACTGGCACGGCTCCGACTGCGAAGATTATGCCTTTGAAAATACTCGATCGGACCGGAGTGGGCAAAATTCGGGATGAAATTAATGCGATTAATTATGCGGTGGCAAATGGAGCAAAGATAATAAATGTGAGTTTGGGCGGCCAACAGTTGAATGCTCAAGAATTGGATGCGATTCGAGCGGCTGAAGCTCAAGGCGCGATCGTGATTTCGGCGGCGGGAAATGATGCTCGCCCACAAGTAGATTATCCGGCTCGGTTTGCCAATGAGGTAGGAATTGCTGTCGGCGCTGTTACCCGAAATGGCTTGTTTGCGGATTATTCTAACCGGGCGGGTGCGGAGGGAATTAATTATTTTGTTGCTCCGGGCGGCGACGGTGGTAGGGCGGATTTTGGTGATATTTATTCAACTGTGCCGCTTTCTGTACCGGGGATTCCCTATCGATATTTTTCCGGTACTTCTATGGGAGTGCCACAAGTATCCGGCGTGGTAGCTTTGATGTTGCAGGCGAATCCGAGTCTGACTCCTGCTGATATTAAGAGGATTCTTGCGGAAACTGCGAATCGAGCGGTTTGAATTAATTGCTAATAGGAATTGGTAAGCTGTTGTGCATTTAAATTGTATATTTCTTTTTGGGATCGAACAATCGTCAAATCCGATCCCCATCGGACCTACTCCCCCTCTCCCTCTCTAATACCATAGGCAATCTAGATGCAACACAGCTTAATTGGGAATTGGTAATAGGCTTGACATACTGTTACCAGATTTTGTAGCGGGGTTCACCAACAATATCGAATTGCTACTAACAATCTACATAAACCCGCCCCCACAACAGTAACAATGTACATCAACATTGATTTGTATTGAATGCGAAAAAGGTACAAGGGGTTTACCGCGGGATAGGGGCGGGTTTTATAGATTGTTAATTAACCTAAATATTGTTGGTGAAACCCGCCCCTACAAGCCAAATTAAAAATTAGCGGCGTAAGTTAAGTCAAATTGGCGGCACAGGGTGATGCAGCAGTAGCTTGGCCGATCGAATACTAACTCGTAATTCATCTGGCCGTCTATTTTAGCGATCGGCTGCTTTAATGGGACGCCCTGAATGTCGTATTGGCGGCGTTCTAAGGCACTCCAGTCGATAATTTTGAAGTCGATTTGGTTCTGTAACTCACTTGCGATCAGATATAGGTGCATCTTGTCTTGAACTTTCCCCGTCAGGGGAAATTTTATTAACACTGACTGGGTGACGAGGGGTTTTTGGTCGTTGGGATGCTTCTGGGTGTGGCAGCTTTTGAATTCAATATCGTAAGGTTCTAACTTGAATATCTCTCCACTGCCGATCGCAGATGAATGCAAATCTTTCAGGCACTTTTCTAGGTGAGGAATCAGCCCTAAGTCTGGATCGCACAGCAGTTTACGAATATTGGAGATTTCAGGGACTGTCATTTGAAATTTTTGATGTTATTTTTTGAATCTTAACTTTTAGCTTACCACGAAAAACAAACCTATTGAACTATACTTGCGACATACTTTCAAAAATGTCGTTTATCGCCCGGATGTGCCAGCGAACAAGACATTTATTTTTGGGCTGCCAACAGGTGTTTTTGGTCTTAATATTTTAGATTATTTCTTGGTAATTTTCCACAGATTAAGATCGACATTAGTGTCAGCCGGATCTATTTGATAGTTTTGTTGCTCAATTGCCGATCGCAAAGCCTTTGACGGTCTGTATAAAAACAACTCACTGAAACCGCCGGGAATTTGCGGGGGTTGGGGTTTTTTCTTTGCCAATTCTCGATTTTTATAGCAAGAAGTGTAACAGCGGGGTTCTATTAGCAGTTTGACTTTTGGTTCTAGGTAATAAGTTAAAGGCATCATATATGCGATATTGGCATCGCTAATCATGAGGGGATTGCTCGATTTATTGACAGTCCCAGCTACTTCCAAGGCACGCAACCAACCGCTGCCTTTATTCCACCAAATGTCTGCTTGAGAACTAACTCCACCGGATATGATACCTGCGGCAAAAACTGCAACTATAACTGTTTTCCACAGTTTTTGCTGTTTGAAGTTTTCCAAATTGCTACTAATTTTCGCAGACAGCAGGTAAGCCACTGCTAGCTGAATTCCTACATAACAAGGAACTAAATATCGCGGATTTGCCGATCGCCTTCCACCCTTGATTAGATCGGGTACTGCTAAAAATAAAGCAGTTGTTGCAATTAATAACAATACAATCAACCAGACCCGCTTTGGTGTTTGTCGGCATAGATAATAAAGGGCATAGCCTACTAAAGCTAGAATCACGATACCAACTGGAATTAGCAAGGCTAGTTCTGTGGCGCTGGCAGTTCCATCAATGCCAATATCAAAAAATCCTATGCTGACGGAACCAACCCACCTGCTGACTAATCTTAAGTAATTTGTCTGTTCTGCCCATGCTGTTGTGCTTCTAACTTGATTGAAGTTTTCTACAGTATTTACCAGGGAAGGCATGAAGCCACTCAATGCTATTAAAGATGCTACATAATAGGAAATAAATGTTTTCACATCGCGCCAGTTGGCAATAACTGCGACGTAGATGGCGTGGGCGGCAGCGACGCAGACAAATAACAAGTGGGTGTACAATCCCAGTGTTGTTGTGGCTGCATAAAGCGCCCAGGAAAGAACGAGGCGGGCAGCATTTTGAGTTGACTCAGGGCGCATTGCTCGCAGCAAGGCTGCACTGGATAAAATAGTAGTTACTGTCCACAAACTGTACTGTCTCGCTTCTTGGGCAAATAGGATGTGGTAGGGAGAAATTGCGAAAATTGCGATCGCCATCCACGCTGCGGCTGAAGATTCAAATAACTCCCAAGCCAGCCAATAAATGGCGGGCAATACTAGCAGGCTAATCGCGGCGGCCAAACTTCTCATTGCTGCAACGGAACTGCCGAACCACTGCGCCCAATATCGCGCTAGTACGTAATACAGCGGCGGGTGTTGGGGGTCTTCTGTTGCTAAAGAATTCAGGGTATCGCTTAAAGTTTTTTCGGAATTTATCTGCTGATATTTTTGTAAATCCGCAGGCGAGGTTATTTTTTGGTAGGAAATTTGTTTGATTATTTCGGCTTCGGTGTAGCCAGACACTCTCAAAGAAGTATATGTTTCGTCCACCCAGTAAAATTTGCGATCGAGATTGGCGAACCGAAATAAAATGCCTATGACTAATACGGCGATAATTAAAAATCGCAGCCACTTGTCAAGTGAAGGGTTGTGAGAATTTAGCCGATCGCGATCTTTCGTAGATTCCATTTTATAACTAGCTAATCTGGCACAAATTTTTTCTGTTACCCCACCCGTAAGGTGCGCGCTTGCGCACCCTACTAACTTAACAGCCAGAGAGAGGACTTCAGTCCTGACTACGAACCAAGGAATGATTAATCATCCACTCCTTCAATCGGCGCAAAACCCTGCCGCTGAATATTTTCAGTTATGGTGCGGGGTTCGAGGAATTGCAGCAAATAATCCGGGCCGCCAGCTTTAGAACCAACTCCCGAAAGTTTGAATCCTCCGAAGGGTTGCCGCGATACCACAGCGCCGGTAATTCCGCGATTGATGTACAGATTTCCCACTTCAAAATCGGATGAGGCGCGATCGATATGCGAAGGCGTGCGAGAATACAATCCGCCGGTTAAAGCAAAATTAGTGCCGTTAGCAATAACAATCGCTTCGCTGAAATTCTTTGCCCGCATCACCGACAAAACTGGGCCGAAAATTTCTTCTCGGGCGAGAGTTGCTGTCGGCGATACTTCCGTAACAATGACTGGGCCGACAAAATAACCGGTTTCCGGTGCCGGCATTTCTAAAGCTATTTTAGCTTCGGCGCGACCTGTTTCGATGTATTCGCGAATGCGCGACTGGGCATTTGCATCGATCACGGGGCCGACTTGAGTGCCGGGATTTTCTGCGGGGCCGACATTGAGCGATCGCGTCGCTTCTACCAATCTTGCCACAAAATTATCGTACACCGATTCGACCACAATTACTCGCGAACAAGCGGAACATTTTTGGCCGCTGTATCCAAATGCCGAATAAACTACGCCTGCAACTGCTTGGTCTAAATCCGCACTTTCATCGACAATAATTGCATTCTTACCGCCCATTTCAGCAATTACTCGTTTCAAGTGTTTTTGCCCCGGCTGCAAAATCGCAGCATCGGCATAAATCTGACAGCCAACTTCCTGAGAACCGGTGAAAGCAATCATGTGAACGTCAGGATGTTTCACCATGTAAGCGCCGACGGTTGAACCTTTGCAAGGCACGTATTGAAATACGCCTTTGGGGATGCCGGCTTCCACCAAAATTTCGGTGATTTTTGCTGCAATTACTGAGGAAACTTCCGCAGGTTTGAGTAAAGTACAATTTCCAGCAACTAGGGAGGCAACTGTCATGCCGACGGGAATTGCGAGGGGGAAATTCCAAGGCGAAATGATTAAAGAAATGCCGCGAGGCTGATAGGTGTAGCGGTTGGTTTCTCCGGGGATATCGTAATTTTTTCCTTGTTCCAACCGTTCCATTTCGTCGGCATAGTAGCGGCAAAAATCAATAGCTTCGGAAACTTCGGCATCGCATTCTCTGACGGGTTTGCCGACTTCAAACACCATCCAAGCTGACAGTTCGTGCCGCCGCTGTTCCATCAATTCTGCTGCTTTGCGGAGGACGCCGGCGCGCTGGCGGACGGGGGTTTTTCGCCAACCGGTGAAGGCTGATTTTGCTGCTTCAAGGGCTTGTTTGGCCTGTTCTTCGGAAATCAATCCGATGGTGCCAACTACTTCTGTGGGATTGGAAGGGTTGAGTGAGTTAACGGTTGCTTCAGTATTTTGGTACTCGCCATCGATCAGCGGTAAATAGGTTTTACCTAAGTTGGCGCGCACTGATTTGATGGCTGTTTCTGCTTGTTGCCGCAATTTGGTATTGGCGTAGTCGGTATCGGCAACGTTGGGAAATACTTTGCTGTAAACTAGCTGGTCATTTCCGCTAGCAACGGGCGCGGCTAACAATTGTTCGATCGGCATTTCTTCGGAACTTTGCCGGATGAAAGAACTGTTGGCGGTATTTTCCAGCAAACGGCGGATCAAATAAGCCATTCCCGGCAGCAAATCGCCGTAGGGGCAGTAGACTCGAACGCGATAACCCCGATCGACTAAAAGCTTAGCCAATCTGTCGCCCATCCCGTACAGTACCTGCATTTCAAAGCGGCGGCGCGGGATGTTGAGAGTTTCGGCAATGGCGATCGCCCTCGCTTGCGATCGTACATTATGACTGCCAATAGCTGCATGCAAATATTCGTGATTTTCTAGCAGCAACTGCGTCATCTGCTCAAAATTGGCATCTGTAGCAACTTTGTCATTGTAGACCGGCTGCGGCCAATCTTTCTGCATCGCTTTGATAGTTTCCTGATCCCAGTAAGCGCCTTTTACCAGCCGCACAGTCACCGGATTTCCGCGTTTTTTTGCCCAGGCAATCAGGTTTCGCAAATCTTGGGAACTGTCGCGCAAATAGGCTTGCAGTGTAATTCCAATATCCGTGCGACTGCGAAACTCTTCCTCTAACAATAAGTCTTTGAGAATGCTCAAAGTTAAACTCTTGTAAGCATACTGTTCCATATCGAAATGAACCGCCGCGCCCAACTCCTTAGCGCGGCGCAGTAAAATGCGAATTCTCTCGCTTACTTTCTCCTCGCTACCTTTAGCATCCAACGGGTCAAACTGAGAATAAAAAGCCGTTAATTTTACGGAGACTTGCACTCGCGGCAAAGTTTCACCATCAGCTTTGTCAATTGCATCTACCTGCGACCAATTCTTCGCTGCCTTTGTCAGTTCCTCCATCAATTCCAAATAGCGGTTAAGATAAATTTGCGCCTCAGCTTCAGTGATGACAGCTTCCCCCAAAAGGTCAACTGTAAAACCCATTTTATCTTTGCGAAGCCGCTCTAAGGTTTTAATTACCTGCTTGATATTTTCCCCAGAAATATACTTGTGCGCCAATGTTTCCACAGCAGGCGCAACCGTCGTCGCGGCCAATTGACCCGGAACCGAATCAGCGTTAGCAAAGTTGAGCAATTTTTTTAATGCTTCGGGCAGTTCTACCTCTTGGGCGGTTAGGTATTCTTGCAAGTGGCGGGCAATTTCCGGCCTGCTGCGCAGCGCCGGCAAACAGTCAATAAATCGAAACAACTGCACCCGCAATCCGGGGCTGGCCATCGCCCAATCCATCAGTTTGTCGTCCCAGCGCATTTGGTCTTGCAGTTGACCAAAAAACGATCGCTTTTTCTCTTGAGTTGCCCGCAGGATTTCTTTGGCAATTTCTTGAGTTTTTGCTTCATAGATGCTTGGAGATACTTGTGCGACCATTGGTAATTAGTAATGGGTAATTTGTAATTCGCAACCAGGGCGGGTTTATGTATTTTGTAACTACCCCCCGATCCAATTATACTTGCTATTTCACTTCAATTCTAACACCGTAGTTTGCTTGTCGGTCGCCGGAAATTTCAATAGTATAATCGCCGCTGCTGGCTAGTTGACCTTCCCACTGACTGGTACTATTTGCAGTACCTAGCTTTTCACCGTTAGGAGCAATAATTGCTGCGCTAACTTGACCTTCTCGAACATTTACTGTCATGCTTTGGCCGCTATTGCACTCCAGTAAGTAGCGCTTGGATATGTTGGCCCGCAAACTACTGTTTAGAGTAGTTCCCGTAGTACCAGGTTGAAAGTTTACTCGCTCAGTTACAGGGGTTTCAACCGCAGCGGGAGAAGGAGAAGGCAGCGGGGACGGCGACGGCGAAGCAAGTTGGGGAACCCCAGACAGGGAGGGTATTTGAGTGGGATTGGGCGACGGGGCGGTTGCTGGTGGTCGTGCCGTGCCTGGTGCTGGGGGAACTCCGGGCAGGCGGTTGGCGGGCGCTGCTGGGACAGGCGGAGGGCTTTGGGGGAGGGGTACGTCAGCGGGCAGTCTGATTTGAATGTTCGCTCTTTCCTGATACATTCTCCACGCTAGCAAACTGCCGAGACTCAGTACGGAACCGACTAACATTCCGCTGAGAAAAACTGCCAAAATTTGCCACTTTCGAGCTGGTTGCGGATCGGGACTTGCCGTTTGAATTATTGGAGGCGGATAACTTGGAGGTTGAGTTGTTTCCGGCGCGCTTTCTGCTAGAATTGGAATTGTTTCTGCTTCATCCATTGCGGTTGAAATATCTGCGGGCGCGGCAATTTCAACCGGAGTTTCTGCGGTTTCGGCAGTTGAATCGGCGCTGGCAATTTCAGTGCGATCGATCTCATCGCTGGTAGGAGAAATTGTTTCCGGTTGCTGAGTCAAAATTTGTTTTTTTTCCTGTTCGTCGCTCATAAGGCTAAATTTCTTGTATAAAGACCGCTTTTAGACATTTTACGTTACTGGTGCGATCGCCTGCACTGAAATTATGTAGCAGAAGGAAGAAGGCACCACGCGGATTTTGACACGGATACACCGATTAACGATCGAGGGTTAGGCAAAAGTTAGAATTAAGATTGTTCATCTGCATACAAAAGTGCCATGATATTAGTTAGCGATTTACTGTTGGGTGGGGGCGGGTTTATGAGATTGTTCGTTACAGGCGCGCATTGTTGGTGAACCCGCCTACAAATTCCTGATTCACGATTCCCAATTCCCAATTACCCATTACCCATTACCCATTAATAATTATTAGGCAAAGACTGCCAAAAAGGCCTATCTTCTGGCTGCCTCACAGTATTCGTCGCCGACTGCACGTTTCCTTTCAATTCTTGATAATATCTGTCATCCAGAAAACTAACGCTGACGCCAGCAGGAAGCAGCAGTTGGCGCAATCTTTCCTGAGTGTAATCTACACCGTCAATCATTGGCCCGCGCGGATTAGAAACTAACAACTTGCCGTTAACTGGCACCGAATTTACCATATTCGGCCACCAAGCATAACCGCTGTAGCCAAACATCACCGGAACTCGAACAATTTGGTCGTCTCGGAGTAAAAATTCTCTTTTCAACTTCTCTACAATCGGATTAAGTTTCTGATTTTGCAAATAGAGATTGTGTTGAATTAAAGCACGGTTTTGCAAAGCGGCGCTGACAGTTGTTTGAGTGCTCAAACCGCGATTGATCGTCACATCGCCGTAACCTCTTCCCTCCAATTCTTCCAACAGCTTAACTCCGGCTTCGGGACTGGCGATCGCCATTACATATTGTCCGGGAGTTTGAGCGGGAATAAAATTGATAATTTCATCGACTTGGCGAGTCAAAAGCCAAGAAGTATCAATATCCACTGGCGGCCCTTGAATTCTTTGAGCTTGAATAAAATCAAGTACCTCTGGATTAAAACCAGCATTCCCCGCATTTCCGTAATAAACTCGACCCATTGGGTGTCCGGGAATCGGCGGCGTCACCTGCAAATTGCCGTATCCGTCAGACCACTGAGTTACAGGGTCTAAAGAACGAGGATTGCCAATTTTAACTACTTTCAAATCCCGGTCTTGAGTTGATTTAACAGGCGGGTTTTTATCTTGGTCGCTATTGCTTTTGAGGGCTACATTAAACGGGCGTATTTCAGATTTTTCGGGGAGTTGAACGTAGCCGTTTTTCTGGGTATCTTGCATCCAAGTGCGATCGCCCTGGAGAATTTTTACTCTAGCGCCCGTGGGTTCTACTGCTTGTTTTAGTTGCGAGATAAATTCGCTGTTTACCGCGCCTCTGTCGCTGACCTGAATTTCGGTTACTGGTGCTGTATTTGGCGGTATCATCCAAGGACTAACGCCCATTTGGATTGTTGTGGAGGCGATTTCTTGACCGTTGTTTAGGGCAGTCGCTTTGAGATTTACAGTCCCGTTCCAATTGCGATCGGCAAATTGTTTTGCTTCCACACCTAAAACAATATTCGTGCTAAAAACGAGAGGTTTAGCACCGGATATATCGACAGGTTGCCAGCCGTCGCCAGTCTTCTGAAAAACGCTGATGTGAGGGCTAGCAATGCTGTCAGCAGTGATAAATAACTGAGATGTTTTGAAGTTTTCAGACAGTGTTAAGTTAACTTGAGAAAGCATCGCTGCACGGCGGGGAGCGTTAACTTTGGTTTGTTTCCAAGTCGGTATCTTGCCGCGATCGTTATTGCGATCGTTAAATAAAATGAGCGCGCCCTTGGACAAAGACCATTGTTCTTTTCCCGCTTCGTCTTGCTCGTTAATTTGGCCATCTCTGTTGGTATCTCCCGCAAAGAAAAAGTTCGGCGGGGACGCAGCCGGCGTAACTGGGGCGGAAGTTGGTGTTGCAGTTGATTCAGGAGTTGGCTGAGGAGTTGCTTGCTGATTTCTCTCTAACTCTTGTCTTTCAAGTTCTTGTCGGGCTAACTCTTGCCTTTCAAGTTCTTGCCTTTCAAGTTCTTTCCTGGCTAATTCTTGCCTTTCCAGTTCTTGTCTTTCCAGTTCTTTCCTGGCTAACTCTTGTCTTTCAAGTTCTTGTCTTTCCAGTTCTTTCCTGGCTAACTCTTGCTTTTCAAGTTCTTGTCTAGCTAATTCTTGTTTAGCTAATTCTTGCCTTTCAAGTTCTTTTCGGGCTAATTCTTGCCTTTCAAATTCTTGCCTTTCCAGTTCTTTTCGGGCTAATTCTTGCCTTTCCAGTTCTTTTCTGGCTAACTCTTGCCTTTCAAATTCTTGCCTTTCCAGTTCTTTTTTAGCCCGTTCTTTTTTCTCTTGCTCTTTTCTCTCTATTTCTCGACGAGCAAATTCTTTTTTCTCTTGCTCTTGGCGGGCTCGCTCTCTGATCTCTTCTTCTTCGGCTCTAACTTTCTCAACAGAACGCGCAACTTGCATTTCATAGGTTGCGACACTGAGGTTTCCTTGATATTCGATGGTTTTGTCGATCGCCCGATCGGCCAAAAAAGAATCGTGAGGAATAAGTCGCAGCGTATTGATAGCAATTTGCCACAGGCGTTGCGACTGTTCCCAAGTAGCAGAAGAAGGATTAGAAGTGCGTCCAATTTCGACTGCTTGGGCGGCAAATTTAGCAGCATCGTCCCAATTATATTTGGCTCTTTCTTCTATTTGAATCTGACTTTGAACGTTTTGGAGTTGCTGCGTCAGAGTTTGGGATTGCTGGCGGTGGATTGCTGATTTCCAAAGTTCAGCAGGAAACGGGGCGCTGTCGGGAGTTTTGGCAAGGTTATCTAATTGTACTTTCAGGCGATCGCGCAATTTGTAGAGTTCGGGGAGGGATTGCGGAGTTTCGCCGTCTGGCTGTCGCGCAGAGAGTGCGAGTTGGTAGTTTAGGGAAGGTTGAGCCACTGTTGTGGGGACTGCAACCCAAATAATACCGATGACGACACCGAAACCATTGATAATGGCGATCGCAATATATCTAACCCAGCGCATATAGTTTTTCCTCAGACACGCCAATAATTTTACCTAATCTTGGGAGCAATGGGGGATTTAATTGTAAGGTTGTGAGGTCGGGAAGGGCGAGGGGCTTTTTTTCAGCTTTGGGGACGTATTACCCGAATCAATTTGCCAGTCAATGTTTCTTCAGCAAAAATAGCTTCATCAATACGTGATGCCAACCTTTCCCAGTTGCGATCGTTAGTGCAGGTAATAATACCAGAATGATTGGGTTGGATGCGATGCAGTCGGATGAAATCTTGCCGATTGAGTGTTAACACCGATCGAGAATCACTCGTAGCAAATTCTAACACTCGATCGTCAGGAATTTTAAGCCCAGCATTTCCTGCTTCTTGAACAGTTAAAACATCGTGACCGAGAGTTCGCAGAATTCTGACAACAGCTATTGGGTATTGCTCATCTGAATATAAACGCGCCATGTTTTAGGCTTCCTCATTTTCTCGGATTGCCTGTTCAATTTCATCAGGATAGGCATCAGCATAAGCCCAGGTATTTGCCAGATCCGCCGCACTAATAGTGGGATAATTTTCTAGCAAATCGGCTTCACTATATCCTATACGACGAGCTTCAACCATTACCCAAACAGGGATACGAGTCCCCGCAATACAAGCCCTACCACCACACACGCCGGGAGTTTTTTCGATTCCTTGCCAAGTATTGCTTAAACTTTGGACTAATAGCTGTATTGCCTGAGTTTTTTCAGCGGGAGTTAAGGCAAGGAGTTGTTTTTCTAATTCTTTCAGTGTCATAGTTTGCTATCTCAATCATTTTATATAATTGCTTGTTCAATTTCGTCTGGGTAAGCATCAGCATAAGCCCAAGCATTGACTAAATCAGCCGCAGTCAAATGGGGATAGCACTTAAAAAGTTCCGCATCGCTGCATCCGAGACGGCGATAACCCACCAGTACCCAAACTTGTATGCGAGTATTGCCGACACAGGCATCCCCTCCACAGACACCGGGAGTCTTTTTAATGCCTAAAGAACCGTTGGTTAAATTTTGAGTTAGGATGCTGATGAGTTTAGCTTTATCAGCGGGATTTAAGGTTAAAATTTGAGTTTCTAATTCTTGTATAGTCATAAGTGCGATCGTTCGGATTTGATATTAGTTAGATTCTAGCAAATTTCCGCCATGTTTTATGGTTCTTCATTTCTAGCGATCGCAGCTTGAATTTCCTCTGGGTGTGCCTCAGCATAAGCCCAAGCATTCGCCAAATCTGCTGCACTCAAATGAGGAAAGTCTTGCAAAATCCGCACATCACTTGCACCCAGATGGCGATAATTTACCAGTGACCAAATAGGTATGCGAGTCTTGGCAATTCTAGCATCCCCACCACACACGCCCGGATTTTTTTCTATTCCTTGCCAAGTATTGCTTAAACTTTGAACTAATAGCTGTATTGCCTGATTTTTTTCACCGGTAGTTAAGGCAAGGAGTTGTTTTTCTAATTCTTTTAGTGTCATTGTTTGCTATATAATTAAGATTGAATAACATCCAGGTTAGACTACACCGCAGTGCCCTGTCCCTACAAACAATTCGGGTAGGGATACGGCACTGCCGTATCCTGACAAATATCTGCGATTAACCAACAGAATTTGAATGCAATCTATTAGCTAGATTATAGCGCTTGAATCAGCGCGATCGCCCGTTTTGTTACCAGATATCGGCAATACTGATTCCTTACCCGTTGCTGCGACTTGAAAAAAATGCTACGATCGTATTAGTGTGCGATCGAGAAAATCATACACCGCTATTGTAGAAATTATTCGCAGGATTACGAACTCAAACCAAAGAAACAGATTTTTTAAGATAATCTGTAGCTGCGTGCGAAGTATTGTGGCAAAAAAACAATTTCCTGCCGCGCACTCAGACCAAAGAAACCGGGTTTTTCACGGAATCTGTCGCTGTATACGAAGTATTTTCGCAAAAAACCCGGTTTCTGCCTTCCCACGAGTCAATCCTAGATTTATTTATTTCTTTTCTCCATAACATGGAGGTAAAAATCGTGAAATATCGCTGTTATTTTCTAATTTTTATACTTGTTGGATTGTCCTTAACAAGCTGCAGACAACCGAAGTTATTTCAAGAAATAGATCGCACATTTAAAAAGAGTAATGCGCTCGAACAACACAATTTTAACTTGCAAGCGGACGATCGCACGATCGAACGAACTAACAACATCCAAGCAAGTCCCAATAGCGGGAAGTTCGATCGAACTACCAACTCACCGGAAGAAAGTGCGATCGTATTAGGGATATTCGGGTTTCAGTTGATATGTTATTTGTTAGTTTGGAAGTTTCGCGGGAGGGAAGAAGCTAACAGGATGCTGAGAAGAATCAGAAGAAGAGTGAAGTGAGGATAGATACTTGCTCAACCTCATTTTTTCTTAGTGCGGTTGCGTTTTCTCGATTCAGCCGCCGTATTTTTTGCTTTTTTTTGCTTTTCTTTACTTGCCTTAGATTCATTGACAGCGCTACCACTTATCGGTTTGCTGAAAAATCCCGATGTATCGGAGTTTTTAGCTGCAAGTAGAGGAGCAATGCTAGCATTATATATCTCCTGAAATTGTGTTAGACCTTCCCCCGTACTCATATCAAACCCTGCTTGATGACCGAGAGTCACAAAGGATTTGGCAAATCCAAATTTAGAGGAATCTTCCATAATCTCCTTAAATTCCGGCTCGATATCCCGCAGGTATTTGATAATTGAAGTGGCATTTCGCAGTTTAAATTCTCGCTTCAAAAATTGCCATAACGCCAATAATTCTGGGATAGCATTTTCACCTTCTTCCGGCGAAAGCAAACTCACTTTCCTGGGAAACAACTCTTCGACTACAGTTGCCACATCTTCCACTTTCATGCGAGGCAGCGTAAAACCTTCATAGCCGAAACCGTAATAAATGAACTGCGAGATCCAAAATCCAACGTCTGGATAAGTTTTACAGTATTCTTCTCCTTCGGGAGAATTGACAAATAGCTCGATTAGCGTTTCCTGATAATCTTCCAGGAGCGGTTCTGCTTCGTCATAATCTAGGCCGTCTAGTTGGCGGATGTTAAAAGGTTGATCTGACATAGTTGAAAAGTTTTTAATTTCATTGACTTTAGCTCTAAGGTTAGTACAATTTTTGCAGTTCTATTAATTCTTTAGGATTTCATTATATTTTTCAAAATAATCTCCGATCGCAGGTATATTTGACTAGCACCGATCGCCCGTGACTATTTAAACCAAGCTAGCATGGCATAGGGCGATCGACCCTCAGTTTCCTGCTACAAAATATTCTCATAATAACAGCGTGTCGCGCAAGTACATAGGCAAAATCACGCAGGAATCCAAGACAACAGGATAGGGAGTCAGCCTGCTAGCTGTATACTCTATTCTCATTGAGTTCCTCTTCTTGGCTCAACTCAGCTAATTCTCTCAAAATCTCGCGGCGTTTCACAGTGCGCTGGTTTTTATAGGCCATTAAATCAGCTAAAAAAATCCGCCGTTCCGAGCCTACCTTCACATACTTAATTGCCCCTTCTGCCAACAATTTTATCAGAAAGGGTTGCGATACATTCAACAAAATAGCAGCTTCTTCAACGGTCATATCTTGTTCGACAGGCACTAAAGACACGGCTCGACCAGCAGCCATTAAATGTGCAGCTTGACGCAATAATTGATAGAGAGATTCAGGAAGTGCGATCGCCTCGCGGCCAACTTGCACAAGATTCAATTTTAATTTCTCAGGCTCAGCATTTTCTATCTCGTTCTCTAGCACTTTATCCAACAATTTAATAACTTCAGTTTCTTCCTCTGTGGGAAAAACAGGATCTAGGAGTATTTTTTGTCGGTTCATGGGTATGCTTCATAAATTGGTTTAATGCTATTATAGTATCAACTCAAGCTTGTAGCCAATGTGCTACACTCAGTATACACTCAAGACTCACAGGGAAAATAATAAACTATTATGCAATTAGAAGATTACTTTGAATTTTTTACACCAGAAGATATCCGCATCAAAGGAACTCGCGTAGGTATCGAACACGTTCTCTACGAATACATCTACCGCAACCAAACTCCAGAAGCCATAGCTCAAAAATTTCAGACAGTGACTATGGCTCAAGTTTACGCTACGATTTTGTACTATCTGGAAAATCAAAAAACTGTAGGTAAATATGTAGGAGATTGGTTAGAATATTGCCTGAAAGCTGAAGCTGAGTACGATCGCAATCCATCACCATTTGTCTTAAAAATGCGTCAGCTTAGGGAACAAAAAAAATCGCAACAATTAAATCGAATTTATTAGTTATCCTTATTTAAGGCTATTATAATATCAAATCAAAGTTGTAATAAATTGCCTTTTGTTACCATGCAACCCGATAACAGTGATAGCAGTGAATCTACCAGCGAGCCGCCACGCAAAAGATGCGAATATCGTGGAGAATTCTTGTCTCCCGATCCTACGAGTAACTTTAAAATTTGTGCTTATAAATGCAAGGGTTACGCAGCTTTAGCGACATTCCCTTGGCCCAAAGATCGTCCCTGTCCTCAATCTTTTGACGAAAACTTTCCTGGGCCGTAAAAGTTCACATAAAAAACGGAGAATCAAAATGTCAGACTTAGAAAAAGGTCTAGCCGCTTTTAATAACGAAGATTATACCCAAGCCTTTACCTTGTTAAAACCACTAGCAGAACAAGGAAATGCTGCATCCCAGTGCATAATTGCCAGTATGTACCATTTAGGATTAGGTCGAGAAAAGATGATATTAGAAGCAATTAAATGGTACATCAAATCCGCTGAGCAAGGCTATGGTGTTGCCTCAAACAACTTAGCAGGAATTTATCTTTGCGGTGCTGATGGTGTAGCAGCCGATCGCACTCAAGCAGAACACTGGTTTCAAAAAGCCAGAGAACAAGGATTTTCACATACACCGATTTCCAGTGAATATGTGAACCAAGCTAGCATTGCATAAAACAACGCCAAAACAAACCCAAAACAAAAACCCGGTTTATCCAAAAAACCGGGTTGAATTATCTGCGTTAATCCGCGTTAATCCGCCTTCATCAGCGGTTGCAAAATCCTACAACTGCTTCACCTCAGCAACCAATTTGGCAACCACATCCTTAGCGCTACCAAACAACATCATCGTCTTATCCTTGTAGAACAACTCATTATCTACACCGGAAAAACCAGCATTCATCCCGCGCTTGATCACGATCGTATGCTTGGCCTTATCCACCTCCAAAATCGGCATCCCGTAAATCGGGCTAGCCGTATCGTGGCGCGCCGCCGGATTCACCACATCGTTAGCCCCGATTACCAAAGCCACATCAGTTTCGTCAAACTGCGGATTGATATCGTCCATATCGTACAACTGCGGATAAGGCACGTTTGCTTCCGCCAACAGCACATTCATGTGCCCCGGCATCCGCCCAGCCACCGGGTGAATCGCGTATTTCACGTCAACACCCATTTTTTCCAAACCGTCGGCTAACTCGCGTACCGAATGCTGCGCTTGCGCTACAGCCATTCCGTAACCGGGAATAATTACCACCGATCGCGCATAACCCAACATCATCGCACTTTCTTCGAGATTGATGCTGCGAACAGTTTTGTCGATCGCACCAGCAGCCCCAGCAGCACCCGCAGCACTTCCGCCACCGCTACCAAAGGCGCTAAACAGCACACTACCTAACGATCGATTCATCGCCTTGCACATGATTTGCGTCAAAATAATCCCCGACGCGCCCACCAATGCACCAGCGATAATCAGCATATTGTTCATCAAAATGAACCCAGCCACACTCGCCGCAATCCCCGAATAGGAGTTAAGCAGTGAAACCACCACCGGCATATCGCCACCGCCAATCGGGAGCACAAACATGATTCCCAGAATATTGGAAATCGCCACCAAAGCCAGGAATACCGGCACATCCTCCGGGTTAAACAGCATATAACCGCTGCCGGCTAAAAGTGCGATCGCCAGCATGGCATTAAACGGCTGTTGCAGCGGAAACGTGAAAGGCGCACCCGGCAGCAATTCTTGCAGTTTCGCAAACGCCACAAGGCTACCAGTGAAAGTAATTCCGCCAATGAGCACGCCCAAAAGGATCGTGATTGTCGCGTCTGGCGTCGGCGATTCGGGGATGCTGAGATAGCGCCAGAATTCGCCCACAGCAACGAGTGCAGAAGCCGCGCCCCCGAAACCGTTAAGCAAACCCACCATCTGCGGCATATCCGTCATCGCGACGGTTTTCGCCATAATTGTTCCCAAAATGGAACCGACGATAATTCCGACAGCAATCAATTCGTAGCTGACTACTTGCTTTTCCAGCAACGTACCGACGATCGCAATTAACATCCCGATCGCAGCTAACACATTTCCTTGACGGGCAGTTGCAGGGGAACCCAACTGTTTCAAACCGACAATAAACAAAGATGCGGCAACTAAATAAGCTAGTTGAATGCCGCTGGGCAGAAAATCGCTCACGCTTTAACCTCTTTTTTCTTGAACATTTGCAGCATTCGATCGGTTACTAAGAAACCGCCGACAACGTTAATTGTGGCCAGGGCGATCGCGATCGTCCCCAAAATCGAAGTAACAGTCACATTGCCTTGGCCTGAAATCAGAATTGCACCTAAAACCGCAATTCCCGAAATCGCATTCGATCCCGACATCAAAGGTGTGTGCAGCGTCGGCGGGACTTTATTAATTACTTCAAATCCCACAAACGACGCTAGAGTAAACACCACCAAACCTGCAATCAATCCTTCTGCCATAACACTTGGTAATTGGTAATTGGAAATAACTCGTTCCCGGTTGCGCCCGCCAGTCCCCTGTTGCGTTCCTTAAGCTTTGAGGCAGGGGTTTCAACCCTTGCCGGACTATCGGACTAATCAGTTTTTCAGTCCTCATAGCGAGGACTTTAGCTTTGAGGCAGGGGTTTCAACCCTTGCCGGACTTTGCCTTGTAACGATAGAATCTAACTGACTGCTGAAGCCTCTGCAGCCAAAGCATCGCGAACTCGCTGGTTGCTAATCTCACCATCGCGGGCAACGCAAGCACCGGCAATGATATCGTCTTCAAAATTCAAATTGAGTTCCTTATCTTTCAGCATCAACTGAACTAAAGCCGAGATATTCTTCGAGTAAGTTTCGCTAGCGTGTATCGGCATCGACGAGGGCAAATTAATCGGACCGATGACATTAACGCCGTTCCATTCAACATCTTTCCCCGCTTCAGAGCATTCGCAATTGCCGCCTTGTTCGGCCGCGAGGTCAACAATTACCGATCCGGGCTTCATTTGAGAAACCATTTCTCTAGTAACTAAAATAGGTGCTTTTCTGCCGGGAACTTGAGCAGTTGTAATCACTGCATCGGAAGCGCTGACGTGTTGGGTGAGCACTTGGCGGCTGTATTCTTTAGCCGCTTCCGATAATTCTTTTGCATAGCCCCCTGCTGCTACTGTTTCTTCCTTGAGTTCGACATCAAGAAATTTAGCGCCCAAGCTTTGCACTTGTTCTTTTGTTTCCGGGCGGATGTCAAATGCTTCCACGACAGCGCCCAAACGGCGCGCAGTGGCGATCGCCTGCAAGCCAGCAACGCCCGCACCCATTACCAATACTTTCGCGGGGCGAATCGTACCCGCCGCCGTTGTCAGCATCGGAAAATACTTCGGCAAAGCAGCGGCTGCGATCAGTACGGCTTTGTAACCGGCGACGTTAGCCTGAGATGACAGCGCATCCATGCTTTGAGCTCGGCTGGTGCGCGGGATCATTTCCATGCTGAATGCCGTCACGTTGCGATCTGCCAAACGCTGCACTAAAGCCGGATTTCCCAGAGGATTCAAAAATCCGATGAAAACACCTCCTTCCCGGAGTTGATGAACTTCTGATTCTTGCAATTCCCCGATTTTCACGACGACATCGGCTTCGCCCCACAGCGTCGCGGTATCGGCGACAACCTGAGCTCCCGCTTCTTCGTAAGCAAGATCCGAGAAAAAGGATTTTGCCCCCGCACCGGCTTCCACCCAAACTTCTACGCCTTGTTTTACCAATCGGGCTACAGCGTCGGGTACTAAAGCCACCCGGCGTTCGCCTGCTGCTATTTCTTTTGCGATCGCTAATTTCATACACTCTCCTTATTTAAGCTTTCCCAGGACGGTTGAAACCGCGCCTACACAGACATGGCGTTTGAAACCTCGTCTACACGAGACTTTACCTGCCTCGGCAAGTTTCTTGAAGTGCGATTTTGAATCGCCCGATGCCTTGCTCTACATGGGAGTCGCCGTTGCCCTAAAGTTCTCTCGTTGATACTAAAGCCGATCGCCCAAATTCGAGCTGTATCTTTAACTTATCTTATACATTCAAATTCGCTAAATAGTTAAGTTTGCAGCCGATTATGATATAATATTCTGTCTGCTATTTCTGTAGTTTGAATGTCAGTTATGAGTATTACGCAAAATTACGCAAAAAATAATTGAGGATCGAGCAATTGGTTCCGAGGTTCCCAGATTCAGCGTTTCGCAGACTTAGGATGGAGGCACAGACAAGCCTCGGGTTCTAACCAGCCCCCAGATTCATTCTCAAAGCAGACGGGAGTAAATCTCAAATCTCACATCTCAAATCTCAAATCTCAAATCGGCTCGCCCTCATCAAATTGCTGAGAGATTCGATATATTGTAGGCACGATCGCAACTTTCGGGCGATCGATATTGAAGGTTGACCAAGAGTTTAATTAGAGGAGTTGTTATGCGACGATTATTTTCAGCACTAGCGGTTACAGGTTGCTTGGTGGCTGGGTTGCCCGCCATCAGTTTAGCCCAGTCCATGCCAGGATTCACAATTTTCGGCGGCCCCGAGCGCGCCAACCAATTAAGCTATCGCTTGGATTACGGTACAGCCGGGATGAGTGGCGATAGATATCGGCTGCGAATTCCTGCCAAAAAAGTAAGTTTGGCGATCGCCCAACTCAACATATCCTATCCAGACTACTACAAAGGCGAATTCGACCAAAAAGACATTAAAGTGCGCGTCAAAGACAAAACAATCCCATTGCAAGAAGTAATTTGGGACAAAGAAAATCGTTTCATAGAAATTTATCCCGCAGAACCAATTGCCGCCGGCAACAATGTTGAGGTTGTACTCTCCAACGTCAGAAACCCATCTCCGGGCGGAATGTACCATTTCAACGTCCGCATCCGCACCCCTGGGGACGTTCCCTTGCTGCGTTATCTGGGTACTTGGCTGTTGAGCATTAGTTGAGGGAAGAGTTCGGGTTTGAGTTCGGGGAAATAATTTTTCGTCAGTCAAGCGATCGCAGCAGAAAAATTTAACTGTTGCGATCGTTTTTTTGCGTAGAAAAATTTAACACTACTCAAATCCAGGTTTTCGGGAGTTGTAAAATAGAACCTCCGGCTCATATCGCAATTCTCAATGATTCGTAATAATGATTCTAGGGGCAGTCCCCCGATGGTTGCCCTTCGCTAATTAGGGGTAGGTACAGGGGCGCTACCCCTAAAAAATGTTTACCAATCAAATAGGATTGCTCTAGCCGTACTGTCGCATGAATCTACTAGCAAAAATCAAAACAATAAAACTGCCTCCTGCGCTGCGATCGAGAAATTATCGCCTGTTTTTTGCAGGACAAGGAATCTCCCTGATTGGCAATTGGATGACGCAAGTCGCTACTGTTTGGCTCGTCTACAATTTGAGCAATTCACCTTGGATGCTGGGCTTAGTGGGATTTACAAGTCAAATCCCCACATTAATTTTACTGCCTTTTGCAGGAGTTTTAATCGATCGCTGGAACCGCCACCGAGTCATAATTGCCACTCAAATATTAGCAATGGTTCAATCCTTAGCCCTAGCATTTTTAGCGCTAACAGGAGTCGTTAACATTTGGCAGATCCTGGTACTGAGTTTCTTTCAAGGCGCAATTAATGCCTTTGACGCGCCCGCACGGCAAGCTTTTGTTCCCGAACTCGTAGAAAAGAAAGAAGATTTAGCAAATGCGATCGCCATTAATGCTTCGATGTTCAACGCAGCCCGACTAATCGGCCCAGCAATGGCAGGTTTGCTGATAGCGACAGTCGGCGCAAGTTATTGTTTTCTCATTGACGGACTCAGCTACCTCGCTGTAATTGCAGGCTTATTAGCGATGCAGATCAAACCCCGTAAAATTGCAGCAACTAATACCAAACCCTTACAAAGATTAAAAGAAGGATTCGTTTATGCCTTCGGGTTTCCCCCGATTCGAGCAATTTTACTGCTATTATCATTAGTCAGCTTTGCCGGAATGTCGCACACAGTATTAGTCCCGATTTTTGCAACCAAAATCCTGCACGGCGACGCCCAAACTCTCGGCTTTTTGATGGCTGCTTCGGGAGTTGGAGCCTTTGGGGGGGCGATTTATTTAATTTCGCGCAAAAGTGTAGTTGGCCTCGGCAAATGGATTGCGATTTCACCGGCAATTATGGGATTTGGACTGATAGGTTTTGGTTTGTCCCACTTCTTGTGGCTGTCATTAATCATGATGTTGTTCGTTGGGTTTGGTTTCATTATCCAATTTGCAGGAGGAAACACATTTTTGCAAACAATCGTTGAAGACGACAAACGCGGCAGAGTGATGAGCATATACACGATGTCATTTTTTGGAGTAACACCCTTTGGGAATTTAGTTGCTGGCGGATTGGCAAATTATATCGGCGCTCCCAATACAGTCATCATTGGAGGTATACTTTGTGTTTTAGGCTCGATAATTTTTACCAAACAGTTGCCAGCTTTAAAAAACTTAGTCCGACCGCTGTATCAAAAAATGGGTTTAATTTCGCACTAGGGATTTAGCGTCAAATCACAAATGCCAAAATTAAACAAGATTCCCAAAGCTAAGCTCAGACTGTATCTCCAGCAATCCTCAACAACTTGTAAACTTCTCCCTTTTCTTCTCTTTCTCTGCGCCCTCTGCGCCCTCTGCGGTTAAAATATCCAAATTAATTACGCAACCAGAGGTTAAACCAATGGCAAATACAAGTGCAATACCACAGCAGAGTGATCGCGTTCCCTTAAAAACCTGGATCGGCGTCATGGGAACAATTCTCGGCGCTTTCATGGCAGTTTTGGACATCCAAATCACCAACGCATCTCTCAGAGATATTCAAGCAGCTTTAGGCGCAACTTTAGAAGAAGGTTCTTGGATTTCCACCGCCTATCTAGTCGCAGAAATTGTAGTAATTCCGATTACAGGTTGGCTGTCGCAGGTATTTTCGGTTCGTCGCTACATCTTGGTAAATGCCGCTTTCTTTATCTTTTTTTCCATGTGCTGCGCTTGGGCGTGGAATTTGAATTCAATGATTGTATTTCGGGCTTTGCAGGGGTTGTCTGGCGGCATTTTAATTCCGATGGCTTTTGCATTTTTGCTGACGAATTTGCCGCCCAAAAAGCAGCCAATCGGTATGGCGATGTTTGCACTGACAGCTACTTTTGCACCATCCATCGGGCCGACATTGGGAGGGTGGCTGACTGAGAATTACGGCTGGCAATATGTCTTTTATTTAAATTTAATCCCAGGGCTGCTGCTGCTAGCTGCTGTGTGGTACGCCGTCGCCCCCGCACCGCTGAAACTCGAACTGCTAAAAGAGGGCGACTGGTGGGGAATTATCTCGATGGCGATCGGCTTGGGTTCTCTGCAAGTCGTCTTAGAAGAAGGAAGCCGCAAGGACTGGTTTAGTTCTGATTTTATTGTGCGTTTAAGCATAGTTGCTGCAATATTTCTCAGCGCGTTTTTCTGGATTGAACTAACTCGAAAACAACCGTTTATTAACTTGCGCTTGCTGACTCGTCGCAATTTCGGCTTAGCAAGTATTGTGAATATTTCCTTGGGGGTGGGATTGTACGGTTCGGTGTACATTTTGCCCCTGTATTTAGGTCAGATTCAGCAGTACAATGCCATGCAAATTGGCGAGGTGATTATGTGGGCTGGCGTGCCGCAGTTATTCATCGTGCCGGTGGTGCCGAAATTGATGCAGCGAATCGATATGCGGCTGATGATTGGCATCGGTGTGAGTTTGTTTGCGGTGAGTTGTTTTATGAATGCCAGCATGACTCACGAAACGGGTATCGATCAGTTGCGTTGGTCGCAATTAGTCCGGGCATTGGGACAGCCTTTAATTATGGTGCCGCTGTCAACTATTGCCACTGCTGGTATGGAGAAACACGAGGCTGGTTCGGCTTCTGGTTTGTTTAATATGATGCGAAATATGGGAGGTTCGATGGGGATTGCGGCGCTAGCAACTTTGGTGACGCAGCGCGAGCAATTTCACTCGAATCGATTGGGGGAATCTGTTTCTTTGTACGATCCGGCAACGCAGGAGCGAATTAATCAAATGACTCAGTATTTTGTGAGTCGCGGTGCTGATTTAAGCGTGGCAAAAGACCAGGCAATTAAGGTAATTGATAATATTGTCCGCCGCGAAGCTTATGTAATGGCTTTTAATGATTGTTTTTATTTTGTGGGAATTGCTTTGCTGTTAAGCGGGATTGCTATTTTGGGTTTTAAAAAGGTGAAAGCGGGTGCGGGTGCTGGGGGAGCTCATTGATTCTGTAGGGCGCGGATTGCGCTGCATCTTTGGGGCGGGTTCTCCTGCCCACCCCACAATAATTTTAAGTGTTTTCAAAATGCCAACTAAATGTTTTTTAGTTGGTTCACCATTCTTGTTGGGCTTCTGCTTCTGCTTGGATTAAATTTTGCCGCAGTTGCGCCCAATTTATTTGATGGGAGGGCAAATCTTCGATGAGCTTTCCGCGCTGTAAATGCAGAATTCGCGTGCTAAATTGCTCGGCTAATTCTAATTGATGGTTTACCATTACAATTGTGGTTTGGCCGTTTGTTAGCTGTGTCAATACTTGCAAAAGGTGGGCAGCTTTTCCGGCGTCTAGGGCGGATGTTGGCTCGTCTAAAAGCAAGATTTTTGGTTGCAGGATGATGCCGCGGGCGATCGCCACGAGCTGTTTTTGGCCTGTGGAAAGCTGCAATTCGGTGCGATCGAGCCATTCTTGGGGTATGTGCAGTTGTTCGATCGCCCCGCTAATTCTCTCTGCAATGTTTGATGCAGTCACGCCCCGCAGCTTCAAAGGATAAGCCAATGCTTCTCGCACCGACATTCCCAAAAGCTTGGATTCTTGCAGGATGAGAGTGATTTGTTTGCGGAGTTCGATCGCAGGTATTTGTCGATATTCTGTATTTTCCAGATAAATCGAGCCGCTGGTGGGACTGCTGAGCCGGTTTAGCAGTCGCAACAGCGTTGTTTTCCCCGCACCTGAAGGGCCAACAATTGCCACGCGAGATCCCTTGTGTACCTGAAACGAGATATTGTCCAATAAGTAGCTGGAGGCGATCGGTGTTTTCAAGCTTACACCTTCAAGCCGCAGTTGAGCAGTTATTTCTGTATTATTTTCTGAAGAATTACGCATTGAATTAATTAAAAATCTAAAAAACCGGATACCCAGATCCCGACTTCTTTAACAAGTCGGGAATCTAACAGCTAAATTAATCCGTGTATCCGTGTCCGAATCCGTGTCGTGCCATTCTTCCTGCTCAAACTTTGACAGCTTTTTCTAAAGGAAAACCCAGCTTTTCGCGCTGTTCCAAATAAAGCTGAGCAACTCGCCGCGCCAAGTTGCGAATTTTGGTGATATACCGAGTTCTTTCCGTTACCGAAATCACGCCTCTAGCGTCGAGCAAATTGAAAGTGTGAGAACATTTTAACACATAATCAAGACTAGGCAAAACCAATCCTTTTTTTGTCAATTGTTCGGCTTCTTGCTCGTACAATCCAAATAGAGTAAACAGCAATTCTGGATTGGAAGCTTCAAAGTTATAAGTACACTGTTCTATTTCTCCTTGCAGGTGAACGTCGCCGTAAGTGATGCCATCTTTCCACTGAATTTTCGTCATCGCATCGACTTCTTGGAGATACATTGCTAGGCGTTCTAGTCCGTAGGTAATTTCAATGGAGACGGGGCGACAGTCAATGCTACCGCACTGTTGAAAGTAGGTAAATTGGGTGATTTCCATGCCATCGAGCCAGACTTCCCAGCCGACGCCCCAAGCTCCGAGGGTGGGCGATTCCCAGTTGTCTTCTACGAAGCGAATGTCGTGGTCTTCTGGGCTAATTCCTAATGCTCTGAGGGAGTCTAAATAGATGTCTTGGATGTTGGGAGGAGAGGGTTTAATTAAAACTTGATATTGATAGTAATGTTGGAAGCGGTTGGGATTTTCGCCGTAGCGTCCGTCGGTGGGGCGGCGACAGGGTTCGATGTAGGCGACTGACCAAGGTTCGGGGCCGATTGCTCTGAGAAAGGTGTGGGGATTCATGGTTCCTGCACCTTTTTCTGTGTCGTAGGATTGGGCGATCAGGCATCCTCGATCGCTCCAGAATTTGTTTAAGGTGGCAATGACTGATTGAAAGTTCACTGGTTTCAATATGGCTAGTATGTGTCTAAACTTATTTAAGCATACTCAAGGCACGCTTTATTCAAATACACCCTGCCGAAATTAGATAACACAGGATTTATAGCGAATTGCCCTACTTTGCTTGTTCCTGTTTGCGTTTTTCGATTTCGGCGATCGGTAGTAACATTCTCTCAATAACTGATTCCCATGTTTTTAGCGATATTTTTACTGCCCTTTCTTTACAAGCTATTATCATTTCGTTTGCAGATAGATAATTCCATAACTCAGCTTCGCTTTTCAACATTGATTCCCATTCTTGCTGAAGACTTAAACTTTCAGCCCATACTTGTAAAACGCGCTCTACAAAAGATTGAAGTACATTGTATGATTCTTTGTCATAAATTATCTCATTTTTGGTAGTTTGAATTTCTAAGAGCTGAAGTTGTATAGTTAATTTTTCAAAATCAACAGCACTGAAAACTTCTAAATGATGAATAATAGGTACAAGTTCTTGAGCTAAATAAATAACTTTATAGTTAGGACGAGAACGGCTGCCACATAGGGTGTCTAACTTGCTCAATACCTCATTTATTTCGTCAGAAGGCTCTATCTTCTTTATCAAACTTGAAAGGTAATCCATACACTTGTCCAGAGCCATATTATGGATACAATCAGGATACAATGGACAAGCAATGTACATAGCTATTAATCTTTTTATAACCGGTTTAAAATTTCCTGTTGCCTTATTTGTTGAGGAATGTGCCCAGTTCAACCAAGCCGTAAGTTTACCAACGGCGCTCAATTTTTGGACTGCTGATTCCATGTTCAATATTAGAATACTGGCATCATCCAACATTTCTGTAGTCAAAAAAAATACTTCTTTCCATTGATTCTCATTAACATGATGAGCTAGTGCTTGCAATGTTGCTTTGTCTTGTGAGTCACGACTGTGAATCTTTGCAAAGGAGTAAGCCGTACAATATTCTTGAAAAGTTAGATGCGAAAAAGACCATATTTTTTGCGATCGCTCAATCAACAATCCATGCTGCGCTTCCATCGCCTTCAACACCGATCGACTATCCCGCTGCCCAATCCCCAAAAACTCCGCAATATACTCCTCAATTTCTGCCTGCTCAAATAGCACATATTGCTCTTTTTCAAACTTCTTCACTGCCAGAAAGCTCAATAATTCTAGCTTTCGCTCGACTGACAAATCGCGATAAATTTCATCTCGCTCGATTCCCCTACGTTCGTCCCACTGCTCTAGCAATAACTCCAACCCTTCTTCATAAAGCTTGGAACGCTTCGCGTAAAACTTCCCAGTCTGGTGAAACACCACACAAGTCAAACTCAGCAAAATCGGCGTAATCGCTAACTCCCGAATCGGCTTATTTGCCTCTAAAAATAGTTGTTCTAAAAACTCTCGCGCTTTTGCCAATCCTCCTGACTCATCCCGCATCACCGTCTTAAACCAATGTTCTGAAAACGATCGCACCTGCGACTCATTAAAATCCGCCACCTCCACATAATCAAACCGCTCAAACCGCGATTCCTGACTCTGCGTTCGACAGGTCACAATTACCTGCACCTGCGGATAAGTGCGAGCAAACCGCTTGATTTCCTTGGCGATGTTCTTCCCATCTTCTCCCGTCACCTCATCCAACCCATCCAGCAGCACCAGCGCCCGACCTCGATCTAACGCCAATTGAGTTTCGGCATCCGATAACCGCCAGCGTCCCTCTAGATAACGCTCTAGCGAATAGGCAACCTCACGCCCATCCTCGACAAAATCTCGCAGTTTAATCAAAACCGGAATCCGGTGCGCTTGTAAATTACCTGCGTTGCACTCCATCACCACTCGCTGCAAATACGTAGTCTTTCCCGAACCCGGTTTGCCCACTACCATCAGGTTCGCATTCTTTGCCAGCACCTCTAAACCTGATACCCGTGTGAGCTCTTTGCCCAAACCAATGCGATCCAAACTGCGGTAGCTGGGATTTTGGCTGAAGTCCTGCCACAAGTCATCCAATTCGGATTTACGACTACTACTGAGTTCCTCCAGAATATTGACATCCACAAACACGTCACCCAACTGCACGCAACGATCGACACTCCAAAGTGGCATCGTGCCATGTAAGCGTTGGATGTGATCGTGGAGGCGCGATCGTACCTGCTGAACCAACGCATCAACAGGATCTTTGACGCTCTCCGCAGGCAGATTTGACAGTGAACTCGCTGGTTTACGTTTCTGCCGCTCCTCTAAATAGCGCCGTAACTCCCTTTCTTTAACAGGGCCCGGATCGTTGATTCCAAACTTTTTGTAAACCCCTGTTAGCCGCGTACTAACAACGCTTTCAGTTGTATCAAGCTCAATGGCAATTTGCACCTTATTTTTATCTTGACCAAATAGCAGCAAAAAAACAGCTATCTCTAGGTCAGTCAGCTTTTTCGTGCGAGCGATTTCGGTCAAGAAGTCATGAGGAAAGGGCATTACGAGCAAACGAGCAAAGGGTACACAGATAGTTTAGCTACTTTTTTTGCCCGAAGCCAGCCTAAGTCAGGTTAAATCAGCCTAAGTCAGTCAAGTCAGTTTAAATAACTCTCAATTCTAATTGTTCCAATGGATTTAAGCATTAAAAAAAGGTGATTCTAATGTCTAAATCCAACAAAAAGAAATGGCTCAAAGTAATCGAGTTTACCGTAGTGGGTGTTGCCACCTGGCTCAATCCTCAAGCAGGATTTCTGCTGTTTATGCTCAAGCTGTGCTTTCAAATCTTGGCTGCGTTGCAGAAAGATGAGGAGAGTGAAATAGATAAAAGTTAAATGCTAAACGAGGAGATTGAGAAAAAATTGTCGTTGCCGATCGCCGAAATCGACAAGCGAAAATCTGAAAAAAGAGTGGATGCGATCGCTACTCAAACTATCGAGCGATCGCATTTACCAATCTTGGCATGGTATAGTACCCATCTTCGATTCGCATCGACAACTCATGAAAACAGACACCATTTTCTACAGCCTGTTTCAGGAATTTCCCAGCTTCTTCTTTGAACTGATCGATCGCCCTCCAGACGAAGCCACCGCCTATGAATTCACTTCCCGCGAAATCAAACAACTCGCATTCCGCATCGACGGGTTATTTCTCCCCAAAACCGAAGAACCTGAAAAACCATTTTACTTAGCTGAAGTTCAGTTTCAACCCGATGCCGACTTGTACTACCGCATCTTCGGCGAACTCTTTCTCTACCTGCGACAATACAAACCCCTCAATCCTTGGCGGGTGGTTGTCATCTATCCCAATCGTCGCATCGAACACGAACAGATGCTGCAATTTCAGGAACTCTTAACCAGTCAGCGCGTCCAACGGATTTACCTCGATGAATTGCCAGAAGCCGCAGATAGCTCGCTGGGAGTCAAAGTTGTTAAACTGGTAATCGAGCCAGCAGAGACAGCAGCAGAACAAGCACGGCAGTCGATCGCAATGGCCCGACAACAGTTGTCCGATCCAACCGTTCTACGCGATTTAATTAACCTCATCGAAACAATTATCGTCTACAAACTCCCCCAGAAAAGCCGCGAGGAAATTGCCGCCATGTTGAATTTAAGCGAACTCAGACAAACTAGATTTTACCAGGAAGTCAAGCAAGAAGGCTTAGAAGAAGGACTCGAACAAGGTGAGCGGCAGGCGAAGTTAGAAGCCATTCGTCGCACGATCGGGTTGGGGATAAATTTAGAGACGATCGCGCAATTATTAGATTTGTCTCTCGAATTTGTTCGCCAAACAATTAACAAAATCCAACGGGAATCGATGTCACTCCCCGAACAAAATATCGACTCATTTATCGAACTCTTAACTCAGCAGCGATCGCTCTTCGGGGCCGAACAGTTAACCGACCTAGCCCAGCTAATTGAACCCTTATCAGATGAAAGCGATGTCCTTTCAGAAGCGATTTCATCCTGGGCTGAAAATTACCCTTCAATTCAGCAAGCTCAAGCCAAACTGCTCGAACCGCTACCGCCGGCTAAGGCATCAGAAAAAGCAGCAGTCACCCGAGAAACTAGCGAATCTCAACTCGGCGATCGCCCCAACAAACAAGCTCTCAAAAAAGCCATTTTATTGTAGCGCGAGCGGCCATATTTCTACTGGCAAATAAACAGAGGCAGATATTGCTCTCTTGCGTCAGGTGTTGAGTGGAAGCGATCGCCAAATTGCCACTAAAAAACAGAATAGTCAGAACCCCGACTTATTCAAGAAGTCGGGGTTCTGACAGTGAAAAAGTTGAGATTACTTTCTAGTTTAGTCTGCAGGAGCGAGAGAAACTAACAGAGTGATATTGTCAACGCCGATGACATAAACCGTGTCTCCCGGTGTTAGGGTGATTTGGCGATCGCACCGTGCAGGCCACCAGCTACCTTGAAAGCGGACGCGACCTGTTTGATTCGGGTAAATCGATTCATCAACCACTGCTTCTTCGTTAAAATAGTGGAAATTGGTGTTGATGTAGTTGTCGATTAACATATTGTTGGCTGTGCTGTAGTTGTGAGGAGAAAAAATAGAACCGAAAGCTTTTACTACCTTAAACATTTTACAGACTCCTTTTGTGTTAAAATATATCGAAGTTTAATCGCCTGTTGATGCTATTTGAAAGGTTGCATTTCCTGGTTGTTGATGCTCTGATTTAGTTTGCAGGAGCGAGGGAAACTAACAGAGTGATGTTGTCAACGCCGATGACAAAAACCGTGTCTCCCGGTGTGAGGGTGATTTGGCGATCGCACCGTGCGGGCCACCAGCTACCTTGGAAGCGGACGCGACCTGTTTGATTCGGGTAAATCGATTCATCGACGACTGCTTCTTCGTTGAAATAGTGGAAATTGGTGTTGATGTAGTTGTCGATTAACATATTGTTGGCTGTGCTGTAGTTGTGAGGAGAAAAAATAGAACCGAAAGCTTTTACTACGTTGAACATGATATTTACTCCTGTTGTTTTCAAATATATGGATGTGTAATTGTCTGTTTGTGCTATTTGAGAGGCTGCATTTCCTCGGTTGAGATTGATTGATTCCCCTAATATTTCATTCTTCTTACCTTCGTCGTTCTATCGGGATAAAAGGCAAAGAATTTTTGAAAGGTTGAGGGGATTTGAGAAGCGGTTGCAGGGAGTCTAAATCCAGTAATTCCGAGGTATTGAATTAAGGATTTCATAGTTTAGCAGTTGGTGGGATTTGCCTGACGGGTAGATGTTGTTAGCTACATTAGAGATTTGCTGATTCCGCATTACTGCTGCTGTGAAGATGTTTTATTTTTGGGTTTTATGTTTTGATTGGGTTGTGACTCACTTGCTTTACACTTACTAATTTGCCAGGAGTCCAATATCTTTGGTGCGATCGCCAGTCCACTTTCCGAGTCCGGTACTGGCACAGGACACTGGTAAAGCCACAAGCAACGATTTTGCAAAGGTTTTTACCTACATATAACGCTTGTAGCTGTGCCAATTTAGCCAACTGGACTACCGCGAACAGTGAATTATGAACTTACGCAGTCTCCATAGCCCAATCCGGAATATCCATAAATATCCAGTCTGTAACTTATGCACCAAACCCATAAAAACCCGGTTTCTGACACCCTGTGCGCCATTAGGGGCCCGCAAGCGGATCTGTGATACAAGCAAGTAAACTTGGCAACTCACCCGCCCTCCCCATGCGATGTTGATTTGTACCTACCTATTCAGGCATAGAAATTAGGCGATCGAGATTGATGCAGATATCAGGAGGCGGTAGGAGTTTTTGATCGATGCAGGTCGATCGCACCCTGTTATCCAATTATTGAACAGGTCGAACTTAAAATCCATTCATAAATTCAGAATCTTAAATTCATAAAAGTCATAATTACAGACAACCTGCTTGATACTGCATAATTGTTACAGGAATTTTGAATAAAGTTTTAGCTAATTGAGACAAACCGAACTTGAATTTAAGCGACTGCGGCAATTCTTGTACGGAAACTTCTACGAATCCAAAGCGAGTATAAAATGATGCGAGTCGCTTTCCCAAACATTCTAAATATAGCGGTTCTGTAGCTTGTTGAATTAAATATTTTGTGAGGTAGCTTCCCAAACCTCGATCGCGCCAATCTTTCGCCACCACCAAACTGCCCAATTCTTGCGCGCCCGCAAAGTTCCGCAACTGTCCGCAAGCTGCCAATTTCCCACCGCATTCGATGACCCAGAATTGTTCCCAGCGCAACTGAGTTGGATCGAGTTTGGCGCTCCACACTAACATTCTAATTGATTTGATGTCTCGATCGCAGGCCGGGCGGATAACGCATTCAGACGGTAAAGAAAAAGAACTTTCATTCATGATGATTCCTGTTTGCTGTCTCGTTTGGCTTGGGCTTTCAACATCCTTTCTTTTAACCGCGCATTTCTCTCGGCAATTTCGGGATTTCCCTCATACCAAGGCGGAACATCGTCATAATCGGGAATTCCATCATCTATCAGATAGCGCGCGTTGGGTTGCTTGGGATAACCTGCGGCCAATCCTCCAGTACAGATAACAAACAAGGCTGTATTTTCAGCAGCTTTTAATGCTCTCTTTGCTGCGGGAGAAACTCTCACAATATCGCCGCCCTCAAGTGTCAATAGTTCCCCATCTACAACCATCAGGCCTTTGCCTTCAACTACAATATAAACTTCTTCTTGTTCTGCGTGGCTGTGAGTAAATGTGTAGCCCTCGCCAGCCGGCAAGCGAATCAAACCTAAAGCTACTCCTTGCAGATTTAGCTGTCGCCAAGGGTTGGTGAGTTGGGGCAAATTCTTAAAGTCAAAGTGAGCTTTACTGAATTTATTGTTATTTTCAGAATTTAGTTCCATATTGTGTATTCAAGTTGAAGTGCTGTAATGGGAAATTATACCAGCTAGCCGCTTCAAAATGCGAAAGACTTCGTAAAGTTCGTTTCCTGGACTCCCAATATCGAAAAGTTTAGACACGGCATACTGCGGTGTGCCTTGTTTGGTCACTTTGATAAATCGAAAGCTGCTGCCATTTGTCAGAAGCCCAAAGGTTACTTGTTTTGGACTGGGGTCATTCAGCATATAAAATAGTAACTGAGGAAGTCCAGATTCAACGGAATATTGTACTCGCTTCGCTTCGATCGCAACAACCCAAAAAGCTTCAATTAAAAGCAGAACATCAATACTTCCTCTGACAAGTATACCTTCATCCACGGTGACAATTTCCACCGATTTTTCTGCTTCTAGATGAAAGGGATTCAGGTATAAATCTGCTAAAAAGAGCAATGGAGCAAGTACCACCATTTTTACGGTATCTTCTATCATGGAGTGGTCGGCACTGTTAGTATAGCCAGCCTTTACTTTGTCTAGATATCGCTTTTCTTCATCAGTAATCTCTGGTAAATCGTCAATCCACTCCCGGAAGAATTGCTCGTCTTCACAAAGTTGGAAGTTAAATTTTGTTTTGACATCGTGCAGGGTCAGTGTTTTTGCTTGAATGCTTTGTGTCATAGTTTTCAGTAGCTATTTGCTAGTTGGTGTTAATTGTAGCATATCAACTGTCGATCGCCTCCCACAAAACCTCCGCGCCAAACCTTACCGGATCGGTACAAGGCAATCCCGTTTCTGCTTCAACTTCAGCTATTGCTAACAGCGCATCTGCCTCATTTAAGTGATGAGTGTTGAGGGCGATCGCGCTCACTTTTCCACCTGCAAAAGCACCCGCAGCAGCGGCCACCATTTCGTACAATTAAACCACTTTTGATAACCTGGGAATCGATACGTGAGGCTGATGGCGAATGTTAGTTTGTCCGGCTCGCTCGGTGGGCTAAAATTAAGTGAGTTGGCTGCGAACCCCGCAACAGCGGCAGAGTCGCCGTCGAACCCGGATGCAATAGCGAACCTTGCCCTTCTACGTGAAGAATATCGCATTCAGAACCCCATTTTATCACCATTTCTTCGACTGCACCGGCAGCGAAATCAACTCGCACTGCATCCAAAGGAATGCCGTCATTTCCGATCGTTAAACCCGTTTGTCCGGTTGCTAAAAATTTGGAATGCAAACCCCGCTGCAAGCAAGTGCGGTTAAGTTCTAAACTGGTTGACATTTTGCCGACGCTCATATCTGTGCCGACAGTTAATACGCGGAGGCAGCTTAATTTAGCGGCGGCAGCAGAGGCGATCGCCCCGATCTTTTCCGGTTCCTGACGCACGTCCCAAATCCACTGATTTTCTGTTAACGGGACTGTTATCAAAGGTGCTAGTTTCGCGTGCAAACCGTTGACAACTGACAAACCTGCTGCTACCGCTCGATCAATTTCTGGCAGTCATTCCGCAGGCAAAACACCGCCGGAAGGAGCGATACCAATTACCAGAATATCTGGTGCAAATTGCAGTGCTTCTGCAACGGAAGCAACTATCGGTACTTGTTGAGGAATGCCCGTTAATTCAGGCAAAGATTTTCCGGCACATTGGCGGTCTATTACTGCTACAATTTGTGCTTCGCTGTAGCGCAAAAATGCTAAACCTGTTTTCCCGAAAGCGCCGAGAATTCCCTCGTGCAGCAAGATAGCAACTTTGCCATTTTTGATGGGATAGTTTTTAGTCATTGATTCAGTGTAGTCGCCTGTTGAGGGCGGGCGGGTTTATAGATATTGTGGATGTGAATCAAAGATTTTTGGTGAAACCCGCCCTACAAGTATTCTGGTTAATTTACCGGACATTATATCAACACTTCGGATAGTTTCACGGAGTACATATCGGGGCGAGGGAGGTTAGAAACCCGGTTTCTTATAATTTTGCGTTTAGTAACGATAAATCTAATAAGAAACCCGGTTTCTGATTTGCGATTACTGGTTCAAAGCATTCGGATCTTCTCCCAATTCTCGCAATCTGGCCTCTAGTCGCGAGGAGCGCTGGCGTTCCTGTTCCGCTTGTTGTTGAGCGGCTTCGGCTTGTTGTTGAGCGGCTTCCTCCGGCAACAAAACTAAATTGCCAGATTCATCGAAAAAACGCACCCAAGTAGCTGTTTCTCGATCGACAATTCCTTCCCAAGTCCCCAACCAAAAACCTAGGGTTTCGCACCACAGCCAGCCCCGCTCGTCGGGCACTAACGGCTGATAGCGTTGATTATTATCTAAATGCCATCCTTGCAAAGAATTCGGCTCGAAAGGATCGAAAACAAAGTAATCAGGAGTTCTAAAAACCTGCTCGTAAATATCCTTTTTTTTGCCTGTATCCTGATTTGCCGTTGACGGCGACAGCAGTTCCACAATGACATCCGGGTAACGTCCGTTTTCTTCCCAAACTACCCAACCTTGTCGGGAAGTATCGCCGTCAACACCCAACACAGCGAAAAAATCCGGGCCTCGGAAATCCTGATTGCGAACTTGTTTAACGCTGTAATAAATAAACATATTGCGTAGAAGTTCACGGGGTTAGCGTGGCAGAAGAGAAGGAGGAATCTGACCAGAACGAGTACTCAAGACAGATTC
>JAUBSN010000009.1:0-125061 GCA_036704825.1 Microcoleus sp. F8-C3 | reverse complement strand
AAGCATGGTGAGGTATGACTGACAGCTTATATAACCACTAAACGTATTGGGCTCGCATCCCAACTACGTCCGCGAATATTTCGCTCGAACCGCTATAGTTTTGCTTATCAAATAAAATTTTTGTGTTTTTTTAGCGGGTAGGTCTTGCTTTTTTGGGGGATTGACGGTATTATTAAATAATATAAATATAACAATTTATGAAAAAGTAAATAAGATTAACATTATTAAATGTTATGATATAAAAGTCAAATAATCAATCCCCCAACCTAAAAATTTTGGGTCGTTTTTTTTCCCAGTGGACATAATTTTTGGCTGGCACGGGAATCAGCGAAACAACCGATAAAAACAGCTTGTATACCTACTGAGGGCGAGTTTCCGATCGAGGTGGCTGAGTATTTTGGTTGGGAACACTCGCCTTAGAGCCTAGTTTTTGAAAATAAAGACTGCCGATGGTAGTTAAGAATATTGTGTAAGCGGCTGCTTGGACGAGATAAAGTCGATCTCTATATCCAAACAGTGCTTTGAGAAGCACTCCTGGAAATTGCCGATCGGGCAAAATCTCCGCTGCATTCCACACCATAGGCCCTAAAATACAAGAGTGGAGTGGTGCGAGGCGATCGTAATAAAAACAAATCGCTGCATACTTGCTATTCATCTGCGACAAAATGCCAGCGGCTTGGTCAAAATGCTTGAGTGCAGAGATTGCCAAACCTGCCACGATTAACAGCAACAAAATCCCCATAAACTTGAAAAACAGGCGGATATCAATTTTGACACCCCACTTGAACAGTAGCGCGCCAATGATTGCCGCCCCAGTCAAACCACCCACAGCACCCAAAGCGGGACTCAAACCTTGTTGAAATTGAGCGCTGACAAAGATAACTGTTTCAAAACCTTCGCGCAGTACCGCAATAAAAATTAAGCCAAATACGCCCCAGCCGGCATTGCTATTTTCTGTCAAAGCTGCTGTAACTGCTCCTTCAACTTCTGCTTTGAGAAAGCGCGCTTGCTGAGTCATCCAAATTAGCATCCAGCTTAGCATTGCGATCGCCCCAAGGCCAAAAACGCCCTCTAATAGCTGTTTAATTACTGGTGCGTAAGGCTGCTCTGATGTTGATAGTGCTGCCAGCAATCCATTGAAGAGAATACCCACAAAACCGCTAGCAGCAATGCCGACGGCTACACCTGTATAAACCCAATAATTGAGGTGAGTTTGCTCGGCTTTTTTGAGGCAAGCTAGTACAATTCCGACTACTAAGGCGGCTTCTACGCCTTCCCGCAGAGTAATTACAAAAGTTGGTATGGCTTGACTAAAATTCATTTTTTATAATCATGGCATAGGGGCATCGGGCATTCGTCATCGGTGATTTAAAATAACCAATAACCAATAACTATAGCCTTTCTCAAAAAGATGAGGTATAATTGACAGATTATATAACCACAATAACTAAGAAGGCCGGTGCCAAACTACGTCCGCGAATCTTTCTGAGAACGGCTACAATCACAATTAACTAATGATTAAATCAACTATAATCCCGCAGCATTTTTTTCAATTCTACTTGGTGCAATTCTTCTTGTCCAATTAGATTGCGGGCATATTCTTCCAAATAAACGCTGGAGTTTGTCACGACTTCAAGTAAAGATTTATACTTTTTGAGGGCTTTTTTCTCGTGATTTAAACTTTCTTCTAACAAGTCTTTCACCGAGTGTTTGTAGGTTTCTTCGATGGGAGCAATTTTCTGACTGGGATGCCCCTCTAAACCGGTGAGAATTTCTCCTGCTTGTTGGGCGTGGAGTAGAGATTCCGTTGCTTGTGCTTTAAAAAACTGCACGATGGGAATTCGGTTTGGCCCTGTCACCATGAGTGCATAGTGGGTATAGCGCACGACACCTGCAAGTTCCCATTCCATGATGGTGCATAGCAGTTCCTGGGTTTTTTTCTCGTCAAGTTCTTTCATTTGTGGTTTTAGAGGTAAAATGCCTGAGAGGGCGGTGTTTATAATATCATATTTAAGTTAAAAATGAAAATTAAGGTGCTGATGGCGCGCCTTACCGGAGAGATGTTGTATGCGAGCTAGGGGTTAACTTCTAAGGTTCCTGTAGGAGCAAACACTACAGTAAACTTAGCGACTGGTGCTGCACTGTTACTGCTGCTAGTTTCGGAAGATTTCAGCAGATTTGGCAAAGGAGTTTCTGGGGTGTAATTCTTGACTGGTTGATTGAGTGGCTCGAAATTGCCGTAGCTTGCGGGGCGGAACGCTATCGCCCCATCTTGACTTGTACTGACTCGATAGACTAGATTTTGATTCAACGTAGGGCTAGTTGGCCAACTTCGATCGATGCGATCGTAGACTTTCAGAGTTAACTCATCTAGTTTTACGCCAGGCGTAATTTCTGCTGTCTGATGTGTTCCATCTACCGCCTAAACTGTTTGCTGGGCTGCTGATAGGGAGCATCTCAATGAAAGCAGCCAATCTAGAAATTGGAGTTAGGAATCAGGAGTCAGGAGTCAGGAGGAAAGAGGAAAGAGGAAGAAGGAAGCAGGAAGAAGAAGTGTTTTTACAAATATGAGATGCTCCCTGCTGATACAGGTACAGCTTGGACAGTAGGATCTGTAGGGCTACTCGCAATAGCCGTTTCAGTAGAGGTATCGCGCAATTTAGGTGCTGCTGCGGTCAAAAAATTAATGTAAGTTATTTTCAAGAGTGGTCATAAAACCAATTAGGGATTTTCGGTTTTTTCTTTATATTTGTTTAATATTCTTGCTTGAGCTTGATGGTAAATACCTTTTAAAGTTGAATCTGCAAACAAACATTGATAATTCTTATCAAAAAGTTTGAATGTGCGCGCGATCGGTTATCCAAATAATTCTTTAGGATTATTTAATATCAAATTTCTCATCCTCGAAATTCTGCCCGTGAGGCGCTAATCTATATCGAATAAGCGATCGCCCGCCACCAATCCCCCGTTAGCGAAGCCTCGAAGAGAATCGCTCGCCGACACCAATACCCCCATAGGGGATGGTAAATTTTTGTAAAAAATAGTTGACTAAAAGGTTGGAAGTTCTCTCGTTTGGGATAGATCGATGCACATACCTGATGGTTTTCTTTCACCGCCAGTAGCCATTGCCACCGGCATAGCAAGTGCAGCAGCAATCGCAGTTGCCCTGAATCAAACCCGCGCCAGTCTTGGACTGCGGCAAGCCCCAATCATGGGCTTAACCACAGCTTTCGTGTTTGCAGCCCAGATGATCAACTTTCCCGTCGCCGGCGGTACCAGCGGCCACTTGTTGGGAGGGACGCTAGCTTCCGTGGTTTTGGGGAGCCCTTGGGCGGCAACTTTAGCGATGAGCACGGTTTTTATAATTCAAAGCGTCTTGTTTGCCGACGGGGGCATCACCGCCTTGGGAGCCAATATTTTTAACATGGGGCTAGTTGGCATTTGGGTGGGCTGGTGGCTGTTGCAGCCGTTGCAGCGACTGTTGGGAGGTTCCAGAAACCGTTTGCCACTAGCTGCGGGGATTGCAGCAGCCCTTAGCGTCGTGGCTGCTTCGATTTGTGTGGCGATCCAATTGGCAATTTCTGGAACAGTAGGGCTTGATATCGCATTGCCAGCAATGGTAGGCGTACATATTTTAATTGGGATTGGCGAAGGGGTAATTACAGGTGGGGTTTTAACTTATCTCGTCAAAGTGCGGCCGGATTTACTGCCGGGAGAACAGCCGCAATTGCAGAAATGGGTAGTGCCAGTAATCGGAGTTTTATTAATTTCCGGGGTGCTTTCGCTGTTTGCTTCAAGTTGGCCTGACGGGTTAGAAGCGGTAGCCGAAAAATACGGCTTTAAAGATAAAGAAGCTGTGGCGATCGAAAATCCCACTCCTTTAGCAGATTACACAGTTAAAGGATTAGAAGAACAGCCTATTGGTACCAGCATTGCTGGACTTTTAGGGTCTGCCTTCAGCTTCGGCGCGGCTTTTGGGATTGCTCAGTTGGTGGTAAAACCTAAAGATGTCTAAACTGTCCATACCTTTTCGATTGCGAGTGTCTCTCACAATTGTGATTGGCATGGGTTTTCTGAAGACAGGCGCTTGGCTGTGGCTGGGAATTTATGGGGCGATCGCACTTTTTTGGTCGTTTTGGCTCAGAGCTCCGGCGCGAACCCTAGCGCAACTGTTGGGAGGAGAATTGCTTTTTCTCTCCTTATTAGTGCTGCCCCAAGGTTGGGAACGCGCCAGTTTTCTGTTGCTGCGTTCCCTAATTTGCCTGCTGATCATGAACAGTTTTCTGCTAACTTTGCCGCCCCACAGTTTCGGAATAGCCCTCAAAGGATTGCCCCTACCAGCAGGATTGCAAGAGATTGTACTTTTAGCGGGACAATACTTAGAAATCCTGCTGACGGAAGTCAACCGCATGAAAATATCCGCCCAACTCCGAGGCTTGTCCGGCGCCGGAGGATGGCTGCGCTACGCCAGTGCTTCCATGATCGGAGCCCTTTATTTGCGAAGTCTCGATCGGGCAGAAAGAGTACACGCAGCCATGCTAATTCGCGGCTATCAAGGAAGTTTGCCCGCCGACTCAAAATCCACACCTAAAGAGCGACTCTGGCTCACAGTCACAATTGTAACCGCAGCCGGATTAACAATAGCCTCTTACCGTAACTGGTAACTTTTTGCAGAATCCCTTCCCCTCCCCTCTCTGCGATCTCTGCGCCCTCTGCGGTTAAAAACTCTTAATCCAAAAATCGAGGCAAATAAAAATTGACTAATCTCAAAGTGATGCCAACAATTGAAGTACAAGACTTAGTATTCGGATATCCGCAGCAAAAACCAGTGTTGCAAGGAATTTCCTTCACCTTACAACCCGGAGAAAGAGTTGCTCTACTAGGTTTAACGGGTGCTGGAAAAAGCACTTTGCTCGAAAACTTAATCGGCTTAAAAATGCCTCAATCCGGCGAGATTAGAGTGCAGGGAAAAAAGCTGGAAGAGGCGACTTTATCGCAGGCGCGCAAGCAGATTGGATTTTGCTTTCAAGACGCTAACGACCAGCTATTTATGCCGACTATTTTAGAGGATGTAATGTTCGGGCCGCAGAATTACGGAGTGCCTCCGAGAGTGGCGCGCGATCGAGCTTTAGCCCTATTAGACGAATTCGGTTTAGTAGAATTTGCCAACCGTTCGGCCCACGAACTTTCGGGAGGTCAAAGAAGGTTAGCAGCCTTGGCCGCAATTTTAGCATTACAGCCGGCAATTTTAATCTTAGATGAGCCGACTAACGGACTCGATCCGTCGTGGCGGCGTCATTTGGCTGAGGTTTTGTCTCAATTGCCGATCGAGGTAATTTTGATCGCGTCCCACAATTTGAATTGGATCGGGAAAACGACTCAAAGGGCATTAGTTTTGGCTGACGGTCAGATTCAGGTCGATCGAGAAACACAAGAATTGCTAAAAGATCGATCGACTCTTGAATATTACAATTTGCCGCCAGACTGGTAATTAGCCATTAGTCATTAGTCATTAGTCATCAGTCATCAGTCATCAGTCATTAGTCCAGTCCTGAACGCAGAACCTAATTATGTAGGGTGCGATGTCCATCGGCTTACCGCTATAATTCGCGCCTCAAACCATTTGTTTGCCTTAGTCCTGAATATCTAGCTGTAATTAAAGCTCGAATTTGCGAACTGCTTCATTATAAAAATGAATAGCTAAATCGCGAATAATTTCTTCATTTTGAAAATCATTTCCTAACTTCTCTTTCGCCGTTAAAACACAGATTTTCATCAACTCGGATGAACTTTCGATGTGCAGCGCGATCGCGCTTTGGTTTTGTTGAAACCCGACCTCGATTTCTGCCAGCATTTTGACCGATCGATCGTTAGCAGATTGCTGTAAATTTGCCGCCACTTTTTCCTGCTTTCTCTTTTGGACTTCCTCGGAAAAACCCGCAGCAATCAGCCCCGCAGGTAACGCAAAAATTCCGATTCCCAAAAATGCTAATATTGCTCCTAAAAGTTTCCCTAAAGGAGTGATTGGATAAATATCACCGTAACCGACAGTAGTTAATGTCACAACTCCCCACCACATTGCATCGGGGATGCTCGCAAAAGTTTCTGGATGCGCCTCGTTTTCAACAAAATACATGACGCTAGAGGCAAATATTAACAGAATAAAAACTGCAAAGGCAGTGGCAATTAACTCCTCCTTTTTAGCATACAATACTGCTCCCAGAGTTCTGAGTGACTCTGAATAACGGCTCATTTTTAGCAACCGCAACAAGCGCAGTAGGCGAATTAAATTAACGAAGCTTAAATTAGGAAATAACAGCAATGAGTAAAAGGGTAGGATTGAAATTAAATCGATCAGACTTAGCGGTGTAATACCGTATCTCAATCTTCCCCAAAGCGGGTGGCTGTATCTGCTATCGACTGTACACACCCACAGCCTCAAAAGATATTCTATTGTAAATACTAAAGATGAAACAATTTCAATATTTTCCAAAATCAACTTTTGTTCTTGGGACAAGGTGGGTGAAGTAGAAGCAATAAAAGCTGCGACGTTAATCAGAATCAAACAAGTTATAACAATATCGTCGGCTAAACTGTATAAATTGCCGATTTCAGATTTTTCTAAAATTTCATAAATTTGAGTTTTTATTTGTTTAGGCATCTGATTTTCTCCTAATAAATAAACAATCAACGCTCGCACTTTACTACAGTATAAGCAATTAGATTCAAAAAAATAAGCAGGAGTTAGCCTCAAGTTAAAAATTGGTTTCTTCAGAGAGGCTGTTGTTACGAAATTCAATATTTCTCAGGGAAAGTTGGTTGTTTGGGGCAACGGCGTTCTAGTAAAATTCAGAGTTGATCTCTGGAAAGAATTTCCAACTATTACTGGGTTTGCAGGCAAAAATCATGAAGGTAGCCGTATTCAGCACCAAATCCTACGATCGCACATTTCTGGAAGCAGCGAATGTCGGCGGCAAACACGATTTAGTTTTTTTTGAACCGCGTCTGAACTTGGAAACCAGCGTTTTGGCTGCTGGATTTCCGGCAGTCTGCGCGTTCGTGAACGACTCCTTGGACGCGAAAACGCTGCTGGGCATTGCCCAAAATGGCGTCCGCTTGCTGGCCCTGAGATCCGCCGGATTCAATCACGTCGATTTAGCAGCAGCGAGGGATTTAGATCTAACTCTGCTGCGAGTTCCGGCTTATTCTCCCTACGCAGTAGCCGAACACGCAGTGGCTATGATTTTGTCTCTCAACCGCAGAATCCATCGGGCTTACAACCGCGTCCGCGAAGGCAATTTCGCCCTAGACGGCTTGTTGGGTTTTGACCTCCACGGCAAAACGGTGGGAATCGTCGGAACAGGCAGAATTGGCGCAATTACTGCCCAAATTCTGCACGGATTCGGGTGCAGTCTGCTGGGATACGATGTTTACCAAAACCCAGATTGCCTCGCCCTAGGGATGAAATACGTCGCACTCCCGGAACTGTTCGCAGCCTCTGATATTGTCAGCCTTCACTGTCCGCTGATACCGGAAACTTACCATTTAATCGGTGCAGAGGCGATCGGGCAAATGAAACCGGGGATGATGCTGATCAATACCAGCCGCGGTCAGTTGATTGACACTAAAGCTGTTACCACAGGACTGAAATCTGGTATAATTGGCTACCTCGGTTTAGATGTTTACGAACAAGAGACGGATCTGTTTTTTGAGAATTTGTCAAATCACGTCATTCAAGACGATGTTTTTCAACGTTTGCTGACTTTTCCCAACGTCTTGATTACCGGACACCAAGCTTTTTTCACTGAGGAAGCTTTGAAAAATATCGCCGAAACTACGATCGCCAATATCACCGACTTTGAACAAGGACGCCCTTGCCCGAATCAAATCGACCTCGATCGAGTGAAAAAATGAGTCAAAAGACCGATTTGGCAGCGGAGGCAATTGTTTACAATCAAGTCATATCGTTATTTGTGCTTGCAATTTGTGAAACTCTGCCTTAGTCTCATCAATTAGTCCCTGCAGCGCGGATGCTGTGCTAATTGCCGGAGAATTATACTGGCAGCAATTCACAGCCTGCAATTTTACCTGACAACAGAGGAAGTATCCAATGACACAAGCTAACTTTTCGGACGAGACACAAACAGTTACTGAAGTCGTCACAGTAGACCTGGTGGAAGACAAACCCGGGGCCATGACTGCAGTGACAACCACGGAAACAACGGCCAGCCAGTTCCAAGATATTAAAGACCAAGTTATTACAATTTTGTCGGAACTTCCAGCCTATCTCTCTAATTTTTTTGCTGACTACCAAAAGCCCCTCATAACTGTTGGTTTAATCCTGGCAGGCGGTATTAGTATTAAGGTAATGCTGGGAGTTTTAGATGCTCTTAATGATGTCCCTTTGGTGGCTCCAATTTTTGAGTTGATTGGCATGGGATATACGGGTTGGTTTGTTTATCGATATCTGCTCAAGGCTTCCGATCGCCAAGAGTTGTTAACGGAAATTGATTCTTTAAAAGAACAAGTTGTAGGTAAAGATTCTTAAACGGATGTTGAAGTAAGAGGGAAGAGGGAAGAAGGAAGAAAGAGGATTTTTCCCCCTCTCCCACTCTCCCACTCTCCCCCTCTCCCACTCTCCCACTCTCCCCCTCTCCCACTCTCCCCCTCTCCCACTCTCCCCCTCTCCCTTCTCCCCCTCTCCCACTATCCCCCTCTCAATTTGGATGGCAAACTTGTTGCAAAGTGGCGGTAAAGTCGGGGTAGGAAATGGCAGCAGCTTCTGCCCGGTGAATGTTAGTAATACCTGTGGCGTTGAGGGCTGCGATCGCCAAACTCATCGCTATTCTGTGGTCGGTGTAGCTGTCAACATCCGCGCCGGTCAAAGGAGTTCCCCCGGTAATTTCTAAACCGTCGGGTAATTCGGAAATTTGAGCTCCCATGCGGTTGAGTTCCGCAGCAGTCACGGCCAGCCGATCGCTCTCTTTGACCCGCAACTCGGCCGCATCTCGAATTATTGTGGTACCGGACGCAAATACCGCTGCTACTGCCAAAATCGGAATTTCGTCAATCAGCCGGGGAATTAAGTCGCCCGCAATGGTGCATCCCCGCAATTGGCCGGAACTGCGAACCAAAATATCCGCTACAGGTTCTCCGGCGGCCTCTCGCTGATTTTGCAGTTCAATGCCCGCGCCCATCATTTCCAAAGCTTCCAAAATGCCTGTACGAGTTGGGTTGACGCCGACATTTTCGACTACGAGCTCGGAACCCGGGACGATCGCCCCAGCAACTAGCCAAAATGCCGCCGAACTAATATCCCCCGGTACAATCACATTCTGCCCTTGCAGTTGTGTCGGCCCAGTCACTGTCACGCTACAAGTTTCTGGATCGACGCTCAATTTGGCTCCAAACGCCCGCAGCATCCGCTCGCTGTGATCCCGCGACAGAGCGGGTTCTGTGACTGTAGTTTCTCCGCTGGTCATCAAACCGGCGAGCAAAATGCAAGATTTAACTTGAGCCGAGGCGATCGGAGAATGGTAGTGAATCGGTTTTAACTGCTGTCCGAGTATCCCTAAAGGAGCTAAAGAATTGCTCTTTCTACCCCAAATTTGCGCTCCCATTTGTTGCAGCGGTTTAATGACGCGCGACATGGGGCGCGATCGCAGAGAACTGTCACCCGTTACCGCATAAAAACGCCCCGGATGAGAGGCTAAAATTCCCAACATCAGCCGCATCGTCGTGCCGGAATTGCCAGCGTCCAAGACTTCTACAGGCTCCTCTAACTCGCCAATTCCGACACCCGCGACTGTCACCCGTTCGGCATTGAGTTCAGAAACTTTGGCTCCCAAGAGCGAGAAACATTTAGCCGTGCTGCGGGGGTCTTCCCCTAGGAGTAGTCCTTCAATTGTCGTTTCACCTCGGGCGATCGCACCCAACATCAAAGCTCGGTGAGAAATCGACTTATCGCCCGGAACTCGAATCCTCCCCACCAGCGACAAGCCCGATGTAGGTTTTTGAATGCTTAAAGTTTGGCTTTTGTCAAGAAGCGTAGTAGTTATAATGTCAGCTTGCATTGAGATAAACTAGGATTGGATGGCGTTAGCTATCCTACCTTTTTCCCAGTCCTAAGTCAGTCGTCTTTTGTACGGGCTGCGGGTTTTTTCCCAATGTGTCCGGTTAACTTAAAGGCTGATTAAACTCGCCCGGAGACTCCGCTGTCACTTGTCGGCGACACGGGAGTGCGGACGCAACGGCACGGATTTCACTTTAATTTCATCTTAATTTCACAAATATTATCCGTGTATCTGCTGAGATTTCATCTCCCGCTCTCAGTTATCGACCAGATGATTGAATTGTGACTAAACAATTTTCGATTTTCGATTGCCAGTTGTAGATTTTTCATTTTTTTAAGCAAAAGCTCCGGAATTTGGAACCCTGCTAATCTAAAATCTAAAATCTCAAACCTAAAATCTCAAATCTCAAACGCCCCGATCCACAACAACTCCTACACTTTTGTTTATGCTGACGCATCACCGCAAGCCTGTAAGTTTATCGCTGGTATCCACAGATTTACCGTTGTGGTCAGTTGTTGAAACCGCTGGTACGCTTTATCAAAAAGACCGCGATCGCTTTCACTTGTTGTTGCACGAACCAGCAATAATCGATCGCCAATTTTTCGACGACTCCGACGAATCTGCCGAGCAAGTTACAATCTTGCCCCCAACTACAAAACCCCGCTTGCTATGGCTAGAAGTTTCGCCCTATCGAGTCATTATGACCATGCAAGGAAACGGCAAATACAGTTACCGCCACTGCTGGGAACGAGGAATGTACGGCCTGAGCCGTTATTGGCTTCAGGGCGAATCGCTGGCGACTCCAGAACAGTTGCGGCTCCGCAACTTCACCCGCAACTTGACGCTGACAGGAAAGCCGGAACCGGAACACTTGCGGTTAGAATACGAGTTGTGGTCGGAGAAAGTGCAACTCGGTCGCTATATTTTGAATCTAGAAATTCATCACTAAACTGGGTAATTGGTAATGGGTAATGGGGAATTAGTAGATGCTATAGCCTTTCTCAGGTAAATTAGGTGTTCCCGGGCATCGGCCATCAGTAAAACAGGGCATCAGGCATCGGGCATCGGCGCTTCCTTTTCTTTCTCCGACTCCGAATTCTATAGCGCGTACCTCCCTTCCTTGAATACCGCTATAGATGAAAGCGATGCCTTCCTCAAACTCAAAACTCACGCATTCAAAACTCAAAACTCTTAACCTTTAGCGATCGCTCTTACAATAATTAATCAGTTTGCCAGTCAAAGCGTCTTGATTTGCGGCTGCTTGATTCGCCTGCTGTCCGGCTCTAATAATATCTGCTTGAGCTGTTTGGATTTGCTCTCGACCTTCTATACTTGTAGAAGCGAGATTTCCAGCCTGCAGGCTTTTGCTGATGTCGCCGAGTGCTTGACTAATTTCCTGGAAGGATTTAACCGATGGCTTCTGAATTTCTTTGAGGGTTGGATCTGTTATTCGCAGAGCCTCAAGTTCATTCGCTATCAGGTTCAAATTTTTAGCTAAGTGGTCGGTCGTCGCAGCATCGTTGCTGTCTTTATCAACATCAATTAGAGCGTTGCCTTTGTTGACAATTTCAGTAAATTTAGTACACTGGACAGCTCGGCTATCGCTGCAACTAACCGTCAGCGTACAGCAAGCAACAACTATCAGCAGGATGGCAATCTGTTTGCGAAAAAAGTACATGAATCCTCGGTTGCAAAAAAAGTAGATTGTGGGATTTTGTCGTAGAGTGCGTCACTCGATTTTCGATTTTCGATTTTCGATTAACTTGCGACATATAATCAAAGGAGCTGGAACTTTGGTCTAAAATTAGGGATCGTCCACAAGGCGAGTGTACGCGGCACAGTATCCGTTTTTGGGTGTGTCAGCGGGTCGATCGATATATCGACTGTCGAAAAACTAGACTGCATTCAGACACGCTCTACTAAGCTAAACTACGTACCTGTTTGGGAACTATGGTCAAAAACAGCAATAACCTAAAGAAGGGAAGCATTTGGGGATATCTTACCCTGCTTTTGCCTATTTCCTTGACGGCGGTTGCCAGTTTCGAGTCGGGAAGGATGTTTTGGGCGATCGCCACCACAGCGGGCGTTGCTTGGGCTTGCAGGCTTTACCAGCAGCAGCAAAAACATAAACTCGCTCATTTAGACTCGGTTTTCTACAAGTTGATCAAGGAAAATCAAGGACGAGTTACGGCTTTGGATTTGGCGATGAATGCGAAACTCCCCGGAGAAAAGGTTCAACAGTATCTCGACGAACGGGCATTTGAATTTGCAGCGGATTTTGAGGTGACGGAACAAGGCGGAATTTTGTATTATTTTCAAATAGCTCCACCTGTCAATCAAAGCGAAACACCTAATGCGACAATAGCTGTTCAAGAGCCTCCCACAAATGGGGAAAAAGCACAAGATAAAAAACCAATTTTATTCCCCATTGCTCAAACCAAGACTCCTGAAAAACCAAAAATCTCTTTTACCCAAACGGAACTATCCCGCAGGTTCAAAGTTCACGCAACTACGATCGGCAAGTGGAAACTTAAGCCGGAGTTTGCTCAGTGGAGCCGGGAAAAAGACCCAGAGGATCTCGCCTGGGAATATTCTACAGAAAACAAGCGGTTTTATCCCAAAGATTGATTTCCTCCGGTATTTGCCAAAATATATCAAAAAACCGGGTTTCTACGACGCTCTGCGGTTACTAACGAAGAATTTGGGAAAAAACCGGGTTTCTGAGATACGATCGCGTCGGGGACTGATTTTACTGCCGTTGACCGATCGACCTGTGTGGGCTATTTTAAGTAAAATCGTGTTTTGCTGAGTCTGCCAAATAAAAACCGGTAAATTCGATCGTCCTATCTGTGACTTTTTTGTCCTATGTCCAAAACAACCTTGCGAGTAGTCGCCCGCCTCGCTGCCTTTCCCGACAAAGTAGCAGAACTTAAATCTCTGCTGCTGAGCATTATAGAACCAACTCGCCGAGAACAAGGCTGCATCACATACGAACTCCTGCAAAATCAAGCCGATCCCACAGATTTTACGTTTGTTGAAGAGTGGGAAAGTGCAGATTTGCTCGAACAACATCTCGGTTCTACTCACATTCAAGACGCCGTGCAGAAATTAGACGGTTTAGCTGTTGGACCTCCAGATATCCGCCGCTATGAATTGCTAGCTTAATCCGGTTTTTAGAGCAATTTTATTAATGTTTTTGAAATAGCTTCGACCCCCCTAGCCACCCTTACTAAGGGGGGACAAGAGTGAGAGTTAAAATTGTAGTAACTTCGGAAATTTTTATGACATTAGCAACCGTAAAACAGTTATTCACTTATCCAATTAAAGGGCTGACACCGCAAGAGATGTCGGAGTTTGCTTTAACAGCAGGACACGGAATTAAGGGCGATCGAGCTTTTGCCTTAATGTTTGCAGATAATATTGAAGCTGCAAAGATGCCCGCCCAAAATGTCCCTTGGATGAGCAAAAAACATTTTGCCGTCCAAAATGATTGGCCTCTGTTAGCAGCTTTAGAATGTCATTATCAACCGGAAACGGCCGTTTTAACAGTCCAGCGTCAAGGAGTTGCAGTGTTATCAGCAGAAACAAACACAGCAGCGGGGCGCGATCGCATCGGCACTTTTTTCACAGAATATCTAGCCGCAATTGAACCCACAAAAGAAGCGAGACACCCGCAGTTTGCACCTTTGCACTTAGTCGGCGACAGCAGCGGCGAAACTCGCTATCCCGATCGAGAACCCGTACACATTTCTTTACTCAGTCAAGCCACATTAGACCAATTAACAGAAATTGCTGTTCAAAACATTGACGTGGGCCGATTTCGCCCGAACATTGTGCTAGACGGTATGGCAGCTTGGTCAGAATTTGAGTTGATCGGAAAACAGTTTCAATTAGGCACGGCGCGCATAGAAGTTACAGCACGAATCGGTCGCTGTGTCAATATAGAAGTGAATCCAGAAACAGGCGATCGGGATATTTCCCTACTCAGTTTACTGCAAAAGGAATTCGGTCACGCACAAACTGGAGTTTTAGCCAAAATTATCAACAGTGGCACAGTTAAAATCGGCGATGTTTTGACTTCTGATTAATAAAAACCAACATTAAGATTGTGAATGCTGGCTAACTTCCTCTACTGTTGATATACTCCCCTGCCCTCCAAGGCGCGGGGATTCTTGACACTTCATCGAGATGCGCTACAAGTAGTCTTATCTTCTCTCTGCGTCCGTTTAAAGTCGTGGCGATATCCCATCCCGACTTGGGCTATATTTTTGGCTGCGTTCTCATCTCGATCGTGGTGCGTACCGCAATTGAGACAAATTAGTTTTCTAATTGAAAGATCAAGTTTGCCCCACTTAAACCCGCATTCCGAACACAGTTGGCTAGTTGGCTCCCACCTATCTATTACCCTAAAATCCCGACCGTACTTATCGCATTTAGCCTCTGTTAGGGTGCGAAATTCATACCAGCCTTGCCAGCTAATTGCTCTGGCAAGACGGCGATTTTTTACCATTCCCGACACATGCAAATCTTCTAAAATTACAGTTTGGTTTTCGCTGACTATTTTAGTTGACAGTTTGTGCAGAAAGTCAGTCCGCTTGTCGGTAATCTTGTTGTGTTGCTTGGCGATACGGATTCGCGTTTTGTTCCGGCGACTTGAATCTTTTTGTTGGCGTGCTAACTTGCGTTGCAATTTTCTAATCTTGTGGTCTGGCTTTAAGTAGTCCGGCCCCTTAACTTGCGTTCCGTCACTGAGAACCGCAAAAGTTTTGATACCCAAGTCGATACCGATAGATTGGTTTTTTGGTTCAATCCTAACTGGGTTTATTTCGACTACAAAACTTAGAAAGTAGCGGTTGCCGCAATCTTTGATTACCGTAACCGAAGTAGGATCTCCGGGTAACTCCCGGCTCCAAATCGGTTTGACGCCTCCGATTTTAGCTAAATAAACTTCGTTCTCTTTGAGAGAGAACCCGGATTTAGCAAACTCCGCAGATTGCTTGTTAGTCCTTTTCTTGAATTTAGGCAACCCAACTTTTTTACCCTTCCTTTTTCCCCTGCGAGCATCGAAAAAGTTTTTGTACGCCGATGCCAAATGCCTTAAAGACTGTTGCAATGGGACGGATGATACCTCGTTCAACCAAGCTCTCTCTTCTGCCTTTTTTGAGCTGGTTAACAATGCAGATAGCTGATTGTAATTTGGTAGCTTTTCACTGCTTTTACATAAAGCTAAAGCGTCGTTCCAGACCACCCGAACGCAACCAAATAGCTGAGCCAAGCTCTGCTTCTGTTGGTCGGTTGGGTAGAATCGGTACTTATACCTTGCTTTCATTAGGTATGTTATTGTTGGTATGTCAACTGTCGTAAGTTGGTCTACAAGTAATGTAGACCCAATTGGGCAGAGAAAGGCACAGCATTACAGATTTACTAATCCATTTGGTCTGTGTAACAAAATATTGCAGACCCGTATTTACGGCGAAAAGCCGTCCTAGAAGGGCGGGGTTTTAAACCCATTTTTCTGATAAACCGAGTGCTTCTGCCACTTGCTCTGTATTCAATCCCATTGCCAACAACCGAGGGATAGCATCCCGCCGTGCTTGGGCTTCTGCACTCAAAGCCTGCTCTGCTAAGGAAGCTCGTTCTGTACCTGTCAGCAGCAAATTGCCCTCGCTGTCCCACCACCGCAGCCACAGCATAGTCTGGTTTTGATAACTGCCTTGCCACAGTCCTAATTCTACGCCCATTGGCGCGATCGGATAATGACCGCGATCGTTCGGAAGCAACTGCTGGTAAAACCCATTGTTCAGGCTGTAAACCTCCAGCCTGCCACTATTGATTTCATAAATGCCATAAAACGGAATCCGCATGATCCGCTCATATACCCAAAACTTCCCAGGTCTTGGCGCCGATTCGACTTCTGAGTACGATAGCGGCGTTGTATCCCGCTCTTGTGAACCATCTCCCGATGCGAACTCCAAAGCAATCATCGGAGCCATGAATTCCCGCCACAGCACGTAAGAGCGACGAATCTGATTTCCTAATGTTGGTGGCACATTCGGCACGTAGAACCAGTCAGGAGCTTCTGCTCCCTTTTCAAGCGGGTCAGTTTCTCGCCAGTAGATGCCACAGTCTTGCCCTATAGCATATTGCCCATCGGGATGAAGCCGTTGCAATACCGACCCGATAGAATCAGTCAAAATAATGCTCTGGGGATGCTCCTGAAAATTCTTCACAAAAGTGCCGTCTTCCTCTGGCAGTTGAGTGTGGTCGGGGAAGGGAGAGGGAAGGACAATCTTTTCGGTTGCCGGGGTCATGGTACCTCTCAAGTATTGCAGCTTACCTGAATATCTTAACTCATCCTGCTTCCGGCACCCTCACCTTATTACCAATCAAGTTTAGAAAACTCGTGCCAAAATGTTGAATCTCCAAAAAATTAGCATGAGCAGGAGTTGACTTGTAAACTCTAAAAGTCCGCATAATTCCTAAAGTCGCCGCACTTTCCAGCGGGCCGATAAAGCTAGTATCCCTATCCAAAAAATGAGACTGCTTAGCCCAGTGTGCCATCTGTTCCGCATTCAAAAAATAGCAGCCGGAATGAGGATTCAACGCCCGCTCAAAAGCGACTGTTTGTTCCATAATTTTTCCCATTAACTGCCGCTGCTCCTCTACATTTTGAAACTGAGAGGTTGCTGAGTCTGCTAAATCACCATCAACATATGCTTTAAAAACCGCGCCTTTAGGCGATATTTCATAGCGGTTAGGTTGCAGCAAATTCGCATTTCCCCCGTGATGCGTAAACCACTTTAATTTACTAAAAAACCACGGATCGTGCAGGACTAAATCATCTTCCAAATAACAGAAATAATCGTATTTGTTAAGACACGCTCGCAAAACTGCTTGACACTCAAATCCCAATAGCAGCGGTTCGCATTTTGTAGCGTGGTGCATAAAACATCTGGGCTGCACAGGCAGTTGAGGCAACAGATGATAGCCTTGAGTCGTGCAAACAACAATGTCAATTTCGTGCTGTTGAGATTGATTTGCTGGGATAGTTGCACATTCGCTAATGTCAATCATGGACTGAGATTTGCCGTACAAAGCTTGGAGCGATGTCACGGAAGCGGTTAAAGCGTTTAGTCGCGGTTGCGGATCGTTTCGCTGGGAAGCGTGTTTCCCGTCGCCACTGGGATTGTAAAAGTGAGCAATAGTGAATAGAATTCGCATTGGTGTGGAGTAACAATTAGAAATTAAACAATAAAACAGAACGATCGCACAATAACCCTATAAATTTTACCGCATTTAGTCACCAAATAACTCCGGCAGGCGATCGCGCAGCTCAGCATTTAAACGCGGCAACTCGTCCCGCATCTGCAAGTACCAATCTCGGCGCTGCCGGTAGTGCCCGCACAGCAAGCGGTTGTCCCGCACCCATTCGTAAGCATTCGCGGCTATTTCCCGGCGCCGAGAAGTGTCAGATATCAGCGAATTTAGTTTGGTTTCAAACTCTTTTTCATATCTATAAATCAATCCGGTTTCACCTTCGACAATCGAATGTTCGTACACGGTGGGACTTGCCAAAACCGCTACTCCCCGCGCTGCACATTCAATAAATTTTAAATCAGATTTCGTTTCGTTAACCGGGTTGGAAACAAGTGGCAGCAAAGCTATATCGCAACTGTACATAATTTCTTGATACTGTTCGTAACTGCAAAATGGTTCAAATTCTTTTTGCTGTATTTTTAAGGCTTCAAAAAATCGGCGGTCGTGGATTACTTTAACTCGAATCCGGTGCTTGTGTGCGATTAAAACTCGATTGAGCGCTGCCATAATCGGCTGCCAATCTTTTTCGCGGTTTAGCGCGCCAAAAAAGATGGTGACGGTATCTTCTGCCGGGTAAATTCGCGGCGGAGGTAGATAGGCTAATTGATTGGGAAAGACGGCAACATTCGGATTGTATTGTCGCAAAATTTTTGCTAGCGGTTCTGTCGAAGTTTGCACGCAGTGACAGCCGCGATAGCTGAGGTAATTATTGTCGGCGTATTCGCGGCGGCGGATGGGATTGTCGTCAATTTCAGCTACTATTAAATAGCCTTGTTGCAGGAGTTCTTTGAGTTGGGGAATATAGCCGGGATATTGCATGATTGTCCGCTGCCAGATGAAGACTTTTTCTTCTCCAGACAGCGGCGGAACTAATTCTGCTGTTTTCACGCCGGATACGGTGCGGACACCGGGAATTGTAGCGCTAAATTTGTCCGGTTCCAAAACTCGCACGCGATCGCACCCTGTAGGAGCCATAATGATAGTCTGAATCAGCAGTCTGCGCGGAGGTACGGTCGATTTGGTCGATCGCGCGATATAATGTTCAGCACCTGTTTCCGTAGCAAAACTGCTCGATGTTAACTCTAAAGCCTGTACCATTGGATGCAGCAATTCCTGGAAGCGGACAAAATTTTCGGTTTGGTGTCCCTTTCCTTGAAATTCATAAACCTGCAATCCGGCTCGAGCAAATAGTGATTTAATAGTTTCTAGGGTAAACCAGTGCTGCATCTTACCGTCGGGATTTTCCCAATGTCCGCGCAGCAGATTGACAATTCGCCGCCAGTATTGAACGTTGGGGATTCTGGCGATAATTTGCCCCTCTGGATTCAGCAAACCACTGTACTGCTCGAGCACTTCCCAAGGGTTTTTGAGATAGGGTAGCAAGTCGCCAAAAATTAAGCAATCGACGGTTCCTGGAGGGATGTCGAGACTTTCGATGGCAATTTCTTCAATATCGGCTACCGTCACCCAGTTTAGGCGATCGACTGCGATTTTAGCTTTTTCTCGATCGCATTCAATGCCAATATACTGACAGTGAGGATTTATCTGCTTGTACTCTTGGCCCGTCGCACCCGTACCGCAGCCAATTTCAACAATGACTTTAGCATCCGGCGGAAGCAACTTCAAGAGGTCGTGGTTGACGCGATCGATCACTTTGTCTAAAATTCCCGATTAGTCGATCGTAAAATAAAACAGACCAACCCATGCCGACAGACAACCAGCCGAAGGTTAGCATTGCGATGACAGTATACAATGGCGATCGGCACATTTGTCAAGCACCAAATTTTCTGTTGCCAACTCTTTCTCTTCCCTCTTTTCTCTTCCTCTGCGCCCTCTGCGGTTCATTTAATCTTATTCACCCATCCTACACTGATTGCTGTATCTTAGCAAATAGCGATCCCAATTAGAATTTATTCTCAACCCATACCCTCATTTAGCGCGATTTGGACACTAGATTAATTCTGCTTGTTCCCAAAAAATAAACACAACAATTTACTGAATACATTATAAACTATGAACCCCAATCTAGGAATGAACATCGCCGGCTACATCAGCGGCGAATTTGGCATAGGAGAAGGTGTTCGAGCCAACATCAGAGCCGCAGAAGCCGCAAACATTCCCTTCGTCATCAACAATTTTACCCGCAGTCCCCACCGCAAACAAGACACCACCTATCAAAATTTTAGCCAAGACAATCCCCATCCCGTAAACTTAATTCAAGTCAACGCCGATGAAGTTGCAACATTTATCAAACATACAGGTTCCAGCTATTTTGAAAACAAATACAATATCGGCTTTTGGGCCTGGGAACTGCCCGCATTTCCCCCAGAATGGCAGCCGGCATTTAATCACTTTCAGGAAATATGGACTTACAGCAACTATTGCGCCGAGGCAATTTCCGCAGTCTCGCCAATTCCCGTCATCAAAATCATGCCCAGTCTTGCTCTCCCCGTAACTTTACTGAACAGAGAAGCACTGAATTTACCTAAAGATAAATTTATTTTTTTGTTTGTCTTCGACTTTTCCAGCCGCATCGAGCGCAAAAATCCTTTAGCGGTAATTCAAGCATTTAAACAAGCTTTCGGCGAAGATGACAGCGTATTGTTAATTGTCAAATCTTCTAATGCAAACAAATTCCCAGAGGCTCAAGCATCCTTAAACTCAGCGATAGCACATAATTCAAACATCAAACATCTAGACGGGTATTTGTCCAAAGATGAAATTAACGGTTTGCTCTACAATTGCGACTGTTATATATCCCTGCACCGCTGCGAAGGATTCGGCTTAACAATGGCTGAAGCCATGTTTTACGGCAAACCCGTAATTGCCACCGGCTATTCATCAAATACAGAATTTATGAATGTTGGCAACAGCTATTTAGTCAAGTATAAGTTAATCCCAATTGAGAAAGATTGCGGACCTTACAAAAAAGGTAATATGTGGGCAGAACCCGATAAAGAACACGCTGCTGATTTAATGCGTCATGTCTTCAACAATTACCGGGAAGCTCAGCAAGTTGGAAGAATAGCTGCTGAGGAAATTAAGACTTTACTGACTCCGCAAGTTGTCGGGAGGAAAATTAAAAACCGTCTCGAATATATTGCAGAAATTACAGATAATTTCAAAAGCTTGGAGCGCGGAATACGAAAAAAGTCATCTCAGGTAGCGACAGTAAAAAATGCACCGCCTTTAGTTAGTATTTGTATTCCGACATACAACGGAGAAGCATTTATTGCGGAAACAATTAAAAGTGCTTTGGCCCAAACCTACCCTAATATAGAACTGATTATATCCGATGACGGCTCCACAGACAGCACAATTGCGATCGCCCAATCATTCCAATCAGAAACCTCAGTCGATTTCCGCATTATACTGCACCGCAACTACGGTTTATCGCAAAACTGGAACTTCTGCATATCCCAAGCAAAAGGTCAATACATTAAATTTCTGTTTCAAGACGACTTGCTGGCACCAGAATGTATTGAAAAAATGGTCGCACTCGCCCAAAAACACCCAGAAATAGGTATGGTTTTCTCCCCGCGCGGCATCACCATAGCTGAAGATGAATCTAACCCAATTTTGCGGAAAGCTTCCCAATCAATTAAAGATTTGCATAAAAGTTGGTCGAATTTAAAATCTATTCAGCCAGGAAAAGAATTATTGTCAGATACTAACTGCTTGAGCAACCCCATCAACAAAATTGGCGAACCTAGTACCGTCTTAATTGCCGCCCGAGTCTTTACCGAAATAGGATTATTTGATTCGGGATTATCTCAGTATGTAGACTTAGAGATGTGGTGGCGAATCATGGGAAATTATCACATCGGATTTGTAGACGAAAAACTGTCGTCACTGCGAATTCATCCCGAACAACAAACTTGGAAAAACTTCGCTGCTGGGGAAAATCATAAAGATGTAGTTAGATTTTACAAAAAACTACTAAATAGTCCTGATTACAGTTTCCTGGATCGACAAATCAAGCAGACAATCCGCCAAAAGTTGGCATTGAGAACCCAGCCGAGTTTATCGGAATTGCCACCGCTGCTCGAGCAATACAATAAATTTTCCTCAAAACAGTCTCTTCTCGCGCTGCGCCCCCACCGCCAACAGCTAGCTGAATACTGGCTGAATTTGCCAGCGAAAAAATTAGAAAGCGCTTACTCGAAAGACATGGGTAAAGCTCATAAATTGCTAATAGATAGCGGTCTAAAAAATGAAACTTTAACTGAGGAAGAACAACGTTTTGTCCAGCAGTTATCATCGAGACTTGCTGAAGGAGGGGAAATTGCCGAGAAGATGCAATATCTCCTGGCAGCGATGCTGTACCGCCACGCTTATCAGTTGCCACTTGAGTATAACAATGCAGCGATTCCCCAGTGGTTTTTTGACGATTTTTTGAAATTTATATTTCAGTCTCCCGGTTATTTTAAAGAAAACTGGGAAGTAGAAAGGTACTCTGAATATTTCCAGCAGTTGATCGAGTACGTTGCTGGTAATATCGCCAGTTTTCCCAAATCAGAAGTTTGGCGTTATTTGGCGGCTTTTTTTGCGAAAAATGTTAGCTTTCAAGCTTTGTATTTGAGCGAGGTCAATCTGCTCAATATATTGACTCATCGAGCTGATATTCTGGAATTTCATTTGAAAAATATCGGCTGTCAAACAGAATGGGATTTTCCTCAGAGAGAACCTGAAAGAACTAAAATCCGAGTTGGCTTTTTGCTCGATCGAATTAGTGATGAATCCGAGACTCGTGCAGCAATTCCGAGTTTTGAATATTTAGACAGAAGCAAATTTGAAATTATCGTGTACTATTTCCAGGTACAAGACGAGCGACTGGGGAAATATTGCGAAAATTGCGCCGACAAACTGGTGCAACTGTCAGAAGATTTGTCAAATCAAGTCCGAGAAATTCGATCGCGCGATTTAGATATTCTGCTCATCTGCACCAATACTACCGACACTTCCCAACCAAGCGCGCTGCTGTGCCTGCACCGACTGGCGCGGGTGCAAATAGCTACCGGTGCATTAACCCCCGCCACCACCGGAATCCGCAATATCGATTATTTCATTGCTGGAGATTTGACATTGCCCGCAGGTGCAGCAGCAGAGTATCGCGAAAAATTAATTAGTTTAGAAGGGTCGGGAGTCTGTTTGAGCTATACTGTGGGATCGACACCTGGCAGAGTAGAACCGACTCGCAGCAGTTGGGGAGCCACTGAGGAATCTGTAGTTTTCATGTCCGGCGCTCGATCTTTGACAATTATCCCAGAATTGAGAGAAACTTGGGCAAAAATTATTGCTGCCGTACCGAATTCTATTTTAGTTTTGTATCCCTTTCGTTCCGGCAATGAAAAATATCCGACAGTGCCTTTTTACCAACAAATGCGATCGCTCTTTGCCGAATTTGGGATTGACAAAAAGCGCTTAGTTGTGATTAAAGCGCTGCCATCTCGCGCAGATTGCATAAAATGTCTGGAATTGGCTGATATATATTTAGACTCCTATCCATACAGCAGCGCCTGCTCCTTAGCAGAACCGCTGTTGGCCCGATTGCCTGTAGTGGTAAGAAAAGGGCAAACAACTCGATCGCGACAATCAGCCGCCGCGATCGAAGAACTTCTACTTCCGGAACTGGTAGCAGATAGCGAGAATTCTTATTTAGAGCTGAGTACAGCACTGGGAACCAACCCAGAAATGCGCCAGCACTACCGCGAGCGAATTCAGCAAAAAATGGCGGCAAACCCCAAATATCTCGACAGTCGCGCTTGCTCGACCCAACTCGGAACACTCTTTGAAAGACTATTCCGAGAGTGAAGGAAGAAGGCAGTTAAGCAACGAGCGCAGTTTGCGGGATGTAACGGATGGATGTTGAGGGAACAAGGAAGATGGCAGAAGTAAAGATTTGCCCGCTCTCCCACTCTCGCATCTGGCTACCATTCTGAGCCCCGCGGGGAACCCCTCGCTAGGCAGATCGTCAAGAAATAGACGGCAATAGCGCTAGCCCGCTGACGGTCTGCTATCATCGGGGAATTGAGGGGTTAGTGGTTGTCGCTCTTTTCCTGCCACAGCTAAATTAAAAGGGGAAGCGCAAGTCAGTTGGAGAAAAAAAAATGACAGGACTTTTTCAAATAGGCGATAAATTACTGCAAGCTCAGGATATGCCATCGCTCCTGAAGCGGTATCAGTTGATGCCGCAATTCTTGCGGGGTGTAATAGTAGACCAAGCGATCGCATCCTTTAGTTGCAGCGACGAAGAACGCCAATCCGCCGTGGAGAACTTTCTGGCACAACACCAACTGACAGCCCCGGAAGCCAAAGAAGCTTGGCTGCGCGGCCAAAACATGACGGCAGAAGAACTTCAAGAGATGGCAGTGAGGCCCTTGCTGATCGAAAAATTTAAGCAAGCCACTTGGAGACCTAAAGTAGATAATTATTTTTTAACCCGTAAAGCCAGCCTAGACCACGTAGTCTATTCCCTGATACGCACCAAAAATCCAGCACTGGCAAACGAACTTTACTTTCGCATCCTGGAAGGGGAACAAACCTTTGCCGAAGTGGCTCGCGACTTTTCCGAAGGGCCAGAGTCCAAGTCCGGCGGCTTGTTGGGCCCAGTACCCCTATCGCAGCCCCACCCGGCAATCAGCAAACTTTTGTCCGTCAGCCAGCCAAATCAACTCTGGACGCCGCGTCCTCTGGCAGAATGGATGGTGATTATTCGACTAGAAAAGTTCATGCCGGCCCAGCTCGATGAATCGATGCGGCTGCACTTGATTAACGAACTCTTTGAAAGCTGGCTCGCCGAACAGATATCGAAAATAGGCCCGCTACAGCCTCTCTCCTCCGTGTCTTCAATATCATGACCGAAAGCAATTGCGTCTGGGGCCCCGGATTTATCCGTGGAGACTTGAAAAAGCGTAGCATCCTGACAAAAAGCCTCCGGCATTCATCTGTGGATTCAATCTAAAATCAAAAATCAAAAATCAAAAATCGGATGACTTCTTCCGCTGTTTCCCTCTCCCAGATTCAGGATTTCCTAGCTCAAACACCTCCCTTTGACCGGCTCTCAGAGACTGCTATGTCAGCCTTGGTGGCTAAATGCCAACTCCTCGGCTACCGGACGGGGCAACCCCTGTTTGAACGGGAAAAAATGCCGACTCAGGTGGCAATTATCTATCAAGGCCAGGCCCGGCTGCTGGGCTTTGACCAGCGCTCGCAGCGCCACGTAAGTTTGCGCTTGGTGCAGTCGAAGGAAATCCTAGGCTGGGCTGGCTTGGTCAGGGGAGTTCCCTGCGAAACGGCGATCGCTTCTACAGATGTGATCGCGATCGTCCTACCTGCCGAAGATTTCCTGAGTGTACTGGAAAAACAGCCGACCTTTGGAGAAGCGTTTCGCGAACACTGTTCCTTGAGCGAAGTATTTGAACTGTTGAGCCTGGAATTGCAGCGCCAAGCCGACGGCACTTCCAATCTCAAGGAACTCACCCTGCAAGCTTGGCAAGATGCGACAGTTGTCAACGTGCCAAACGGCAACAAAAAAACTCAAGACCTCGCCAAAGAGCTAGATGCCGATCGAGTTTGGCTTGTCAGCAGCGGCGTCTTGGGCGACTTTCCCACCGGCAGCCGCTTCTCTGCGGAAAACGCAGCCAAATCCTTAAAAGTAGAAGGCCGCCTCGGCGCGCGATTGGTCGGCTTCCGGGAACCCCCAGAACCCCAACCCGAAACAGACCCATTAAATATCACGACAGATACAGGAGGCTTGGGGCAGCCGCCGCCCGGCGGAAAATTGATCGAGGTTCTACCCGGCCCGGACCGTCCCCCAGAACCCGCAACAGGTCAACCAAAGGAGGCGGCGGCGAGATACCCAGTTTTCCGGGCTAAAGGGCAGATTGAGGCCCCGCTTGCTTGCTTCCAGATGTTGAGCAAGTATTTCGGCCTGAAATTTCGCCGAGATATCATCCGCAAAGTTCTAGAAAATCAGTTAAAAACCGCTGGTTCTATCAGCATGCAAGCCTGCGGGGCGATCGCTCAAAGCATCGGCCTGACGCCTCAATTGGCGCAAGTGCCAGCAGAAGCCATCAACCGCATCAAAGCTCCCGTAATGATTAAATGGCAAGATAGCTTTGCCATTATTTACAGCATCACCGAGCAAGAATTGGTGATGGCCACGCCCGAAAAGGGGCTGATGCGGAAGCGGATACCTCAGTTCAAAGAAATCTGGGGCGAACAGGGAGAAGTCCTGCTGCTGCAAGCTCCGCAAGTCGAACAAAAAGAGCAGTTCAGCTTCTGGTGGTTTGTGCCGGCGCTGATGGAACACAAGACTGTGTTTTTTGAGGTGTTGCTCGCTTCGTTTTTTGTACAGTTATTCGGTCTGGCCAACCCATTAATCAGCCAAATAATTATTGATAAAGTTTTAGGTCAGCGCAGCATTGACACCTTGGATATTTTGGGGGCATTTCTGTTAGGTGTTGCCCTGTTTGAAGGACTGCTCAACGGTTTGCGTACCTTTTTGTTTATAGATACCTCAAACCGCATTGATGTTAAATTGAGTGCAGAAGTAATCGACCACTTGCTCCGGCTTCCCCAAAATTACTTTGACAACCGGCGCGTCGGAGATTTGGTCTACAAATTCAGCATGATGGGCCAGATTCGGGAATTCATGACGAGTACAGCTCTGACAGTGGTTCTCGATGCGGTATTTTCGGTGGTTTACGTCGCCGTGATGCTCTCTTACAGCGTGCAGCTAACCTTTGTATCTTTGGCAGTGGTACCGATACTGGGACTGATGATTGTTCTAATCAATCCGCTGGTGCTGCGCCTGATCAAACAGAGAAATATGCGTTTTGCTGACTCTCAATCTTATTTAGTGGAAGTAGTCAGCGGGATTCAAACTGTTAAGGCTCAAAATATTGAATTGAAATCCCGCTGGGAGTGGTCGAGCCGCTACGCAAAATACATTACAGCCAGTTTTAAAACAATTATCACGGGGACTACGGCAGGTACGGTTAGCAGCTTTTTAAACCAGGTGGGTAACTTGGCTCAGTTGTGGGTGGGAGCTTATTTGGTACTGGGAAATGAGATTACTTTGGGTCAGTTGATTGCTTTCCGAATTATTTCCGGGAACGTGACGGGTTCGCTGCTGCGTTTTGTCAGCGTGTGGCAGAGTTTCCAAGAAGTCTCGATGTCGATCGACATGCTTAAGGATGTGGTCGATACGCCGACGGAAACCAGCGATGAAGACCGGAGCAATATCCCGCTGCCAGCAATTCAAGGGCACGTTACCTATGAGGAGGTTTCCTTCCGATTTCTAGAAAGCGGCCCACTGCAATTGGCTAATGTGAATTTGGAATTTCCCGCTGGCAGTTTTGTGGGAATTGTGGGGGGAAGCGGTTCCGGTAAAAGTACGGCGATGAAGCTGTTGCAGCGTCTTTATCCGCCGCTGTCGGGCCGGATTTTTGTTGACGGCTATGACATTTCTAAGGTGGAACTGTACTCGCTCCGCAGCCAACTTGGGGTGGTGCTGCAAGATACTTTGCTGTTTAACTGTACTGTGCAGGAAAATATTGCTCTGAGCAATCCCGATGCGAGTACGGATGAGATTGTGCGAGCTGCAAAATTAGCGGTAGCTCACGATTTTATTATGGGCTTGCCTGCTGGATACAATACGGTGGTGGGAGAGCGGGGTGCGTCGCTTTCAGGGGGTCAAAGACAGCGTTTGGCGATCGCCCGGACGATTTTGCAAAACCCGAAACTGCTGATTTTGGACGAAGCTACAAGCGCCCTCGACTACCATTCCGAACGCCAAGTTTGCAATAACTTAGCAGAAGCTTTCGCCGGCCGCACGGTGTTTTTCATTACTCACCGCCTGACTACCATCCAAAACGCTGATGTAATTATTATGATGGATCAAGGTTCTGTAGTCGAGCGGGGAACTCATAAAGAATTAATGGCTCTTAAAGGGCGTTACTACTGCCTCTTCCAACAACAAGAGTCATCGAATACCTGATATCTACTAACAACTCACAACAGATCGCTAACGCTTAACAACTGAGAACTAACAAATGGCTATGAAATCGTTAATACTTTCTGAGCAACCAGTCATTCTCGAAAAACCAGCGATTTGGTCGCACTTGTTTTTGTGGATGATCATGCTGATGACCACTTCTGCTGTAGTTTGGGCTTATTTTGCTAGCGTGGAGCAAGCTGTCCCCGCTGTCGGCCAATTGGAGCTCAAAGATGGTGCTAGAGACATCCAAGCACCTGCTACGGGCGCTGTGGTGAGACTTCACGTTGAAAATGGCGATCGTGTGGAAAAAAACCAGCCTCTGCTCACTTTCAACCCCCTTGCACCCAGTGCTGATTTAACATCGATACAGAAAACTAAAGAAGCTCTGGAAAAGGAAAATAAATTTTACGAAGATGTTGTCAGCGGCAAAATTCAAGGCCCTATTCCTTCTAACCTAGAATCAACAATCAAGGACAGACAGAGCCTCACGGCACAAAACCAAGTGCTGCAAGCTTTGATTGACGAACTGTACCTCAATCGGGGAGCCAGCGGAAATTTTGATGCAGCCCAGCAAGGACTTTATGTTAATTATCGATCGGAGTTTCTGTCTCGCGTAGCCGCAGCCCAAGGGCAAGTTCAGGAGTTGGAAAAACAACTGAAGCAAGCTCAGGATGCTGAGAAAGCTGCGGGCGATCAAATGATCGTCGCACAGCAACAATTGGGTTTTGCCCAGAACCAATTAAATTATGCTCAGCAGCAGTTAAGTTCTTCGCAAGAGCAAGTAAAATCAGCCCTGGCTCAGAAAGATTTGGCCGAAGAACAGTTAGCCAAATCCCAACAAGTATTAAAGTCGAATCAAAACATTCTAGGCAGGCTCGGCCCCTTGGTGGAGGAAGGAGCCATAGCTGAACTCCAAAAAGAACGTCAAGAACAAGATGTTTTCAGAGGCCAAAGCGACGTTCTCAAACAGCAAGATCAAATCAAGCAGCGCGAAGGTGAAATCAACTCTCGCAGGGGCGAAATTAACACGCGCTTGGGTGAAATCAATACGCGCCGAGGCGAAATTAACGCCCGTCAAGGTGATATCCAAAAAATTAGTGCTGAAATACAGCGCCAGCAAGGAGAGCAAGCGCGCATTCAGGAGTCAATCAGCCGCGCCGAAGAACAGTTGAAAAACACCAAGGATTCCTGGGCGAAAGAACTTTATACCAAAATTGCTGAAAACGAGAAACAAATTGCCAGCAGCGATTCTCAGCTAAGCCGCTTGAAAGTGGAAAACCTGAAAAAGTTGTCCGAGGTGAACGCTCAGCTAGAAAAGGCTCAACAAAACCGCGACACTCAAGTGATGAAGGCTCCGGTATCGGGGGTAATCTTTGATTTGAAGCCTTCTAAGAAGGAGAATGCTAAGCTGGATATTGCGAAAGATCCGATCTGCCAATCCATTATTAATTCGGTGGTGAAACCGGGCGAACCGCGCCCGCTGCGCTGTGAAGAAGCTTATTACGAAGCGCAGCAAACTGAAAAACTGCTCAAGGTTTTGGATGACGACAACGGTTTGGAAGCAGTTGTTTACCTGGAAAACAGCAATGTGGCTCTGGTATTGGATGCTTTGAAACAGAAGCGGGAAAAATTGGAACCGTATCACGGCAAACAATTAGACGGAGAAAAGATTGACTGCGAAAAAGGTAAAAGCTGTGTGTGTCCCGAGAAAGAAGTTAACAGAGAGAAACTGGGTTTGACTAAATACCAATGCGTTCCTGTGGAAGTGAATGTTGAAGCTTTCCCGGCGCTGGAGTTTGGTACTGCCGAGGGTGAAGTGAAAGAGATTAGCAGCGATGCTGAGCCTCCTACTGAACTGCGGAAATACTACGCTTTCAAAACCAAAATTAAGCTCAAAAATCAGAAGTTTGTTTTGAACAAGGACAAGCCCAATCAAGTCGAGGTGAATTTGCAGTCGGGAATGGCCGTGAGTTCTAATATCAATATCGGCAAGCGGACTGTTTTGCAGATGTTTATCAACCGATTTACTGGGAAAATGGATACGTTCAAGACTATTAAGTAGCGAACAGTTGACGGTTGACGGTTGACCGTTGACGGTTGACTGTCAGTCGAAAAGCTGATGATATCATGTTCGTTCGAGCGATCGCGATTTTTGTAGGGGCTCCCCTCAGCAACAATACCTGCGAATAATTGACAATATCAAAAACCCGCCCCTACCGGGATATTACGGTTAATCGATCGGACATGATATGACTAGATTTTACAATTCCGACGCTACCGGATTTGATATTAATGAAAAAAATCCTATTATTTAGTTTATATCTAATTCCTGTCCTCTTATTAATCGGATTTGTAGCCAATTTTAGCGTTAACGTTCCCGTTGATGACGAGTGGAGGTTAGCTAGCCTTTTTGAAAAAATAGCTCGGGGAAATGTAACTTTTAACGATTTTTGGGCTTTGCACAGCAACCACCGGATACTTTTCCCGAAAATAATTATTGCAGTGTTGGCTTTTGCTTCCAGATGGAATATTAATTATCAGTTGTGTCTCAGCATAGGTTTGGCTGCGATAACTTTTATGGCTACGTACAAGTTATCCTCGATGCAAGTTAAGAATGTTGGGGATGATTTGTGGCATTTAGCTAATATTTTAACTTGTATTTTGGTTTTCTCTCTAGTTCAGCACGAAAACTGGCTTTGGGGATTTCAATTAGCGTGGTTTTTCGTAAATTTGTGTTTTGTAGCTGCGGTTTATGCGTTGGTTTCACCTCACAAATTATTGCCTAATATTAGAATCTCTATTGCTGCTGTATTCTGCTTTGTTGCGAGTTTTTCGCTCGCTCAAGGGTTGCTGTCTTGGGTGGCTGCGATTCCGGCTGTGGTGGCCTTGGAGGGAAATGCACCGCAGAAACGAAAAAGAGCGATCGCATGGATGCTGCTGTTTGCGACAACTTGTGCTGTTTACTCAATTGATTATCATCCCAGTCGCAAAGCAAGTATTATTTCATTGTTGAATAAGCCGTTTGTGGTGATTGATTACTTTTTAAGTTTGCTGGGTTCGCCAATTGTGCGATCGCCTGGAATTTCAGCATTGGTTGGATTGCTAATATTTGCAACTTTCTTATTTTGGAAATTCCACTTTGGGAGAAAGATTACCGAGCATCGTGAGGCTTTACCTTGGCTGTCAATAGGTTATTTTTCGGTTTTATCTTCTTTGTTTATTACGGCTGGTAGGGCAGAATTTGGGGCAATTCACGCGATCGGATCGTCAAGATATACGACTAATTCGATTTTGCTGTTAATTGCTGTGGTTCAGCTCGGTCAATTGTTTGCCAGAGGCAAGAATGCGGCGCTAAAGCGCAACTACAAACTTGTTTATCGGGTGTTAGCAGGGCTGTTAATTGGGATAATGATTGTTAACTCCCAGCAGGCGATCGCCCAAACTAGATTAGCACTTCCTTACAAACAAGGCGCTCGAGATTGTTTGCAGTTAATCAACTATCTGGAACCGTCTGATTTTTTTGATAATTCGCCGGAAAGCTGTTTGAGGGTGCTGAGCAAAAAAACTTGGCTGGTGAGAGAAGGCGCGGGAATTATCGACAAAATAGGTTGGAGAAACTTCGCGAAAAATGTAGATTTTATTTCTAATACCGAGAAAGTTTACGGTTATTTAGACAAACCTCAAACCAGCGATAAATCAGTGACTGTCAAGAAAAATGCTGCTGTCAAGGCTTCCGGTTGGGCGGTTTTGCCAGGAAATTTGCAACAACCAAATATTGTACTGCTATCTGTCGGCGATAAACAATCTTTTTTTGCTAACGCTTATGTAAATTTGAACAGTCCCGACATTGCTAAGAGTTTAAAATCTGAGTTGTACAACAATGCAAGGTGGGCTGTTGATTTGTCGGATAATAATTTGCCGATCGCCCAAACCGAAATTAAAGCTTGGGTGTATAATCCTGTTGACAACCAGTTTGTCCAGTTGCGCGGAGGATGAGGAGTGAAAATTTCGGTGATTATACCAGCCCACAATGAGGAGGGCTGTTTGTACGGTACTGTGCGGGCGATCGCCCAGACGCTCGATTTAGAAGGCATTCCGCACGAAATTTTGATTGTCAATGACAACAGTGTCGATCGAACAATTGATATTTGCCAGGAGTTGTCAGAGACTTTTCCCACAGTTAGATACATCAACAATCAACCTCCCAACGGTTTCGGATTTGCGGTGCGACGGGGATTGACCGAATTTGACGGAGATGCTGTGGCAATTGTGATGGCAGATGCTTCCGACGATCCGATAGATTTGGTAGCAGGATACCGCAAGTTACAAGAAGGATATGATTGCGTTTTCGGTTCCCGCTTTATCAAAGGCGGCTTTGTGGTTGATTATCCAATTCACAAGTTAGCAATTAACCGCTTAGCAAACTGGTTTGTCAAAAGTATTTTCGGCTTGCGGTACAGTGATGTCACCAATGCTTTTAAAATTTACCGCAGAGAAGTGATTGAGGGAGTACAGCCGATTTTGAGCCATCACTTTAATTTAACTGTGGAACTGCCTTTAAAATCAATTGTTCGGGGTTTTTCCTATACCGTGATTCCGCTGAGGTGGTACAATCGGACTGCTGGTATTTCCAAGCTGAAAATTAAGGAGATGGGCAGTCGGTATTTGTTTATAGTCTTGTATGTTTGGCTGGAAAAACATCTCTCACGCGGCGATTATCACCGCAGCAGAAAGAGACCAGATTTGCAATTAGATTTTTTGCCAAATTCCAGGAGTGAAGTCCTGACTGCAAAGGAATGATGACTAATGATTTTGGCATCCCAGCCGTCGATATTGAGGTGCCGGTCGGGGATAATGAGCGAGATCTGTTAACAATCGTCCTAGCTGGCATATTCCCGCGAGATGAAACAATTCCATAGATGTCAGCTCCGTAATAGCTTCGCAGATTTCTGGCAAAATTGAGTTTCCCGATTATAATGGTGAACAATTACACCACATTTTTTTCAAATTGAGAAAAATTAGAGATCTGTAGTCTGAGAGGAGCTACAAATTGCGAGGATTAACTCATGGTTTTTACAGCCCGAGAACTGGCAAAATTGATGCCAGATACCAGTAAACTTGAAAGTGACGAACCGGAAATGGAAAGTTCCCTCCATTATCTGCAATTAGCATTATTAGTTGCCTGTTTGGAATGGCACTGGCGCGGGCGCAACGATTTTTTTATCGGGGCAAACCTGACAGTTTACTACAGCCAGCAACAATTGCGGAATCGGGATTTTCGCGGTCCCGATTTTTTTCTAATTACCAACACTGAAAAACGCCCGCGCCGTTCCTGGGTAGTTTGGGAAGAAGACGGTAAATACCCCGATTTAATTATAGAACTGCTTTCTACTTCTACCGCCGGAGTCGATCGCAGTGAAAAAAAGATATTATATCAGAATCGGTTTAGAACTCCCGAATACTTTTGGTTCGACCCTGAAGATTTAGAATTTAGCGGTTTTCGGTTAATCGGTCAAGAATACCAAGCAATTGTTGCCAATGAATTTGGCAGATTGTGGAGTGAGGTGCTGGAATTATATCTAGGAATTCATGATGGGAAATTGCGCTATTTTACCCCCGATGGTGAGTTAGTTGCTACACCAGAGGAAGCTGCACTGCAAGCCCAAGCACAAGCTGCACAAGCCCGAGCACAAGCTGCACAAGCCCAAGCACAAGCTGAAAGTTTAGCAAATCAGTTGCGAGCTTTGGGAATTGAACCAGAATAGCTGTCAAAATTCACCTGCAGTATGATGCGGTAATCCGCGAATAAAGTTGAGTCAATGCCTGAGAGAATTTTAATTGTGGGCGGGGCGGGTTTCATCGGCAGTTGTTTGGCAATTGGCCTAAAGAAACTGAACCCGGAATGGCAAATAATTTGTTTGGATAACCTGCGTCGGCGGGGTTCGGAATTGAATCTGCCTCGGCTTAAAAGTTGCGGTATTCAGTTTGTTTACGGGGATATTCGCACAGCGGCAGATTTAGATCCAGTTGCACTGAATGCTGACTGCATTATAGATTGTGCTGCAGAACCTTCTGTGCTGGCTGGTTTTAGTTCGCCTCAGTACGTTTTGCAGACGAATTTACTGGGCACTGTGAATGTTTTGGAGTTGGCGAGACAAACGGGTGCGAGTTTGCTGTTTTTATCTACGAGTCGGGTTTATCCGATCGCCAGTGTCAAATCGGTTAAGCTGTTAGAGTTGCCGAATAGATTTGCGATCGCCCCCGAGCAAACTTTACCCGGCATATCCGAGTTGGGCATATCAGAAGACTTCCCATTAAAAGGACACCGTTCGCTTTACGGAGCAACTAAATTAGCTTCGGAATTGCTGATTGAGGAATACAGGGAAGCATACAATGTACCCGCAATTATTAACCGCTGCGGGTTAATTACCGGTGCTTGGCAAATGGGTAAAGTCGATCAGGGAGTTTGCGGTTTGTGGGTGGCGGCTCACTATTTTCAAAAGCCGCTGAATTATATCGGTTTTGGCGGCAGCGGGAAGCAAGTTAGAGATTTGCTGCACGTTGAAGATTTGTTGAGGTTAGTTAATTATCAGTTAGAACATTTTGCTGAATTTGACGGCGAAGTTTTTAATGTTGGCGGCGGTTTGAGCAACAGTCTTTCTTTGGTTGAGACAACTGATTTGTGCCAAAAGATTACCGGGAAATCGATTTCAATTAATCCTGTTTTGGAGGAACGCGCGGGGGATATTCCGATTTTTATTACTGATTCTTCTAGGGTGATGGAGCGCACAGGATGGCGGCCTGTTATTGGGCCGGAAGTGGCTTTGCAGGATATTTATGATTGGATTGCTGCTAATGAGGTTGTTTTGAGTTCGATATTATAGGGATTTTTTTAATGGCAGATTGCAAATAGTAAGGTGCGTCGCTATGGAAAATTTCGTCACTATTTTAGTGACTAGAAGCGACGCACCCTACGGCGAAATTTCATCCCCGTCTAAAATTCCCACCATTATTTTCATTAAATCCTCTAAATCGTCAGGCACTTTAAACAAATTGATATCTTGAAAAATAGTGTGCTGATTTCGGTCTAACTTGCCAAATCGCCAGATATCTCCCATTGTCACCGCACCGTAAAAGATATTTTGCTCTTCAACGTGAGACATCGCGATCAATTCTACAGCTAGTTGGGTAAATCCTCTAGTCATATCGTCGTTCTTTGCTTCAATGACTAGCAATTCTCGCTCGGATTTTACGAAATAATCTAAATTCCCCTTTAACCAGCTATTAACGTTGAGAGTATACTCAAATCGCAGTTGACATTTGCAGTACCGGATGATGTCTAGCAAAACTGGCGATACTAATGATTCTCTTCTAGCTGTTTCGCTGCTGAGACTGACAAAAAATAAAGTTTCTTTAATTCTTTGTTTGAGAAAAGCTATTTCTGCCAGTTCTCTAGAGGTATGCGGCAAAGACAGCTCAGTTTTGATCAGCGAGTAATCAAATTCTGCTAAAATTTGATCCGTTTCGTAAGGTAACTCAAAGTATGAACGAAATGTATATTCTCGACCTTCCTGTAAGATTTTTTGCTTGGTCATACTGTTTGAAATCGAAATGTGTTTATTTGTAAATTATAGCAAATCTCAATCATTCATACAGATTTGTAGGGGTAGTGCCTCCGTGCCTCCCCTCTATCGCTTATCCCCAAACTTCTGTCAAATCCAAGACAAACCCCGGCAACACATCTTCACCGGACAAAGTAACAGGATTTTCCAGCACTTCTACATCTTGATTTTGCCTGTAAATTTCCACCTTTCTGTTTTTTCTATCTATTAACCAACCTAAACGAGCGCCATTGTTCGTATACTCTTTCATCTTGGCTCGCAGCGGTTCCATGTTGTCAGTTTTAGAACGGAGTTCTACCACAAAATCTGGACACAAGGGAATAAAACTTTCTTTTTGTTTTGGGGTGAGCCCATCCCACCTTTCTTGACGCACCCAAGCAGCATCTGGAGAGCGATCGGCCCCATTGGGCAGGTGAAAACCAGTAGAAGAATTAAATGCTTTCCCTAGTCCAGTTCGCCGATTCCACAACCAGAGTTGCCCTTCTATATCCAGATTCCGATATCCTGTGTCGCCTCCGGTTGGTGGGTTCACGATTAATTCTCCTGTTGCTGTGCGTTCTAATTGTAACTCTCGATTGGCGATCGCCAATTCAACGAACTGTTCGCGGGTTACGGTGAGTGTTAGTGTCAGTGGAATATTGACTGCAAGGGCAGGGGATGATTGAGTTTCTGTCATCATTTTTGTCCTAAAATTGATGCTTTTTTAGCAAATTCATCCTCATCTAGCCCATCCCAAAATACAGGACAATTTGCAATTTTTATTATAACAATTCAAGGTGCGATCGCCCTCAATTTCTTAGTCTTTACGCACGAGTGTTGAGAAACCGGGTTTTTGCGAAAAAACTGCCTTGTAGAGGGTATATTCGGTAAAAAACCCGGTTTCTGGGCATCTATGCGTAAATCCTGTTTCTACTCGGCAAAATAGCGGGTCAAAATCCGCATAATTTCACCGCTAATGGGTGATGGTAAAGGCGGACTCCATTCCACAATTTTCGCGAAACCCAAGACGTGCAGGATGTCGATGATGCGGTTGACGCCTTTGGGCGTGCCGCACAGCAGCAAGCGGACGGGTTTTCTGTCACTCGGTGGGTTGGGAATTTCTGCCCGCAGTAGTTCCGGAACTGATTGTGGTGTTGGTATCATAGAGATATCTCCTGATTGTGGGAGTCCAAACCCCTGCCGCCTCTCGATTGCAGTCTGAAACGGTAGGGGTTTGGTTTTTGTGTTTTTTAGTAACACCTTTTGTTACTATGTAAATAAATAACACTTAGTGTGATACCATGTCAATAGGTAACGTCAAAAAGTAGAATGTTATGTAAAGTAGTTATGGAAAAAACACAAGCGTGGCAGCAAAAAACCTCAAACGAGTAACAACTTACGTCAATCCTGAAATAGCCAAAGCATTAGAAGAATGGGCCGAGAAAGACGAACGGTCTGTGTCTTGGTTGGCTGGGAAACTGATTGAAAAAGGTGTTCAAGATTATCAAAAACAACAACCTAAGCAAGAACCTGCACCGGAGTCGTAAGAGTGAATCCAACAGCCATTAACCCGCTTACTTTGCCTTCAGTACCGCTAGCCAACCGTTCTGAACTGCCCAAATGTCCGGCTATTTACTTTGTACTGGAAGCTCAGAAAGTTCTGTATATCGGCATGACAGGGAACTTGCAACAGCGATGGTGTGCTCACCATCGGTGGCATCAGTTAAATGCAATGGACTCAGATATTTGTATTGCTTGGCTCCACTGCACGGATATCAGCTTGCTTCCAGAGCTTGAGATAGCACTTATTCAACACTTTCAGCCCTCTCTCAATGTGGTTGCTACGAGCACGGTTGAAGAAACTACTATGCACGTTGTCATCCCTCTCGATTTAAAAAGAGAGTTTAAGTCTGCTTGTGTACTCGAAGGCGTGAACATGAGCCAGATTGTTTGTGAATTAGTTCAAGATTGGCTGGAAAAACGCAAAACCTCGCCGATAGTTGAAAATCAACCAAGTAAGGATTAGCTTCACCCACTTATCCAAAAAAGTACGTGAAGCGCAGCTAGGCCACTCCAAAACTAAAATGTTATGTGAGGCAAAACCGGATATTTGAATGACACGGATGAGAGATTTTACAGACCGCAGATGAACAAAAATACTAATTAGGAGTTGACCTATGATAGTTGCCGCCGAATCTCAAATCTACTCTCTAGAAGAATGGATAGAAAGTCCACCGGATCTGCAAGAGTGGGTTGATGGTGAATTATTGGAGAAAAATGGCATGACTCTCAAGCATAGCAAGGTGCAAGGAAATCTTTACTTTTATTGGAGAACCTACAAAGACTCTAGCGGACAAGGAGGGGAGGTTTATACTAATGTTCCCTGCCGCACAAACAACCAGGGGCGCTATCCTGATGTTGCCTACCTTCCCCCGGAATTAGCAGCACAATTTGGCAATCTCAAAGTGCTGCCGCAAAGTTTTCCTTTATGTGCTGAAATTGTTTCGCCAACAGATTTGGCGGAAGATGTAATTGCTAAAGCTACAGAATATTTAGAATCGGGAAGTGAGGAAGTTTGGCTGGTATATCCTGAAAACCAATGGATTATTGTAGTAACAAAACAAACCCGAAGCATCTTTATTGCTGGGGAAGTTATTAGCACCCAAATTGTTTTACCTGGTTTTAGCATTCCAGTAGAGGAATTATTAAAATGAGCGGTTTCCCTACATTCTCATTGTCCGCCTCTGACGGGAAGTGTCGATATTGAGGAAGATCCTCAATTGTTTGGTTTCGATGCTTTAACAAACATTTGTCCTCCCAAAAACCGCCACAAAAAAGGCAATTTTAAGTAAACTTTTAACAGAAATGGCGAGGCGGGTCTGCCTTTCGTCGAAAACGGTAAAAATCTCGGTAGAATCAGGTCAATTTCAAACCCGACAGTTTGTAAAAGCTCTTGCAGCGATAAATGCGTTATCGGTAATTGATGGTCGATAAAATCGTAGTATTCCTTGTATGAATATTTAAAATTAGGCTGAATTACCAACAGAGAACCGCTAGGCTTGAGGGCCTCTAAGCAAAAGGAGATAATTTCTACAAGTTCCTCTTTGTTGCGGAGGTGTTCAAAAAAATTTGAGATGAAAATACGATCGAACTGTTCGGTAAAAGATGTGTAAGCGTCTAAATTCAACACATCAATATTAAGCACATTCACATCAGGATTAGCCAATAACTTTGAATCGGGATTAAGGTCTATTAAACATTTTTTTTCAGCCATAATTTGATTTATAAACTCGCAGTAACCGCCGCCAATATCTAAAATTGCTGAGTCTGGAGGAACATAATTTTGTAAAAATTCGTCAATTAGAACTTTCCAGAGTGCCACCTTGGCTTGCAGTTGTCGGGAATCAAATCGATTGGCGTACAATTTTTTGAGATATGTGTCGGTTTTCATAGTAAAATAGCAGAGACTGAGTATGAGTTTATCACTTTCACAGCTAACTATGAATGTTATATCTACCGAAATACCGGAAGTTTTGATAATTGAGCCGAAAATTTTCGGAGACGATCGCGGTTTCTTTTTTGAGAGTTTCAATCACAAAGCTTTTGTCGAAAAAACTGGCGTGACGGCAGAATTTGTGCAAGACAATCATTCCAAATCATCTAAAAACGTGCTGCGCGGTTTGCACTACCAAATGCAGCAGCCTCAAGGCAAATTGCTGCGGGTAATTGCTGGCGAAATCTTTGATGTAGCGGTGGATATTAGAAAAAGTTCGCCGACTTTTGGGCAGTGGGTTGGCTGTTTGCTGAGTTCAGAAAATAAACGGCAATTTTGGGTTCCGGCGGGATTTGCACACGGTTTTTTAGTAGTATCAGAAATTGCTGAAGTTTTGTACAAAACTACAGACTACTATGCACCGGGACACGAGCGGTGTATCCTGTGGAATGACCCCGATTTGGCGATCGACTGGCCGCTAGACGGTGCCCAACCAATCTTATCACCTAAAGACAAAGCTGGACAAACTTTGAAAAGAACTCAAGTGTTTTGATCGTGAAAATTTTACTCGCAGGCGGCAGCGGACAGCTAGCTCAAGAATTGCAGCCGATTTTATTATCTTCTGGAGAGGTTATTGCGCTCGATCGCACTCGCCTCGATTTATCACAACCCGAAACCATCCGTCAGGCAATGGCTGAAATTCAACCTGATTTAGTCGTCAATTCGGGTGCTTACACTGCGGTAGACAAAGCGGAAAGTGAACCAGAATTAGCACGCGCAGTCAACGGCATTGCACCAGGAATTCTGGCACAAGAATGCGAAAAACTGGGAGCAAGTTTGATTCACTTTTCCACTGATTATGTATTTGACGGCAGCCACGGTTCTGCTTATCTGGAAACAGATTCTACTAACCCGCTGGGAAGTTACGGCAAATCTAAATTAGCAGGCGAGGAAGCAATTCGGAAAGCGGGAAACCGACATATTATTATTAGAACCGCGTGGGTTTACGGCAATGGCGGCAAAGGCAACTTTGTCAAAACCATGCTGAGGTTGGGAAAGGAAAGGGAAGAAATTAGAGTAGTAACAGATCAGATCGGAAGTCCTACTTGGACTGGGGATTTAAGTGCGGCGACTTCGCAAATTATTCCTCTCCTCGGGCAAGAAACTTTTGGGACTTACCACTACACTAACAGCGGTGTTTGTAGTTGGTACGATTTTGCGATCGCCATTTTTGAAGAAGCAACAATACTCGGGTTTCCCCTAAAAGTTCAGCGCGTAATTCCTATCACCACCGCCGAATATCCGACACCCGCAAAACGCCCCGCTTTTTCTGTCCTCTCTACGCTGAAAATATCAGCACTTCTGGGTACGCATCCTCCCCACTGGCGGCAAGGACTCAGAAAAATGCTGGCAAGAGAAGTCAGTCGATGTTAGATTTTAGATTTTAGATTTTAGATTTACTTGCAGCGCAGTGAATCTGCGAGTTTGAAATTTAGTCTAGTCTAAAATTGAGGGATTCAGGACAACAGGACTTACCCACAGTTGGCCAGAAACCGGGTTTTTTACGAAAATCCTTCGCTGTAGCCTAGAGATTAAATAAAAAACCCGGTTTCTTTGTCGGGAGTTCGTCACTAAACCTGCCCCATTAATTAAAAATACCCCATGTCTGAATCCATGAAAATCAAGCAACAATATATTTTAATTGCCGCATCAGTTCTCGGCATTCTAATACCAGCGTCATATATTTTGTACTTGATATCGCAAGCGGGAGACTTGTCTAATTTTGATTATTGGTGGATGACGTGGAATTTTTATTCAGTAGACGGTTTCTCTACAAATCCTTTTAATTGGATATTTCGGGCGAACGAGCATTTTGTCTTGATTCCGGCAATTATTTATGGCTTGAATATAGTTGTCACCCAAGGTTCAAATATTGGTTTGTGTTTAGTAGCCTGGTGCTTGGCTTGGATTCAGTGCCACGTATTAATTGCTCTGCTGCCGTTAAATTTGAGGCGTTTTCCCCTGCAATTTATCTCGCTACTCCTGTGCATTTCTATTTTTAATTTTACTCCGGCGGCGGCTCACAATTGGATGCGGGGATTCAGCGGCGTTCACTGGATAATTGCTAATTTATTTGTGGTTTGTTCGATATTTTGTTTGCAATCCTATGTGAAACTTTTGTCAAGTAAGAGGGAGGCGGAGTTTCTGGAACTTCATTCCCATGCAGAGCCTGGGAATGAAGAATGGAAACAAAATAAGTGGGTAATTAGTAGCATTGTTTTTGGCGTTTTAGGCTGTATTAGTTATAGCACTCCTTTAGCTTTGTGGCCGATATTGTGTGCTGCTGCTGTTGTGTTGCGGTTTCCTCGGCAAATAACTTATTTGTATTTCATTGCTGCGATTGCAGTGATTGGGATTTATTTTTTAACTTATAAAACTCCATCTCATCACCCTTCTTTAACTAAGATTAACCCGCTCAACACTATCGAATATATCCCCACTTATCTAGGCGGAATATTTAGCGAAAATATAATTGTTGCTTCAATTATTGGTATAATTGGTTTGATTGCAGCGACGGGTTTTGTGGGTTATTGGCTATTTGTAAAAAAGGTCGATAGCCTGGATTGGCTGCCTTGGCTATCAATCCAACTTTACACGCTGCAAACGGCGTTAATGGCCGCGGTTAGTCGATCGGGATTTGGCGTCGAACAGGCCACCGCTTCTCGCTACGCCACGCTCCCAGCCTTGTTTTGGATGAGCACAATTGTCCTTACAGTATTGTGGGTGCGCGAGTTGCAGCCAGCACCAAGAATTCAAGGGCGTTGGCTGACACCGCTGTTTGCAGTCGCCACAGTTGCGATTATTTTAATGTACGGGGTGGGAGGCGAAACTGCAATGGCGATCGCCCGCAGAGCAACCTATCAACCGTTAGTAGCATTATCACTGCAATTAGGCATCACCGACGTAACGCTAATTAAAGACCGCGTAGGCAATAGACCTGCCGCTTTTGTCGGGTTAATCGACGCCTTAAAAACTAACAACTTAGTGCCATTTAACCGAGACATCAAAAAATACAATTTCTGTGCAGCATTAGACACAAAAATTGACCCAAACTTACTGTCAGCACCCAAAGACGGAGTACCCGGATATTTTGATACAGTAACTAAACTCGCACCCGCCGCCTCCAGAGTAATTGGCTGGGTAGGAGACCCCGAAAACAATGTAAAATGTATTGCCATTCTCAACCAAGCAAATGTCGTTCGAGGTTTCGCCATGTCAGGATTTCCCCGCCCAGATTTAGTTAAATTGTTTGGTCCTTCCTACGAATTCGCAGCTTGGAGAGGATACATTCAAACATCACCAACAGATAAATTATTGACAGCCTATGCCTCATTTAAAAACCGCGAAGGTTGGGTAGCCTTGCGAAACTCCCAAGTAATCGATAAAAACTAAAAAATCTCTCTTTCTTCTCCTCTGCGCCCTCTGCGGTTAATAAAAAAAATCTCATTGACAACACAAATGAAATAGAATATCCCTATGCCAAAACACCTCAGCTTCGTAATCCCCGTTCACAACGAAGAAGCCACCCTAAAATTACTGTTTGAAAAAATCAAACTGGTCATGTTCCAAACAGGAATTGACAGTTACGAAGTCATTTTCATAGATGACGGTAGCCGCGATTATTCGTGGCAAGAAATTGCTGATTTAGCCAGCCAATATCCCAAACTAATTAAAGCGATTAAACTGCGCCGCAACTTTGGCAAATCTGCCGCACTTTCAGCAGGATTTCGCAATGCAGCAGGGACAATTATCTTTACTCTCGATGCCGATTTGCAGGACGACCCCGCTGAAATTCCCAAATTTTTACATCATTTAGAATCGGGATTTGATTTAGTTTCCGGTTGGCGAAAACAGCGCAACGATCCACTTTCTAAAACTTTACCTTCCAGACTGTTTAATGCCGTTGCGTGCTTGCTGACTGGAGTAAAAATGCACGATATGAATTGCGGTTTTAAAGCTTATCGCAGGGAAGTTTTGCAGTCGATTAAATTGTACGGGGAATTGCACCGCTACATTCCAGCTTTAGCAAACAATTTAGGGTTTAGAATTGGGGAAGTAGTTGTGGAACACCATCCGCGCAAGCACGGAAAATCGAATTACGGCTGGGAACGTTATGCGCGGGGATTTATTGATTTGTTGACGGTGTTAGCCACGACGCAGTATTTGCACAAACCGGGTCATTTGTTTGGGGGTTTGGGGTTGTGTTTTGGCTTGGTGGGAACTGTTTCGCTGAGTTATTTGATAGTTATTTGGTTTCTGAATTTGGCGGGGATGAATTTTGGACCGATCGGGAATCGACCTTTGTTATTTTTTGGGATTTTGTGTACAATTCTGTCGGTGCAGTTGATTTCTTTGGGGATTTTGGCTGAGTTGATGGCGCGGAATGTGGATGCTGATTATGTGGACAAGCAAATTAGCGAAATTATTGACGATTCGGGTTTTGATATTTAACCGCAGATTAAGGCGGATTAACGCTGATTAACGCAGATAAATCGGCGATTGAAATCGTTTGTAGACAAGCAAAGTCTACCTCTGTAGACTAAGATAAAAGTCTGATTTGGATTTAACAAGTTTTACATATTACCTAATTTTATACAGTATCCATTTGCCTTGTTTGTCGGCGATTTCCCCTTGAATATTTGGGTGCCAGTCAGTGCGAGTCAGGATATAATCGGCATGATAGTTTTTGGCTACTTTGACTAAATCAGCACTGCTGCGGCGGATGAAAAAGTCATTTCCTCCCCAAATCATTTGCGGGTTTAAGGGAACTCCTAAAACAGTTTCCATTCGATTTTGCCACTCTTTGATGCCTTTTTCGGTAAAGGGGAAGTTTTTGAAGTTGACGACAATCGCTCTTTCGGAGAAAAACTGGAAGCTGGTAACTGAGGGTGGAATTAATACGAGTGAATCGGGGCTGCTACTTTGCGAAAATCGCACAGCTAATTTGCTTAAGTCGTCTCTGGGAACGGCATTGATATTAATTCTTGTTTGAAATATATTTAATATAGGTTTGGGCAGAATTCCTGCTACTCCAAAAACTAAGGTGGCGGTAGTTATTAAGGCTAATGTGTGAGTTAGAGTTTGTTTGATAGATGTAGCTAGGGATGTTTTTTCTAAAATGAATGGGAAGGCGAGGATTGAGAAAAGGACTGGGATGCTAATTATTCGATCGCCAATTATTTCCCATGAATCAGTCACCGGATATATCAAGCTGAAAATTACCGTTCCTAGTGCTAAAATCCACAACAATATATTATCTCGTTTGGGCAATAAGTAATTTTTTGTTTGCCAAACTGATAATCCTAAGAAAATGATACCCCTAAAAGGCAAAGTTAGTACAGCTAACAGCAAAAAGCTAACAGCTATTTGTTTTTCTCTGTAAAGTCTATCTACCGTTAAAGCTACAGCAATAAATATAATTATTTGAGCAAAAGGTACGGTTCTAGCTAACTGTAGTTTGGCGATAAAAGCTAGCGGATAAACTTCCACAAATACGTAATTTAGAAATAATGCAAAAATTGATGTGCCAACAATTACATAAAAATTAATCTTGTCTTCTTTGGGCAATAAATCGGAGTTTTTGATGCAAAGCAAGCCACCCATTATGAAACATATAAAGTTGAACCAATTCCCGACATCCCAATTTGACGGCAGGATGTGGTGGGGGTTGCGGACTGTTGCGTGAATGTAGACAAAATCAGCGTTGTCGATAGTGTGAGTGCTGGTAGTCCCTGTTAATAACATCGGTACGTAAACGATACTTGCCATTGCGGCTAAAAGTGCGATCGCCAAAATCAATGTTTTGAATTTCCGCTGTTTTACAGATTCAATAAATAAAACGGGAATCATCATCAATCCCGGCAATAAACCAACTAAAAATTGCAGCAGACAAGCCAGTCCAAAAAAGAAATATCCCGTCAGCCATTTCTGGCGCAAACTAAAGTAAATTCCCCAGATTGCGAAACCCATTGCAAAGGTACTGGGTACTGATTTTGTGGAAAATATCAGGGTGTTGCCAACGTCTGTAAATGAAGCGGCTATACATAAAAAAGCCATCGCTGCTGCGGGCAGTTTTGAATTAGTATAAATATTGATAATTGCGTAGCAAGCTAGGATAAATGAAGCGAAGGCTAAGAATTGATAGATAAAATGCGCTAGGGGAATGCTTGTTCCTAAGTTTGCGAGCAAATAGATAATATAATAATAGTAATATCTCGGATTAAACTTAACCATTTCCTGAACGTAATAGTCATTTTTGTATAGTTCAGGATTTAGCATAAATTGAATTGGTGGCACTTCGGGAAAATTGCCTCCAATGGGGAAAATATAGCCAGTGGCCATCAGGGAGCCGATGATGACAAAAGTATAGAGAGATAAATTAAAATACTTGTTTGATTTTTGATATTTCTGCATTATACCTCTTGCAATCATTCCCCAATCATCTTCAAATACATCTGCGTCTATCTGTGTTTATCTGCTTTACATCTGCGGTTTCTGTATCAATTCATGATTTAGGCAATCTTGTCTTATTTACGGTTAAAATTACCTACTGACAGCCAAATTGTTAATCTCCAGTTGGCATTGGTTTGTTAAATCCTGTTTGCTGTTACTCAATACCTCAAGCAGCAGATAAATCGGATGTTTCCCCTCAACTAATAGATTTAAGCCGATCGCACTTTTTTGACTGTAAGCCATCTCTGCTGAGTCTACTAATTTACCTTGCTTGTCCCACAAAGTCAAGCGCAGGGCAATTCCCGGACATTGTTGGTTAGGTAAATTGAGTTTGCCGGTAACTTTTACTTTGTCTGAAATGGAACCTAAATACAGGAAAGATGTATCGAGTTTCTGGCTGTTTTTAATTGGATGAGTTACAATATTATATAGGTTATCCGATTGTTGACTGACTGAATAATTGGCACTTGTGTAAATTGATTGATGCAAACTAATCCAATCTAACTGCGTGCCCGGTCGATCGACTATTTGCCGCTGCATCGCCTCCAGAGTCCTAACTGCCGTTGCTGTATCAGTCGTCTTCACCCTGCGGTAAACGCTGACAGTCACGCCGTTTTCTAGCTTAAACTGTTCCGGTAGCAATTGAAAATCGCGGGCAATTTCCCAGTTTTGAGTAAAGGCATCGTACACAACTTTAACAACATCTTGTTCGCGCGATCGCAAAACTTGTTCGTCAGTCGGTAACACCTGCTGAAAAGGTGTAGCAACCGCAGCATATTGGGCCTGCAACAACTCCGGTAGCGGGTAAGTATCGCGCGAGTCAATTTGCGGCCTCCCGATGGTATTTAATTTCCACCAACCCTCCGGCGGGTTTAATTTTCGGTTGGCTTGTCGCAGGATATTAGCATTAAAACTGTTAGAAGCACCGGCAATATAAATTGGTTCTTCATTCGGTGCTAATTTTCGCAGAAACTCTACTAATTTTACAACTTCGCCGTAGTCCGATCGCACTAACGGCGGAAAATTACCCACAAACAGTCTTGACAAATCAATTTTGAGAGGAATTAACCCGACTGCGGCATTTACAACCAGGTACAAACCCGCCGCGCCCAGCATGAAATACCGGACTTTTCCCTTGAGTGTCAGCCAACTTGTCCAGAAAAATGTGGATATGCCCAAAAGTGCGATCGGTGTAAGATGAATTGTATAGTGCAAGTAGCCGTAACGCAACACTAACAGCCATTCAATCAGCGACAAAACCCCAAACAACGAAACAAAAATAGCCGCCGCCGGAACCAGCCTTCGAGTGAGAATTCCCGCCGAAAAACCAATCAGTACCAGCAGCCAAGTTCCCAAACCGTAAAAATCCGCATAGCGAGTTAAAATATCATTTACAGGCAAACTCCAAGCGACATACAAATTGCGGTAGTCAACCGTCAGAGCACTGCGAGTAAAATCTCCCGCTACCAACATTAAAATAGTCAAGCTAGTTGCAGCTATCAAACCCAATTTGATGCCGGATTCAAACAAATTTTTCCAACCTTTGTTTTGAATACTTTGAAATAGAAATCCTAAATGATTTGTGGAATGGGCTTCTAGCCCGTCCCGGCTAAAAGCTTGAACCATGTTGATAACTGACTTGGGATTGCTATACTGTACAATAAACTCGATGAAAACCTGTAAAGTCGCTGCACCCAAAAATGCGATCGCACTATAAGCAAAATGGCGCCGCAACAGAATAGCCGCCGCCAGCAAAAACCCAATTAACGGGATGTTCCACCAAGATTTCAGCTTAACATCCTGCAAATAAACCAAAATTGCCAAGGCTACAAACACACAGCCGCCCGTATCCAGATATCCCCGCAGAGTCGGTATCCAACTCATCGGAATTAATAAACTCAGCAGCACAGTTGACCAAAATACCCGGCGGGGATAAACTGGAATTAACTTTGTAGAAATTGCCCCCAGCAACAGGCGAAACGGCAGCACATAAATCAGGGATACACTGAGAATGTAACTCAGCCGAGACTCGCCAAATAAGAGAATAAACGGCAGTAACGGCAAAGAAATTAACAGGTTTTTTTCCTTAGATAGCGATTCTATAACTCCTCGCCATGCTTTATCTGGCGAGTCTCGAAATAAATTTGCCGTGTTGACTGTAGCGGTGTTGTAGCCCGCGTAATCCCACCAATAAAAAGTATGTTCGCTGGATACATAGATTGATGTTACTGCAACTGTTACTAGAACAAGTAAAAACAGAAAAAAGCCATCAATCAAACTCTTGCGAGGCAATTTAAAAGAAACCAAATCCAATAATCCCATCACTCTCGCAACCCTAAATAACTTATAAACTTCCTCTTTCTCTATTCCTTCGCGCCCTTTGCGCCTTCGCGGTTTATTAACTTACCTTAAAACAGTACGTTGCAAAAAACCTTCCAACTTTTCTGCATATTGCCGATTGGCGATCGCACTTGGATGAAGGTCATGAGGTAAATTATTATTGGCAGGTACTTTCAAATCAACCGAAATATCCGCCGTAGCAATTCCCTCCTGACTTAATTCCTCCAACATCTTAGCAGAACCTGTATTAATTCCCGCCACAACTAAGGTAACACCATTAGCCGCAGCCACAAGGTTAAATTCTTCAATAATTGCCTTAGAAACCTCGTGACTTTTGTACAATCCTTCTTCAAATTGATTGTAATTAACCTCCAAAAAATGGCTTAATGCAGAAACCCGCATCAGCGGGAACTCGCGATATTCAAGTTTTGCCATGCTGTAGGTAAAATTATTTTCTCCATTCAACCTAGCATCGGGCTGGAATAAAATACCCAGTTTATTCCAAGCAGCCATTTGCTTTCTTCTCGCCCTTAACAAAGTATTGCGGCGGTCGTGAAATCCCGCATAAGCAATCACCGCAACTTTTGGTTTATTTCCTTGTTTGAGTGCTGCTTTGAATTGAATCAACGAGTGCAGCGTGCCGTAACCGTTAACGCCAAAATTAACTATTTCATATTTGGGTAATTTTTCTTGCAGCAACCAAGGATAAGTTTCGCTATCATTCAATGACCAACCGTAGGTAAAAGAACAGCCAAATATCCAAATTTCAGGTTTTTTTGAGGATTGATTGTAAGTATTGAGTGGATGTGTTATTCTGAGACTATTATTGAGGTGAGTTGCATTAAATGAGTAATTGCCGTTAAGTATCACCTTGAATTTACCCGGCAAATGCTTGTATCCGAGTTCCGAGTCTTTTGTAAAAAAGTTACCTTTGGGTTCAACCGCAACATCGATATTTTCTATTTGCCAGGGTTTGTATCCCGCAACTCGCAAGACAATTTCAGCGGTGGTGGTGGATAAAAAAATTGGAAAAATTAGATATGTTATTAATCTGAAAATAGAGGTTTTAATAAAGTCTTTTTTCATAATTTATCGTAGGGGCCGGTTTCACCAATCATATCGGCGTCAGACCAACAATATAATAAATCCGCCCCCGCCCAACGAATAATCGGAATCTACATTTTTTTTGGACTCGAACATCAGGTTAATCTAGATTATCGGTTGTGTGGGGGCGGGTTTATTTAAATTGTTTGTAAACATCAAATATTGTTGGTAAAACCCGCCCCTACAGGCAATTGTAGGGGCGGATTTCACCAACTATCTCTGTCTAAAACACACAATCTCGTAAACCCGCCCAACCGAGGGATTAATTTCTAATAACCAGGCTCCTCCTCGTACTCAGGAGTCTTAGTCTTCTCAGGGATATTCACCCGAGGAGGCTGGTAAGGCTTCGGCGCCTCATCGTCAGCCCAAGCATCAGCCTCTACATCATCCTCGTACTCGTACTCCACCACCGGCTGCTTCGGGCGAGAAATCTCGGCGCGAGTGTATTGCGGCTTCTCCTCGTAGTCCTCCTCCTCGTAATCGTCCTCCTCGCCGCCCCAATTATCCTCTTCGTAATCCTCGTAATCGTCGATTATTGGCTCAGGCTGCTGTGCCTGCACCGCGCGCATCTGCTGCTGCTGCGGTTGTCGCACCGCAGGCCGATTCCACTCCAAATCCTCATCCCAAGGAACCTCCTCCACCGCAGGCGCAGCTACCCGGCTCCGCATTTCCGGTGCAGGTATCCGCACGCCCGGGCCCAATTGATTTCCCGTAGCCACGGGTTTCGGATAATAACCTGCCTCGTCGTCTTCTCGTTCCCAAGGTGCTTGGCCCAAACCGACGCGTTCCAGCAAACCCACACTAAGCTGCCTCAGCCTTTCCTCGGAACCTTCAAACACAATCAAGCGATTCGGGCCGCTGCTGACAATTTCTTCAATCCCCAACTCGTAAGTGCTGAGAACTTGGTCGGGGATTTGGGGGATGCCCAGGGAAGCGATAATTATAGAAACTAACTTACCGTCTTCGGGGTCGAACCTAAAGCCCCGCACCCTACCTAAAAGTTCGCCGGTTTCGGTAATAACTTCGCTGTTAATCAAAATGCTGTAGACTTCAACATCAACATCATCTTCGATCGCGCTCTCATCTTCCACCAACAGCACGTCGCCGATTTCGCTGACATTGCTGAGGAACATAAACCTCGGCATTCCAGCGACCGCAAATATATTATCACGCAGACCGATCGCCACAACTTCCCGCCTGTCTATGTCCACCCACAATTGACTAACCACCCCCAAGCGTTTACCTCTGTCGCGGGTGATGACTTGAGTGCCGAGAATGTCGGAGCGTTGGCAGATTTGTTCGGATGTCATTCTAACTTTAATCCTGATTTATTAAGTACATATATCACTCAACACGAGCGTTAACATAAACTCCGGGACTACAACTTCAGTCCTATGACTTGAGTATAAGCTCCCCGCGCTTGAGTAACGCCAATTGTACGCTCAGCCGATTGAATCATAGGTCGCCGCAAACTCACAACAATAAACTGGGCTTGTTCCGACTGTCGTTTTATCATTCTAGCCAATCGCTCCACATTTGCCCCATCCAGAAACATATCCACTTCATCAAAAGCGTAGAACGTAGACGGGCGGTAGCGTTGCAGGGCAAAAATAAAACTCAGCGCCGTCAAGGACTTTTCGCCTCCAGACATGGAAGCCAGCCGCTGTACGGGTTTGCCCTTCGGGTGAGCGACCAAATTCAAGCCGCTGCTGAAGGGGTCTTCCTGGTCATCTAGCTGGAGATAGCCATCGCCTTCGGAAAGTTCCGCAAAGATAGTCTGGAAATTCTCGTTAACCGCGTCGAAAGCTTCCTTAAAAGCGCGCCGCCTGAGCGTGGTAAAATTTTCGATTCTCAACAGCAGTTCAGTGCGTTCTCCTTCCAATGTCGTCAATTTTTGACTCAATTCAAGAAGGCGTTCTTGAGTGCGGTTGTACTCTTCCAAGGCTAGCATATTGACTGGTTCTAAAGCTTGAATGCGCTTGGCGATCGCCTTTACTTCCTGCTGCAATTCCGTCAAATTGGCTTTCTCGACATTTTCAGGAATCGACGGCACGGGGTCGGGCATTTCCGCCCGCTGCGCTTCCAATAGAGTGCGGACTGCGGCTAATTGTTCCCGGCGTTCTTGCTGAGTTTCGTTAAGTTTTTGCAACTGCCACTGTAACTGCTGTTTGGCTAAATGCTGTTCTCGCAGTTGAGATTCCGCCCGATCGCGATCTCCCTTCTGCACGCCCAATTTTTCCTCAATTTCCCCCAAAGCCGCCTTAGCTGCGGCAATTTGCCCGTCGAGTTCTAACTGCTGCGAAAAAATGCGATCGATCGCCTCCGCACCCGCATTTTGCTGCACTTGCCATTCCTGCAATTTCTCGCTGCCTTCCTTAATTTTGTCTTCCAAACGCCCGAATTGATTTTCCAAGTCTACAAGGCGCTGCTGGACGTTTCTCAGAGCCAATTCTCGCTCTTGCAGTTGCGCTTCTTGCGCGCGCAAACTCGATTGCATTTGCTGCCATTCGCTGTGACTGTTCGACTCTTCCAACTGCGCCAAAGTTTGGCGGTACTGCTGCAATTGAGTTTCCTGTGCGGGCAATTCTCTCTCCAGCAACTGCAATCTCGATCGCGAATCAGTTAATTCCTGCGTGTTTTTGGCAATTTGCGATCGTACTTGTTCCTGTTGCGCTTGCAAATTCTTAATTTCTGACTCCAACTGTTCCAAGCGCAACTGATGTTCGCGCAAATTCTGTTTTGCTTCCATCAATTCTTGGCTGCGAGTTTTGACTGCAACAGAAGCGCGGTCGATCGCAATTTTGCACCGTTCCAAAATCCGCTCAATTTCCTCCAACCTTTCTTGCAAAAACGCGATCGTCCGCGCTTCACTAGCAGCCTCACTAGCCTCAACCGTGCCAAAATGCAAGGTAGATCTGTTAGTAGAACTTCCCCCAGTCATCGCCCCGCTGGTTTCTAAAATTTCCCCGTCCAAAGTGACAATCCGGTACTGTCCCAAATAGCGGCGGGCGTCGCTGAGGTTGCTAAACACAACCGTACTGCCAAAAACGTAAGCAAAAATTTCCTGATACCGCGAATCGCAATCAATCAAATTAACAGCCGCATCCACAAAACCAGCGGCGCGCCGCAAATTTTCATTCACCGAATACTTGCCGCCTCTAATCTTATTCAAAGGCAAAAACGTCATCCTTCCCGCCCGTTTTTGTTTCAACAATTCGATCGCAGCAGCAGCCACGCTGTCATCTTCCACCACCATATTTCCCATGCGGCTGCCCGCCGCAATTTCCAGGGCCAACTGATAGCGCGGTTGCACCCTGCCCAGTTGAGCCACCAAGCCGCAAACTCCGCCAATTCCGCTTTGCGCGACAATTTTTGCAGTAAACGTTCCCGTCGCTTCTTGCATTGCTTGAAACTGCACTTCTAGTTTGTCTAATTTGCGCTGTCTTTCCCGCTGTTCTTCCAACAAACGAGTTTGAGTTTCCTGTTGCAGTTGCAATTCTTGTTCGGCTTCGACTAAAATCTGATTCAGCGATTCTACTTGCAAAGATGCAACGCCTTTGGTTTCCACAAGGCGAGATTGCTGCTCTTTTTTCGCTGCAATTTCCTGTTCCAATACTTGCAGCGATTGGTTTTGTTCTTGAATTTGGCTTTGCAGGCGATCGGCTCTTTCGCCAATGGTAGCTTGTTCTGTACGCTGCGGTTCCAAAGTTTGTTGAATTGTTTCAATTTGGCGGTGCAGTTCCGTTTGCTGCTGCACCCAAGCTTCGGCCGTCGAGGCGATCGCATTTGCAACTTCCCGACTTTCATCTAAACTTTGCTGGGCTGCGTCCCGCTGTTCCTGCAAACTTCCTATTTGAGATTTAACATAAGATATTTCAATCTCAATTTGCTCCAAACTTTGCTTAAATTGCCGAACTTCTGACTCGGTTTGTGCTATGTTAGCCGCAATTTGCCCAGCAGTTTTTTCCAAATCCTGTTTGCGGTTTTGCAGTTGCCGCCGTTCCGCTTCCTGAGTGGCAATCGTCGCTTGCAAAGCCAACAGTTCCGACTCTCCCAAAGCTTTAACGCGGGCATTCAGCGCGTCAAGTTCGGCGGTTGCTGCTTGAATTTGGGTGCTAATTGCTTGCAGTTGTTCGGTGAGAGATGCCGAAGTGCGATCGCCCGTTTCGATTTGTTCGCGCAGCTTCCATTCTTGCTTTTGCAACTGGCGGAATTTCAGCACTATTTCCCACTGCGATTTTTCTTGAAATTCCGCCCGCAATTTTTGATATTTTTCCGCTTTTGTGCGATCGGCAGCAAGTCTATCGCGCTGAGAAATCAGCTCTTTTTCTACAATCCGGCTGCGTTCTTCCACCTCCTTAACTTCATCCAACTTCTGCCTAGCTAAAGAGATTTTGCGATCGAACTGAGCGACCCCAGCCAATTCGTCAATGATTTCTCTGCGTTCCTTAGAATTCATCGAAATAATGCTGGTAACGTCTCCTTGCAGCACGACGTTATAGCCTTCGGGATAAATTCGCAAGCGGTTGAGTTGTTCGTGAAGTTGAGTTAGCGTGCAAGCTTCGCCGTTAATGTAATAAGTTGAAGTGTAAGTACCTTGGCGAGTTACCCGAAGTTTGCGGGTCACACTCCACTCATCCGATTTTCGATTTTCGATTTTCGATTTTCGATTGGTAGTAGCAAGTAGTTGTCCGTTGTTGTCTTGAGTTGCTGCGATTTCTATCTCTTCTACGTCTTCAACAGATAAGTCTTCCGATTTGGGATTTTGGATTTGGGATTTTGGATTGACAGCAGATGATTTGCCGTTGTTGTCTTGAGTTTCGGCAGTTTCTATCCCTTCGACTTCTTCAACAGATAGAGGCGATTTTTGATTGACAGGAGATGATTGGCCGTTATTGTCTGGAGTTTCGGCAATTTCTATCCCTTCGACTTCCTCAGCTTCAACAGATAACTCATCTGCTGCATTTTCATCCTCATCTTCATCCCGGGCGAACCATTCTTCCCCTACATCTTCCAGCGAAAAAGTCGCAGTCACGCTAGCTTCGATCGTACCGCGTTTGTTTTGGGCGCTGTTCACCAAATCCGGCAAACGTTCGGCCCGCATTCCCTTAGAACTCGAAAGCCCCAGACAAAACAGCAAAGCGTCGAGGATGTTGGACTTCCCAGAACCGTTGGGCCCGGAAACCACGGTGAAACCGGGCAGCACGGGAATGGCCGTCGTGCCGCCAAAAGATTTAAAGTTAGTCAGTTCGATCCGTTTAATGTGAACCATATGCTAGGAGTAGCTTTGGCTCTAGGTTGTTGTCACAGGGTAGCACAGGCAATGGTTCGATCGACAATGTGTAAACTTTCCGGCATGGTCGATCGAACCGATATCTTACACCTTTGTCAACAACCCAGCCTGCTTTTACTTAAAAAGTTAGTTGACAAAGGTACAATACCTGCAATCGGAGCGACCGCTACTAATGAACGTAAATTTTGATACAGATAACTTCACGAGACTCGATCGGCACTATTTGTGCGATTAAACCTGAAAGCCTTGTCCCTATTAAATTTAAGCAAATATAAGGCCAAAAATTCTTCATGTTACCCCTAGACATATAAAAACTTTCCGGTAAAATCGAACCAAAATTAATAATGTATAAAGTAACGAAGCAAATTATGGAGGGCAAACCCATTACACCAGCTCAGAACACGTCTAACCTGCCAGCTTCACCTGAAAGCGACCAACAAGTATTGCAAATTTGGGGTCGCCAGCCCCTTAAAGGACACGTCAAAATCAGCGGCGCCAAAAACTCGGCTTTAGTCGTCATGGCAGGAGCCCTGCTATGCCCAGAGGATTGCCGTCTCCGCAACGTTCCCGGTTTAGTCGATGTCGCCCGCATGGGGCAAATTCTCTCGGCTGTAGGAGTCAAATTACAGCAGAACGGGGACGTTTTAGACATCAACGCCAGCAACCTCATAGACGCTCAAGCCCCCTACGAATTAGTCAGCCAACTGCGGGCGAGCTTCTTCATCATCGGCCCGCTGCTAGCGCGTTTGGGATTTGCCAAAGTGCCCTTGCCCGGCGGGTGCGCCATCGGTGCCCGACCCGTTGAACTCCACGTTCGCGGTCTGCAAGCCCTCGGCGCCGAAGTCCACATCGACCACGGCACGGTTCACGCTTACGTCAAAGGGCCGAACCGGCGCCTGAAAGGAGCCAAAATTTATTTGGACTACCCCAGCGTCGGCGCAACTGAAACTTTGATGATGGCGGCGACTCTGGCTGAAGGAGAAACCGTGATTGAAAATGCGGCTCAAGAACCGGAAGTCGCAGATTTGGCGAATTTCTGCTGTGCAATGGGAGCAAAAATTCAAGGCGCCGGCACTAATACGATCGTCATTTCGGGAGTTCCCAAGCTGCACGCGGTAGACTATTCAATTATTCCCGATCGCATAGAAGCCGGAACATTTTTAGTAGCAGGAGCCATCACTAACTCCGAAATCAGTTTGTCGCCGATAATTCCCGACCACCTGACCGCAGTCATTGCCAAATTGCAGACAATTGGGGCGAAAATTATTGCAGAATCCCCCGACATTTTGCGGATAGTTCCCGGTCAAACTCACTCGGCCACCGACATCGAAACTCTGCCTTATCCCGGTTTCCCCACAGATATGCAAGCTCAGTTTATGGCTTTGCTGACACTGAGCGAAGGCGACAGCTTGATTAAAGAAACCGTGTTTGAGAATCGCTTGCGCCACGTAGCAGAGCTCAACCGCATGGGCGCCGACATTCGCCTTAAAGGCAATGTAGCGATTGTGCGCGGAGTGTCTCAACTCTCGGGTGCGCCGGTAGTGGCCACAGATTTGCGGGCTTCGGCGGCGTTAGTGCTAGCGGGACTTGCAGCGGATGGTGTCACCACCATCAGCAGCTTGCAGCACTTAGACCGCGGCTACGAGCAGTTAGAGATGAAACTGCAAAAATTGGGAGCTAAGTTGCGGCGCGTCAAAGAGGGTACAGACCCGGCGACTGCTGAGGCTCCTGTCAATCCCGTGCGATCGGGTTTAAACTGTTAATTAGTCATTAGTCAGCAGTCATTAGTCATTAGGAAAAAGGAAGAAGGAAGAAGGAAGAAGGAAGAAGAAAGAAAAATAATTCAACCTTTTTCAATTGCCAATTCATAATTCTCATTTCCCAATGACCAATGACTGACGACCAGTGACTCTTGACTAATGACTCAGGATTAAAATGTCGAACATACCGCTCATCGGTTTGAAAGCAGACCAGTTTCGCCACCCGCTAGACTTGGAAGCCACCAACACGCTCAAACAACTGCCCGGCCTGGATTTGATGGTGCGGCAGTTGCTGGGACAACTGGGCGAACAGTTTTTCATGCTGGAAAATCTGGCTTCCAGCGTCCAAGTCGGCGAAAATCAATTGCCCCACCTGCATCAATTGCTGTTGGATGCCTGCAAAACTCTTGATTTGGAACCGCCGCAGCTTTATGTCCGCCAGCATCCGATGCCGAATGCTTACACCTTTGCGATGCGGGGAAAACAGCCTTTTGTGGTGATGCACACTTCTCTGATTGATTTGCTCGCAGAGGAGGAAGTTAAGGCAGTAATTGCTCACGAGTTGGGACATTTGAAGTGCGAGCACGGAGTTTACCTGACTCTGGCTAATTTAATCGTGTTGGCAGCCGGTCAATTTTCGCCTGTAGGAACCGTGCTCGCCCAGGGTTTGCAGGCGCAAATGTTGGAATGGTTGCGGTGTGCCGAATTTACGTGCGATCGCGCCGCCTTGCTCGCCACTCAAGACCCAAAAGTGGTAGCATCGCTGTTGATGAAACTGGCCGGAGGTTCGCCGACTTTAGCTCCGAAACTGAATGTCGATGCGTTTTTGGCGCAGGCGCGGGCCTACGACGACCTCAGCAGCACTCAACTGGGAGATATGCTCAAACAAGCTCAGACGGCTCAGTTGTCCCATCCTGTACCAGTATTGCGCGCCAGAGAGATCGATCGCTGGGCAAGTTCAAAAGATTATGAATCTCTTGTGCAAAATCGATCGGTGTGTTATGATGGTGAAACCAACAAAAAGGGCGGGTGGCGAAACTGGTAGACGCATCAGACTCAAAATCTGACACCGAAAGGTATGAGAGTTCGATTCTCTCCCCGCCCACTGCTAAAAAAGCTTAATAAATCTAGGGTTCCAGATGATAAGTCTGGAACCCTAATTTATATGGCATGGGCAATCGGGCATAGGGAATCGGGAATTGGCAACAACAGTCATTAGTCATTAGTCATTAGTCATTAGTCATCAGTCATCAGTCATTAGTCATTAGTCATCAGTCATTAGTCATTAGTCATCAGTCATTAGTCATTAGTCAGTCAACAGTTAACCGCTAATCGTCAATCGTCAATCGTCAACAGTCAACCGTTAACCGTCAACAGATTTTATGGGTGAAATCGCCGCTTTAGGCGCTGCATTTTTCTGGGCCCTATCTTCCACAATCTGGCAGCGAGTGGGACAGCAAATCCCCCCAGTGGTGCTCAACTTGCTCAAAGGTGCGATCGCCCTTTTCATGCTCCTTGCCACTGTACTAATTTTAGGCAAATCCTTACCCGCAATCAACCCTAATATTTTAGCAATGCTGCTGATTAGCGGCGCCCTAGGAATTGGCATCGGAGACACAGCTTTCTTTATCGTATTAAAATATTTAGGCGCGAGGCGAACGCTGCTTTTAGAAACTCTATCTCCCCCTTTAACAGCTTTATTGGGATTAATATTTTTGCAAGAAAAGTTATCCCCGATTGCTTGTACTGGCATTCTTTTAACAATCTGCGGCGTAGGTTGGGTAATTGCAGAACGAACAGCCGAAACCACCTTACCATCAAAACATCTTTGGCAGGGATTAGGTATTAGTTTATTAGGACAAACAAGCCACGCCGCTGGAGCAATTTTATCCCGCGCTGCCTTCACTCAAATAGATATCGATCCCCTGTTGACAGCGGTCTTGCGTTTGAGCGGTGGCTTAGCAGTCATGCTGTGCTTTTTGAAGCCCACAAACCTTGACAGTTTCAAACAATTAAAATACTCAAAAATATTAGCTGCAATAATTATGGCAGCTTTTTTAGGAACCTATCTCGGGATTTTCCTGCAACAGACTTCGCTGAAATATGCACCCGCAGCAATCGCTCAAACACTCAGTTCTACCAGTCCCCTATTTATACTGCCTTTAGCCGTGCTGGCGGGCGAAAAAGTGAGCATTCGGGCTGTTTTGGGGGTAGTTGGCGCGATCGGCGGAATCGCCTTATTATTGGGCTTGAAGTGATTAAATTTGAGACACAAGTGCTGCCTGTCGCTAAAAAGTCCAAAAATAGGCTCTCGCGATCGTGCGATCGGATATAACCACCAACAACACGGCGATGGAGGAAACGGCACTGCCGTTTCCTAATTGCGGGCTACTCTTGGGCTACTCTTACAAATTGCAACTCATATCCCCAGATAATTGACTGAAACGCGCATTTTCCCGATAGTCTACCGGACAATCAATCACGCAAGGGACATCTTGAGCCAGGGCTTCTTTGAGAATCGGAATGAAATCCGTTGCAGATTCCACTCGATAGCCTTTTAAACCCATACTTTCGGCAAATTTCACAAAGTCGGGATTGCCAAATTTGACGAAATCGGAATGACCAAAATAATCTTGCTGCTTCCATTCAATTAACCCGTAACCGCCGTCATTAAAAATCAGCGTCACAAAATTAGTACCCACTCGCAAAGCAGTTTCTAACTCTTGGCAATTCATCATAAAACCGCCGTCGCCGGTGGCTGCTACTACTTTGCGATCGGGATAAACGAGTTTTGCAGCTACCGCACCCGGAATCGCAATTCCCATCGCCGCAAAGCCGTTGGAAATCAAACAGGTATTCGGGCGATCGCAATGATAGTGCCGCGCGATCCACATTTTGTGAGCTCCCACATCAGATATCAGAATATCTTCCGGGTCCAGAACTTGCCGCAAATCGTAAATGAGTTTTTGTGGCTTGATCGGGAAACCGTCGTCGGCTGCATATTGTTCGTACCCAGCGCGAATATCCGCCCGCAATTGCTTAGCAAAAGGGTCTACTTTCTCCATGCGATCGGCACGCTGCAAAATTTCATTGAGGGAATCAGAAATATCCCCCACAACTTCTATAAGAGGAATATAGCTGCTGTCAATTTCTGCTGGCAAAGATCCAATGTGAATAATCGGAATTTTTCCTTCTGGATTCCACTTCTTCGGGGAATATTCTATCAAATCGTAGCCAACAGCAATCACTAAATCCGTTTCTTCAAAAGCACAGCTAATGTAATCCCGTTTTTGCAATCCCGTCGTCCAAAGCGCCAAAGGATGAGTGTAAGGAATTACGCCTTTGCCCATGAAAGTATTAGCTACAGGAATATTCAATCGAGTAGCAAATTGTGTCAAAGCATCGCTGGCGTTAGCGCGGATCGCACCGTTTCCTACTAAAAGCAGAGGACTTTTTGCCTTGGAAATTGCCACAGCGGCTTTGTTCAAGCTTTGGTAAGCGCCAAAAGTTTTTTCGCGGTTGTCTTTGCCGAGCGGCTGTCCTTCAGCAGGCATTGCTGCAATGTTTTCAGGTAAGTCAATGTGAACTGAGCCCGGCTTTTCACTTTGAGCTACTTTAAAAGCTTTGCGGACAATTTCTGCCGTCGTGCTGGGGCGAACAATTTGAGCATTCCACTTAGTAACTGGCGCAAACATGGCAACCAAATCTAAATATTGGTGCGATTCTATGTGCATTCTGTCTGTGCCGACTTGCCCGGTAATTGCGATTAAAGGAGCGCCGTCTAAGTTGGCGTCAGCAACTCCTGTCATTAAGTTAGTTGCGCCAGGGCCCAAAGTGGACAAGCAAACGCCGGCTTTGCCGGTGAGACGACCGTAAACGTCTGCCATGAAAGCGGCGCCTTGTTCGTGGCGAGTAGTAATAAATTTAATTGAAGAGTTTCTCAGGGCTTCTAAAACTTCTAAATTTTCTTCTCCGGGAAGTCCGAAGACGTATTCGACCCCTTCATTTTCTAAACATTTTACCAAGAGTTGAGCTGTGTTCATTTCCGTTTTTATCCTCGGTTAATGGGGGTTGTGGGTCTTTCTTTTTCAACCGATCGCAAATATACTAAATGGGAATTTTTAACCGCAGATCAACGCAGATAAACGCAGATTTATGTAGATTTGTGCGATCGGTTGACAGAGTGGGAGCTTATTTCACCCACACTGTTTTTATGTTAACAAATTCGTGCATTCCTTGGATGCTCAATTCGCGTCCGTAACCGGAGCGTTTGATGCCGCCGAAGGGCAATCTCGGGTCGGATTTTACTAAACCGTTGATGAATACCGCGCCGGCCTCTAGTTCGGAAATAAAGCGATCGCTCTCTGAGTTTACTGTAGTCCAAGCTGACGCACCCAAGCCAAAAGATGTGCTATTTGCCAGGGCGATCGCCTCATCGATGTCTGCAACTCGGAATACTAAAGCTACAGGTCCAAAAAATTCTTCTTGACGGGCAGAGGCATTCGGCGGAATGTCTGCCAGAATAGTTGGCAAGTAGAAATTGCCCGCCTTCTCTGACAGTGGGCGGCCGCCTGTCAGAAGTTTTGCTCCCGATTGGATGCAAGTTTGCACTTGATTGTCCAACTCTTTGAGGATGGCTGGAGTAGCTAAAGGGCCGATATCGGTTTCGGGCCACATCGGATCGCCTACTTTTAATTGCTGGAATTTTTGGACAAATCCTGTGATAAATTCGTCGGCGATTTCTTCAGCTAAAATAAAGCGTTTGGCGGCGATGCAAGATTGACCGTTATTCAGCATCCGCGCTGTTACAGCAGTTGATAAAGCTGCTGCTAGATCGGCGCTGGACATCACAATAAATGGGTCGCTTCCTCCCAATTCCAGCACTACTTTTTTCAAATTTTTGCCCGCATTTGCTGCCAAACTTTCACCTGCAGGTTCGCTACCAGTCAGAGTTGCTGCTTTTATGCGATCGTCCGCAACGATATCGGCTACTTTGTCGGCGCCCACTAACAAAGTTTGAAAAACTCCTTCGGGAAAGCCAGCAAGCGTGAAAATTTCTTCGATTTTCAAAGCGCACTGAGGCACGTTGGAAGCGTGTTTGAGCAAGCCGACATTGCCCGCCATCAGCGCAGGCGCCGCAAACCGAAAAACTTGCCAAAATGGGAAATTCCACGGCATAACGGCTAAAATAGGGCCCAGCGGTTGGTAGCGGACAAAGCTGGTGCTAGCATCAGTGGTTGCCGGTACGTCTGCCATAAATTGAGCGGCATTTTTGGCGTAATACCGACAAACTAAGGCGCATTTTTCCACTTCGCCGATCGCAGATTTGAGCGTTTTGCCCATTTCCAGGGTCATCATTTCAGCGTAAATTTCGCGATCGCGTTCCAAGATGTCCGCAGCTTTCTGCATCCACAGAGCTCTCTGCTCAAACGGCAGTTGGCGGTATTTTTTAAAAGCTTGCTGTGCTAATTCCAGCTTAGCTTCTATTACCTCATCCGCGATCGGAGCGAAAGTTTTCAGCGTTTCTCCTGTTGCTGGGTTGATACTAGCAATAGCCATTGTTTCATCTCCTGTGTGAAAAACACAAAACTCCCTTCTAGTTTTCAAGCTAGGCGGGGAGTTGTATCAAGGTATTACAAAAATGGGATTTACAGCCACGTTTTCAGGTCTTGTCAATTTGCAAGTGCCGCGATTTTTTTTAAATTGCTAGATTTTAATTATAGTGCAGATTATCGATCGCAAATCTTAAGAAAATTCCACTCTTAAACTGATGTTTGGCCAGAAAAACCTTAGCAGAAGGGCGATCGGGGCTTGCTGCTGCAATCGGCCTCACCTGACACGCATCAAGCACATCGAGTCTGCAAGCCCTCCGAAAATATTGTTCTGTTCGGCTACACAATAAGGGAGCGATCGCAAAGAGCGCGATCTAATATTTTGCAGGCGACATACGATCGATTACTGTCTTAGAAGGACGCGGAGGGCGGTTGAGCGCCAATTTAAATTACCAGAACTGGTTGCAGAAGTCATCAAACTACTAGCAGCAGCAAAAGTGGCAACACACCCTTGGATGGGATTGTTTGCTAAGCGGTCTGAGCTAATTTATGAGATACTGGCAGAAGCTTTGAAAAATCGGGTCGCACCTCACCAATGTCTTGACCATCGTATTCCCGATCGGGGATCTTGGCAGCGAGAGGTTGCTGCTTGGGAAGAACAGCAAAATTGGGAAGAAATATGAAAAGTCGAATTTTAGTTCTAGCTGCTTTAGTCGCCTCCCTTGGGTTGGCCCTACCCAGCAAGGCCACCAGCATCAACGAACAGAGTGTAGAAACAAAGCTGTTAGCTCAGTCGAGTTGGGTTTCAATTAAACCTGGAGAGTATTTTCAATTCGAGATGCCGGGGACACCCAAAGACTCGGCACCGGGACAGCGTAGAGTCACACAGCGCAGATTCGAGTGGAAAGATAGCAATTCTCTTTTTCGAGTTACTTATATAGATTACGGCGTCGGTAGCATTCCCGAGAATAATTTCGCTCGAGAGGTGTCCAACATTCTACAGTCATTGAACAAAACTTACTTATTAGATCGGGGACAAAATATGCCGCTGGACGGGTACCCCGGACGAGAATTCCGGGAGGCTTCACCAAAAGGAGTGTTCGTTCTCAGGTTGTACGCTAAAACAAACGTACTTTATATACTTCGGGCTGAATCTAGCGAGGAGAATGCGAATCGGTTTGTCAATTCATTCAAGTTTTGTATGTGGAGTCATTGCGGTAACGTGCCTTAACTCAATTTGTACCCCTTTCTTTCCTTAAGCGAGCCGTATTGAGGTGCGTCTCTTGCGGATGTAAGCGATCGCTACTTCAGGCGAATCAATGTACTGCTCTCCTCTGGGAATCGCCTGCCGTTCCGAGCGGAGAGACTCATTTTATTTCAATGCTATTTTAGCTATTTCCTGGCCGATCGCTGGTGCTACTTTTAAGGCTAATGCTCCTAATTATATCATAATAATTTTAAATATTTCTACTCGATCGTAAACTATTCCATTTAATACCGTTTACTTTTGTATTTGAATGATTAAAACCGCAGAGACGCAGAGAACGCATAGGAAGAAAAGAGAGGGATTTGATATAACTACCAAAGATTCGGGTAGCCAACCCGAAGGTCAACTACCCGAATCTAATGCTATTCCCCTACCTCAAACAGACTGTTCCTGGACATAATCCTGCACGTAAGACTGATAGTAATACCTGCTGCCTTTATCGTTATTCGCCACCATTCCCAACAGCGGAATTCCCGCCATTTTTAAATCTTCAAAAGCCAACACCAGCGCCTCCCGCTCAGTTTGATGCAGCCCCACTACCAGCATCAACCCGTTAGTGTGAGCCGCCAACAAATTCGCATCCGCCAAACCTAAAAGCGGCGCAGTATCGTAAATAACTAAGTCAAAATGGCTTGACAAAGCTGCCATTAAATGCTGCATTTTTTTGGAAGAAAGCACCTTTGTGGGATCGAGAGGAACCGGGCCGGAAGTTAACACAAACAAATTTTCATCGCGGGGCGATCGCAAAATCAACTGTTCCACATCCACATCATCCGCGATCGCATTGTGCAAGCCTTGCCAATTCGGTAAACCCAGCATTTCGTGTACCTGCGGGCGCCGCAAATCCGCATCCACCAACAGCACTTGCTGGCCCATTGCAGCCGCTGCCCGCGCCAGATTGACTGCTACAGTAGACTTGCCGTCAGCTACTTGACAAGAAGTAATTACACAAGAATTGATCGGGGTATCAACGTTTAGCAACCGAATATTAGCATTGAGCGATCGAAAAGCTTCTTGAAAAGCATCAGTCGGCATCGGCCCCATTGCCACATCCACCGGGCTTGTCTCAGCAGGAGGAAGTCTCAAAATTTTATCGCTAGCAGGAATTACCCCCAACAAAGGCAGGCGAATCGACTGTTTGACATCCTCTGGAGTTTGGAACACCGTTTTATTGTTGAACCGTTCCGCCAACTGCGCCGCTAGCATACCGAACAGCAAACCAGCCAATCCCCCCAAAGCCAAATTCAAAGGCATAATCGGAGCAACAGCCATCAACTCGCCATTTTTGTAACGCGGAATTTCCGGCTTAGCAATAACTTCCCAAGCCACCTCTTTTTTGCCCACAGCTTCAAGCTGCAAAGCTTGCTGTTTTGCCAGCAAACTATTCAGCGTATTGTTAGTCACATCCAACTCGCGCTGCAAATCGGAATAGCGCCGCACGATCACCGGGAATTTTTGAGAGTATTGATTCAACTGCTTAGCAGCTTGTTCCAAAACTTGATTCCGCACGCCCAGCACCTGAATTAAATTAGCAGTACCGATCAACTGCTCGATTAACTTAATCCGCACCGGATCTTGAAAAGCCAGCACTTGTGAATTTACCTTAGCCAAATCAGTTCCCAGAACCTGTTGGGCTTCTTTCTTCAACAAAGGAATCAGGTTCTTGCGCTGTTCTCGCAACAATTGCATTTGCGGAGTTTCGTCTGTAAACGTAGCCGAGTTAATCGCAATTTGCCCTTCTAATTGCTGCAATTGAGTCAGCATCGCTTGATAGCGGGGAGCTTGACTCAGAGCCGATGCCATCAGCGCTTGCTTTTGGTTCAGTCCGAGCTGATTTTGCAGATTGGAATAGAGAAATCTCTGCTGATTTAGCTGAGTTTGCGCTTCCAATCTTTGCGTTTGAAGTTCACTGATTTGCTGCGCGAGTTGTTGCGTTTGAATTTGCGGGTCGATGAAATTGTACTGCTGCCGCAATTTTTGAATTTCTGTTTGCAGAGCTTGTTGGCGCTTTCGCTGGTTGGGAATTTGAGATTTCACAAAATCCAGAGTCTGACTAATTTGAGTTGTAGTATCTTGCACGCTGTAGTTGCGGTAGCCTAGCGCAACTTTTTCCAAAACAAACTGAATTTTTTTCGGATCGTAATCGCGATATTTAACTTCGATAATCTTGGTATTTTTGAAGCGATTAATTGACAGCCTAGTTTCCCGAGAAAACGGCAAATTATCTGCTTTTTGATTCAAGAGGTAGTTGTAATTTATTTCGGGATACTTTGCCTGCAACTTTTTAATAATCGGCGCCATTACTTGCGGGCTTTGCAAAACTTGAATTTGGGATTCGTAATCAAAACCGGCATTTTCTTTCGTCGCCGGAGCCGCTGGTTGCAGTTTCAGCTCTCCGGAGTAGATTTTGGCTAAAGTATTTTGCGTAACTGCTGGTTCTACTAATAACTGAAAGCGCCCTTCGTACTCGCTTTTTTGATTCAGCGTCCAGGCGAAAACTCCGGTAGTCACTGCCGCTGCTACGCCGATGACTAAGATGGAGCGACTGCGGCAAACTTCCCAAAAACTTAATTCTTCTGGATCTGTTTTGTTTCTGCCTAAAAATCGATCGTCTTCATAAAGCCCAGAAGACATTTTTTCCAGATTAGCAGCTTTTTTATGATTAAACAGTGCTACTTGAGATTGTTTCCCTGGTTTCATTGGATTTCTACAACTTATTAGTTTAAACGTCTTTATCGGTGGCGGAGTTTCAGGAAATCGGTTGATTCCTAGATATTTCATTACCAAACCGCAAATTTTTCTAGAAAGCTGGTTTCTGAGATATTAATGCCAGTCTATTCAAATTACCTGAAAATATCGAACAACCGAAATATTCCTAACAGCGGGCTGAGAGGAGCGAGAGTCCCACCTACATTATCCGAGAACGTAGCGCGACCCGATCGCCTTACCATAATTACATCATTGTTTTTTAGTTTGGGATTAGTTTCTTCATTGGCAGTTGCAGAAAAATTAACCTTAACAGTTAGCTGGGAAACTGTGCCGTTAGGATTGAGGCGAATTAAATCCACCGAATCCATTTGAGCCCGCGCTTTATTAAAACCTCCCGCTGCTACCAGCGCTTGATTTAAAGTAGTGTTTGGCACCACCGCAATCGCTCCGGGTTTCACGACTTCTCCCACAATGTTGACCTTAATCGTATCCGGTGAAAAATTAGAATTAGCAACTTCTTCGTCTTGAGCTGCATCGAGATTCTCGGCTTTGGGAACTATTACCGTATCTCCCTGTTGCAGGGCTAAATCTTGGGATACATCTCCCCCTTCCAAAAGTTGCCACAAATTCACATTAATAATTTGTTCTGTACCCGCCCGCGTCAGGCGGCGAACTTGTATTTGTCTGATATCAGCTACCGGCGTAATGCCGCCCGCCATTTTAATTGCCCTCGTTACAGTTTGCTGCAAAACTGTTTCCCCGCCGTTGGTTTCGCTGGCAGCAAACAAACCAGAATTTTCACCCATTTCATTCTCTTGTACCCTACTTTGAACATCTTTTGCCAAAGTATAAGTACCGGGGCGAGTTACTTCGCCCACCACAGCAATATTAATTGGTTGAGTGCTTTGTCCGGTAATGTTAGCTACGGCTAAAGTCGGTGCTTCTTGACGGTTGAGGCTAGTTACAGTGGGAATAAATATAGTATCGCCGTCGCGCAACGTCATATCGGCCCGCAAATCGCCGTTTTGCAATAATTCCCACAAATCCACACTAATAATTTGTTCGGGTGCGTTGCGCTGGGGGCGGCGAATTTTGATTTGCCGCACGTCTGCTGACTGCGTAATTCCGCCGGCCATTCGCAGAGCCCGCGATATTGTCGGCATTTGAGTTCCCATTTGCTCTGCTGTGCCTCCGGGGCCTGCTGCTGAGGATATTGTATAGGCTCCGGGGCGGTTGATTTCGCCCGCGATCGCAATTTGCAAAGGACGTGCCGCCAGCAGTTTCAGGGTAATCCAAGGACGTTTGAGGTATTTGCCGTATTTGTCTTTAACAGCATTAGAAGCTTGTTCTAGAGTCATCCCGTACACTGAAACGCTGCCAATTAACGGCAAATTCAGGGAACCGTCGGCCTGTACTTGGTGTTGACCGTTGGGGCCGCTGTATTCCGGGACGTTGAAGATGTCCATTTGAATGCGATCGCCCGCGCCTAAAGTGTAAACTTCCGATCGGACACTTGAAGGTTCACTTGCCGGAACCGCCGGAAATCCCGGAACTGCGGGCACAGGTACGGGAACAGCAGAACCAGGGGGAGGAGGAGGAGGAGAGAAGGCAGGAGGAGGAGGCAAAAATTGGGCTACCGCCGGAGATGAACTCGCAGCCAACGCTGACACTGTTAAAATTTTGACCGTGAAACCTTTGACAGTATTGAATTTTGAATAGTTTTTGCTCGCCATCGCCTTTTGCCCCTATCCGCTTCCTACCCCGCCACCATCAAATGTAACCCAACTCTTCTAACTTGCTCAGAACTTTTTTAACACTCTCTTCCACACTTTCTCGCTCTGTGTAACAAATAATCTCAGGATTGAGCGGTTCTTCATAAGGATCGTCAATTCCCGTAAAACCCTTAATTTCTCCTGCTCTGGCCTTAGCGTACAGCCCCTTGACATCGCGACTTTCGCACACTTCTAACGGCGCTGTGATATATACTTCAACAAAATTGGACTCCATCGCTCTAATTTCGTCGCGAATTGCTCTGTAGGGGCTAATAGCTGCCGTCATTGCCACAACTCCATTGCGACTCAGTAGGTTCGCTACAAATCCAATCCGCCGAATATTAGTATCTCGGTCTTCTCGGCTAAATCCCAAACCTTTTGACAAGTTGGTGCGAACGACATCTCCATCCAATATTTCAACTTTGCAACCTCTTGCCTTCAATTCGGGTTCCAGAGCTTTGGTGATAGTTGTCTTGCCGGAACCGCTCAGCCCGGTAAACCACAAAATAAAACCTTTTTCCATTTGCATCCGTTAATTAGTAACTGGGAAATTATTAAGACGTAAAACTTTAGAGATGCAGTTCCCTTTTTTCTATTATCGTTATTCGCGGTGTCATATTGGCAATATTTGCGCGCAAAAAGTGAGAAATCAAAAGTTGCGATCGCTCCTGCGGTCATTTAGTAACAAAATTGTGCGATCGCTGTATAATTCCCGATTTATTATTTGTCAAGTCTTTATACAGTAAAATTCACTTCGCGATCGCCAACACCGAACATTTATCCCTAGCGAACCGATCGCCTTACTGAGCCTTTCGCAATCTCAAATCTCAAATCTAAAATGCTATTGCCCATGTCTTCGGTCTTAAAAGCAGATGTTTTGGTAGTCGGTGGCGGCACAGGCGGCACCGCAGCAGCCGTGCAAGCAGCCCGCCGAGGTGCCAAAACTATTTTAGTAAGCGAATTCCCCTGGCTGGGAGGAATGCTGACTTCGGCTGGCGTTTGTGCCCCCGATGGCAATGAATTAGCAGCTTTTCAAACTGGTTTGTGGGGCCAGTTTCTGCGGGAACTCCAGCAGCGACAGCCGGGAGGTTTGGATTGGGGCTGGGTCAGTTTTTTTACTTACGATCCCCGCACCGGTGCTGAAATTTTTGCTGATTGGGTTAAATTTTTGCCGAACTTACAGTGGATTTCTGGACAAAAAGCTCAAGATGTGGTAACGGAAGGAGATTGCATTGCTGGCGTCCGGTTCGCAGATTTTACGGTTTCGGCCAAAATCACTTTGGATGCAACGGAATTGGGAGATTTGCTGGCTTTAGCGGAAGTTGGACACCGCTGGGGTTGGGAATTCCAAGCCGAGTGGGGAGAACCCAGCGCCCCGGCTACCTCTAATGCTCTCACAGAGCGCTATTCAGTGCAAGCTCCGACTTGGGTGGCAATTATGCAGGATTTTGGTAAAGGTGGAGTTGCGCCAGAAATTCCCGCGCCGCCTGTTGACAATCCCGATCGATTTATCGGTGCTTGGGACGCTTACAGTCCCGAACAATTTCTCAATTACGGCAGGCTTCCGGGCGGATTGCTAATGATTAATTGGCCGATTCGAGGTAATGATTATGGTGAAGGGGTCGATCGACTAATTGCATCTGAAGCATCTCGACAAGAATTCCTGCAAGAAAGTCTGTGGCACAGTCAAAGTTTCGCCCGCTTCATTCAAACGCAACTCGGCCGCCGCTACGGCTTAGCACAGAATATTTTCCCGATTTCAACGATCGACAATCAACAAAATTCTTCCCTTCTTTCTTCCTTTGCCTTACATCCTTACTACCGAGAAAGTCGGCGCTTGCGAGGGATAAGTACAGTCACAGAACAAGATATTTTGCCTGTTGTCGGCGGAAAAGTAGCGAAATTGCCGATAAATTCTGAGGGCATTTGTGAAACAATTGCGATCGGCAACTATGCCAACGACCACCACTACCCCAGTGGCGACATTCCTCTGCAGCCCAAATCCCTCCGCTGGGGCGGCCGCTGGACGGGAACTCCGTTTACCATTCCTTACAGCGCGCTAATTCCTGCGAGTACAGACGGTTTGCTAGTCTGCGAAAAAAATATTTCCGTCTCTCACATCGCCAACGGTGCAACTCGCTTGCAACCAGTTGTCATGAACATCGGACAGGCTGCGGGGATGGCGGCGGCTTTGTGCGCGGAATCTGGATGTCAGCCGCGGGATTTGCCGGTGAGAGTTTTGCAGGAAGCTTTGCTGCAAGATTCCGAGGCGAGGGCGGCGGTTATTCCTTTATTTAATTTGACACGGGATCGATCGAACTGGCTGGATTGGCAGCGCTATTATCTCGATCGACCCCAAGCATATCCCGCCAGCGGCGAGTGTCAGGAGTCAGTAGAGAAACCAAGCAGTCAAACAGCAAATACTCACAGCCAATTTTCGGGCATTTTCCGCCGCCTCGGCGAACAAGACTGGACGCTAACGCTGACAAGCCCCGCATCTGTAGCCGGTCAAACTTGGCAACTCGTGACTTTGGACTCGGAAACCGACAGATTTTTACAGAATTGCGAAACCGAAAAGCCTCTGACAGTATGGGGTCGGCTCAATTCGGCGGGTGCTTGGCTGCTGGCGGGAGCAGTAGAATTGAAAAGGTAAGGTTTTTTGCACAGATCCGAAAATTGCACAGATATCTATCCTGATAGACCGGGGCAAGTCCGTATCACGTAATAGACACTGACACGGATACTACCCATGCAAACCTACACTGCAATTGCTTTACTGAGCCTGTTGGGCATTACCTTGAGTGCCAGCGCCGCTCGAGCTTTTGAATTTCCAGTCCCAATGCTCGAAACTGCTACCGCCCAATATATGTTGTCAGCCCAAACTCAACAAAAGGGCGAGCGCGGTCCTGAGAGGGGCAGCGGACGCAGGAATTTTACTGAGCCCAATGTTTACACTCATCCGCTACAAGGTTTCTAACGGCACTGGACGCAAGCTATTACCATAACTGAGTTGGTTCTGGCCGTTCACTCGATCGCGCGATCGGATTTTCTGGGATTCTAGTTTTTCAGGTTAAGCGACAACTGGACTTTTTGTGGAAAGTTATTAGGAGATTCTTTTTTGTGTGATAAATGTTAGCATATAAACCTGGAACTGCCATCTACCTAGAGATAGATTCTAGTAGGTGGCGGTTTTGTATTGAAAACCCTTCAATAAAACAGGAATTAGCCAAAAGCCTCCGATCGTCTGGGTTGTTTAACCGATATCCCTCGCCCTCCCCGCCATACTTTAGTTTGTCAAACCGAGTTTCGGCATCCATGACTATTCAATAATTATCACCTCGGACTCGCCTCAAAGTCCTCGGAGCGCAAAAGTTATTTACCTTCTCCCCCCCACAGGTAGGGTTTAATTTTCAACCCCTGCACTATAATTAACTTGCGATAACTAACTTATATATAGGTAAACTGTCAGCGCAGAGGGTGCAGCAATCTACTTAAATTGGCCACCAATAAGAACCACTTATGCGGTGTGGATAGCCTTTAAGCCCATGCCCCTGTTACCTCAGGGAAATTAACTAACCTGAATATTAGGGTAGCTGGCAAGCTTTCCGGCGACAGCCGGCTATGCTTGATTCGGCGCTCTCGCAATAATTTAATGGAGGACGATAAAATGCCTCCTAATTTGGCTATTTCGGGGATAGTGATGAAAAATGATTCTTTGGATCTGGTCAAAAGCCTCAGCCCTAGTGCAATGGATCAGATCATGCTATATCTGGCGTTTAGCGCCATGAGAACCAGTGGGCACAGGCACGGGGCGTTTCTAGACGCGGCCGCAACGGCGGCTAAGTGTGCTATTTACATGACCTATATTGAGGAAAAAAACAACCTGCGGATGACTGGACACTTGCATCACATTGAGCCTAAACGGGTGAAGGTGATTGTTGAGGAAGTCCAAGAAGCTCTGACTCAGGGAAAATTGCTGAAAATGCTGGGTTCCCAGGAACCGAGATATTTGATTCAGTTTCCTTATGTCTGGCTGGAACAGTATGGTTGGATGCCGGGACGCCCTCGCATTCCGGGAAACAATTTGACTGTAGATGAAAAAAAATATCTCGAAAGCAAGATTCCTCCTAATCCGCCAGACGCTCAACTGATCAATTCTTTTCAGTTTATGGAGCTGATTGAGTTTCTGCACAGGCGATCGCAAGAAGATATGCCTCCAGAAAGGCGAATGCCTTTGAGCGAAGCTTTAGCAGAACACATCAAGCGCCGCTTGATCTATTCGGGAACAGTTACTCGTATTGATTCTCCTTGGGGAATGCCGTTTTATGCCCTCACCCGCGCTACTTACTCTCCAGCAGAGCAGGAAGAGCGGACATTTACTATGGTTGAGGATACGGCTAGATATTTCCGGCTGATGAAGGATTGGGCGGAAAAACAACCGAAGGTGATGCGAATTATGGAGACTTTGGATATTCCGCCGGAACGGCTCGACCAAGCCCTTGAAGAATTAGATGAAGTTATTCGCAATTGGGCCGACCGCTATCACAAGCGGGGCGAACCGACGATGATTTTACAAATGGTTTTTGGGCCGCAAGACGACGCTTAGTTTGATTAACTATTAATCATTAGTCACGAGTTGATTAATTGAGACTCATGACTAATGATTAATAGCTAATAGCCCTGGACTGCACCACCGACTTTTTTTCCAAAAATACTGCGTTAGATCGTGTGCGATCGAGTGACCGCGATTAAAATGGCGGGCTTCGCCGTGAGCGTCAGCCGAACGGTTTTTGAGATGGTCAATTATTGGCAGATATTTTTCGTGAAGCTGCCCCTACCGTATTAGGGGTAATCGACCGGACATAATATTAATCGTTTGAATTATCATAAAAAAACCAGGTTGATTGGGTCGCGAATGCGTCCGGGATTAACTAAGCTAAAAAAGCTCTCCAGGTCGCCGCTAAAACGATCGCTGCGATCGCTCCTATGAGTGTATTAAAAAAATTTACCACCTCGTTCGTCAGCCACTCAAACTTTGATTGCACCGTCGCCCCAATCACGCTCTCGATGTTCGTGGCAATAAAAGCTGCAATAACACAAAAAACAATTCCTGTCAAGTCAATTAAACCGACGGCCCAACTCAACATCGCGATCGTAATTGAGCCGACAATACCCGCGATAGTTCCTTCCAAACTTACGGCCCCTTCGGTACCCCTAGGTACAGGCTGCAAGCTAGTAATCAAAAAAGTCCGCTTGCCGTAAGCTTTGCCGATTTCGCTAGCGCAGGTATCCGAAAGTTTGGTGCAAAAACTCGCCGCGTAACCCAGCAATAACAGGGAAATAGCATCTTGTGGCACAGACATCTTGCCTGTCTCTCCTAAAATAGATAATGCCAAAACTCCCACAGCGCTCATAGTAGCAGTTAAAGCCGAACCCCAGACATTTTCTGGGCCTCTGGCGCCCGAACGCTTTTCGGCTATGCCTTCTGCTTCTTTTTCGGCTTTGCCGATGCTGGTAACTCCCGATCCGACAAGAAAGTAAAACATCACCACAGCATAGCCTTGCCATCCCAAACAGCCCCAGATGAGGACGCCCAATACCCAGCCGTGAAATTGGCCGGCGGGAGTGAGCAATTTTTTAGGAGCAATGGTGCCGATCGCGAGTAAAACTGTATTTAGGGCGATCGCCACCAACCAAGGATTAGACCACGATAAATAATTAAAGAACAATTCTGAATTCTGCATTTAGTACCTCCATGAGCCAAGTCTTATTTCATCTTGCCTTCCCCGTGACCGATATTGCCCAAACAAAAGCGTTCTATGTAGACGGGCTCGGCTGCGAACTAGGTCGCGAATCGCCAAATTCTGCGATTATGGGTTTGTGTGGCCATCAAATTGTCGCCCACGTCAGCCGCGAACCTTTGACGCCTCAGCGAGGCATCTATCCCCGGCATTTTGGGTTAATTTTTACTTCCGAAGCTGACTGGGAAGCGTTGTTAGAGAAAGCCCAGCAAAACAACTTAAATTTCTATCAAGAACCGAGACGGCGATTTGTCGGTTTGCCTACAGAACACCGTACTTTTTTCTTAGAAGATCCTTTCCACAATATACTGGAGTTCAAGTATTACTGTGAAGCTGAAGCAATTTTTGGTCGCAGCGAATACGCTGAAGTTGGGGATGCTGTTTGATATCTAGTCCGGTAGCGATTTGCTTCCTGTGAAGGCGGGTTTACGAGATTGTTGGTTTTAGGCAATTATTGTAGGTGAAACACGCCCCTAATAATTTGACATTATACAAGCATGAATGATATCAAATCCGTTAGCATCGGAATAGTAAATTCGAGTAAACTGTTCACTGTTCACTGTAAACCGTCAACAGTTCACATCATTCCGGTGTAACCGGAAATGATATCAAACGGTTAATCATGATTTTTCAATGGTTCTGAAAGTGCTTCAGCGACCGCTTTTAAACTGCTGGAATGCCTCGCCATCATGGCATGGGCGAAAACAGACAATTTTACTTCTTTGGCTGCCGATATTTGGGAACTAGAAGCGGGTACGATGATGAAATCCCAATCTGTCCAAATCGAAGTAAAATTGAGCTTTTCCAACAAGGCAGCATCTCGATTTAAATCTTCCAGAAAATCACTGCCAGGACGCATTTGGATGCAGCCTTTTCCCCAGAGAGTGTAAGCTATCCAAGTACCGCTGTGAGGAGAAGATATGGCAATAAATCGCTGCACTCGGTTAATGCCGCCTAACCTTTGCAGGTAGTAGCGAGTTACTAAACCGCCCATGCTCAATCCTACTATATCTAGATGCTGTTCTGGCGCAAAGGTTTTGTCTGTATAATCTGCTATTTGTTGGGCTAATTCGTCTATGCTGGCATTGCCCCAATGGGGCGAGAGATTGATGGTGTAGACTGACCACCCTAGTTGGGTGAGATAGGCAGACATTTTGTGAAAAATTCCCGATTTTATGAAGATACCGTGAATTAGCAAGACGGGATTCCGACTGAAATTGCTATTCATTGTTAAGTTGAAATTTTATTTTCTATAGGTGCTTTTAGTTCTTCAACTACTGCGTTAATACTTTGGGGTTCTGTCACCATTTGGCGGTGCAGCAAAACGTTGACTTTAACTTCTTTACCTACTGGCATTTGGGAGCTGTTAGCCGGTACAATCATTATGTCAAATGGCGTCCACATTGATGTAAAGTTTATGCGTTTGAGCATTGTCACATCTTGATTCAAATCGCGCAGCAAGCCACTATCGGGGCGCATATCCAGGTATCCTGGTAGGCGTAGGGAATAGGCGGTGAAGGTGCCGCGGTGAGGGGAAGATAGGGTGATGAAACGCTGTACGCGGTTGATTCCTCCGAGTCGCTGGACGTAGTAGCGGCTGACGATGCCGCCCATGCTGTAGCCTACTATGTCTAAAGATTGTTCTGGATCGAATGTTTCACAGATGTAGTCTGCCAGTTGCTTGGCGAGTAAGTCGAGGCCGAGGCTGCCGTCGTTGGGGGTGAGGTTGAGGCTGTGGACTGACCATCCGAGTTGGGTGAGGCGGGCAGACATTTTGCTGAAAATCATCTTTGTGTCCCAGATGCCGTGTATGAGGATGACGGGATTGCGATCGAGCGAACTGTTCATTTGAAAAGAAAATTGCTTGCTGATTACAGCATAGATTACTCCCCTAGGGAGTTTGACCCCTACTAGGACAGCTAGCGAATCGGATCGAGGTACGATCGGCAATTAGTGGGAATCGTTAACAATTATGAGATACTTGTAAATAAGTGCAAAGGCGTGGTGGTATTTATACCTAGAATTTGCTTGGATGAGGTAGCTTAAATACAGCAAAATGTAAATTTTGATTAAGAAATGTAGACAAAAGTTGCCTGACCTCGTAGTCTAATTTTGTTGACAAGCTTGTACAAATTTCTCTAAAAGAACAAAAGGAGTTAGTCTAATGTTTGGTTTTATCAAAAATTTCTTGGGCGGTATTTTCGGCTTTTTCGGCAGACTGTTGGGCTTGAAAAAGTCTGAATATTTCCTAGATTTGGGCGAATCTTCGACCAAGGAACCGGCAAAAGTTGCGCCTGCGAAGGCTGAGCCTGTTGCGGTCGCACCGGCAAAAGTTGAGCCTGCTAAGTCTGAGAAGTCTGAGAAGTCTGAGAAGTCTGAGAAGTCTGAGAAGTCTGAGAAGTCTGAACCGACTAAGAAGGCTAAGGTAGAGAAAAAGTCTAAGAAAGACAAAGAAAAGGAACCAGCCGCTAGCGTTCCTGCTAAGACTGCGGAACCAGCTAAGATACCTGCTGCTGCTGCAACTAACGGGAAAGTGCCGAGTCAACCAGAACCGATTCGGACTTTTGCTCCTAATAATTTAATGCCGACATCAACAGCAACTCGTCGGGGGCCGGGTCCCAGCATGAACAATTTCCGGGAAATGGCCCGTCAGGTGAAAACTAAGTAGGAAATTGGGAATTGATAATAGGGAATTGGGCATTGGATAATTCCAAATGCTGGCGTTAAAAATTAAAAAGGGGATTACTCATTTTTAATTTTAACTCTTTGTTCTATTCCCTATTTTTTTCATTTCGGAGGAAGGCTAATCCGCTATATAGCTGAAAAGCTGAGTCCCAAGGAGTTTCGGATTTGCGATCGACTTCTATATGAGATTCGATTTTGCTCAACATATTAGTGTAATCGAGCACTGTCTCGGCAAAGGGCGTAAATTCTGACCAAACTGTAACGTCAAGCTGGCGATCGAATATTTCTAGTAAATGATTCCAGTTAATTCGGGTGGTACTTTGAGGAATTTGTTGAGAGTTTTTGACTCTGGGTGTTTTGTTTTTGGGGTTCGGTGAAGTGGAGATCTCGGCAGCAGCTTTGGTGAACTCAACTCCTTGTTGAAATTCGTAACTTTGGTCGCAAATTCGCAGAATGCAGTTTCTGCTGGGAATGTGCAAGTCACAGATTTGAGCGTAATCTTGCCTGATTTCTCTGTGGCGAAATTGCTCCTTTCTTCGGTTGGGGGAGTAGTCCATGACTTCGATGAACATCGGCAATAAGCCTTCTACTCTTTGGGTAACTTCTGACCAGTTAAATTCGATCGCACCGAGTCGATCGAGTCGATCTTTGCAAACAACGGCTGGGGAAGAGAGAGACTTGAAGTGTTGCACTCGGAAGATTTGGATTTTTTGAATATCGGTTAGGGTGGCCCAAAATACGGGAATGCCGGCGTTGAGGAGTTCTTGACCGTAAATTCGGAGTTCGGCAATGGGGCCAGTTTTGTAGAGTCTCCAGCCGCGGCTTTGGATTTGCATCCGGGTTGTGTAAGCGTCGATTTTAAAGATTCTGCTGATATTTTGAATGGCTGCGGGTTTGTTTTCGGGGCTAACTGGTTCGAGGATGAGGAGTCCCGGTTCGAGGTTGCTGGGGTCGTTTTTGGCGGTTTCTATGGCTTGTTGGCGGACGTTTTGTTGTGCGATTTCAATCCGTTGAATGCCTTGGCGGGTCTGGGAGACGATTTTGGGGTTGGTGATGTCGCGGAGTATTTGTTTGTAGGTTGTTTGGGCTTTTTCGAGGTTATTGGTGAGTTCGTAGTAGCGGCCGATATAGTATTGCACCCACGGATTTTCGGGGGATTCTTTTTGCAGTTGTTTGATGAGTTGGGCTGCTTGTTTGTATTCTTTGCCATCTAGGGCGGCGGCTATTTGGTTGATGTCTGTCATGGCGGTTGCGGGAATGGCGTTGTTTCTATCTTGGCTGATGTTTCGTTGATTCCGCTACTGGTTAACAATTTTGGCTTTTATGTTAGTTTGGGATTTTGGGCTGTTGGGAAAAATTAAGATTTGGATTTTTTAACCGCAGATGAATGCGGATGAACGCGGCTATGAATAGATGGATGTTGAGTGGATGTAAAAAAAATATAAGTTAAAGTTGATTGGAATTAATGCTTAATGTGTAAGTACCTTTGGTTGTGCGATCGGCCAAGAATGAGAACACTGTGCTGCTATTATTTGAGGATTTTATGGCAAGTATCGCAGAGATTCCCAAACCCGGACAGCTTCTTGGGGGCTAATGTCCTTACAATTAGATAACTCTGGAGGTGCAGTATCTAAGAAAAGACGAGAACCCGCACCAGTAAATCTGTAAAATGGGCCTTGCCCCATCCAAGATCCTGTTAAAGTAGGGCCAGAAAGTCGAGGGTTTTTACGATATTTTAACACTGCGCTTTTGCCCAATATTGAATTGTTGACGGGATAACTCCGTTCTAAGTCAGTCGATGGCATATCGCCAATACCGCCACCTGTGGATTCAATAGCAAAGCAAGATTTATTCGAGTTTCGATAGATAATTGCGTAGTTAGGACAAAAACGGCGGACTCCTGAAGGACAAGGTTTAACTTGAACGCTAGCCACCTGAAATCCGGCGGGAATATAGCTAGGAATGGCAACTTTAACTCCGAGAGACTTAAGCTGATTTGTTTGTATGTCAGATAGCTGAGCATTGGCTAGCAATTGCCCTTGATTTGTCGATCGCTCAGCCGTTACAGATTGTATGCTGGCGGCTAGGATTGCTACGATGATGGTGATGGTGATGGGCGATCGCATTTTCATGAATTTTCCTTGTTTTTGGGAGAGACTTTTTGCAGCGAGCATATTTTATTATTTTTTAACCGCAGATGCACGCAGATTAACGCAGATTAAGGCAGAGGTAGATACAAGTTCTGAGCTTAGTTCGATCGCCTTTTTTTATCTTTCCTCGATATACCGCTGCAACTCGCCTGTGCGCTGTTTAGTCATGCGATCCAAACATTCATTGAGGAAACCTCGATAACCGGTACCGCCGCGATTTTGATACACTTCAAATTCGCAGGTTTTATCTCGCACTTTAATCCATCCTAATTGTGCTTCGGAAAGTAGCGATCGCTCTTCGCCGCTCAATTGGGATATCAGTTGTTTGTAAACCTCGTTAAGTTGTCGATCCGAAGCCTCGTACCTCAATCGAATACAAGTTCTGACTTGCACATCTCCTTGCGGGCGATCGCAATTAATCTGTTGAGCTATGACAGAGCGCCCAGATTGTACCAAAACTGATGTTGTACCGAAAATTGCCAAAAGCACGCGCGGCGAAGCTATCCCGCAGGGAATCGACCAAAAGAGCGATCGACCTTTCTTCAACTCTATTTTCATTGGCTCGTCAACCCACCTATCTGATGACATAAGAAAAAGTAGACCTGATTGATGTAAAGATTGTTTTTATATTTGATGAATTCGATTCACCCTGTTTATTCGATTGCCAAAGTGTGCTTGAGTGCTGCATCTACTGCCACCATATTTGACCAAATACCAATTTTGCGATCGATTTCAACTTCTAGAAGCGTCACAAGATTGTCTGTCATAATTACCGAGTCAGCTAGCAATCCCGTTTGCTGCCCTGACGGTGTTGCTAGGGAAACAAAAACCCGGCTTGGGTGTCCAGAACGGGCTAAATTGCTAGTAATCATTGCCGTAATTGTTTGCCCTAAACCAGTCCCCAGATTATTAGCTTGAATTATCAAAGCTGGACGGCGTTTCGCAGTACGCAAGTCCGAGCTGGGGAACAAAACCAAAACCACATCACCGCGATTATAAGGCATCGTAAGCATCCATCTCGGGTAGTTCCCAATCAGGAGCAAATCTGCTCAACCGCACCCGTAAATCTGCTGCTTGTTCGTCGTTGATACCGCGAGATTGCAAGTTTACTAACCCTATTTTTGGCATAAAAGTAACAATAACTTGCGCTTCTTCTATGTCGGTGGGTGTTTCTAGTAATTCGATTTTGCCATTTCGATATATGCCCTCTACTGACTGTAACATTTTACTTCTGTTATAATTAGCCATTTACATTTTAGCGGCGATCGCCAAACCCAGCAAGTCTCGGTACTTTTTTGTGGATATTAGCACTTCTCAAAAGCCGCGCCCACCAATGATAAAGCAACTATCGGTGCAGTCACCGCTCTTAAAATTCTACTCCCCAAAGAAACAGCTTCAAAACCAAATTCGATCGCCCTTTTCACCTCACCGTCAGTCCATCCACCCTCCGGCCCGACAGCAATCACGATCGCTAATTCCTCTTGTTCTTGCTCCCCCCTTATTAAGGGGGACTGGGGGGGAGCGAAACCAGTCGCTCCATCTTGCTCCCCCCTTAACAAGGGGGGCTGGGGGGGTTCTAAATTACCCAACAAACAATCCCACAAATGCCGATTGTCCCCGCGAGCAACACAAATATATCGATATTTTTGACCGCAATTTTTGACAGCAATATCAAACGAAACAGGCTCTAAAATCGCCGGCACAAATTGACGTTCCGACTGTTCTGCCGCTTCGGCAGCAATCCTTCTCCACCGATCGACCTTCTGAGCACTTGGTTTGAGCAAAGTTCGATCGCTCGTCACCGGCACAATACTTGCCACACCCAACTCCGCCGCCTGTCTCACAACCTCGTCAAAGCCGTTTCCTTTGGGCAAGGCTGCCATCAAAGTTACTTCCACGGGTAGCTCCCTGTCCGCAGAAATCTCCTCTGCTATCGAGGCAAATAACCCGGTTTCCCGCAATTCTAGGACGGCAGACCACCAATGTCCCCGGCCGTCCATCGCAATAAATCGATCGCCCTCACTCAAACGCAGCACTCGGTTTAAATAATGCTGCTGTTCTTTAGTTAAGTCAATTTTGCGATCGCAAATTTGAGCGGGACTAACTGCTAATCTTTGTAATTGAGGCATTAAGTTTGGGATTGTTCGTTTTCTATTAGAGATTTTTTTAAAACCGCAGAGAACGCAGAGAACGCAGAGGAAGATAGAATGAGAGGAGATAGGCAGGCGGGGTTTGAACAGTTCAAAAAACAATAAAGGCAAAGCATCTACAACCGGAATTATTTTACAAATCCAAGTTTTTTTATGCAAATGCTCTGCCTTTATATTACTTTTGCCAGAAGTCTATTGAATACAATCGAAAATCACAAATTGAAAATCGAAAATCAGCTTATGCTTCCTCCTTGATCTTTTTTAAATAAGTAGAAATCGCTTCTGTAGCTAGCTGTGTAATCGGCTTGCCCTGACGGGCTGCTTCTTCCTTGAGCTCGTTGTAGATTTCATCGCGGACGCTAATTCGACGGCGGACTTTGCCACCGCTAGCAGCGGCAGTCTCTTTCCCGTTATCGTTACTAGACGTAACATCTAATTCATTAATCTCAGTTGTCATCGAGTCAGTAGATTGGTAGTTGGTTACAAATTGACGGATAGATTCTAACCCGACGCGATCGCAAAAATTGCCAAAACTCTCGCTCAGTTGCCGTTTTTGCTTGAAATAAACAAAAATCGGTTCCAGAAAAGCTTCAAAATTCTTTACGTGCAGCTTTTCCTCAATTGGTTTTGCCAGCCGCGTTTGGTCGGGAGAACCGCCCAGCCAAATCTGGTAGGATTCCGGCGAACTCCCGACAAACCCCAATTCTGCCATATAAGGGCGGGCGCATCCATTTGGGCAACCAGTCATCCGCACCACCAAATGCTCGTCTGCCAAGCCAACTTTGGTCAAAAGTGTCCGAATCCGCTCTAGAATGCTGGGAATCACTCGCTCGGACTCGGTAATCGCCAGCCCGCAAGTCGGCATTGCCGGACAAGCCATTGCATAGCGTACTAAGGGGTCGATCGCCGTTTCCCGCTGAATGCCGCATCGATCGAGTATTCCCTGAATCTCCTGTTTGATATCCGGCGAAATATCGTAAACCAGCACGTTTTGGTGCGGTGTCGCCAGTATCGGCAAGTTGTACTTCTGCACAATTTCCCGCAAAGCTGTTTTTAGCTGAAATGAGCCTTCATCCTTAATCCGGCCATTTTCTATAGAAATGCCGACAAACAGTTTACCGTCTCCCTGTTCGTGCCAGCCCAAGAAATCAAAATACTTCCACTCAGGCAGCGGTTTAAAGGCTTCTAGCGGCTTGCCAAAATATTCTGCTACTTTTTCGCGGAACCACTGTACGCCTTTGTCGTTAATCAGGTACTTCAGCCGCGCGTGCCGTCTGTCTGTGCGATCGCCGTAATCTCTTTGCGTTGCTACAATTGCCTTGACCAAATCGTAAACATCATCCTTGGCAACATAGCAAATCTCATCCGCAACCCGCGCAAAAGTCTCTTCTTTATTGTGAGTGCGGCCCAAACCGCCGCCAGCAAACACGTCAAAACCTTGCAACTCGCCAGCTTTATTCGTAATTACCACCAAGCTCAAATCCTGAGAGTACAAGTCAATTGAATTGTCTCCCGGCACGGTAACGGAACACTTGAACTTGCGCGGCATATAATGGCTGCCGTAAATCGGTTCTTCTTTGTCGCTAAAGATTGTGCCGTTGCCGTTTTTCTGTCTCGCCGCCTTCACTGCGGGGTCCTCCTCGGCCGAAATAGCTTTTTCGCCGTCCAGCCAAATTTCGTAATAAGCACCGGTTTGCGGTGTCAGCAAATCGGCGACATTGTTGGCGTATTGCAGCGCATACTTGTATTCTGGGCGATTTTTGTACGGTGCTGGCGGTGCCATGACGTTGCGGTTCAAGTCGCCGCAAGCTCCCAAGGTTGACCCCATATTTTTAATAATTGAGGAAAACACTGCTTTAAGATTTTTTTTCAACACCCCGTGAAGTTGGAAACCTTGGCGCGTTGTGACGCGGATCGTGTGGTTGCCGTATTCTTCAGATAGCTTGTCTAAGGCTAAGTATAATTGCGGCGGAGTGAACCCGCCGGGATTGCGGGTGCGGAGCATGAACTGATAGTCTTTTTCTTGTCCTTTAACTCGATTGTCGCGGTTGTCTTGCTGGTACGAGCCGTGAAATTTGAGAATCTGAATCCCGTCTTCGGTGAAGTGGGTAGTTTCTTGTAACAGTTCAGTCGCAACGGGTTCTCGTAAATAGTTGCTGCGTTCTTTGAGACCTTCTGATTTAGAGGGCTTGCGCGCAACAGGAGTTGAAGGGGAAGATGTGATCATGGGAATGTATAGTGCCAGTTATAATTAGATACAGCCGATCGAATATTTCTTGACAATTTGACACTTGACAAATTTGCACTTGACAAATTTCCTCAGAAATGCTGTGTCGGATATGTTGACAACTCGGTTAACAAGTAAGTTAACAAGTAAGTTAATAACGGTAATCCGGTAGGAATTCTGATGTTGTTCAATTGTAACACGATCTAGCCGGGGCTGAAAATTTGTAATTAAGAGTTTATACTTTCGATCGCTTAACTGCACGAAACTTTAGAAATAATTAACCTCAACCTTTGAAATTATGTCACTGTATGACGAAGACACCTTTGTGGTGTTAGAAACAAACCAGCCAGAGCAGTTTTTGAATGCGGCGGAACTCTTAGAAAAGCTGAAAGCGGTCTTAGCTGAGGAACACGAAGATTTGCCGCAGGACGTGAATAAAATATCGGGTTTGGAAGCTCGAGCTAAGTATTTAATTAATACTTATTATGAATTAGATGTCGGGCCGGGAAAATTTTTGCAGTGGTACGCAGTGCGCTTGGAAAAGTAATCTTAGGGAATGCGGAACTGCGAATTGGGTACTTATACTGAGTGTCGTCGAAGTATCGGGCATCGGAAATTCGGAATTGGTAACAGTTAGCAGTTAACACTCAACAATTCTTCAATTCTTCAATTCTTCAATCCAAAATCTCAAATCTAAAATCTAAAATCTAAAATCGGTTAATCTATTAGTCTTCCAACTGTTGAACCGATGATACTTCCACTGCGGTAACATCGATCGTACCGGGCGGAGTCAAACGACTAAAATGACCTTCCTCTATTTTCAGAGGTTCGCCGCAGTTGGCACACTGAAACTGAGTTTGATTTAAAGCTGTAAATTCGTATTGACAAACTGGACACTTGTCCTCAATTAAATTGCGTTTCAGCCACCACTGAAGGGCGAAAAATGCTACCACAGGCGTCAGCAACAAAAAAGCTACTAAAATCAACACTGATTTAACTATCCAACCCAAACCAACAGACACCAACAAATACGCGATGCCCAGCAGTATCAACCAATTGCTAATACGGGGTAGCTTTAAAGAAATTTTGGGGGTGCCTTGGTTCACGGTGGTCTCCTTGGGTGTCTTTGCAGGTAGGTATAACTCTATCCTACTTAGAAATTCATGCGGTCGATCGAGTTAATTTTCCCATTGTACAGGGAGAAACCGCTCTCTACGTTATAAGTTAATCAGAGTCAGAGGGTTGAAAAATTCCTTGTAAGGATTGACAAAGGGATTCAAAACTAAATCTTGCAAGGGTTTGTTCCCTCAACCAGCGGCGATCGCACCTTTTATCCTCTCCTCGCAGCATTTCCACACAAGCAACCGCTACTGCTGCTGCATCTCGGTGGGGAACTCGCCATCCCAGTTTACCATCTTGCAGCGGATCGGCTGACCCGTCCGCGTCTCCCGCGAGTACGGGTATTCCGCAAGCCAGCGCTTCCAAATAAACTATACCGAAGCCTTCCTGAGAGGGCATTACATAAGCATCGGCCAACTGGTAATGGGCTGCTAAATTTTCTGTCGGTACAAAACCCGCAAATATTACTCTTTCGGTAACTCCCAAATCATCAGCGAGTTTGGCTAATCTGGGTCGATCGTCTCCTCTGCCAATAACTAAGTATTTCACATTCGGAAAAGTTTCGGCTATTTGCGGCAAAGCTTGAATTGTGACATCGACGCCTTTGTAAATATCCGTCGATCGCAATCTGGCTACGGTCATCAATATTTTAGCACCAACCAGATCGTACTGCTCTAATAAATCCTGCGGCTTCGGTCCACTCGTAAATATATTTTCATCTACCGTACAAGGCACTATGTGGAATTTTTCGGGATTTAAGTTGTTAATGAAGCAAGTACGCGCGGCGAAGCTATCCCGTAGGGAATCGCGCGTGTACCTGCTAATAGTCCAAATACTCTCAGCTTGTCTCATTGCTGTTCGATCTTTGAGCGAAAGCAGTTCCCACACTTCTTTGCCGTAAGTTAAAATAGTGTAGGGAATTCCCAAGGGTTGGCACAGAATTTGAATTAGCGGTGCGAGTTTGATGTGACCGCAAAACACCCGCTGCGGTCGTTTTTGCAGCAAGCGAGTTAGTAATACTGTAGCAAACTTAAGACGACCCAAGCCGGGATTCTCGGTTTTGAGGTAATAAAATTTCAGATTTTTTGACTCGTAAGGATTGTTGCAGTTTGGGGAATCTCGCAACAGCAAAACTTCAGCTTGCGGCGGCGAGTTTGTCTTTGCGGTTATTGACTGGTAAGCTTTGAGAATGTCTTGAACGTAGGATTGAATGCCGCCTTCGCTGGCAAATATTTCTAGGAAACAGAATAGGTAATTTGTCGATCGCATCTCAGATTTAGGCATTAACAGCGCAGACAATTATTGCTGTAGAGTAACTTGGAAAAAAAGGGCGATCGCCATTATCCAGAGCTTTTAAACCATGTCAATGTCAATATGACTGTAGTTGCAGGTTTTACAGCCAAATATTGGACTTATCTATTCTCACCGTTGGCTTTGAGGGACGCTCTGCTTTTTAACTAGGGCTTTTTAACTAGGGCTTTTTAACGGGCTGCATCGGTGAGTGCGAGACTTTGTTTGCAGTTTACTATAATCTACCGTAATTGACTGTAAACTTAATGATTTTTAACAATATCCTACCCCAAGTAAAATTTAAGATTTATTGAGTTGGTGTGGCGCGTCGGACCAGACAGAGGATTACCAGACCGAAGCCGATCGAAGATATAGCATCTTTAGTTTTTGGTGAAAGTATGGTCTATCCAAAGATAGATATAGAGCCAGTATATAACTGTTATCATCAGCAACATAGAGAGTTAAATTAAATATGACTCTGCCAGGTTTTAAAAGCAATTTCTGAAATATTTTGTCGAAAATATTCTCATAAAATTTTCTCAAAAACTAAAAAAGTTAATGCTCATAAAGCATTTAAAAAATTCAAGCATCGTTGATTTTTTTGGCAGGAAGAATCGATACTATATCTTCGTATCTTTTCTGTTTAAAAAAGCAGTCTAACGAAATAAGCGAGAAAGTTTTACGAGCAGAAAAGAAACAAGGTATCGTACAATCATGTACAAAGAAAAGCCGCTCACCTAAAACATTAGGTATTCGAGCTTAAACCTAACAAAAGCTAATGTTAGGTTGGCAACGTCATATTTACGAGCGACTCTCTCCAAACGAGCATTCATTGGAGTTTGAGGTGAAACGAGTAACGATCGCACTCAGTCTTTTTAGTCTACTCAGCAGCACCCTGGCAAGTTGCACCGCCACTTCCCAGAACGCTCAAAACAGCACACAATCAAGCAACTCCGAACTTTCATCAGTTGCTGTAGCAGTCCGCGACCTCGGCAATCCATTCTTCGTACAAGTTGGCAAGGGCGCTGAGGCCGAAGCCAAGAAAATCGGCGGTGCAAACGTGAGGACAACTCTCGTTTCCAGCGGCGACGATTTAAATCAGCAATTTAATCAAATCGAAAACTTTATTGCCTCTAATGTCAGCATGATTGTACTCAATGCTGCTGACACCAAAGGCATTGCCCCCGCTGTCGAAAAAGCCAAGCAAGCAGGAATTCCGATAATTGCAGTTGATACGGCCGCCGAGGGAGGCGTGGATGCCACAGTTACTTCAAATAACGTGCAAGCTGGCGAAGTAAGCTGTCAATATATAGCCTCACGCTTGAAAGGAAAAGGCAGCGTTGTGATTATCAACGGGCCTCCCGTCGCTTCAGTGGTCGAGCGAGTTCAGGGTTGCCAGAGTGTGCTCTCCAAATATCCCGATCTCAAGGTTCTTTCCAAAGATCAGAACGCAGAAGGCAGCCGCGATGGCGGGTTGAGAGTTATGAGCGATTTGCTGACTTCCTTCCCAAAAATTGATGCTGTTTTTGCAATTAATGACCCCTGTGCCATTGGTGCAGAATTAGCAGCCAAACAGGCACAAAGGAGTGAGTTCTTTATTGTTGGAGTCGATGGTGCACCTGAAGCTTTAGATGCGCTCAAGCAGAACAACAGTTTATTTGTGGCTACAGCAGCTCAAGATCCATTTCGCATGGCAGCCAAGGCAGTTGAAGTCGGCAACGACATTCTCAAAGGAAAAAAGCCAGCCGATCCAAACATTCTGATTCCAGTCGCGCTGATTACTCGCGAAAACGTCAATCAACATAAAGGCTGGACTAGCGAGTGACCATTAGTGTCAACTTAAGCTGTCAGTCCGCCAGTCCGCCAGGGACTGAAGTCCCTGGCTAATAGCTAAAGTCCTCTGAAGAGGACTCAGAAGAAGACTTTTCAAACTCATTAGACCTCTCCCAAAAAGCCTGTCAAGAACTGGCATCTTGCCTGTTCCACAAGAATTCTGGGAGATGTCTATTAGTCCTCTTCAGAGGACTTTAGCTTTGAGGCAGGGGTTTCAACCCCTGCCGGACTGCGGGAAAGAGCGTGGAAAGTTGGCATCAATGGCAAGTGACATCCTCCTACACCAAATCTACGATGGTAAATAGCACTCAAGATTCAATTAAAACTAAGCCCGTCCTCGAAATGCAAGGTATTAAAAAAACCTTTCACGGTTTCACCGCCTTGCACGATGTAAATATCACCGTTTACCCGGGTGAAGTCCACGCCCTCATGGGGGAAAACGGCGCGGGCAAAAGTACGCTGATGAAAATTCTGGCGGGAGCATACATAGCCGATGCAGGCGAAATCAGAATTGACGGTCAAGCTGTTAAGATGACAGACCCCGCTCAAGCCAGAGATTTAGGGATAGCGATTATTTATCAAGAACTCAATCTTGCCCCCAATCTGACAGTTGCTGAAAACATTTTTATGGGCAGCGAGCTAAAGAAAGGAGGTACATTTTTAGACCAAGATGAAATGCGGCTCCGGGCCGCTGAGGTATTAAAAAACCTCGACGCAAATTTTGAGGCTGGAGACCTGGTTTCGACACTTTCAATTGCCGAACAGCAGCAAGTGGAAATAGCTAGGGCGCTCAAAGACAACAGCCGAATTTTAGTGATGGACGAGCCGACAGCCGCGCTTTCAGACCGCGAAACAGATAAGCTTTTTGAAGTGGTTCGCCGCTTGCGGAATGAGGGCATTGCGATTATTTATATCAGCCACAGAATGGCTGAAATTTATGCCCTTGCCGATCGCGTGAGCGTCATCCGAGATGGCGGGTATATTGGCTCTCTTGAAAAGCACGAAATTTCGGCCGAACGCCTGGTGGAAATGATGGTGGGTCGTTCTTTACAGGATTTGTACGAAAACAAGCATCAAATAACACCGGGTGCAGTTGTTCTTGAGGTAACAAATTTAAGCGACGGCCACAAAGTAAAACCGGCCAGTTTTCAACTTCATGCGGGCGAAATTTTGGGTTTAGCGGGTTTAGTTGGCGCTGGCAGAACAGAACTTGCCCGCCTGATTTTTGGTGCAGATCGGAAGGTAAGCGGTGAAATAAAACTGGAAGGTCGCGATCTAAATGTCTCGACACCCGCTGAAGGAATGGCCGCCGGAATTGCTTACGTGCCAGAAGATCGCAAGGCTCTCGGACTATTTTTGGAGGCAAGTTCGGGTGAGAATATCACCATGAATGTCCTCGATCGAGAAGCAAAAGCTGGCATTATTAACTCAAATTTTCTCTTGAGAATTGTCAATGATGCTATTAATAATTTGCAGATTCGCCTGGCAAGTCCGAGCATCAGGGCAATGGATCTTTCTGGGGGAAATCAGCAGAAGTTGCTGCTAGCGCGTTGGTTGGCTATCAACCCAAAGGTACTTTTGCTAGATGAACCGACGCGGGGTGTGGACATTGGTGCCAAAAGCGAAATTTATCGAATTATTAGCGATTTGGCAGCCAAAGGTGTAGGTATTTTAATGATTTCCAGCGAACTGCCGGAAATTGTGGGAATGAGCGATCGCGTCTTAGTGATGCGCGCAGGAAGCCTCGTCGGTGAAGTCGGCGGATCGACTGGGGAAGCAATTACGCAAGAGAACATTATGGCTTATGCCACCGGGGCAACAGAGGTAAAAAAATCATGAGTCAAACAGAAGTAAAAAACACCAGAAATCAATCAAGCGATCGCCAAAAAGCCAGTCAAGCTCAAGCTTGGAGAAATTTTATCCAAGTTGCCGGCATCCTGCCGATTTTGATTGCCATCTGTATAATTTTTTCCCTGGTAACGCCTAACTTTCTTTCAGTAGGAAATTTGATCAATGTCATTCGGCAAGCATCGATCAATATTGTTCTAGCTACCGGCATGACTTTTGTGATTTTGACTGGCGGAATTGACCTTTCAGTCGGGTCAATTTTGGGCGTGACGGCAGTGGTCGGGGTGCTGGTTTCCTTAGTTCCTGGTCTGGGTTGGTTTGCCGTACCGGGTGCGTTAATAGCCGGAGTATTTTTGGGATTAATTAACGGCTCGCTAGTTGCCTATTTAGGTTTGCCTCCGTTCATCGTCACCCTGGGTTCTTACACGGCTTTGCGGGGAGTTGCTTATTTAGTCGCTAACGGCACTACCGTTATCAATAGAAATCTGAATTTTGCTTGGGTAGGTAACAATTATGTCGGCCCAATTCCCTGGTTGGTTATTATCGCTTTTCTCGCAGTTTTAGTGAGTTGGTTTGTCTTGCGGCGGACTGTTCTGGGGAGGCATATTTACGCCGTGGGAGGCAACATTCGGGCAGCACGATTGACAGGTATTAAGGTGAGTCGCGTGCTGTTATTTGTCTATGGCGTGAGCGGGTTGCTTTCTGGTTTAGGTGGAATTATGAGCGCGTCGCGCCTCTACAGTGCGACGGGGATGTTGGGGCAAGGCTACGAATTAGATGCGATCGCTGCTGTAATTTTGGGAGGAACAAGTTTCACAGGTGGAATTGGCACTATTTGGGGTACTTTGCTGGGGGCTTTAATTATTGCCCTGCTCAATAATGGACTAACTCTCATGAACGTTTCTTTCTTCTGGCAGTTAGTTGTGAAAGGTCTGGTGATAATTATCGCAGTGACGATTGACAAAGTTCGCACCGGTTCAAGCGCAGCGTAATATTGCTAATTCGGTCGATCGGTTCCTTATGCGGAGCTTTGTCCTATGCACATCCAGCATTTTTATCACCTGATTACTGCTTTTATACTGGGAACGCCTGCTGTATTTCTGCTCACATCATTCCCAAGTTTTGCTGCACCAATTGATAGATTAGTTGCTCCTGAACCGTTAAATACCTTGGCAGAAGACCCCTTCGCGCAGGTGAATTCTGTCTCTCAACTCTCGGATGTAAAACCCACTGACTGGGCGTTTCAGGCGCTGCAATCTCTAGTAGAACGCTACGGCTGCATTGCCGGTTATCCCGACGGAACTTACAGAGGCAACCGGGCGCTGACGCGGTACGAATTTGCAGCAGGATTGAATAGCTGTCTCGATCGAGTCAGCGAACTAATTGCCGCCGGAACAACCAACCAGATTACTGCGGAAGATTTAGCGATCGTCCAAAAGCTGCAAGCAGAATTTGCAACTGAATTATCGGTGTTGCGGGGTCGAGTCGATGCGCTAGATGCACGCACAGCAGAACTAGAAGCGAATCAGTTTTCGACTGCGACGAAGCTGAATGCGGAAATTATCGTGGTGGTAACAGATACCTCCGGCAACAGTGTTGGGGATTCGCGCGATCGCACCAACACTATTGTTGCCAACCGGGGTCGATTAAATTTTGAAACCAGCTTCACCGGTCGCGATATGCTCAGAACCCGTTTGGAATTCGGCAACTTGGGCAGGATTGCCGACAAGACGGGTACAAATATGACGGCATTGAACTTTGATGGCAATGTCGATAACACAATCACCGTCCCTCACGTATTGTATGTCACCCCCCTGACCTCTAATCTGGCGCTGACCGTCGGCCCCACAGGTGTCGGGTATTCCGATATTACCGATTTGCTGACTCCTCCCACGATCGCCAGCGACAGCGAGGGAATTCCCTCGAAGTTCGGACAATACAGCCCCCTCTACCGCCGGGGAGGTGGCGGTGCTGCTGTCAACTGGACGATCGTCAAAAACCTCACCCTGACTGTGGGCTATGTAGCCGGAAATCCCAATCTCTCGCAGCAAAGTAACGGTTTATTCAACGGTTCCTACAACGCTCTGGTTCAGCTTGCCTACCGGGGCGATCGCGGCGCCATTGGCGCAGCCTATTCTCATACCTTTGCACCCAGCGGTAAAGCCGACCTCACAGGCGGTACGGGCAGTTTTCTGGCGGCGCGACCGTTTGGGGACAATATTGCTACCTCCAGCGATTCTGTAGCCGTACAAGGATTCTACCGCCTTGCTCCCCGCTTGCAAGTTCACGGCTGGGGCGTTTATACTCGCGCCAATGCCGAAAATTCCGGTGTTAGCAGCGTTTCTGATGGTAGAGGTGGCGTGGTTTTGCTAAATGTTGACGGTGACGATCGCGCCGATATTGTGTATGCAGCGATCGGGATAAGTTTCCCAGATGTCGGAGGTGAAGGCAACCTACCCGGGATTTTGGTGGGTTTACCAGGTCGCGTGACGAGCAGTAATGTGCGCCGCGAGCGAGATACTTCCTATCATATTGAAGCGTTCTATCGCTTTCAGGTCAACGACAACATTTCCATCACCCCTGGTGTTTGGGTAGTTGTTAATCCTGAGAATGACAGCCGCAACGATACTCAATGGGTTTGGTTGCTCCGCACTGGCTTTAACTTTTAACCGGAAAGATATTTTACTAACCTAGTCCTGGACGCAAAAACCCAGTTTCTTGACGTAATTGCCTCATTTGAGACGATAATCGCCAGAAACCGGGTTTTTTAGACCGATCGTGCATCCAGGGCTTCTATTCCATGCCACAAAACAAAAAACCCCTACCATCGCTGGCTGGGGTAGAAAATTATCAGGGTGCATCTACTAATATTTGCAAGTATAGCAGACATTTGTGGGGTGTCACCCATGAAGGGTGACACCCAACGACTTTTTGAATCGAAATAACTTATCATTGAATACGCAAATGATTGGCAAAGCTTCTATATAATCTCGCTTTGTCCCAGCCGATCTAAAATTTAAGATTTAGAATAAATCTGTGCTAGACCTCAAATTAATCCGAGAAAACCCGCAAGCCGTGCAAGAAAGCCTCAACCTGCGCGGAGGTAACTACGAAATCGAGCCGATTTTGCAATTAGACAAACAGCAGCGGGAGTTGGAAGGCAAGCGATCGCAACTGCAAGCCCGCAGCAACGAAATTGCCAAACTCATCGGTCAAAAAAGAAAATCGGGTTTACCCCTCGAATCTCCCGAAGTTCAGGAACTGCAGGCAGAAGGCAACGCAGTCGGCACACAGTCGAACGAACTGCAAGCACAGGAAAAAGACCTAAAAGCTCAAATAGAAGCTTTATTGCTACCGCTGCCAAACTTGCCGAACCCGTCAACGCCGATCGGCAAAAATGAAGAGGAAAACGTCGAAATCCGGCGCTGGGGAGACGAATACATACCCCAAAACTCAGGTATTTTACCGCACTGGGAAATCGGCGAAAAATTAGGAATTATCAACTTTGAACGGGCAGTAAAAATCGCTGGGCCCCGCTTTGTGAGCTTAATGGGAGCCGGGGCAGCCCTGGAAAGAGCGATAATTCAATTCATGCTCGACCGCCACACAAAAGCCGGTTATGTAGAAGTAATTCCCCCATTTTTAGTTAACACTGAATCCCTCACTGCTACTGGTCAATTACCCAAATTTGCGGAAGAAAGTTTCAAGTGCGACCAAGACGATTTGTGGCTGATTCCTACTTCCGAAGTTCCGGTTGTCAATTTGTACAGAGGTGAAATTTTGACAGCAGAACAGTTGCCAATCTATCACTGTTCTTACACTCCTTGCTTTCGCCGCGAAGCTGGCAGTTACGGCAAAGACACGAGGGGATTAATTCGACTGCACCAATTTAATAAAGTTGAATTGGTAAAACTCGTGCATCCGAGTACCTCCGAAGCAGAGCACGAAAAGTTAGTGCAGGATGCTGAGGGAGTTTTGCAGGCGTTGAAATTGCCTTATCGGACGATCGCGCTGTGTACCGGCGACTTGGGTTTCGCGGCCGCCAAAACCTACGATTTAGAGGTGTGGCTGCCATCTGCGGGCAAATACCGCGAGATTTCCAGTTGTTCCAACGTCGCAGATTTTCAGGCGCGGCGGGCAAATATTCGCTTTAAAGAAGCGGGTAAAAAAGGCACTCAATTCGTTCACGCCCTCAACGGTTCCGGTTTAGCTGTGGGCCGCACAATGGCTGCTATTTTGGAGAATTACCAGCAGCCAGACGGAACTGTAAAAGTGCCGGAAGCTTTACAACCCTATTTGGGACGGGAAGTTTTATAAACAAGTTTGTAGTTATATCAAATCTGTTAGCATCGGAATTATTCCTATCTCTCCGATCTTCATCTGCGTGAATCCGCGTCAATCCCTTGTCATCTGCGGTTCCGAAATTTTCTTTTTTTAACCGCAGATAGAGGCAGATTAACGCAGATGAATTAGATAAATTTCGGTTGCACTGTTCCTGGTAGAATGTTAACTGGATTTGACGCCAGACGATGCTACCGGATTTGATATTACTCGGCGATTGAAATCGATCCTAGACAAACTTTCGTCCCAGCAAAAGGGGACTAAAAAATAAAGTAAAACGCGAATGCTGTTAGAACCCCGACAACTTCGGCGAAGTCGGGGTTCTGGGCGTTCTATTTTTTATCGACTTCTTCCTTCTTCCTTCTTCCTTCTATCCTTTACATTCGTTACATCCGTGGAGCGAATCCGTTGCCGAACTTCCTTCTTCTTTCTACTTACAGTTTGAGCAAGGCTTCTTTGATATTTAATGCTAAAAATCTATCCAAGGCTAGATACATCCAGTAAACAGATAACTGACTATCGCTGCTAGTTTTGTGAAATCCCAAAGCCTGGGCCTGTTTTTCGTACATGGGGTGAATCATCAGCGTGTACAAGTCGCAAAGATTCGGAAAATCTGTTTGCATTTCGCGTAAAACTTTCTGTGTGTCTTCCAGAAAAGTAATCCGGTATTCTGACAAATATTGGGGATCTATCATCCAACTGCGGATAAATATTGACTGGCAATTTTGATCTCCTGGTAGCGCCATATTGAAAGGATCGATATCGGAAATAGAACTTAAATGAAGGCTTTTGCTAGGAGCGTTAAAAAAATTTACTTCAGATTCGGTAGCGGTGGGATAAAGTAAGTAAAACCCGACTGGATTGAGATTATCTGAGCGCCGCAATACTCGCATTCCATTTGAGTATTGACTGGCCAAAAGCCGGAGGATTTTAGCTATTTTTTGGGGTACGGCGTTAGTGTTGCGGTTCATCCAGTTGTAATTTGTCGCTAATAAATTTGCAACGGGAATCGCGTCGCACCGAGAGTTAAAATTATCTAATTGGAGTTGTACGGGGTTTTGAGGTTCGGCAATATTTAAAATTTCTGAAACAGGTTGAATTTCAATTTCGGTAGTGTTACCGTCAAAGTGTTTTTTAATTAATCCCAGGGCTGCTAATTTATCTAACATCATGCCGGCGGCGCGATCGCTGCCGCGGTCGGAATCGCAGTAGAATAGTTCTGCGGCTTCCCGGTGAGTGCACTGCACTTCTGTTGCCGGCAATTCCAGTTTCGCCAGCGGCGGTTTGAGGCGGGGCTGATTTTCCTGAAGCTGTTTCACCAATAAGTAAATCCACAGCCTGATAAAGCATTCAGCCCTAGTGCGAGTTACGCCTACTCGTTTCATCAACAGCGAGACAGCCGTGCGTCGTTGAGATTGAGAATACCAAACATTTATTTCTTCAACATCCATTGTAGTTGCCAAGCAGTGAAGGAACTCTCCTTACATATTGGCTCACTTTCCAAAAAAACTTCACCCTGCTTCAGGTAACTTGTGCTCGCTGTTGCTCGATTTCTGTGATTTCGAGAAGCTTGACAAGATAGCTAGTTTCTCGTTGCAACTTCACTGCTTCCCCAGCCACAATCAATTTTAGATATTTCTGGCTTGATTTAACAAAAAAACGAACGCGAGCAAATTAGCAACTTTAGAGGTTTACGCCATGTACAGTGCTTATATCAATCGGATGGGAAAATTTTTGCCGGGAGAACCAATTAATAATGATGAGATGGAAGAATATCTCGGCAAAATTGCCTCGCGCCCTTCGAGAGTCAGGCAGCGGATTCTTAACAGCAACGGCATTCAACAGCGCTACTACGCGATCGACAAACAGCAGCAAACAATATATTCTAACAGCCAAATGGCAGCGTTTGCCGTCCGCGACGCGATCGCCCGGGGAAATTTGGAACCGGGGGCGATCGACTTATTGGCCTGCGCTACCACTTTACCAGATTTATTAGTACCGGGATTTGCCAGCACAGTACACGGGGAACTTTCCGAATTATCTCCCCTAGAAATAGTGTCAACTCAAGGAGTTTGCTGTGCTGGAGTTAGTGCTTTAAATTACGCCGCATCCCAAATCGAACTCGGCAAAAAACAAACAGCAATTGCCGTCGCTTCCGAATTTCCCTCGCGCCTGTTCAAAAACACCAAATTTGAAGCAGAGACTGCGGTGCAAGCGGGAAAACCCCTGCCTTTCGATACAGAGTTTTTGCGCTGGATGCTCTCTGACGGTGCCGGAGCATTGTTGCTCCAAAACCATCCCAGCGCAACAGGAATTAGTTTAAAAATAGAATGGATTGAACTCGTTTCTCACGCCAATGCTTATCCTGTTTGTATGTATTCAGGATTAGCCAGCGAAACATCAACTAAAAGCTGGTTGGATTATTCCTCCTACCTCGATGCAGCCGCAGCGGGATCTTTTGACTTGCGGCAAAATATTCGCTTGCTGGACAATGTAATGAAATTAGGCGTTGAAGGTTGGCTGCGGTTGATTAAAGCCGGGAGAGTTTGTCCGCAGGAAATTGACTGGCTGCTGTGCCACTATTCGTCTCACTTTTTTCGGGGACAAATTGTAGAACTTCTGGAACAAGCAGGCTGCATGATTCCCGAAGAAAAATGGTTTACTAACTTGTATACGCGGGGAAATACAGGCTGCGCTTCGATTTATTTAATGTTAGAGGAATTGTTCAACTCTGGCAAATTGCAGCCAGGGCAGAAAATCTTTTGTTTCGTGCCGGAAAGCGGGCGATTTACAACCGCTTACATGATGTTAACTGCTGTCGAAAATACCAATAAATCAATGATTTCTCAAAGTTATAACTTTCTTGAGGTTCCCGAAGCTTCGCCTCTCGAAAGCGTTAAACCCGAACAGCAAAACTCTCCGCAAGCTTATTTGCTGCGGGAGTTAGCAGGGATTTGGCTGAAGTTCGATCGCGAAATTCGTTCTGTTCCCATTGTCCGCAAATTGTACCGAGGAGAGTTTACAATAGAAGATTATCAAGCTTTGCTGTGCAATCTCCGCCCGCAAGTTGTCGAGGGAGCTCGCTGGATTGCTCGCGCTGCATCTAACATGAGTGATTTTAGATTGCGATCGACTTTTATCGGTCACGCTCAAGACGAACACCGCGACTATCAAATGTTAGAACAAAATTATGTTGCTGTGGGCGGTGAATTGGCAAAAATTGTGGAGTACGATAAGAATATTGGCAGCGAAGCACTGTCAGCTTTTATCTTCCACCAAGCATCGCGGGAAAATCCGGTCGATTTAATTGGCAGTATGTTTATTATCGAAGGATTGGGCAATCGGTTGGCTGGAAAGTGGGCAAAACAAATTCAAGAAACTCTCGGTTTGCAAGACGAACAAGTATCGTTTTTAGCTTATCACGGAGCTAACGACGAGTCGCATTTAGCCAAACTGGAAAATTTGATTAATGCAGAATGGATGACAGATGATATTGCCCGCCGCATTGTCAAAACCGCTCGCGTCACTGCTCGTTTATATTTGCTGCAATTGGAGGAAATAAGCTAATGCAAAAGCTGCAAAAACAAGATACCGAAAATTTCCGAGATGAGCGAAAAATCCCTTACGCTAACAAACCCTACAACCGCCGAGATCCGAATGTTTGGGACGTGCTGTTTTGCGATCGAGCTATTCCCGTCGATTTAGTGGCAAAAGCATACATGATGCGGGATTTGCAAAGCTGGACTCGCAATTATTTGCTCATCCCGATCAAAGTAATTGCTAACTTGTTGCTGGCGGTAATTATGACAACAAAGCGCCTGTTGCCCTTTCAATTTCGCGCTTACACTTTAATGCACAAATCTGCTGCATTTTTCCTAAATAACTTTGTCTCGCCAGAAGCTTGTTATTTAATTGTGCGGCATCTCGGCATCGGCTCCAACATTATCAATTTCTTGATTGACAACGGCCCCGACACCCGGATAGAAAAGTCAAAGCTTTATCCGCGCACTGTTAGCGATTTAGCTGACAATGCGTTTCTCGAACACGACTTAATTCTCTATAACTTTGTCTGGGATTACAACCAGGCAATGCTGAAAAATCCTAACTGGTTGCAGGCAGTCAAAAAACGTGGAATTAATTATGATAGCATTCAACCAGTAGAAGTTGCAATAGACTTTGAAAAACGCAGATGGCTAAAAATTCTGGATTTAGAATCGGCGATCGAATTGTTTAAAGTCTTTTATTCTTTGTGTTTGACTAGCGACGAATTTGCGCGAGCAGTGATGTCGCTTCAGTTAGATGAAAACTTCGGACTGTATGTCAGCGAGATTACGGGAAATTGCGACTGGAATCATGTAATTGTTAACCGCCATCCGCTAGCGCCAAACAGTCCGTTTAATGCGGCACGCGACTTGTTTTTGCACGGCATCGTTTCGGAATATCTCTATCGGTATTTGGAACTGCAAAAAGAGATGAACTAAACTCCTATTACATAACCACAAACACCGTAGGGGTGGGTTTTACCAAAAAGATTTAATAACCGCAAACAATCTACCTAAACCCGCCCCATACAACTAATAATCTACATCAACCATTTCTTCGATCTCATAAAAAAAATGTAGATTCCAATTGATATTTGAGCGGGGCGGGTTTACGAGATTGTTTGTTTTAGGCATAGATGGTTGGTCAAACCCGCCCTTACGCAATCAGAAATTCAAGTGGATTTTTTAGGTAAAGTTAATAGGAGAACTCAAGCTGCTGCTAGCTGTAAGTATTCCGCTGATTTCGGCAAATTCTGATTCACAACAATCCACTTGCCTGTAATCGGGTCGCGGTAAGTAATAAAAGGATTAGATTTTAAAGGTTGACTGCAAGGTTTAGCGGCCATTTTTACGCACTCCCAAGAATTGGTATTGAATAACTACTACAACACCATACTTTTAATAATCGGATGTTTTGCCTAAAATCCGCGTGATTTATACCTCAACAATAGGTGATATTTTAGCTGTGGTTTCGTGACAGCGAGCAGCGGCTTAATGTGATAGAAAACTGCGTTGGCAGTGAGCAGTATCACTAAAAACCTTCCGTAAAAAAAATCTGCCTTTTGGTTTTTACCTTCTACCTTCAAGACGGCGACTATTTTAGTGTAGATCTGATATTATTAAGTAAGGTAAAGATGTTTATCAGAGATCCCCCTTACAAACTTATGGTGCTATTTGGATTTGGCAAAAAGTCGAGCCTGCCCTCTCCCCAAGAGGCATTACCCGGACGGGCAGAGTCGATGCCGGTACCGGCAAGTCACTTTGTTAACGGCAATCCGCTCAAACCTCCCTTTCCAAACGGTATGGAGACTGCCTTGTTTGGTCTGGGCTGTTTTTGGGGAGCGGAACGCAAATTTTGGCAGCAAAATGGAGTTTTTTCGACGGCTGTGGGCTACGCGGCCGGGATTACTCCGAATCCTACTTACAATGAAGTTTGCAGCGGGATGACGGGACACAATGAAGTAGTTCTGGTTGTGTTCGATCCGAAAGTAATTAGTTACGAAACGCTGCTCAAAGTTTTTTGGGAAAGTCACAATCCTACTCAAGGAATGCGTCAGGGCAATGATTCTGGTACTCAGTACCGATCGGGAATTTACACGTATTCAGCTAGCCAAATGCAGCAAGCTGAAGCTTCGCGAGATGCTTACCAGCAGGCTTTGACTGCGGCCGGTTACGGCAAGATTACCACTGAAATTCTTGAGGCTCCTGAGTTTTATTACGCAGAAAGCTATCACCAGCAGTATCTTGCTAAAAACCCGAACGGTTATTGCGGTTTGGGCGGTACTAAGGTTTGTTTGCCTGCTATGTCTCAGGCTTAAAACTTTTACAAGGGGTATCTTGGGGCTGTTGCAGTCCGGCAGTCCGGCAGGGGTTTCAACCCCTGCCTCAAAGCTTAAATCGTCTGAAGACGACTGAAAGGTTATTGAGATGGTAAAAGGGATTAGTTGAAAGCAGGTAAAAGAATGCTGGCTGGTGTGGTAATTATCAATTTAATGATATCTCTGGTTTGCTTTTATATCGCTGCGAAGGTGTGGAAAATCAGGCGGACGATCGCACTTTTTGAAATTCGGCTAGCAGCGATCGAACGCTGTAGCAGCAATGTCCTCAGCGCGTCGCCGGATTTCTTTGCTAACAGGCAGCAAGGTGCCCGCCAACTGCGACTGCGCTATCAACAACTGGAATTGCAACTGCAACAGGTTCAGCAACTTTTGGGATTGCTGGGTTTGGGACGGATGCTTTGGCGCAGGCGCGATCGACCTTTGAGGTAAGCTATCCTAACACTGCTGCAAATTTTGCCATCTCTACCTGCAGACTGATGGCAGCAGCAAATCGCCGCCTCTGGTAGAAATCCAGAACGATCGAGAATATTTCTATCTTTGTAAAGGGCTGCGATCGGGCAAACGTGCCTAAAATTGGTGTATGGAGAGAAGTTATAAAAATGTCAACTAAACGTTCAGGATTATTTATTGGCGGTTTGCTTGTGGGTTCTGCCATCGGGGCCGTAACTGGGTTGCTGATGGCACCGCGACCGGGCAAGGAGACGCGGCAGATATTGAAAAAATCGGCCGATGCTTTGCCGGAGTTGGCGGAAGATTTATCGACTAGCGTGCAGTTGCAGGCCGATCGACTTTCTGAAACTGCAATACGAAATTGGGACGAAACTTTGATTAGACTCAAAGAGGCGATCGCGGCAGGTTTGGAGGCGACTCAGCGGGAACGCCAAACTCTGTCGGAAACTGAAGCCGAAGTCAGTCCCCCGTCGCGCCCTCCCATCCGTTAAATGACATGAAATCCCAAACCCCAAATCCCAGATTCAAGTGAGCGATCCCATATTTTGGCTAGGACTTTCGATTTTGCTAGTGGCAGTTAGCCTGACTGCTGTTTTAGTGACTTTAATACCTGCGGTGCAAGCGCTGGCCAGGGCTGCCCGCAGCGTGGAAAAGCTCGCTGACACGCTTTCTCGCGAATTTCCGCCCACTTTGGAGGCGATTCGGTTGACGGGGCTGGAAATTAGCGAGTTGACGGATGATGTCAGCGAGGGAGTACAAAGTGCGGGCGAGGTTGTCAAACAGGTCGATCGAAGTATTGGTAGCGCTAAAAAGCAGGCACAAAACGTGCAGGTAACAACTCGCAGCGTGGTGACTGGGATTAAGGCTGCTTGGAAAACTTTAACTCGGAAGCCGCCCGTGTCTGGGACAAATCGCCGATCGACAGATAGATTGTCGCCGAGTCAAAGAAGTGCGATTTCGCTGAGAGATTCGGGTTTGGAGGATAGGTATTCTGGGGTTTACGGTGCCGGTGCGAGTAATGGGGAATCGCCCAGGTTGAGGAATAGCGAGGGTTCGGGTTTGCCGGGGGATGCTGAAGAGTTCGAGGAAGTGCGATCGAACGATTCTTGATTGCACCCAATTCCTCATCATCCCTCAACAGCACAGCCATCCCACCAGCAAGGATTCTTATCAATAAAATCCATCAAAGCATCATACTTAGGCGAACCCTTTTGTTCCACATACTCCAAAGCCCCCCAACTTCCCCACTTACTAAATGAACTCACATCCACAAAGTGCATGAAAAGACTGCCTCCAGCTTGTTTCCAACTATTCAGTAATTGGGTGTAGATATCATACATTTCTGGACGCCTATTTAATTCCATAAAAAACTTGGTCAGTTTTTCGTTATTCTCAACTCCTTCAATACCTACAATATGTTGACCCCCCTCGTAAACAAATAACTTGAGACCTTTTTTTTGAGCCACATCTAAAAAATACTTAAAGTCATTCTCAACATCGGGCAAACTATCTTTGAAGCCAGGAAGTAACCCGCCCTCTCTTAATTGTTTAAAAGCTTTGCCAAACCCGCCATCTGCGTCCTTCAACCAAGACTCTACTGTACTGACACTTTCTTTCCCGCCCAAGTTTCCGCTAAAATATCCAGCTATGGCTACGGCATCAATACCGTGTTGATAACAAGGTTTATTGCCCTCAGCCACCCAATAGGAACACTCTAAAGAATAAGTTTCTAACTCTCTCCAAGCTCTTTGAGTTCCTAACACGCAGACAACTCGATTCTTTTGATCCCCAAAAACCCCTTTCCAGATATCGCACATTTGAGCACTACGCATTCCGTGCCATTGCATAAAAGCATCGCCTTTATCTCCCCACTTCGCTTTACCTTGTTCCAAAGCATAATGCGATTGTGGAAATGACCAATTCCAAACCTCATTAGAATACTCGACATTAACTTTCAGCTTTGGATCTAAACTATCTTTGACCATTTTAGCAAAGTTAGTCATATATTCATCAGTAGCCTGATGCGGCATATTAAACCAGGGTTCTGCTTGGACTTTGTTAGCTAACTTCACCATAACTTCTATGGGAACATTTCCTCTGTAAGCATAGGATATACTCTCTGGTTTAGGTCGGTTTGACCAGTCTTTTTGTTCAGAACCATTTGTCCCCATCCAGTCCATAAAACGCAAAACTCTAAATTTTTTAATCTTGTCTATAAACACCGGATTAAATATTTCACCGCTTTGATAAAGCTGTTCATCTTGGGAGTGAACAACTTTAATATTGCGGATATAGTTCCCTGTTTTCTTGGGATCGGTAGCAGTAATTGTAATCATGATGCCTCCGCCTTGTGTGGCATCGACATTAATGATATCCCTGCCGGGTTTCGACGCAGCCTCATCTTTTTTGGCATCAAAGCCATATTCGATCGCACCTTCACCCTCATAACTAACAATATATTGCCCTGAAGGATAGCGATTGGGGATTTCCCTAAGTAATAGCGTACTTACCCTAGTATATTTAGGAGCATCTTCGGGGGATGGGAGAGACTTCACCCACCCATTTTCATCAAGATTTAAAAGATTATACTCCTCTGTATCCCATTCACCTTTACAGTTTGGTTGTCCGCTGACGCATTGAGTTATCCATTGTCTAGAAGATTTGAAAGCATCTAAAAAGGGTAATTGTGTGGAGTAGTCAGCAATACCATTAAGCCCAACTCCTAAAGAAGAGCGAGAATTTGACGTATTTTGTACATCTGCACGCACAGCTACTTTGTTATCTGTTTGCCGTACTGGTGTGGGAGCAATATTAGTTGTTAAAGCCCAACATCCGGGAATAAAAATGACAAAAATTAAGAACCCCAGCACAAATCCCAGAGCTTTTTTGTTCGATCTGATACTTAATCGAGACATAAATTTGACTAATTTGATGGTTTTAGGTAAAATCGAAGCGGGTGAGGCAGTTTTAATTTTGATATTTTATCAAAAAGTTCCTTCTCAAATTATCAGCTATAAGATTATTAACATTTTTGCCTCTGTGTGGAGGGGCGAGCTCCCTTTCTGTCTCTAAGTGCGATCGCACATCTAACCGTTTTTATCTAAGTCTTCTTTTTGCGGAGTTTCTGAAGTTGAGGGGAATTCTAGTCGAATGTTAATATCAATTGATACTGTATTTTTCTCAATCACACCTATACCAACTATTTTTACTAATGCTTCTGTAGGTACAGAATTATTTATTTTAAATTCAGGAGAAGACTGAGTTTTATATCCGGCTTCTTCTAGCCGATCGCAAATATTGCGCCAATTTCCTACAGGTTCGTTAGGTACATCTGCGAGTTTTTTAACATATTGGTATAAAGTTTTACATAAATAAACCTCTGCACTTTTGGAACTCTGAAACAGTTGGCGGGCGATTTCGGCGGGACTGCAACCGGAAAGCAATCCTCGCAGGTAGAGTTTTTCTGTTTCTGTTAGTCCCCTGCGCGATCGGGGTGAGATTTGCCGTTTAGCTTCTGCAAAAGCTTGGTACAGCCTTTCTAAGTCCCAGTGTTTCGCGGCTTCGGCAAATAAGTCTTCTTTTGATGCCATTGTCGGGTGTGGTGAGATGTGGCTAACGATAGCATAACGGAAATTGCTAGCGTTTGTTAGTTGTTGGCTAACAATAGGTAGTCTAGTATTAAATTACCGACTCAATGTCTAAGTGCAAATACTTAGAACAGCGGGAAAGTGCGATCGCGAGCTTTCAAATTTTGCCTGTTTAATTAACTTTCGTTAGTCAAACAGTTAGTTTTTGTTCCTTACACTGAGGTATTTCAATGGCTAAAGGTGATGAAATAGCGAAAGCTGCAGGTGCCGCTGCTGCAGGTGGTGCTGTGGGTGGTGGTGTAATTGCTGCTGCTGGTTTTACGGCAGTTGGTGCCGTTGGCGGAGGTGCTGGTATTGGTGCTGCTGCTGGGCCCGTTGGTGTAGCCGTAGGTGCGTTGGCTGGTTTGGCATTTTACGGGATTAGCAAGGCTTTTTCTGATTAAAGCTTGACTCACGCCAGGGACTTAAGTCCCTGGCTAATAACTAAAGTCGGTTCAAACCGACTGGAAATGCTCAGGCAATTATCTTTGTGTCATTTTTTATTCTTCAAAATTATTAATTTATGTCTTCTCAAGAATTCCAAGCAGCCTACAACAGCATCTACGACACAGGCGATCGGCTCTTACAATATCTTAAAGAATTCCGAGAGGGACTGGGCATTCAGGGAGACGACAGTCAAGGGCTACAAAGCATTGAAAATGAAATCAACAAAGCTTTAAAAGCTTTGCAAGATCAGAAGTATCAAGTAGCCGTTATAGCAGCGATGAAAGCAGGAAAAAGCACCTTCTTGAATTCTGTCATCGGTGCTGACGTGCTGGCGAGTGAAACGGCCGCCTGTACCATCTGCCGCACAGATGTCCGACACATTAAACCGGGCAAAACTCCCAGACTTTTAGAGTATCGAGAAGGAGAAAGACAACCAGTCACTCTTGTTGAGGGTGACGCGGGTGAAATTCAGCAAAAATTCCTGCAGCGTACCCGTGAAATCAGACAAACAGGCAATCCTGACAGCACTACACGCTTTGAGATAGAGCATCCGATTGAAGCAATTAGCCAATTATCTTCTCTAACAGGTTTTACCTTAGTTGATACTCCCGGTCCTAATGAGTGGGAATCTGCAAATTTTAACACAAATGCACTGAAGCAGACAGCATTAGAAGCACTGCGAACCTGCAATGCTATTCTGTTTATTTTAAACTACGCTTCCTACAAAGATAATGCGGTTTCCGATTTGTTTAAGGATGTTGTGGAAAATCGCAAGGACTTCATAGCCGAGAACACGGGGAAAATTTACTTTATCCTGAATAAAATTGACCAGAAGACAGAGAGAGACAGAGAGATTGCTGATGTCATCAAAGATTTACAACGAGAGTTAGCTGATTTTGGCTTTTGCAATCCTGCGATCTACCCTGCTAGTTCAAGACAAGGACTGCTCGCGAAACTGATCCAGCAAGGAAAAGCTACGGAAAAAGATACAAAAGATTTTGAAGATTTTTTTAGCGCCAAATATGCTGAGAGAGATGAACGAGGCAGGAAAGTCATTCCTTTACCTGAAGAGATTGCACCAAAAGCTTTGCTAGACAGTGGTATTCCTACCATTCAAGAAACAGTCATTCAAAGAATTACTCAAAATTCCGGCTGGAATCTATTGAGTGAAGTTGTGGCAGAAATCGATAAAGCTGCTAAGGCTATTGAGGATACTCTGAATACAGAAATCAGGGGTAGGGAAATGGGGATTGAAACCCTAAAACAAAAAGTAGAAGACTACAGAAGCCGCTCAGAAAAGGCGAGGGGCCAAGTAGAAAAAGTAAAACAAGCTGTGGAAGACCAGAAGCAAATACTAATTTCAGGATTTAGTCAAGGCATTAACACATTTGCTGAGGAGGCTAAAGCTCAGATCGAGAGTGAGATAGAGAGAATTGCAGAGCCTCGTTCCGCCAACTCTCCAAAGCCAAAAAAAACTTTATCCCTTGCCCAGCAACTACCAAAAGTTGAAAAAATCAGCTTCGGGTCAATAGTGGGAGGGATTGGAGAGGCTGCATTAGGATTGATCCCTGTTTTTGGTAAGGAATTAGGTACAGCATTCAAGTTAACTACATCTTTGTTGGATAACCTGAGTAAATCTGTGCCTGATACTTTCAATAGCTCTTTCTTTGAACAAGACGATCGGCCTGAAGATTTTAATCCGTATATTATCCGGTGTCAAACCAAGGCAGAAGCTGGGAAAATTGTTAAAACCATCAATGAGTATTGTGCGCCACATATTCAGAATTGGTGGATAGATACTCAAGATGAGCTTGTTAGAGATGGAACAAATATTCGCCAAGAGTTGGCAAAAATAATTCAAGAAGACATCCAAGAAATCTCAGATGAACTGTCTGCTTATCTGGGCGCTGCTTTAAAGGTAAAACTGAACATTAACCCGATTCAATTTCCGAGTTTTGATTTTCCCGGAATTGATGCACGAATTCAAGATGTGCAAGTACAAGTTACGAGAATTCAAAATAAAGAACAGCGAAAAAGTCGTTGTTGTAATTCTGATGAAGTCTATTATGCTGATGTTCCTGTTACCGAAAATCGCTCGTTTTTTGAGGTTGATTTACGACAAACATTAGAGTCAATAAACAAAAAAATAGATGAGCAGATAGTTAGAAATAGAAAACTGTTAGAGCGAGTCATTGAAAAACAGGTTAAAGCCGACTTCCGAAGTGCAGAACGGCAAATTAATGATTACATCAACAGGTTTCAAAATGATTTCGATCGCGTGTTGAAGGAACGGGAAACGAAAGAAGCAGAAGCGCCGGAAATTCTGGCTCGTCTTGAGTATCAAAAAGCCAAGCTTATTGAGTACCTCAGTCAATTAACTTCGATTCGGGAATCTCTCAATAGTTGGAAGCCAGTTAAGTAAAGTTAGAGAAAGTACGATCGCCCTTTTTTCCCAAAGTGCGATCGGCCCTCTCCCCCAAATAACCAAAAGGGCGATCGCCTTTCCCACCCCGCATCCCAAAGGGCGAGCGCACTAATTTTTGGATAAGCTATCCCTTTACACATATAAAAGCTGATTGGCAATTTCATCAGCCGTTAACGTATTTAATAGAATAGCAACCCGTTGGACAATTTCATAGGCGTTCTTTTGAGGAGTCACAATAATTCCATAATGTTCCCATCCTTCTGTCATATATTCTAGGTGTAATAGCTCAAAATCCACGCGATTGTGAGTGAGCAAACATCGATCGACAGATGCAGCATAAGCCAATTGTTGGCTATCCAATTGACTCAACATTCCCTGTTCGCTGGTTGTCGTCACATCAAAACCCCTAGCCCGCAGCAAAGTGGCTACCAGCCTAGAAACATCTTCATCTGTATGAATAGTTGCAAATAGTTTCACAGTTTTTTCATGGCCGCTTTCACAGCAGGATGAATCAATTCTTCGGGAATTCGATTGCGCTCAATATAAGTATTTATTTCTTCCTGGTTGTCCAAATAAAAGCTCAGTGCGTCAAAAATTTGAGCTAATTTCAGATGAGGTAAGTGCATCGGGATTTCTTCAGGAGTAATACCCAAACGCCACAACTCCACGATCGCACGAACCGAAGTTCTCGTTCCTGCGATAATTGGTTCCCCTTGCAAGATTTCAGGGTGACGTGCGACATAACGCGAAGCAGATTGTGTAGTCATGGGAGATTAACCGGACACATCGATCTTGATTATAACTTACGCTAAAACGCCATTAGGTCGATCGCACTTTAATATAACCGAATTTTTATTTTTCAAATGTTAAGCTTATTTAACTATAAAGCCTGGTTTCGCTGCTACTTTCAGTGAGGGAAAATACATGAAAATTCGAGAATCTCAAGGTAAGAGTGTCTGGAACCATTCTCAGGGTTGGTGCTGCGAGCCTCTTGACCCCATACCGCCCGGTCATATTGCCCTAGCCGTTGAAGCGATCGATCTTAATCTTGTAGATTGGGATATCGAAGAAATTGGCGAAAAAGCAGGTTTTGATATTCAGTACAAATACACGGGAGTAAATGACCCTAAAGATGAATCTTTAGCTTGTGTAAGTCAGTTTGTCGGCATCTACGATGACTGGTCAAAGCTAGATCGCGATTTGGAAGTTTTGATTGCAGCCGGCATCCCGCGTCATTTATTTAAAATACTCACTTCCAACGATGACATTGATTTGAAGCCTCTCACGCAATACCTCAAAGCAGTTTCATAATGTCTTGGGTGTAGCGCAATTGTTGCTTTTTTTGAAGTGCGATCGCCCTTATTTTCCCAAAGTGAGATCGCTCTTATTTAAATAATGTTAATATCGAAGCATGGATAGTGTGTACAGACTGCAAGGCGTTGAGTTTGAATGGGACACAAACAAATTCCAGATTAACCTAGAAAAGCATGGCGTTAGCTTTGAAGAAGCCGCCGAAGTTTTCTTCGATCCATTCTATCAGGAGGGAGATGCAACGGCTAATGACGAACAGCGTAACTTTATCTTGGGTTACTCCCGCACTCAACGCCTATTACTGGTTGTTTATGTCGAACGCAGCTTGCGAATACGCATCATTTCAGCCCGTCCTGCTACCCGCACTGAAAGGAAATTATATGAACAATTCTGAAGAAGAAATAAAATTGCAATTGCGACCTCGTACAGCGGAAATAGTCTCGCTAAACATTCCAATAGATACTTTAGCATCACTTGAGAAAATAGCGGAAAATCGAGATATGTCTGTAGAAGCATTGCTTAAGTTTTATATAGGGCAAGGTTTACGGGAAGACTTAGCTAAAGTATTTTCAGAACGCTTGCTAGACAAAACTGCTCAAGTTTTGGCTAGACACCTTGAGTCAGCCGAAGAAATATCAACTATTATTCGAGAAATTCAAGCTGAAACTGCACGTTAAATGATAGGGCGATTTAAGTACAAAACTAAAAGGCGATCGCCCTTATTTTCCAAAAGTGCGATCGACCTTATATAACTTCCCTTCTCCTCACATTACTAAGCAACTGCAAGTTCATATTGCAGAACAAAAATTTCATCAGCTTTCAACATAGCCATAGCATATTCACTCCCTTGACTATCAGCAAACTCCACTAAATACTGACATTCCTTCTGGGAAACTAGAAATAGATGCGTATTCGGGTTCTACTAGCGCTAATCGCGTATTTGAAATCGGCTTGAGAATCGCAACAGAATCCAAAAGTCTAAAGTGTTCTATCGTAGTTTAATAAAAGCTGAAATCCAACAACGGTTAGAATTAGTAGAAGTAATTTCCCAGAAGTACCTTCTCAAGGTTTTTAGGGGCAGGCTTAGTTAGGATATATACGCGATCGCAGCGAGTTTACCCCTTTCACGCACCCGCCCTCCCCACGCTAGGATTTACGCCTTACTTCGGCCTTAAGTTCGCGCTGCTAAACTCAGAAGCAACAATCATCGACCCAATCCCCGCATCCGTAAATATTTCTTGCAGCAAAGCATGAGGGATTCGACCGTCAATAATGTGAGCACCATTTACACCCTGGGCCAAACTCCGCACACAACAATTAACTTTCGGAATCATCCCCCCAGAGACAACTCCCAACTCAACCAACTGTCTCGCTTCCTGAATATCCAACTTAGCAATCAGACTCTCTGGCTTGTGATAATCTTCCAAAATTCCCGCCGTATCTGTCATCAAAATCAACTTTTCCGCTCCCAAACCAGCCGCAATTTCTCCAGCCACCGTGTCAGCATTAATGTTGTAAGATTGACCTTTTTCATCCGCCGCCACGCTCGACACCACCGGAATATAACCGCTGTTCACCAAAGACTCCAAAATCTGGATTTTCACGCCGCTGACTTCACCAACAAACCCAATTCCTTCCCTGCCATCTGGACGAGCTTGAATCAGATTGGCATCCTTGCCGCACAATCCCACTGCTTTGCCGCCAGCTTGGTTGATTAGCGAAACAATTTCTTTATTTACTTTCCCCACCAAAACCATTTCTACAACTTCCATTGTTGCCGCATCAGTCACTCTCAAACCATCCTTGAATTGCGGCTCAATTCCCAATTTTTCCAGCCAAATATTAATTTCCGGGCCGCCGCCGTGAACCACAACCGGACGCATCCCCACGCAAGCTAGCAGCACAATATCCCGAACCACCTTGTCTTTGAGATTGCTATCTTTCATCGCCGCACCGCCATATTTGACCACTATGGTGCGACCGGCAAAGTGTTGAATGTAAGGCAGTGCTTCAGACAGCACCTCTACTCGATTAGTGTCCGAATTCCTAACAAAATCGCTTTGTTTGAGCATGGGTAAATTACAAAAGACTAAAAACTTAATTGTAAACTTTAATGGCTAAAGCACATATCAACAGCCACAAAAATCACTTTTTCCCTAAATTCGATCGGCGCGCAGGGCCGATCGCCCTTATTGAGCCCAATCCTCAAAAATTTAATAGGTTTTTTTAATAAAAACATTAAATTTTATGTATTATAACTTATACAATTTTTGCTAAAGTCAAGAAATGTATAACTCCCTAGATTTACTTAACGTTTTATGTTAACTGCTGTCGCCCAAGACTCCGAAAACCTTGAGTACAAGCTACCGTCAGAGGCTGACTCGTCCCCCCGGATGACTGTATTTTGCGATTTAGACGGGCCCATAGTCGATGTCTCCGATCGCTACTATGCCACCTATCAACAGGGATTGACCGATACTCAAGCAGCTTATCTCGATCGGGGAATCAACCTTAACCTCCAAATCATCAGCAAACAGCAATTTTGGCAAATGAAACAAAACCGAGTGCCCGATGCTGAAATAGCCAAAAGTTCCGGCTTGTCGGGAGAAGAAATTCACGTTTTTCTCGGATGCGTGAGTCGGATTGTCAATCAGCCGGACTTGTTGCACCTAGATCGCATCCAGCCGGGAGTGCAATGGGCGATCGGACTTCTGCACTCCCGCGGCGTGCGGCTGATTTTAGTCACCCTGCGGCCGAGAAATCAAGCCGTTCAACTGTTACAAAATTACGGTTTAGCCAGACTGTTTACCAGCATTTGCGGAAGTCAGATGGCGGATGCCGCCTATCACAACTATACAGCCTTAAAAACTCAATTGTTGGCTGAAGTTGCAGAAGAATTTGAGTCATCGCTGGGTTCGGCTTGGATGATCGGAGATACAGAAGCAGACATCCTCGCAGGAAAAGCATTGGGAATACCTACAATTGCCGTTACCTGCGGAATTCGCAGCCGCTATCAACTCCAAAAGCACCAGCCTAATTTCATTCTCAGCAACTTGATTATTGCCGTTCATCACTTATTAGGTTCCGGTCAACAAGTAATAGTAGAATGACTACAGTTAACAGTAATTAGTTAACAGTTAACTAATTACTGTTAACTGTTAACTAAGGACTCATGACTGCTGACTAAGACTTTTCTACATTCCTGGTCATTTCCCACAACCGATTGAGCGGAAAATAAATCACTGGAGCCCAAAGACTGCTAAGAATAGCAGAACACAAAGCCACTCGCTGGTGATAGCTCCAAATTTCCAATAAAGCCCGATCGCCCATAGCAAAAAATTGCAGCCCCATCACCGTTTCCGCTACTACCGCCATCCCAAACACAATTAGCGCGATCGGAATCGGATCTCTCTCAACAATATCTGCCGGAATCGACCAGGTTTTCTGCAAAACAACAGTTAAGACTCCTACAACAACTAGACTTACAGCATGGGTGGGATGAGGAGCCGTCATCGCATCTTGAAGAAACCCCAAAACCAAGCCCATGCTAGCAGCTCCCCAAACTGTACGTTTCCGCTTAATACTCCAAGCTACCAACCAAATTAACAGCCAGTTCGGTCCAATTCCCAGCAATTCCATTCCCGGCATCCGAGTGGGCAATATCAGTATGCAAAGCATCACAGATAGAAATGTAACTGCGAAGTTGAGAAATGGGCGCGATCGCGAAGACATCCGAGATAAAGCTTTCATTGTTGCTGTGCTCCCTCAGATGCTGCTGAAGATTGACTCTGCGAATCCTTCGGTTCGGTTTGCTTAGAGTGGGGGTAAACCACTGCCCACTCCAGAGAATTCATCGGTGCAGAGAACTCAACCACAGCTTCTGGAGCCGGAGTTTTATTCATATCCACCGAAACCACTTTTCCCACCGGCAAACCAGGAGGGAACAACTGACTGAAAGAAGATGTTGAAACCATATCCCCGGGCTTGACATTGGGAACATTATCAAAAAACTCCATCACAGCCTGATTTCCGCCTTTCCCGCGCATAAAACCCATGTGGCGACTGCGGATAATACCCACACCCAATTGACTCGTTGCGTCGCTGACTAACAGCACCAAGCTAGTATTAGGAGTAACGCTGACAACCCGGCCTACCAAACCGCCGGGACCCATCACAGTAAAATCTGTTTTGATGCCATCATTACTGCCGCGCCCCAAGGTTACTTGCTGCCACCAGTGGCCGGCACTGCGGCCGACAATAGGAGCTACAATCCCTGCTGGTTTCTTAGCTGAAACGTAACCTAAAAGCTCTTTTAGCTTCTGATTTTGAGTTTCTAATTCTAATAGTTGCGCTTGCAATTCTTGAGTGCGCGCCGAGATGAGCTCCTCTTGCCCCGAACCGTTGGCCTGAAACGGACGAGTCACCCAATTGTAAACTTCAAATACTGCCGCACCTTGTGTTTGCCGAACTCCCCAAGCGGCAGTTACAGCTAAACCTAAAAGAGCAATTTGCAGCCGCATATCCCACCACTTTCGGAATGTATTTTTTAGCATAATTTCAGTAATCTAAAATTGTTATGTCAGGATTTTAGATTTGAGATTGCAGCCGTATTTCTCAATCCACAATCCCAAATTTGTTAACTACATATTACGCGACGACTGACCGCTGAAAACCCGTTCTAACTGTTTGTTTTCCAATACCCTACCAGTTCCCAAAACCACGCAGCACAGCGGATCGGCTGCCACGTGAGTGACAATTCCTGTTTCATGACTGATCAGAGTATCTAAACCTTTCATCAGCGCGCCACCACCAGCCAGCATAATTCCCCTGTCAATAATATCTGCTGCTAACTCCGGCGGGGTGCGTTCCAAAGTACGCTTGACAGCTTCCACAATTACCGAAAGCGGTTCCGACATACTTTCGCGAATTTCTGGGCCTTTGATTGTAACAGTTCGCGGCAGACCCGAGAGCAAGTGCAAGCCCCGCACTTCCATCATCGCATCGTCATCCTCTGGAGTTGGATATGCAGAACCCAACTGAATCTTAATTTCTTCAGCAGTGCGTTCGCCGATGACCAAATTGTGAACTTTTTTCATGTATTGGACGATCGCCTCATTGAGTTCGTCGCCGGCTACCCGCACAGACTCACTGAGCACCGTACCTTGCAAACTCAAAACCGCAACTTCCGTCGTACCTCCGCCTATATCTATAATCATATTGCCAGTCGCCTCAGCAACAGGCAGTCCAGCCCCGATCGCCGCAGCGATGGGTTCATCAATTAACCGTACTTCTCTAGCACCGGCCTGAGTCGCCGCCTCAATGACAGCACGCCTCTCGACTCCGGTGACACCGCTGGGGATGCCAATAATTATCCGCGGCGAAACTAAGCTTCGGCCTTCGTGAACCCTGCGGATAAAAGTCTTGAGCATCAGTTCTGCCGTATCGAAGTCTGCAATTACCCCGTCGCGAAGCGGGCGCAGTGCGATGACATTCCCTGGCGTGCGCCCGAGCATTTTTTTGGCTTCTTCTCCAACAGCCAGCGGTATTTTCAAATCTTGGTCGATCGCCACTACAGAAGGTTCCTGCAGAACAATACCTTGGCCCGATACATAAACGAGCGTGTTAGCAGTACCGAGGTCGATACCCATATCTCTAGATAACGAAAATCGATTGAGAAGACCCACTGATTCGTACCCCCCCCAAAAACTAAAATACTATTGTGTGCAATAATGTTGTTACAAAAGTGTAACCGAGGTGGATTCTATTACGTTTTTCATCCTGAGTCTAGTCAGAAACGTACATTGTCGAGCTCGGGTTGAGCGCAGACTCGCCAATCATCCACCATCATTATGTTCTCCTAAGTGCGCGTACAATCAGGATGAAGCCTCACAAGCGCTGTTCCAAGTTCAGTTGGGAGGCTAATGCGCGTGTGGACTGTTTAACTACATCACCGATCGACCACATTCCCAAAAAAGTTTATGAGTCTTAATGTTGTGACTTTAGTAGGCCGCGTCGGCGGCGACCCCGACGTGAAGTATTTTGAGTCGGGTACAGTTAAGTGTAGTTTGACGCTGGCAGTGAATCGCAGAACAAAGAACAGCGATCAACCCGACTGGTTCAATCTGGAAATCTGGGGCAAAACAGCGCAGATTGCTGCTGACTACGTTCGCAAAGGCTCTCTAATTGGCGTAACAGGCTCTTTGAAGTTCGATCGCTGGCAAGACCGCAATACCGGTTCAAATCGCTCGAAGCCGGTAATTAAGGTAGACCATTTAGACTTGCTGGGTTCCAAACGCGACAACGAGTCGGGTATGTCGCAACACAACAGCGAATTCTAGCTTTTGGGGAATTAGGGAATAAATATTTGTGAATTGGGTGGGTGCTCGTGACTTCAGAAAAGTTAGAAATTGTTCAAACTGAGTACCAAGCTGGGCAAGTAGCTTTTGAGAGCGGCCGGTATGCTAAAGCTGTGCAGAGTTTAGAAACAGCTACCGGTTTAGTCGATCGAAATTCCCGGTTGGGCGGCGAGGTGCAGATGTGGCTTGTGACAGCCTACGAAGCATCGGGCAATACAGAAAGGGCGATCGAGCTTTGCCGCCAACTCACCCGCCATCCCCGCCAAGAAACCCGCCAACAAGCAAAGCGCTTGCTGTTCATTCTCGAAGCTCCCAAACTCACTATACCTCCTGAATGGATGGTGAAAATCCCCGATTTGGCAGCTTTAGATGAAAATCAATCAATCAGTTTTCAAGCCAACCCGAACGCTGATATCAAGTACGCTAAACCCAAGCCAGTCGTACCAGAACCCGTAGATTTGAGTCAGGTTAATACGAAAGATAATAGGTTTATCTGGGTGGCGTTAATTGCGATCGTTTTGATTTTAGGCGGCTTATTTATTAGTTATTAATCATTTTTAACTTCGCAGAAACTCTATCTGTAGGATGCAGGGTAAAAGAACACCTTACCCCTACCAATAGCTGAGAAAACCATTATTTTGCCTTTCTCCTGAGAACAGTTAAGCAATGCCTTTTAGCAATTATAAAAGTATCAGCGCGGTCGCCAAAGAATTCCAAATTAATTACCTGCGGGATAATTTCATTGTCGAAACAGAATTTGCAGTCAGCGACGTTTTTCGGAATGAATTAGAATTGATTTTTAATGACGGAGTATTTGACAACTCGGAAATCGCCATTTGTGAAAATATCATTTATCCTGTACTAAAAGAAGTTTGGAAAAATTATCGCAGTAATTTTCTCCTCTGGAGCCACCAAACCTTAGTCTATAATGAGAATCTGTCAGGAATTCCCGATTATATATTGGCCAAGCGCTCACCTCTCGGCACTGTAGTTTTTGACAAGCCCTATTTCATATTAGTTGAAGCCAAGAAAGAGAGCGCATTTGATGAAGGATGGGGGCAGTGTTTGGCAGAAATGGTCGCCGTACAGCGACTTAACAATGAGCCAGAACAAACTATATTTGGTATTGTTTCTAATGGGGCAGTGTGGCAGTTTGGCAAGCTCAAATTAGATATGTTTACTCAAAATAAAATCTTCTATACCATTCAGGACTTAGAACGACTGTTTGCAGCCGTTAACTATGTTTTTAAACAGTGTGAATTACAATTAGAGGACAACGAAGAAGTAAGGAACGACACTGATTTTGACACGGGTACACGGATTAATTATCGAGCATGAGGCAGGAGTCAATGGATTTTAGATTTTAGATTTTAGATTTTAGATTGAACCCACGGATAAATTCGGGGGACGCAAGGATTTTCGATTTTCGATTTGGAATTGATTCCACGGATAAATCGCGTGGCGGGTACCACCTTTGAAATTCGCTTGTCAGATGTTGAATAGCGATAATTGCTAAAATAAAAAAAAGACCAAACCAGAAAGGCGATTATTGTGAGCGATTCAACCGTAGAACAGATATTGAAATTGGCCTCTGGGCGCGCCGATGCCGCCGAGGTATACTACCTGTCGAGTCAAGACACCCCCATCGAATTTGAAAACAATCGCCTCAAATCCCTGCAAACCAAAGCACTGCAAGGCGTAGCACTCCGGCTGATTTACAATGGCAAAATCGGTTTTGCCAGTTCCACAGATTTGACGCGGGTAGACGATTTAGTCGATGCAGCGATTCAAACGGCCGAAATCGGCGACCCCGCAGAATTTGAACTCGCCTCCAACTTCCACCTCAAAGGCCCGGAAACCACCTACACTCCGCCCACAACTCAAGAATTAGTCGAAAACGGCAAAAACCTGATCGAGCAAGTTCACGCGTACAATCCCGATATTATGGTAGATGTCGGCTTTCACGTCCGCACCAGTCGCGTGAAAGTTGCCACGACGCAAGACGTTGACGCCGAAATGTACAGCCAAATAGTCAGCGGCACTATTGCTGGCAATTTGGTCAAGGGAGAAGACTTTATGCAAGCATACAGTTACGATGTCGCGCGCGATCGTCCCCTAGACACCGACAGCATCATCCAATCACTCCTCGAAAAATACCGCCTCGCCGAACATCCAGCCACCATCGCCAGCGGTTCCTACCCAGTATTGTTTACCCCCAGAGCCGCCGCTAGCACCCTCGGCAGCTTGTTTGATACCATCCTTTCAGGTCAAACAGTAGTTCAAAAAGCCTCTCCCCTAGCCGACAAAATCGGCGAAACCTTATTTGACGAACGGTTTACCTTTTTTGAAGACCCCACTTTAGGCCCTTCTGCTTCTCCCTTTGACGACGAAGGTACGCCCACCACCCGCAAAGTCTTGATAGACAAAGGCACCGTTACCGGATTTTATTGGGATCGCAGGTGGGCCGCTCGCGCTGGTGTACGATCGACTGGCAACGGTTTTCGCAGCGGATTGTCTCGCCCGGGACCTGATTTGACTAACTTTTGCATTTCCCCAGGAAATACCGCCACTCAAGACTTGATTGCTAGCATGGACGAAGGGCTCATAGTAGAACAGGTTTTAGGTGCCGGTCAGTCCAATCAGTTAGCTGGCGAATTTTCTGTCAATTTGGACTTAGGCTATAAAGTAGAAAAAGGCAAAATTGTCGGCCGCGTCAAGAATACAATGGTGGCAGGCAGCATTTTTGAAGCCTTTAAAAATTTGGCAGATTTGAGCAGCGAAGCCGAATGGGTAGGCGGTGCGGCGTATTTGCCGAGTATACTGTTTCAACAGTTGGGTGTAGCTTCGAGGCAATAAGTTCAGTGCGGTTAATTCCAGGTGACGCTGATACTATTGCTATAAAAATGTTAGCGCTCACGTCAAAAAAACCCGGTTTCTGCCACAAAGCATCTTTGAAATCGCCATTCTGCAGCCCAGAAACCGGGTTTTTGGTAAGCGGTTCGCAAGTCCAGACGTGCTGAACAAACATAGAAACAGTGCCGCCTATTCAACGCTTTGCTAATTCATCCAAATAGGAAAAAAACAGGGAAAAAGGTACAATGAAAGAGCAAAATGTCAAGGATGGAACTCGCAAGAAGAAAAAGCAGTTTTTCTTTCTTTTACCTTTGGTTTTTTGCCTTTTAACTCTAGTGACTGGATGCGTGCAGTACGATGTCGGGGTTAACTTTGAGAGTCAAACTCGCGGCGAAATCGTGCAGCACATTAAACTGGGGGAAAGGTTGACGAGCTTCAGCAGCGAAACAGTTGCAGAATGGTTGAAAAGCGTAGAACGCCGGGTGAGGTTGCTGGACGGAAAAACTAAACGGCTTTCGCCCACAGAAGTTCTAGTGAGGATTCCTTTCAATAATGGAGCCGAGTTGGAAGACAAATTTAACCAATTTTACAACCCGATCGCACCAACCGCAAAATCTCGGGTCGGAAGTCGGCTAGAAACCGAGTTGCCGAAGTTTGAATCTCACCTAAATGTCAAGCAGAATAATTTGTTATTGGTGCTGCGAAATCGGTTGAGTTTGGAATTGGATTTGCGCTCTCTTTCTCTGCTTTCCTCTAACGGCAGTCTCCTGCTGAGTCCGGGGGGACTTTTGGAGCTAGAGTTTAGCTTGAACACGCCTTGGGGTGCCGAAAGTATTGAAACTGTCGCCGGTGCGCTGGTTCCCGAAAGCTATCAGCAGGGAAAGCAGTTAGTTTGGAAGCTAAAACCCGGGGAAGTTAACTATTTGGAGGCGATATTCTGGATTCCCAGTCCCGTAGGAATTGGGGCGCTGATTATTGCCTTGTTTGTAGCTGCAGGCATTGCTTTGAAATATCAAATATTGCCGGCACTCTCAATCGGCAAGAAACCGCAAAATATCGGTCAAACCTAAAGAGGATATGTCCTAGAGGGGCGGGTTAAGCTCAGTCGCATCTAAGTTTTTCTGTCATAAAACATCAGCTTTATTGTGGGGAGTAGGGGTTGGGCGGGACGCCCGAAAAATACAATTTAGAGACCCAAGAGCTTAACCAATATCTTCAATCAACTCGTCAGAACTCCAATAAGCTGTTACGCATTTAAACCATTAACGATCCACCAGGTAAGGTGCGTCAGCTAGAACATTGAATATACATAAGAAATGCTTATGTACGCTCCGCACCCTACTATCCTCCTTTAAATGCCGAACAGCTTAAACTCGCCCCTCCCCAAATAATATGGTTAATTGACCCGATTTTCTCTTATTAAAAAAAGCGATAATGTCTGTCAAAAAATAGTTGACAAATGCCAAATAATTTGCTTAACCTAAAGTGATAATTAGGAACAGAGAAAATGCGATCGCTAAATTTCTTCTTCATCTTTCTGATTTGCTTGCCTCTGGTATTTTTCAGTATAGAAAATACACAGCCAGTCGCGATTCAAGTTATCCAAGGCGTCCAAGTTAAAGCTCCGCTGTGCGTAGAACTAATTGTAGCGACTGGATTAGGGGCAACACTAGCGTGTCTGTTCAGTCTGTGGTCGAGAAGGCAGCGAACCTTCGCGTTGCGCCAAGAGATGCGCCAAGTTCGCGAAAAACAGCAGCGGATTCAGGAATTAGAACAAAATCTTGAACGCTATAAAGCCGAAGTAGAAGGCAAACAACCTTTGTTAGAAAGTGCAGAACCGATAAGTTGAGAAATAGCAGCCATTTAGGCCAAAGCTGCAGAAATAACTGCCAATTAATTTGATATGCTCTCTCGTTTTCCCAGAGGCAATATCTCAAATCAAAAATCTAAAATTTAAAATCTAAAATCGAATGACCGTTTCCCGAGACCAAAATGGCTTAGAAACAATTTCCGAGGGGATCGCAATTTTAATTGACCTCGCAGAACGGGGAGAAATCGATCCTTGGGACGTTAAGGTAATTGAAGTGTTCGATCGATGTCTGAGCAAGCTTGCGAACGCCTGCGATGCAGATCAGAGTAAGGATTTCTCCGATTTGTCCCACTCGGGCCAAGCATTTTTGTACGCTTCAATGCTGGTGTTGCTCAAAGCAGAAAGTATCGTCCTCTCAGAACCCCCCGCAAATCCCGACTCTGCCGACGAGCCGGCAGTAGAAGACGCAGAGCACTCAGGCGGGCGACACTTGCCGCAGCATTTAGAGCGGCAATTGCGCCGTCGCGGTGTAGCTCAACTACCGCAAAAACGCCCGGTGACTCTCCCAGAACTGATCGAGCAGTTGCAGCTAATGAAAGCAGCAATGGAGCAGCAGACAGTTACCCCCCGGCGCCGCCCTACCTCAAAAATGCGATCGCAAGCGGCCCAGGCTATCTTTGAGCTAGCTCACCAAGAAAATCTCGTAGAAACTGCTAGCGAACTCGAACGGTTTCTGGCTCAGCGGGACTCAGAAATTGACGAGGGTTGGCTAGACTTGGACAAATTGCTAGACCTTTGGCATCATCACGATTTGCACTCTCCTGTCAACCCAGAACTCTCGGTATCGACTGGGGAAGTTCACTTGCCAAATCATGACCGCGTGGGTATTTTTTGGGCGTTGTTGCTGCTATCGGCTCAGTCTAAAGTAGAGTTGCTTCAAGAGGAGTTTTACCAAGACCTCAAAATCCGCGCGCTTTGAGCTTGCAGGGTATTAGGTTATCGGGGGAAACTAATAACTATGCTACTGCGTCGGTTAAAATTCTAGGCAGAATCTCGCTATCTGGCATTCTGTTGCTGAGTCCCGAATGCGGAGAGCGGGAGTGTGATAATTATTGCTGGTTCCCGATACCTGGTTTCTTAAATCCAGGTAAATTCGGAATAAATGATTTATAGCCTGGTACGATGCCGCCTATAAACAGGTCAGGATTTTGCTGCGATCGATCGATTAGACGATCGCAACCGCTAGCATCTAATTGTTCAGTTGATATCAGTTAACAGAGGGTTGAGGAAGTTAATAATGAAAGCGATGATTCTGGCGGCCGGTAAAGGCACTCGCGTCCGTCCTATTACTCAGACAATACCCAAACCGATGATTCCCATCCTGCAAAAGCCAGTGATGGAGTTTTTGGTTGAATTGCTCCGCCAGCACGGATTTGACCAGATTATGGTTAATGTTTCCCACCTGGCAGACGTGATTGAAAACTACTTCCGCGACGGTCAAAAGTTTGGGGTACAAATTGCCTATTCTTTTGAAGGGCGAATTGAGGACGGAGAAATGATTGGAGAGGCTGTCGGTTCGGCTGGTGGCATGAAACGAATTCAGGACTTCTCCCCGTTTTTTGACGATACTTTTGTGGTGCTGTGCGGCGACGCTTTGATTGACTTGGACTTGACTGCTGCTGTGAAGTGGCACCGGGAAAAAGGGGCGATCGCTACTATTGTTATGAAATCGGTTCCCCGCGAGGAAGTTCCCAGTTACGGAGTGGTGGTAACAGACGAGTCTGGCAAAATTCAAGATTTCCAAGAAAAACCTTCTGTAGAGGAAGCTCTGAGTACCGACATTAACACTGGTATTTATATTTTTGAACCGGAAATATTCAAATACATCCCTTCGGGCCAGGAATACGATATCGGTTCGGAGTTATTTCCCAAGCTAGTAGCAGAAGGCGCCCCTTTTTACGGGATTAGCATGGACTTTGAGTGGGTGGATATCGGCAAAGTTCCTGACTATTGGCGGGCAATTCAGACCGTACTGCTGGGGCAAGTTAAAAATGTTTCGATTCCGGGAATTGAAGTGCGCCCCGGCATCTACACTGGTTTGAATGTAGCTGTCAACTGGGATAAGGTTGATATTACTGGGCCTGTTTACATTGGGGGGATGACGATTATTGAGGATGGAGCAAAAATTGTCGGGCCCACAATGATCGGCCCAAATTGCTGGCTTTGCAGTGGTGCCACTGTGGAAAACAGCGTGATTTTTGAGTATTCCCGTTTGGGCCCGGAGGTGCGGTTGGTTGATAAACTGGTGTTCGGGCGCTACTGCGTTGATAAAACTGGTGCTGCGATCGATTTGCAAGCGGCGGCCCTCGATTGGCTGATTACTGACGCCCGCCAAGTTTTACCCACTCAACACGGAGAAGAGCGGCGGGCGATCGCAGAAATTCTCCGTCCTGAATAATTGGTAATTGCTGAAGGTAAGGTGCGCCCTTACGCACCCTACTTTTACATTTACGATCTCAGCTTTCAATTCTGGTAATGTGCTGAGGTTGCACCCTACATTTCACGACTGAAGATAAGTATACTGGCCCAGACTCCGCTCGTAATTTTGCAGCAAAAGTTGGGACTCGGAAAGAGTAATTTTATTTTGCTGCAAAGCTGCTTCTGTCTGACGGCGGATGCTTTCAACCAAATTTTCTGCATCGTACTGTACGTAGCTGAGCACTTCTTTCATAGTGTCTCCTTTCACAACGTGTTCGATATGATAGCCAGAAGGTGTTAGCTGAATGTGAACTGCATTAGCATCGCCGAATAAGTTGTGAAGGTTGCCCATAATTTCTTGATAAGCACCTCCCAAAAATAGCGCCAAATAGTAAGGTTCTCCAGGTTTGAGAGCATGGAGTTCCAAAACCGACTTTACATCTCGCAAATCGATGAATTGGTCGATTTTGCCGTCGCTGTCGCAGGTAATGTCGGCTAAAATACCGCGTTGAGTTGGTTCTTCGTCGAGTCGGTTAATTGGCATAATTGGGAACAATTGGTTAATTGCCCAACTGTCCGGTACAGACTGGAAAACAGATAAGTTGATGTAATAAATGGACGCCATCACCTTTTCTAAGTCTTCCAAATCCTCCGATACATATTGTTTTTGCCGCGCGATCGCCTGTATTTTATCGCAGCAAGCCCAGTACAACTGTTCGGTTTTAGCCCGTTCCGCAATTCCCAAATAGCCTAAGTTAAATAAACTGACGGCTTCTTCCTTGAATTGGATAGCATCGTGATAAACTTCTTGGTAATTTTCGGGACTGATAGATTGGTAAATTTCGTACAGATTGCGCGGAATTTGGTGCGCGTTTTCATCTACTGGTTCTGGTACTTCTCTGGGGACATCGCTAGTACCGAGTACGTCAAAAACTAACACTGATTGGTGAGAAGCGATCGCCCGCCCGCTTTCGCTAATGATAATTGGAACCGGGATTTTGCGCTCGTCGCAGGCATCTTTCACTCCCGCTACTACGTCGTTAGCGTAGTTTTGCATATTGTAGTTTTTGGAAGCGTGGAAGTTTGTTTTAGACCCGTCGTAGTCAACGCCGAGTCCACCGCCTACGTCCAAGTAGTTCATCTTAGCTCCCAATTTAGCTAATTCTACATAAATGTGGCTGGCTTCTCGAATGGCGTCTTTGATGACACTAATTGAGGAAATTTGAGAGCCGATGTGGAAGTGCAGTAACTGCAAACAATCGAGCATTCCCGCTTTTTCGAGTTCGCCGACTGCACGGATAATTTCAGGAATTGTCAAGCCAAATTTGGCCCGATCGCCCGTGGAGCCTCCCCAGCGGCCAACCCCTTTGGTAGTGAGTTTCGATCGCACTCCCAAAATCGGTTTAATTCCTAATGCTTTGCTCGCGGCGATTGCGAGTTCTACTTCCTCAATTTGCTCCAGCACAATTACGGAAGTTTGCCCTAGCCTCTGGGCCAAAATAGCAGTTTCGATGTATTCGCGGTCTTTGTAACCGTTACAAATTAACAAAGCGCCTGGGGTTTTTAAAGTCGCCAAAGCTATCATTAATTCCGGTTTCGATCCGGCTTCCAGTCCGAAGTGATGGGGTTGACCGAAACGCACCAAATCTTGAATTAACTGTCGGTGCTGGTTGCATTTAACTGGAAAGACACCGCGATAGACATTTTTGTAATTGTACCGAGCGATCGCTCTGGCAAAACACGAATTTAAGCGCTCGATCCGGTCTTCCAAAATATCAGAAAATCGAATCAGCAGCGGCAAAGCCAAATTTCGCTGTTTCAGGGATTCTACCAGTTCGCACAAGTCGAGGGAACCGCCGCGATCGCCCTTGGGAGAAACTGTAACGTGACCGGCTGCATTGATCGAAAAATACGGTTCGCCCCAACCTTGAATTCGGTAGAGTTTCTCACTATCTTCTATTGTCCAAGATGCTTGTGGCAATTGAGCCACCGTTACCAAAGCACTGTCTGGTGCCGCCAAACTCGTGACTGTTGGCGAGTGAGTCGATAACGGATCGAGATCGGAGAAAGCAGCGGTGGCTGGGGAACTCATCTTATCGGAAACCTCTTTTAGGAGTGGTCAAATAGATAGTTTATCGCACATATCGGGTTTCCTGATGCAGTAGAAAAATCACTTTGGGTACAGGGGCGGGCGATTTTAGATTTTAGATTTTAGATTTTAGATTTGACTCTACAGATGGATGAAAAGCGGGGATTGAACTAAAATCTCAACCGTAATTGCTCTCCTGGACTTATTTCTTCAAGCAAGTATCCGCATGCAGGTGAACTCGGAAAGCCGGTTTCTGAGTTCACCTGCACCAAGAGAGTGGTCGGACGAGCTCGCTCGCCCGACACACACTAACCAAAAATCACCTCCGGCGGCGCCATGTCAGCCCCCACAATCATTCCTCCGTGACTCTGAGACTTCTTCAAGCCCGGTTGAGGTGCTTTTTCTGTGGTCTTCTGAGCCGGTGCAACTGAGGCTGGCGGTGTCACCTGCGTTGAAGGTACTGCCTGTGCTCCTGGCACCACAGGTTGCTGCGACAGCCAACCCAAACCCCCTACAGCCCCGGCCATCAAAGCGGTGTAGCCGATGTACAAATGCACCGGACGCATTTGAAAGCCTTCGCCTGAGTCGGAATCGGAAACAGACACATACATACTGGGAATTGGAGTCGGAGCGGGTTTGGGCAAAGCATTCGCCATAGCGCTGCCGTCTAGTCCCAAGGCGTCCCCCAGTCGGCGGATAAAACCTCTGACGTAAATATCTTGCGGCAGTTTGTCGATTTCCCCATTTTCGATCGATTCGATGTGGTGCAGCGGCACGAGAGTTTGACTGTGGAGTTGCAGCAGGGATAGGGAGCGAATTTGCCGTCCCTTACGCAATTCTTTACCCAACTCCCGCAGGCACTCTTCTCGCTCTTGAAGTGCTATTGCTGCTGCTTCTTCCTTGGTGAGTTTTTTCGGCTTTTTGGGAAAACCGAACCCTGGGAAGGATTTTCCGGGGACGGCGACAGTTGCAGGTGGAGCCGACTCGACTTTAATTTCGTCTTGGGGCGCTTGTTTGCTGTCTTCAAAAGTGTTAGTTTGTCGATCGGAATTTTCTGTCTCGGACTCGGTTTGGGACGGCGCTTCCACACTAGCGCTGCGCCAATAGAAGACAGGAGCAGCTACTGGTGGCTCCAATTCTTGAATTTCTGTCACCGTCTCAATGGCGGGACTTAGAGCAGTAAAACTCTCTTGGGGTACTTGCGGTTCAATTTTGTTTTGTTTGGGAAATCGATCGAATGCTAGCTTGACGGCTTCTCTGCTAACTGCTCTAATTAAAATTTCGGCAGCGGAAGCTGCTTCGCCCAACAGTGTTTGCAAGCTAGCTAGAGCGTGGCTGTAGGTGTCGCTACAGACGAGTTCAGCTTCTATTTGACCTAGGACAGAACGAAAACTTTCTTGATAAATTTCAATAGTTGGGTGATCTGTCACCCCAAAATAAGCCTCGGGTTTCAGTGCCATGATGTTCATGTTGTCGTGGTAGAAGGTATCTGAGTACGTTCTTCGACAGGCTGGCAGTGATTCCGGATGTCGGTTGGGGGAGAGTGTGAGGGAGAGTGGGAGAGTGGGAGAGTGGGAGAGTGGGAGAGTGGGAGAGGCGCAATTCCCACTTACCGGAAAACGAGAGGAAAGCCCCCGACTTCAGGCGTGGGGATGAACTCGGCAGCGGATGCGGCCGCCTACAGTCTTAGAAAAATCCTGGTTGATTTCTAAAAGCATGATATGATTATATCATGCTAACAGTAACTCACGAGTACAAACTACGTCCGACCAAATCTCAAGTTCAAATATTTGAGATTTGGTTGTCTGTTTGTCGTCAGGTTTATAACTATGCCTGGCGAGAACGGAAATATTGGGTTAATTCTCGTAAGTCTTCTGTTAATGCTTGTTCGATAGTTGGTGAGTATATTATCTCACCGGATACTCCGAGACCAACCTATGCTAGTCAGTGCAAAGGTTTGTCAGAAGCTAAGAAGCATTGTCCCGAATTAAAGACCCCTCATTCGCAAGTATTGCAGCAAACTTTAAAGGCTTTATAGTCGGCATTTGTGGCAATGTGGGATAGAGGGCATGGGTTTCCTGGCTTCAAAAAACGGATTCGCTCGTTTGTTTTCCCGGCTGTTAAGGATGCAGCAGTGGAGAATGGAAAGGTTAACCTGCCGTATATTGGGTGGGTAAGGATGAAAATGTCTAGACCCACACCAGAGGGTTTTCTACTCAAGCAAATTAGAGTAGTTAAAAGAGCATCAGGATATTTTGTCATGCTCACCTACCAGTTAGCAGTCAAAGAGCCCGCTCGCCCACCGTCAGGACATCCATTAGGGGTAGATATTGGGCTTGACAAATACCTCGCAACTTCAGATGGAGAATTAGTCAACAGACCGAGATTTTTTCAGGCACTTCACCGCGAGTTGAAATCACTGCAACGAAGATTAAAGCATCCAATAAAAGGGTCTAATAATTGGCTTAATCTCCAGAAAAAGATTGCTAGAATTCATCAAAAAATTAGTGATACCAGAAAGGATTGGCACTATAAATTAGCTCATCGGTTATGTGACCGAGCAGGAATGATATTCGTTGAGGATATCAATTTTAAGCTGAAGTTCCCCCATTGACAAAAGGCTCCTGAGTATGTACCAGCTTACCTTTGAAAGATTTTGACCCCGGTTTTACTGGGTACAAATCAGAGAAACGCCCAGTAAATCCAAAGCTTTTTGTTGCACGGTTGTTGGTTGAGTAATCTTATCAAAAACCCAACTGGCACCCTCCATAGTAGCCGTAATTTCATTGTGGGCGATCGTACCCAAATCCGCTAATAAAGTTTGGAAGCTATGTACTGGTAAATTATCGGCTGTTCGCTTGGTTCTCGCCTTAGCAACAGTCCGAGCGCTCTTTGAGGATTTAACCACAGATTTTTGCTGTTTGTGAGCTGACTCCCAATCCTCTTCATCAAAAAGCATCGGTGCTAATCGATCGCGCATCTGCCATTCTACATAATAAGCTAACATACATAAAAATACGTGAGCCTTAACTCGAGCGCTCAGGCGGTGATAAATCGGTCGTACCTTTAAATCGACTGTCTTAAAACTCCGAAA
>JAUBSN010000008.1:0-129948 GCA_036704825.1 Microcoleus sp. F8-C3 | reverse complement strand
GCATTGGCGATTTAACAGCTTCTATATTATTAGCTGAAATTGGTGAGGTTTCTGATTACGATAATGCTCGTCAATTAGCAGCCTATGCTGGTTTAACACCGAGCGAACGTACTTCTGGGACTTCGGTTAAGGGCAAAACTCGTTTGTCTTGTACCGGCAATGTCCGACTGCGAAAAGCGTTGTATATGCCAGCGGTAGTGGCAATGCGTCATAACCCTTTGCTCAAAGCTATGAGTGAGCGATTATTGGGTCGTGGAAAGGTGAAAATGCAGGTGATTGGCGCTTTGATGAGGAAGTTGGTGCATTTGGCTTTTGGGATTTTAAAGTCCCAAAAGCCTTTCGACCCCAATTATTTACTTGCTACCCCTTGACTTGTCTAGACAGTATCTACAAAATTCAACATCATACAATTCCGAATCATCTCGTTTCCGGTTGCATCGGTATTTTTCAAACAGTCAACAGTCAACAGTCATTCTGGTTCAACCGGAATTGATATTACAATTTATAACTATCTATGGCTCCTACAGTTTTGATTACAGGCGCTTCTCAAGGAAGCGGCAAAGCAACAGCAATTTTATTTGCAAGTAAAGGTTACGATGTAGTGATGGTAGCTCGCCAGCCAGAGAGATTGGCAGCAGCAGCGGCTCAAGTGCAGCGAGAAGGGAATTCGGTATTAGCTATTCCTGGGGATGTTGGCGACATTCAACAAGTGCGCGCGATCGTCCAAAAAGCCCTAGATGCCTGCGGCAGCATCGATGTTTTGGTTAACAATGCCGGGATTTGTCTCGCGGGGGCGATCGATCGCACTACCTCCGAAGACTGGCAGCAATTAATGAATACCAATTTTTGGGGCTGCGTTAACACAATTCAAGAAATTTTGCCACATTTTCTGGAACGAAAAACAGGGACAATAGTCAATGTGGGTTCCATTGGCGGCAAAATGCCTTTGCCTCAAATGACTGCTTATTGTGCCAGCAAATATGCAGTAACCGGTTTAACAGAAACTTTGCGATTGGAATTAGCGCCTCAAGGCATTCACGTTTGCGCCGTGCATCCGGGCTTGATTAACAGCGATTTTTTAGAAAGAGCTCAATTTCGCGATCGAGACGAACCCGGAGTCGAATTGCGCCGCCAGCAAATGACCAAAATGCTGAAATCGGAGTGGGCAACTCAGCCAGAAGATATTGCTAAAGCTATCTGGGATGCTGTGAAAAATCAGCGTGCAGAAGTTACCGTCGGCCCTGCTTTTTTGGCGTCGGAAGCTTATCGGTTGTTCCCCGGTTTGATGCAGTGGGCAATGGCAAAGGGCAACTGAAAAACAGGCAAGATGACTGTTCCACAAAAACTCAGTTTTTTTTGTGGAACGGGCCGGAGAGCCCGTTCTCGATCGATAATTAATCAATTAGCTACTTCAAAGCAAAGAACTAGCATTAATCAAACGGCCGTTTAAATCGGCTGGGCTCACGTTCAACACAGTACCCAACAAAGCATTAGTAAAACCGAATCTAATATTAGTAGCTTCTACGCGACCGTTGCCATCGGGATCGAGACTTTGCCGCGAGATCCCCCCCTTGGCTAACAAACTCGTTCCCCCCGCTATAGTTCCAGGATCGATCAGCAGCAGTCTCGGATCGTTCAAGCTATAACTTACCTCTTCCAAGGAGATATTGCTGCTGGTAAATGCCACGCTAATTCCAATCGAATCGCTAGACTTATCAAAATCCACAATTACCGCGTCAGAAACTTCAATTCCAACTAATCTGCTTCCCGCTTGATCGACTCTCAAAACAAATACATCGCCCCCTGCACCACCTTGGTAAATATCCACCTCTCTGTCGCCAATTAAAGTATCGTTGCCTTCACCGCCAACTAACAAATCAACACCTTGTCCACCGCGCAGCAAATCATTTCCTACACCCCCATCAAGGAAATCGCTATTTCTATCTCCTGTCAAAAAATCGTCGCCTGTTTCTCCCAAAATATCGTCATCATCTTTGCCACCGTAAATAGAATCACTGCCGACACCGCCTAACAGGCTGTCTTTACCATCGTTGCCGAAAATCCGTTCTGCATCTGACGAGCCCCTGACAGTATCATTGCCGCCCAGCATCCAAAGTCCCCCAGGAAAACTAGCAAGTTGTCCTGGTGCAAGTGTAATATTTTCAGAAGAATTGTCTCCTACCAAACGAGAGATGTCTGAATTATCTGGGGTGAGTACCATAGTTGTAAACTTTGTGCGATGTGAGCATGGATATTGTGCAATATTCTACAGTTTAGTAGGGTGCGCCAGAACACAGTTAGTTTCTCACTCGCGATCGAGCAATCGTTGGCGCACCCTACTAGACACCTCGATCGCTCCATCTTGGCACAAGCCTGATGGAAATACCCTAGATTAAAATAAAAGTTAAAATTTGAGCCGATGCCAATTATCTTAGTTGAACACTTGAGCAAAGTTTATCCGGTAGCGATTAAAGAACCGGGGCTTAAAGGAACAGTGCGACACTTTTTTAGTCGCACTTACCGCAATATCAAAGCAGTTGAGGGCGTTTCTTTCAGTATTGAACCGGGGGAATTCGTGGGTTTTCTAGGCGCTAACGGTGCGGGCAAAACTACTACGCTGAAAATGCTGACGGGTTTGATTTATCCATCGGCTGGTACTGTGAGAGTGTGCGATCGTACTCCTTTTCGTCGCGAAGCAGATTTTCTGCAAAAAATCACCTTAGTGATGGGGCAGAAACAGCAGTTAATTTGGGATTTGCCCGTGCTAGACTCTCTGCGAATCAATGCCGCTGTCTACGGCATTCCAGATGCAGATTATCGGCGGCGAGTCGGAGAATTGACAGAGATGCTGTCACTAGAAGGCAAGTTAAATCAGCCGGTACGAAAGCTTTCTTTAGGCGAACGCATGAAAGCTGAATTGATGGCGGCGCTGCTGCACCAGCCGGAGGTATTATTTTTAGATGAACCGACTTTAGGTTTGGATATCAACGCACAGTTTAGCGTCAGGCAATTTCTGCGAGAATATAACGAGCGCTATCAAGCAACGGTGCTGTTGACGAGCCATTACATGGCTGACATTACTGCTTTGTGCAAGCGCGTTTTGTTAATCCATGAAGGGCAATTAGTTTATGATGGCAGTTTGGACGGATTGCTCGACAGGTTTGCACCTTATCGGGAAGTTCAGGTAGAATTAGCCCATCCGCTGGCAAAAGATAGCGCTTTTGGTTACGGCGAGGTAGAATCTATTGAGGGAAACTCAGTGCGTTTTTTAGTGAAAAGGGAAGAGCTGACGGTGAGCGTGGCGAAGATTTTGGCGGAGTTAGAAGTGATAGATTTGACTGTTACCGATCCGCCAATTGAAGAGGTAATAGGTAGAGTTTTTCGCACGGGAAAAGTGTAAGGTTTTTGGGATAAGCTCATTCTCTATAACAGGCAAGATGTCGGTTCCACTATAGTTATAAAGTAGAACAGGCAAGATGTCTGTTCCACGAGAGATTCAATGTTTTTGTGGAACGGGCTTCTAGCCCGTTGCTAACCCCAAAAAACAGGCAAGATGTCTGTTCCACGAGAGATTCAATGTTTTTGTGGAACGGGCTTCTAGCCCGTTGCTAACACCTAAAAATTAACTGTAAAACTGATATGAACAGAATTGTTAAAATTGCTAAAACTTTGCTAGTTACCTACTACGCTTATATGCTTGAATACCGGGCGGAATTGTATTTGTGGGCGCTGTCGGGAGCTTTGCCGTTTATCTTGATGGGCGTCTGGATGCAGGCGGCCGAAACTGGTCAATTTGGGCTGAAGTCCATCGACTTTGCCCGTTATTTTTTAGCGGCTTTCATTGTCAGGCAAACAAATGTAGTTTGGGTGATTTGGGAGTTTGAAAAGGAAGTAGTGCAAGGCAGGCTATCCAATAGATTGTTGCAGCCTCTCGATCCTGTATGGCACCACTTTGCATCTCACGTTTCCGAAAGGTTTGCGAGGCTGCCGTTTGTATGCGGATTAGCGCTGCTGTTTTTTGCACTTTACCCGCAGTCTTTTTGGCTGCCTAGTTTAGGCAGGTTTTTGCTGTTTTTGTTGGTTCTCGTCTTGGCTTTTTGCTTGCGATTCCTGATACAGTATACCTTTGCGCTGTTTGCTTTTTGGCTGGAAAGGGCAAGTGCGATCGAGCAATTCTGGTTTTTAATTTACCTGTTTTTATCGGGACTTATCGCGCCGCTAGAAGTTTTTCCCGCACCCGTGCGCGAAGTAGTTTTGTGGACGCCTTTTCCTTATTTGATTCATTTTCCCGCTTCAATCTTGATCGGATTGCCCGTAGATATAGGCCGCGGTTTGTTGGTAATGTTGGGTTGGAGTGCGGTGTTTTTTATGTGGAATCGCTGGCTTTGGCGACAGGGTTTGAAGCAGTATTCGGGCATGGGAGCGTGAACTGCCCAGCGCTGATGCTACAGTATTCCTCATATGCGAGAATGGTTATAAATCAAGTGGGCATTCAACCCACTTAATTTGTGCGTTTTCATCCCCTCGCTCAACTCGTATCATGTTTGGCGCGGGGCTTCCTGCTGGTTAGTGAAATAATAATTAAAAATTAGAAAACTGTAAGGTATGTGACAGTAAAATATTAATCTTTTTTTTTTCAAAACGACTTAGTGAAGCACCCTATTTATCTCGATCGCAGACATCATGCAAAAATGCAATCGCGAGCATTCGACAATTGCATAAACATCCATTTTTTGTATATATAAGTACAAAAGTTGACAATAAAGTCTTATATTAATTAACCCAACGACTGATAAACGGGATAAAAGAGATTCTAATGACAGCCAAAAAAAACCTCATTGTGATTGGCAATGGCATGGTAGGTCACAAGTTCCTGGAGTTAATGGTCAGCTCGGATGCTGCCAAAAACTGGAATTTAATTACTTTTTGTGAAGAACCGCGCGTTGCTTACGATCGCGTAAACCTCAGCGGATTTTTCTCTGGCAAGACAGCGGGAGATTTATCTTTAGTTGCACCTGGATTTTATCACCAAAATGACATAAAAATTCACATCGGCGACAAAGCAGTCGCCATTAACCGGGAACAAAAAACAGTCTCTTCAGCCAACGGTTTACAAGTTCTCTACGACAAAATTGTTCTCGCGACCGGTTCCTATCCATTTGTGCCATCAATTACAGGTAAAGACGCTACAGGAACTTTTGTTTACCGGACAATTGACGACCTGGAGGCGATGTCAGATTACGCTAAAAATTGCCAAACTGGTGTAGTAATTGGCGGCGGCTTGTTAGGTCTAGAATGTGCTAACGCTCTTCAAAATATGGGCTTAAAAACTCACGTTGTTGAGTTTGCATCGCGGTTGATGCCCGTGCAAGTTGACGAGATGGGCGGTGCCATTCTCCGCAGCAAAATAGAAGAGTTGGGCGTTTCGGTTCATACCAGCAAATCTACCACAGAAATTGTTAGCGAAGATGGCAAAGTTACTAAAATGCTGTTTGCTGACGGTTCGGAATTGGCAACAGATATGATAGTGTTTTCTGCTGGCATTCGCCCCCGCGACGAAATTGCCAGAAGTTGCGGTATAGAAGTAGGAGAACGCGGCGGCATTGTGATTAATGATAGCTGCCAAACCTCCGATCCTGACATTTATGCGATCGGAGAATGCGCGCTTTATCAAAATCGCATCTACGGCTTAGTTGCGCCTGGGTACACAATGGCAAGCGTAGCGGCAGATATTTTGAGCCGTGTAGCGGATGACGGGCAAGATGCCCGTCCCACAAGCACTTTTACAGGTGCGGATATGTCCACTAAACTCAAATTATTGGGGGTGGATGTTGCTAGTTTTGGAGATGCTTTTGCTAAGTCCGCAGATGCTAAAGAAATTGTTGTTGCTGACACGTTCCAAGGCATTTACAAAAAATTAGTTTTAAATCAAGACGGCAGCCGCATTTTAGGCGGAATTCTCGTAGGAGATGCCTCGGCTTACGGCACTTTGCTGCAATTCATGCAAAATGAAATTGCTCTGCCGCCCCATCCTGAAGATTTGTTAGTGCCACCGCGAGAAGGGGGAGTAGCGGTAGGCTTTGGAGTAGACAGTTTGCCGGATTCGGCTCAAATTTGTTCTTGCAATAATGTCACTAAAGGGCAGATTTGTGAAGCGATTCGCGATCGCAATTTAACCGATATTGCCAGCGTAAAAAAATGTACTCAAGCTGGTACGGGCTGCGGTGGCTGCGTGCCTTTGGTGACGGATATCTTCAAGTCCCAGATGAAAAAAGCTGGGTTCGCCGTCAAAAATCATCTCTGCGAACATTTTGAATATTCCCGTCAAGAATTGTACCATTTAGTGCGCTCTCAAGAGATTAAAACTTTTGAGGAGTTGATTGAAAGACACGGCAAAGGCAAGGGTTGCGAAATTTGCAAGCCTGCTGTTGGTTCGATGCTGGCTTCTACTTGGAATGACCATATTTTAGAGAAGCCTCACGTCGGTTTGCAAGATACGAACGATTACTTTTTGGCAAACATTCAGCGGGACGGTACTTATTCGGTGGTGCCGCGAGTACCGGGGGGAGAAATCACGCCGGATAAGTTGATTGTTTTGGGGGAAGTTGCCAAGGAATTTGGGCTTTATACTAAGATTACTGGGGCGCAGCGGATCGATTTGTTTGGAGCTCGGGTGGATCAGTTGCCGCATATTTGGCGTCGGTTGATTGATGCGGGATTTGAGTCTGGACACGCTTACGGTAAGGCTTTGCGTACTGTAAAATCTTGTGTTGGCAGCACTTGGTGCCGCTTTGGGGTGCAGGATTCTACGAGTTTGGCGATCGAGGTTGAATTGCGTTATCGCGGTTTGCGATCGCCCCACAAGCTCAAATCTGCTGTCTCTGGTTGCACTCGCGAATGCGCGGAAGCTCAAAGCAAGGATTTTGGGATAATTGCTACTGAGAATGGTTGGAATTTGTACGTGTGCGGCAACGGCGGGATTAAGCCGCAGCACGCCGTTTTGCTGGCGACGGATATCGATAAGGAAACGCTGATTAAATATATCGATCGGTTCTTGGTTTTCTACATCCGCACGGCAGACAGATTGGAACGCACTGCTACTTGGTTGAACAAGCTTGAGGGCGGCATTGAATACTTAAAGCAGGTAATTGTTGAAGATTCTCTCGGCATTTGTGCAGAATTAGAAGCGCAGATGGAACATTTGGTAAATACTTATCAATGCGAGTGGAAAACGACGATTGAAGACCCACAAAAGGTGCAGCGGTTCCAGCATTTTGTGAATTCCGATTTGCCCGATCCGAGTATTGTTCGCGTTGCGGAACGGGGACAAACGCGGCCTGCTTACGAATATGAAAAGGCTCTGGCTGGAGTTTCGGAATAACCCCTCCCCAGCCCTCCCCTTGAATCAGGAGAGGGAGCAAGATAACCCCTCCCCAGCCCTCCCCTTGAATCAGGGGAGGGATCAAGAATCTCGTTCCCAGGCTTTGCCTGGCAATGAATTCCCGGAGGCAGAGAGAGCCTCGATCCGTCAGGCAAAGCCTCGAAACCTTCGTTCCCAGCCTCCGGCTGAGAACGAGATTAAAGTAAATTAACAGGAAAAGAAGATGGTTCAATCATTACAAGTTTCCGATACAGTAACAACTTGGGTAGATGTGTGTTCTCTGGATGCGATCGCCCCTTATACTGGAGTTTGCGCTTTAGTTAAAGGCGAACAAGTGGCGATTTTCCGAGTGGGAAACGGGGATCGAGTTTATGCGCTTAGCAATTACGACCCGTTTAGCAAAGCTTTTGTTTTGTCGCGGGGAATTGTGGGCGATCGCAGCGGCACTTTGAAAGTTGCTTCTCCCATTTACAAGCAAAACTTTAGTCTCGCTACCGGGCAATGTCTGGACGATGAAACCGTAAAGATTCCTACTTTTGCGGTTCGGGTTGCAGCCGATCGCGTCCAAGTAGCTGTTAGCTAGATTCAGCGGCTTAATAATTCGATCGCCATTCGCCACCACCTAACATTTCTATGAGTGGTGGCGGATTTTGCATTGCGACGCGACCCCGTAGTTGTGGTATAAAATGAAGTTAATCGGCGACCTGCTCCAGGAAGGCTCAAAAAACTCTAAACTAATACTGGATCTGGTTTCGGATTTTTAATGCAAACAAAATCGAGGGGCAGGATATCGGTATGTTGTTAAAAAAACTTGTTTCCGAAAATAATCCCCAGACTGTAGCAGAGTTAATCCACGCCCAACTCAAAATCGGTCAACTGACTTGGGGCGAGCTCAACACACAAGTTTTCGGCCAGCACTGGCGGGACGAATCTTTGCACGAAGTCCTCAGAGAAATTGCAGCTAAGCTCGACAAAGAAACAGCAAGCAAAATTATAGAATATCTCACAGCCCTAAACGGTCAACAAGAAAAATTTATTAATTTGTTTTTAGCAGCGGAATGCCTGTTAAAAGTGAAAAATGATGTAAATAAAAAAACTGAAAAAAAACTGTTAAACGCGTTAAAAAAGTTATCGCAATACGGCACGGGTTTCCTGATTCTTTATCAAAGCGCTCAAGAATTGCAGGAAATTTATCAAATTCGCAATCGATCGATCGCGGCGATCGCCCAAACTTGGAAAAACGACCCGCAAACCCTGCCCTGGCTGAAAATACTCGCTCACTCCAGCGACTGCGGCGAAGTCCGGGCCACAGCAGTCAAAGCAATCGCCCGCGGTTGGCCAGACCAGCCAGAAATTTACCTGATGCTCAAAAACCTCGCCAAATCCGATCGAAGCTGGGCAGTGCGATCGACCTGCGTGCGAGAAATGGCTTGCGGTTGGCCAGACACGAGCGATACCTTGCTGCTGCTGAGTGCCCTGGCTCAGTCCGATCGAAGTCCTGCAGTCCGCACCGCAGCACTTGAAGAGTTGGCCTCAAATTGGCCCGATCGCACAGACACCTTGCTGCTGCTGAGAACCGCCGCCGAATCCGACGAAAATTTGGGAGTGCGAGTCGCAGCGTGGCAAGAAATAGCCAGAGGTTGGCGCAGCCTTTTAGGCACGGTTTCCCTGCTCAAAAACCTTGCCCAGACAGGAAGTTCTATCCTGCGAACCGTAGCGGTGCGGGAGTTGGCAGCGGGCTGGCCCGCCGCAGCCGACGTTTGCCTGCTGCTGAAAACCCTAGCCGAATCCGACAGCAGCAAAGAAGTGCGGACAGCAGCCTTAGAAGAATTGGCTTCGCACTGGCCCGGCGAACCAGACATTTACCCGCTGCTGAAAACCCTAGCCGAGTCCGACGCGAGTTCGAGCGTCCGGCGCTCAGCAGTGCAAGCAATTGCCTCTGGCTGGCCCGGGAACCCCGAAACTCTGACTTTTTTGAAAAATATAGCATTGGGCGATCGCGACGCCGACCTGCGCGAAATAGCCCTAAAACAGATAGCAGCAGGTTGGCCCGACCACTCAGAAACCCTGCCCCTGCTGCAAAAAATAGCTGATTCCGAGGATTACTGGACTGTGCGGCAAGTAGTAGTGGAAGCAGTCGCCGCACTGCCGTCAGCCAGTCTCGAAGTCTTTGGCTGGTTGCAAAATCTCGCCGAGTCAGACAGACACCTGAACGTCCGAGAAACTGCGGTGGAAGAGATCGCAAAACGGTGGTCTCACCGGAGCGAGACGCTGCCTTTCCTCAAAAGCCTGGTCGAGTCGGAGCAAGATTCTCACCTGCTGAGCGTGCTGGTGCGGGCGATCGTGCGGGGGTGGCCAGACGACCCGGAAACCTTGCCTTGGCTGAAAATTCAGCTCGATTCTAGCGATGCGCTTGTCCGCCCAGCGGCGCTGCTTGAACTCGCTTACAACTGGCCGGACAACCCTGAAACTTGGATGCTGCTGGAGGCTAAAGCAGAGGGCGATGAGAGTCCGGCTGTCAGGCAAATGGCTTTGCAAAAGTTAGCCCGGGCGCGGACAAATCAGTCTCAAACTTTGGAGTGGCTCAAAAGTAGAGCTCAAAAGGATGAAGATTCGCAGGTGCGGGCGATCGCCCTGGTAGAGTTAATGCGGGGATGGAAAGACGAGCCGGGAATGTTTGAGTTTTTGCGCGATCGAGCTTTGAGCGATGCTGACAGTCAAAACGGTTCTTTTCCTTACAATCCAAGATTTACAGCACTCGAAGCGATTATCGAACATTATCCCGAAAATCCGGGTGTTTTGCCGCTGTTGCGATCGCTTGCAGTTGCCGACGCCGACGAGCAAGTGCGGGCTTTAGCGGGTCGCCGGCTCAGGAGCGAAGAATGGTAAACAGAAACAATCTATTAGACATCTGGTGAAAATTAATGATGCGTGCTCTTCCACCCTTGCTATAGAGTTAGCGTGCGATCACCCTTCCTTGTCTACATTTTTTCTGGAGATGTCTATTTGACTCATGAGCTGACGGAGGCTTTGCGGTGGGTGAGTAACGTTGAGGGGAAGTTCGATCGGAATTTGATGAAGTGGAATTCGGATAGCCTTGTTAATTTAGAATGTAAAAAAGATGTTCAGGGTTTGGGCGTGACTCTGGAAGTTGCGGGGTGTGCATCTACGCCGGGATTCTGCTGTATGAAGAAGTTACTTTAAATCCTTTAAAGAATATGCGTAATATCGGTCGGATGGGAGAATCCATTTTTGGATTTTGGTGTGCCTGTGTTGGATTGACAGCAAATATTTCTCAAGTTGATGAGACAGGATGGGACTTCTTTGTAGAATTCCCTTGTGATTCGAGTAGTGTATCACCAAGAGATATGCTACCAACGCCAATAGAGTGCAAAATTCAAGTCAAGTCAACCGATGGTACAAGGAAAAAAACACCTATAACATTATCAAACTTGGAAAGATTAATTAAGGCACAAATCCCTGCGTTCTTTTGCTTTATTGAGTTTGATGGTAAGAATGAGGCGCAAGCAGTTTACTTGGTTCATGTTGGCAAAGATATAATTGAGAAAACCTTAAAGACAATTAGAAAACTAGATAGTAAAGGGGAGAGGGATAGATTAAATAAACATGAAATAACTATCAAATATACAGATAATAATCGACTAACGGAAACAACAGGCGAAAGTCTAAAGAGAGCCATTGAGGAACATATTCCCGGCACTTTAAAAGAGTATATATCAGATAAAAGTAAATTATTAGATACACTTGGCTTTGAGGATGGGAAAGGAGAATTTACTATTACAATGTCTGGTAGCGATCCTGTTGGTGAAATGGTCGATCTATCATTAGGTCTTTGCAAAGAAGTTTATATAAATAAGAGTATTGGTTATCACAAGAGATTTGAAATTCTGTCTGAGGATCAGAGGTTAAGCTCTGAGGGAGCTATTCTACGTATCGAAGCTAAACCTGAGCCAGCAATTCTTAAATTTAAAGAATTTAAGTTTTCTCCAGGAATAGAATTGAGTGCTGACTTATATCTTTCTCCTTTTATTAATCAATTTTTGCCGGAACAATATCTCAAGTTCCGAGTTAAGTCTACAATGTTTGAACTTATTTTTGAGCCATTCAATCGCCAACTAAAATATTCATTTCATTTCCCAGATGATCGGCGAAATTATCTTAATGAACTAAAAATTCACTTAAAAGTGTTTACCTTACTTAAGAAAGCATCTCATCCTTTAGTTTTAGAAGTTAGTGATAAAGCAAAAAAACGCACCCCGATTTCCTTCAATATTAGTGTTAGTGATGAGATAGACGATTGGTCTGATGTTTATAAGATTGTTGAAATGGCTTCATCGATATGCGAAAAGTTCTCTATCTCAGAAAGTGATGTTTTAGTAACTATTAGTGAGTTAATGCAGACCCAACACTCTATTGAGGATTTCTATGAAATTTTGTATGCAGATCCAAAAACTGTTCACATCGATTTTCCTGCTAATTCCGAAGAGTATGAGCAAGGTGATCGATTGGCGTTTACCTCTTCTGTAATGGCAACTATTGGAAGCCATACGATCAGATGTTTTTGGGCAGTAATTGGTTCTCTATCTTTGGTGAACAAAGATCAATATAGATTAATTGCGGAGGAGATAGTTGCCGGTAATGAATTAGTTGCCGTTGAGGGTGAGGTAATAGAACAAAGTGCAATCGATAGAAAATTTGACGAATTTGAAGAAGAATTACAAAGGATGGGGTTAGCAACAATTAGAATTTAGAATAACGCAAAAAAAATATTCGCAGCGGTAATATAGGTGCAGAGGAAGGGGGAAGGGGGACGTTTTTCCAGAGAATACCAGGGAGAGCAATGCTTGCACAAGTAGCGATCTGTTACACTATAATTAGTGAATCAGATTTAGTAATGAAGTACCCACTGCATACAGTTTCCAAACCAGTATCAGGTAGCGAAGTTCAGAAACTTGCCCATGCCCTTAAGAGTGGCGGTTATGTTGCAAATGAAGCTGCTTTAGCTTTAGCTAAACGGATTGCCGCTCGTCGCTATCGTCAGAAAGCTGCCAATGCCACTCAGTATTAATACCAATTCTCCAACGTCTTTCTACAATCTGCATCCTTAGATTAACTTCATACAATCAACCTACTACCGCTACTCTTGCATGATTTTTGGGAACTGGTATAAGTTTGCCGGAGTTGATTTTGATGTCTATTCATTCCCACAAAAGCCCGATCGCAAACCGCACCGCTTCCCCCCATTACCGAACAGCGATCGATCGCAATCCGAAGCCGTTTTCTCCCACCGGAGCAACTGTTCCCGAAAAACTTGGTATTGCTTGCCCCGCTGCACGATGCTTGCAGTTTCCGACGCAGAAGAGCAAGTGCGGGTATTAGCCGCTCTCCGACTTCAAGTGTTAAAAATTAACTGTTAATAATCGATCAAAAGGGTAATTGCATACCGCACCGCTTCCCCCATCATCGAACAGCGAACGCGATCGGACGCCGCTTTCTCCCACCTGAGCAACTGTTCCCGAAACACCGGGTCTTGCTTGGCCCGCTGCACGATCGCCTGACTGATGACTTTCTTTTGAATCTGCTCTGTCGGGATACCTTGCTGCTTCAAATAATCCAACAGCCGCTGCACGCTTTCGTAGAATTTATCCGGCGTCTGAGACATCAAAATAAACGAAATTTGGCGCACCATTCGCTGGTAGATTTCCTGTCTTCTGAGCAACGCCTCCTTCTGACTCGGCTCCGCATTGTTACTAGGAACAGCCAAGTCGAGCAAACTCAAAATTTCAGTGCCCTTGGCTAAAACCTTTTCCAACATATCTGGATAAAGCTCCAAAATGCGATCGCCCAAAATCTTGCCATTCACCAAACGGTTTGCGCTCAGCCGCAGTAAATTTTGTTCTCCAGCAGACTCAAAAAATTGAACGTTCAACTTGAGTTCGCGGCTTTCCAACTCCACCCGACGCAGTGTAAAAACCAAAGCCTCCCAATTAGGAGATTCATCAAAACACACCTTGACAATAGAACTGTCCTCTTGATGCTGCCGCCCCAATTCGCCCGACTCAAAATCGCGATCGACCGGAAAGCGATTTGCCGCAACTTTCGCAGTATAATCAAACTCAGTAAAAACATAATTGCAGTCAACTCTCGACAGATCCACATCTTGAACTTGCCAATTTTGAATGCAGCAGCCCGTAAGCTGCGCCCCCTCCATATTCGTCCGAATCAAACGGCACTCAATCAAACAAGCTTCTCTTAAATCAGCCTCACCCAACATCGCATCCATCAAATAAGCGCCGCTCAAATCAGCTTTCCGCAAATCAGCACTTCGCAAATTAGCTTCACTCAAATCAGCTCGCAGTAAATACACTCCTTGCAGGTTAGCTCGCAGCAAAAGCGCCTTCTTGAAACTCGCTTTCAATAAATAAGAACCCGCCAGATTAGCTCGACTCAAATCAGCGTTATCCAGCACCGCCTCAGTCAAATCCGCCCCCGCCAGCACTGCTCGGTGCAAGTCAGCGCCCGTCAGATTTGCCGATCGCATTTGAGCGCCATTCAAGTCAGATTCAATCAAATTTACACCGATTAAAATTGCCGATCGCAAATTCGCTTCCACCAAATGCGCTTCCCGCAAATTAGCACCAGTTAAATTAGCACCCACAAGACTGGCGCGGTTGAGATTCGCCTCCATCAATTCCGCCGCCATCAACTTCGCGCCGTCGAGTTTAGCCCCGGTCAAATTAATTTGGTCAGATTTAACTCCTTGAAGATTAGCACCGCCCAAATCCGCTTCAGGCAGCGCGGCCCAATTGAGCTCTGCTGCTTCCAAACAAGCAAGGCGCAAATCCGCTTTAGCAAGATTTGCCCCGCTCAAATTTGCCCCGCTCAGATTCGCCCCAGCCAGCCCCGCACTGCGGAGGTCCGCGCGGCGCAGACAAGCCCCTATCAACTTGGCATTGCTCAAAAAAGACCAGCTCAAATTAGCACCGGTCAAGTTAGCACCAGTGAAGTCTATTTCTCGCAGGTTAACACCGCTCAAACTAGCGCCGCTGAGGTCAATGTGACCAAAGTTGCGCTCTCCCTGTTGATAGCGCTGTAAAAATTCTTGTGTTTGCATTCCGCAGGTTTGGGGGCTGGCAATTTAGCTGTTTTAGGACGCGCGGGTCAATCGATTTTAGATTTTAGATTTTAGATTTTAGATTAAAGCATTGACCCCACAGATAAATACGTTAGGCAAGTTTCATCGGATACAGGTTTTTTATTTCTGGACGGATGAATCCGGGGGCTTGTATCCTGGATGCTTACGGTCAATAACTTTAACTGTAAGGTACGCACGGAACACTAGCGGGCTAGGCACGGGAACACTACTCCTACTACTTACTGCAATAACTCATGTCCTCCGGGCGATCCGTGGGTACTTTACCCTATAGATGGCGGTTCAAAGGATTTGGTGCGTAAGTTCTATTTCTACTACCAGTTTTACAGACTTTTGAAACTTCAAGTAGCCGAATTCATATCTGATACGCTGGGAGCATCTCATATTTGTAAAAACACTTCTTCTGGCTCCTTCCTTCTGACTCTTTCCTCCTGCCTCCTGCCTCAAAACTCCAATTTCTAGCTGGGCTGCTTTCATTGAGATGCTCCCGATACGCTGCCCCGCCGGAGAGTGTTTTTACCTAAAGCGCTGCAATTCTTGCTGCAAGTGTTTTCCCCATTTAGTCGCTAGAGGAATTTCTGTAAAAGGAACCTGCACTGCAGCAGAATCTTTCAACAAAAATTCCAGGGCGATTGGACTTCCAGAATTCGGCGGTGACTCTAAATCAACTGCCTGAGAGTTGACTGACAACCGCAGCGACTCCACGTCTTTTAAAGAAAAAGTTTGCAAATTCACAGGCCCGCTGCGAGTAGGTTTTCCCCAAGTTAAACAGTCTTCTTTTTGACCGAGTACAGCATAAATATCGTACTTGGCTACTTCAAATTGTTCTGCCCAGACGCGATACGTTTCCAGCTTTTGATACTCGTTCCATCCCGCCCAAGCCAGAAAAATAAAAATTGCCAGCAGCGGCAGCCACATTAAACCTCTTTCCATGCAAAACCCTTGTTGAAAATACTCGCTTGTTCTGTTTCTCATCTTCTCTCATGATACAATTAATTGAACTCCTAAAACTTGCTCTGCAATTTCAACTAGAAATTAGAGCAAGTTTTGATCGAGCAACAGCCACAGCCGAAAAATACCAAACCCCCGCGTGCGAGATATCCACAAGCCACAGCAAGGAAAACTGGCGCTGGCGGTGAAAATTGGGTTATTGTGGTGAACACGCCTTCCCTAAACGGACGATCGGCCATGAAAAAGTTTTTCCTTCTGTGCTTATTTTTAATCGGGCTCGGCTGGGCGATTTCTAATTTCCCAGGACTTGCTACTCAAGGCACTTACGACTCGATTGTGCTTGATTTCCGCGAAGATTTGGGTGCTGCTGAGATTGCGAAAGAAGTAAATGCGATCGCCCAACAGTACCAAGTCGCACCGCAACTCAACAGCGAATTCTCAGCGGCCGACAATGTATATGTAGTTAAGGGCGATCGCACTTTGCTAAACGCTCTGAAAAAATCAAATTTGGCTAAAGATACCGAATACATTGAACCGAACTACGTCTACAGCGCTTTCGAGATTCCCAACGACCCCATGTATACCAAGCAGTGGAATCTCCGCAGCATCAATGTAGAATCTGCCTGGAACGAAACCAAAGGCAGCGGCACAACAGTAGCGATAATTGACACGGGCATTACTCCAGTCGCTGACTTAAAAGAAACCAAATTTGTACCGGGCTACGACTTTGTAAACGATCGCGCCGAAGCCTACGATGACAACGGCCACGGTACTCACGTCGCAGGTACTGTCGCCCAATCAACTAACAACAATTACGGCGTTGCGGGCATCGCCTACGAAGCAGCTTTAATGCCGCTAAAAGTGTTAAGCGCCAGTGGCGGCGGCACGGTTTCCGACATTGCCGAAGCGATTAAATTTGCTGCTGACAACGGTGCAGATGTCATCAACATGAGTCTCGGCGGCGGTGGCGAAAGTCAGTTAATGTCCGAGGCGATCGACTACGCTCACAGTAAAGGCGTTGTCATCATCGCAGCCGCCGGCAACTCCGGCGAGAGTTCCGCTTCCTATCCCGCCCGCTATCCCCACGTCATCGGCGTTTCCGCCCTCGGCCCCGACGACGAAAAAGCCTCTTACTCGAATTTCGGCGCGGGAGTTGACATTGCAGCCCCCGGCGGTTCTGAAATAGGCAAGATCCTGCAAAGTACGATCGACCCGGAAACCGGCGCCGAAGTCTTTGAAGGCTACCAAGGCACTAGCATGGCTTCTCCCCACGTTGCAGCCGTTGCAGCCCTTGTCAAGGCCTCCGGTATCGCAGAACCAGACGCAATTCGCAGCGTACTCTTGCAGTCCTCGCGAAATGTCGCCGAAGATCCGTTAAACCATTTTGGTTCGGGACACCTCGACGCAGCAGCAGCAGTTCAGCTAGCCCAGCGCGGACAAATCAACTTCCGCGATTTCTTCCGCTGGCTGCGCGATAACGGCTATCTCAACCCCCGCTTTTGGATTGACGGCGGTGCAGTCGCCCTGTTGCCTAAAATTGCAATGGTGCTAGGTTCTTACCTGCTGGCTTTCTTTATGCGGAATTATTTCCCATTTGCCTGGACTTGGGGCTTTTCCGGCGGCTTGATTGCTGGCAGTTCTGGGTTCTTTTTCCTGCGAAATCTGTTTGTATTTGACTTGCCGCAGTGGCCGATGCGGGTGATGGGCAGTTCTATTCCCGAACTCGGCGGCGCAATTAATGGCAGCAGTATGCTGAATCCCTTTTTTGCTAGCGTTTTGATTCCTGGGATTTTGATTGCTTTGCTGTTGGGACATCAACAGTGGAAGTGGATCGCGATCGCAATTTCGATCGGTTTTGCCAGCAGTTTAGCGGTGAATGCTTTTGTGTCTCCCGCAGTCTGGGGATTGGGCACAGGTTTGGTATCACAAACATTTTTGATTGTCAATGCTTTTCTGTGTTTCGGACTGGCACGTTTAGCGATTAAAACAGAGGTGCGATCGGCATGAGTATTACTGTCAAAGGTGTAATTGAACGCAAAGGATTGGGTCCCGGTACTTGGGCTTTGGTTGGCGAAGATGGGGAAACTTACGAACTTAAGGATGCTCCTTCTGAGTTGAAAAAAGCTGGGTTGAAAGTCAGTGTTAAAGGTGAAGTGCGTAAGGATGTGATGACTTTTGCTATGATCGGCCCGGTTCTTGAGGTGCAATCTTTTGAGGCGATTTAGCCTAATTGGTTAATGCAGCTTTTGAGCAAAAAAAACCCCGGCCAAAATTGGCTGGGGTTTATTCATCAGGGTGCATCTTTATTTACTTTCCAGCGACTAGCACGAGGTTCGGGACAAATTTGATTTTTGACCCCAGATGCACGCAGATTAACGCGGATAATTCTTGATTTATTGAAATTTTGCGGTTGTGGCTGCAATACGAAAAAAAAACCCGGCCAAAATTGGTCGGGAGTTAATTAATCAGGGTGCATCTACTAATTTAGTCTCCGGTTCGAGGTGTACCTCTTCCGGACAGTTTGGGAAAATTTGGGAAATTTTGCGGTTGTGGCTGCAATACGAAAAAAAAACCCGGCCAAAATTGGTCGGGAGTTAATTAATCAGGGTGCATCTACTAATTTAGTCTCCGGTTCGAGGTGTACCTCTTCCGGAAAGTTTGGGAAAATTCGTGGTTTGGGGTGCGATCGCCAAAAAAAACCCCCAAACCAAAATTGGCGGGGAGTTAATTCATCAGGGTGCATCTACCAATTAAGTTTCCTGAGAATTCGAGCGCCATCCGGACAACCTCAAACTTTTTTAGCATCAGCGTCGATACCGCAAAAAAAACCCGGCCAAAATTGGTCGGGAGTTAATTAATCAGGGTGCATCTACCAATTAAGCTTCCTGAGAATTCGAGCGCCATCCGGACAACCTCAAATTTTTTTAGCATCTTAGCATCAGCGTCGATACCGCAAAAAAAACCCCAAACCAAAATTGGTCGGGAGTTAATTAATCAGGGTGCATCTACTAATTTAGTCTCCCGCCTCAAAGCACGTCTTTCAGGACACTTTGGCAGACTTTTGGAGAATTTCTGGCGAGGGCGGGCGAGATCCAAAAAAAACCCGGCCAAAATTGGTCGGGAGTTAATTAATCAGGGTGCATCTACTAATTTAATCTCCCGCCTCAAAGCACGTCTTTCAGGACACTTTGGCAGACTTTTAGAGAATTTCTGGCGAGGGCGGGCGAGATCCAAAAAAAAACCCGGCCAAAATTGGTCGGGAGTTAATTAATCAGGGTGCATCTACTAATTTAATCTCCCGCCTCAAAGCACGTCTTTCAGGACACTTTGGCAGACTTTTAGAGAATTTCTGGCGAGGGCGGGCGAGATCCAAAAAAACCCGGCCAAAATTGGTCGGGAGTTATTTAATCAGGGTGCATCTACTAATTAAGCTTGCTGAGAATTCGATCGCCATCCGGACACTTACCACTAAAAACTTACAACTCTTGTCGGTGAACCAGAGTTGCACTAGCTTGGTCTGTCGGAACTAGCAAGACTTCGCTAATATTGACGTGGGGCGATCGCGTCGCGCAAAAATACACGACATCGGCTACATCATCAGCAGTCAGAGGTGTCAGTCCTTGATAGACATTTTTTGCTTTTTCTGAATCGCCGTGAAACCGGACATTGCTAAATTCTGTTTCCACCAAACCCGGCTCTATTTCCGTCACTCGCACTGCTGTTCCCAAAAGGTCTTGTTTCAACCCTTCGGAAATAGCTCTCACTGCTGCTTTGGAAGCGCAATAAACATTGCCTTTCGGATAAGCTTGGCGGCCTGCTATGGAGCCGATATTCACTACGTGGCCGCGGTTTCGGCTTACCATTCCCGGCACGATCGCGCGAGTCATGTACAGCAAGCCTTTAACATTGGTATCAATCATTTCTTCCCAATCTTGAAAGCTGCCTTCGTGCAGTTTGTCTAAACCCCGGCTCAATCCCGCATTATTAATTAGAATATCAATGCTTTTCCAGGCATCGGGAAGCGCAGCTATCGCCGATTCGACTTGCGGGCGATCGCGCACGTCCAATTCTACCAAATAAATCTCGTTCGCCGACGCGATCGATTTTGTTTGTACAAGTTCGTTTGCCAGTCGATCGAGCTTTTCAAAGCGGCGGGCTGCTAAAATTAGTTTGGCTCCACCTTTGGCGAATATCTTGGCACAGGCTGCTCCGATACCGCTACTAGCACCTGTAATGAAAACAATTTGATTTTGGATAGAAATCATACCATTTTAGATTTTAGATTTTAGATTTTAGATTGCGAAGGAAGAAGAGAAAATAAAACTAATAATCTCCTAAACCCGCCCCTCGATAAATAACCCATAACACCTAACATCTATTACTTGACAATTCGCAGGCGTTGGGTGATCGTGGTGATGCCGCCTTGTCGCATCAAAACTGCCGATACCCAGCGAGTGTTGGGCGCGGTTGGAGCTTTGCCTACTTTAAAAATTCCGCCGGAATTGAGCAATTCTAGCTCGACTTCTGAGGGATTAAATAATGTCTTTTCGCTGACCGGTTCCTCCAAAACAGTTCCTATTAAAATATCATCGCCGATCGGCTCTCGAACAATGGCATCAAAATGGTACTCTTCGCCCACCTTAACTTGCTCCGGCAAGTTCACTTGAATTGTGGGAGGATTTTGGCCCGAACTAAGCTGAGTTTGTTCGGCTAAAATCTCTTGACTAACTATTTTTTCACCTTCAAAGCGCTGCTGAGAACGGATGGTAGCTTTGAGAGTTAATTCTCTGCCGTCCTTTTTTTGAGTGCCGGCAATTGTAGTTACGGTTTCTGCGAGAATCGCGCTGCCTTCGGTTTTCCAAGACTTGAGTTCCGTGCGGTAATTTAAACTCGGATATCGATCCCAGAGTTGGGTGAGAGCTTTTTCCATGCTTTGGGTGTTTAAGCCGTCAGAATGAGTGAAATTTGGGCTGTAAAATGCCATCACTGCTTTGACATCGCGCCGGTTGGCCGCTGCGTCAATTTCTGTTAGCACTTTTGTGAGTGGGGCAGGCGCATTTGCTCCTGTTTGGGCGATCGTTTGGGGAGTAGCCGCGATCGGTGCGATCGCCTCGATCGCTCTTGCCGCACCTTGATGCAGCACGCCAGCACTTACCACTGTTAAACATAACAAGATTTGAGCGATCGGCTGCCCGCAGTTAAAGCCAAAAACGATCGCTCGATCGGCTTTTTCGTCCCGACGGCTGGAAAAATACTGAGATAGACTTGGCACTAAATTCAAAAAATTACGCATTAGATGATAATTTGGTTATCTGTCAGGATTCCTGGTGCGGGCAACTGTTCGCCTGCAACGAAAACTGACAGCGGAACGACGGACACGGCACAATCTAATTTTAGATTGCTGATTGATAATTGGCTGAAACTGCCTGAATAATCAGCATAATAATCTAAAACCTCAAATATAAAATCGCTCGACCTGTGGAAGTTCTAAAAGAAACAAATACCTTGACAAAAGCCCCCCTCCGCTTGTTGGTTGCAGCTAGCGGCACTGGTGGACATTTATTTCCCGCGATCGCCACCGCTGGGCAGTTGAACGATTGTCAGATCGAATGGCTGGGAGTCCCAGACCGCATGGAAACTCAGTTAGTTTCATCCCTTTATCCCCTCCACACGATCGCCGTTGAAGGCTTTCAGCAGCGATTTGGACTCGGTACAGTGAGAATTTTGGGCGGACTCGCCGGCTCGATCCTTCAGGTGCGGAAGTTGCTCAAAGCGGGAAATTTTCAGGGAGTTTTTACTACCGGCGGTTATATCGCAGCACCGGCAATTTTGGCAGCCCGTTCTTTGGGTTTGCCGGTGATTCTCCACGAATCTAATGCCATTCCGGGGAAGGTGACGCGCTGGTTTAGTCCTTTGTGCACTGCTGTGGCGATCGGATTTGAAGCAGCAGCCCAGCATTTACCCCGCGCCAAAACGGTCGTTGCTGGTACGCCCGTGCGATCGCAATTCCTGACTCGCCAACCTCTAAATTTGCCAATTCCTGACAGCGTACCTGTAATTTTAGTCATGGGTGGCTCTCAAGGTGCTGTCGCCATCAATCAGTTAGTGCGGCAGTGTGCTCCGGCTTGGTTTGATGCCGGTGCTTGGGTGGTTCACCTGACAGGAAATAATGACCCGGATGCTGAGAGTTTGAAACACGAACAATATTTGTCCATGCCATTTTACGACAATGTGGCGAGTTTGTTGCAGCGAGCAAATTTAGCAATTAGTCGATCGGGCGCCAGTGCCCTGACAGAATTAGCAGTGACGGGAGTACCTTCTATTTTAATTCCTTTTCCTCACGCCGCTGACGACCACCAAAGATTTAATGCGGAGGTATTTGCCGCATCCTGCGCCGCCGTGGTATTCCGTCAAAGCGAACTGACAGCAGATGTGTTGCAAAGCAAAGTATTGTATTTGTTAAGAGATTCCGAATATTTGGAAAAAATGTCTCAAGCTGCTTCTGGATTAGCAGTGAGAGACAGTACAGAACGTTTGGCTAATTTGGTCAGGGAATTGTTGAGCCAGTAGCGAAAATGGGACACCGCCACTAATTTAACGAGTTCTTTTTAATGAGGGTAAAGCGTATAATTCCTATCCAACCAAATAACATAAAACACAGCCCCATCCCGATAACCAACCATCGGAGCCTTCCCGCAAAACCGAAAAGCAATAAAATTTACATCATCCTTAAGATGGCTGGGAATAGGCGATCTAATGGAACTTCGGGCTATCTTCTCGTAGCCCGAACCGTGACGGCTAGAAGCATTAATCTGACTCCAGGTAAGCTGACTTAATTTGTACAGCGTATCTGCAAAAGCTGCCTTTTCATCTTTTGTACATTGAGCAAGAGAGTAATCTTTATTCATGTACCGCAAAGAAAATAGAGGTGACTGCTGCTCTGGCGGTAAATCAACAGTTTCTCTAGGTGAAATCCTTTTCCCTTTTTCTGGGCGTTGATTTGCCTTAAACTGCTTCTTCACGATTGAGTTGAGTCTTAAAGTATTTTTGCATAGATTGATGAGTAATTGTACCGCCATTTTGAGCAGCAAGTTTCCAAGGATATTCTGCTTGCGTCATGTTACGCAACTTCCATGCAGCAAACTGCCCAAACACACAGTAAACTTCATCAAGCATACTCTTAGTTTCGTCGTCGTAAATCGAAAAGTTTATATATTCAGGACATGGAATTGCACCAGCACCATACTTTTTATAGTGACGGTACAAATCAGGAACAACCGGCCCGTGAGTCCATGCTTCTATCGCTTCAGGAAATAGCGGTTCATCGTACAAAGCTAAATGAAAGCCTTGAGCATAGTAAACCAATTTCTGAAGCTTGAGATTAGATATCAGATCGCCAGCATCTTCACTTGCCTGAGCCAAAAAGTATTCGGCTGCATCATAACAACTCAGCATAACTTACTTGGTAGTCATTAAACGGCAAAACTAGAACGAGATTTTTTTGACACTCCCGCGACTCAAGCAGACTATATTTGTCTGGAGACGTTTTCACTGGGAATTGCGAGCCGTCTCACTTTAATTTACATTATACTATATTTTCTCACTCTATGCCATATTCAATTTAACAAAACTAACTACCGATTCTAAGCCTTCCTTTGTCTTCAGGTTAGTAAACACAAAAGGTTTGTCGCCGCGCATTTTTTTAGCGTCCCGTTCCATCACGCCTAAATCTGCTCCCACGAAAGAGGCGAGGTCTATTTTATTGATAACTAACAAGTCTGATTTAGTAATTCCAGGCCCGCCTTTACGCGGAATTTTATCGCCCGCAGCGACATCAATTACGTAAATTGTTAAATCTACTAACTCCGGGCTAAAAGTTGCCGCCAAATTGTCGCCGCCACTTTCTACAAAGACTAAATCTAAATCAGTGAATTTGTATTCTAACTCTTCTATAGCTACTAAATTGATCGAAGCATCTTCGCGTATGGCTGTGTGGGGACAGCCTCCCGTTTCTACGCCCAAAATGCGATCGCTCTCTAAAGCTTGACTCCGAACCAAAAACTGTGCATCTTCCTGAGTATAGATATCATTAGTAACAACCGCAATCTGGTATTGCTGCCGCAGCGCTTTGCACAAAGCATCTAGTAAAGCAGTTTTCCCCGAACCAACTGGCCCAGCAATTCCTACACGAAAAGCACTCATATATATTTTAGATTTTAGATTTTCTGATTTTTAACTGCGAAATAACCGAGTTGTAGTTGTAGGGTGCGTCAGGCGGAGTTATGGAACGATTATCCAGGCTTTGGGGTTCTGACGCACCTTACTAATTAGATTTTGGATTGTCTGATTTTCAACTGCGAAAAAATCGAGTGTACTGAGTTTCGTGGGCCATGCTAGCCAGTCCCAATCCCCAACTGCAACTACCAAGGTCATCATCTTCTAATTGTAAAACTTCTCGCGCCGTATAGCGATTTGAGATTTGAGATTTGAGATTTGAGATTGTCGGATTTGGGATTGAGGGATTTGGGATTGAGGGATTTTCAACTGCGAAACAATCGAGTGTACTGAGTTTCGTGCGCCATGCTAGCCAGCCCCAATCCCCAACTGCAACTGCCAAGGTCATCATCTTCTAATTTTAAAACTTCTTGTGCCGTACAGCTAATTTGAGACTGCAAATCTAACAGTAACTGTTGACCGGCTGTTTGACCGAGGGGAATCAGTTTCACGCCCGCACTCGCCAAATTGGCAGCCCAACTGTACAAATATCCTAACACGGCCGCTTCCTCTTCAATCTGCCAGTTGGCGGCCGCAATGCCAAAGCCGATCGCAAAATTGCACGGATTGCCGCCAAATTTCACCAAATCTTTTACACTTGTTGTTAACCCAGAAGCAACTGGCGATTCCCTGCGGGATAGCTTCGCTTCACGCAACTCCAGCAGCAACCTGACCAAAGTCCGCCCCATTTGCCAACTTTGCAAGCGCAACTCTTCTGTTTCCTTAGTAGCAGTCGCCCAAGCATTCCAGTAATTCAAAGCCGTCACATCCCCCATCTGTGCCGCCCTCAAAGCCCTTACCGCCACAGCGGCTTCTACTCGAACAGCCCCGAATTGCAGCGAATTTTCTAACCAATTCCTCAAAGTAATCTCGCTGTCGATCGCACCGGTTTCTACTAGACTTTCGATTCCCTCAGAATAACTATAAGCCCCCACAGGTGCAAAAGCTAGCTGCAACAAAGATAAAAGTTGATTGTTCACGGCGTTGACTGTTGACTTCTCCCTTCTTGAACGATCGAAACTAATTTGGTTGTGAACCCTCGGATTCATCGGTGGGAGTAAATCTAAAATCTAAAATCTAAAATCTAAAATCTAAAATCTAAAATCTAATGGCTGTGTCCGTAAGCGCCCGTTTCCGGCTGAAACGGCACAATTTCCTCTGTTACTTCCAAACCCATTTTTTCTAGCATTCCCTGCAACACAGAGTCTGGAGAAAGCCTTAAATAATTATCGGCAATTTCTAAAGCTACGTGACGGTTTCCTAAATGATAAGCCGCCCGCATCAGCAGCAGCGAATTTGATGCCCGCGCTGTCAGCACCGGTTCGGGTTTTGCACTTACCAGTACCAAACAGCTACCGTCTTCCGACTGCAATAAATCTCGATCGCGCAGTACCGTACCTCTGGGCAAACTCAGGTGCAGCGCTTCCCCCGTCTCCGCCTCGAATCGGTGGCGGCTGCGAGTGCGATCGTCCGCTGTCATCGGTAAAGTAAAGCTGACAACAGCATCGGGATTTGCAGGCAAATGTTTTGTGAATGTTAGCATTTTTATATTCTATTTCTCAGAGCAATTCACTTGACATTGAGTTGTTGAGCAATATATAGCAATCCTTGCAGGAGTCAGAAACTTTTTACCCCTCCCCAACCCTCCCCGAACCCAAGGTCCGGGAGTAAGAAATTCACAAATGATGCGAGGATTGCTATATTTTTTATAGCCAGAGAAATAAGGAAGGCTGAAGTTCCAATCTTCAGCTCATGTTTCAGAAATTAAAAACGTCTTAATCTTGTTCCCGCTAGCTATATCTCATTCCGATTTACAGCCAGTTGCAAAATATTCATCTCTCTGACCGCTCCCGTTCTGGCTTATTACCAAATTTATGTTATTTTGTCAAGCACTCGATCGCAGGCGATCGCTTTTTTTCCAAAAAATTTTGCCTACCGTCTAGGAACTCGAACAATTTAAATCTCCAATATTATTGTTGGGCGAAGGTAGCGCTTAGGCATCCTGCCTGCCCTTAACAAGCTTTTATGGAGAAGTCTAATAGAACGGGAGAGGAAGAAAGACTCAAACGCTCAAGCTTATTGATTGCCCGCTTGTTGCAGCCGCAGGAGCTCGGCTTGAATTCGCTGTTTGACTGCCGGATTCGCTTGCTGGAGCAAAGTGAGCTGGTTGAAGCGACTAACTGTCAAACCATTGGTTTCGATAACTTTTTTAGCTTGTTGGCAGTAATTCACCGCGATGCCGCGAACACCTCCAGACAACCTATTAATTTCCTTAGTTTCGTTGCACACTACTCTGGGAACCGAGCCCCCAGCCATTCCTTTAATTTCGTTATAAGCTTCTACCCGTCTGGGTTCTATTGCCAACACAGCGCGAGCGTAGCTAGTAATTTCTTCGCTGCTAATTTCTTGAGCTCGGGCTGCCGATCCGAAAACGAGGTTTGGGGATTGTCCGTACAAACCGGGCGCCCATCCGCTAGCTAAAGCTGCAGCAGAAAAGATGCCAAGCAACAGCGATTGTCGCAGCATCCGGTTTATGCCAAATTTAGAGGTGTTTGTTGAGGTGTTCATGGTCGTCGGTGATTGCTTACGTGTAGATAAAAATGACACAGCGCTTGGAGGCTCAATCTTTTTGAATAATGTGGTGGCTAAAAAGTTCCTGCCGTTGCTGACAATTTTGAATTTCAGCAGGATGGTTGGGGAGTTGCTGCGACGATTGACTTTTTAGCAAATTCAATAATTTAATTCTAACATCTTTCGGAAGTTGACAAAATTCAAACTTTCGATAGTCATTTTAATTAGAGAGCGTTACCGAATTGCCTCTCCGAATAATTTTAAAAGCACAAATATTAAATAATTATAAAAGTTATTGACAAATTACTCGCCTTAATGAATCTCCTCAAGGTAGGCGCTAGCAAAGCTATCTTCCCGCAAGGGTTCCCGTTCCCCGTAGGGGTTCCCGTAGGGTAGGCTAGGGAAGCGCCTGGAAGGCTAGACCAAAGTTAGCAGCAACCGCACTCATCAATTGCGGGATGATTTATTTAATGTTAAGCGGTGGTGAATTTGTCGATCGAAAAAATCCCCCACGGGTTTGGTTGCTGGCGAAGCCACAGCCGAAACAAAAATCATGTTTTACTACCCGAAGATAGAGACAGCAGCACGGAACGAGACATTAAAATCTTGTTATCGAAATGCGCGCTATCTGTTTTTGGGACTCAAAGCCCAGGCCTTGGATTCCAGTTCTCGCTTCCTCCAGTTTGGGGCTGTGAAAACTTGTCTGGGAGTTACCCAAAAATCTGGTTTTTCTACGAAATAAAATCGTTACAGCCACCAGCAAGAGCAGACAAACCCGGGAAGCAGAAATTTTTGGGCCTCAGTTTTTTTGTCATCTAGAGCGCAGATAGCCAATTTTTGCAAGCATTATCGCAGCAAGTTAACAATTATTAATTACCGATTGCCCGTGAAAAGTCAAAAAGAAATTTGGCGAGTTATCCTCGCAGTAGCTATCTGTATTGTAGGCGTGCTGCACTTTGCAGTACCCGCACCTTTTATCAGAATTGTGCCGCCCCAGCTTCCTTACCCGGAAGCCTTGGTTTATATCAGCGGTTTTTTTGAGATTTTGGGCGGAATTGGGCTGTTAGTTCCTCCTGTCAGCAGGGCGGCGGCGTGGGGGTTAATTGCCTTGTTTATTGCCGTGTTTCCAGCTAATATCAATCAAGCCGTCAACAACATTCCGATAGAAGGGATTCCCCACAACCAATTACTGTATTGGTTCAGGCTGCCTTTTCAAGCTGTCTTGATTGCTTGGGCTTGGGTTTATACCCAACCAGACGAAGGTAAACCCCGGGCTTCTATAGTTCCAGATAGAACAGAAAATGCCCGATGAAGCAGTTCGACTACCATGCGGATTTTAAGAACATCGACTTTCGACAGCACCCGGAACTTTATCGGGTAGGGAAAGGAGAACAGGGAGTGCTGTTGGTGGAACCATATAAAGGAGAAATTCTGCCTTTCTGGAGATTTAAGACTCCTGAAATTGCCAGGGAGTCCAGCAGCAAAATTTACTCCTTGTTTTTAGACTATCTCGATGCCGATGATTTTGTGGGAGCCGACATGGCCCGCAAGTTCTTGCAGATGGGGTATACTCGATCGCGCCGTTACGCCAACCACAAAAGCGGTCGAAAATACCAGCAAAACCCTCAAAAGCTGAAGTCTGTTGCAGAACAAAGTGCCGCCCGAAAAGATATTTTGCCGCTACAAGCAGATCCGGTGAAAGCAGAATCCGCGGCCATTTTTCAAGAGAAATGGATGCTGGCCAAAATCAACGAGAAATATCTCGAGCTTTTAGCCAGACATCGGCAGATGTACGAATCTTAGTTAGTCAACGCTGAGGATTGACATACCATTTACAAAAAACTCAGGACTTGCACTTTAGCCCTGTCGGCAGCAGTGTAGTTGTGCTTGCCTATCTCGGCCGCACCTATTTGCGTGGCCCTACTATTTACTCGTCATCTTCTTCTGTTTGCCACTGCCGCCAAATTTCAAAGGCATTAAAGCCCCTGTATTGCAGGTAATTCAAGACTTTGCCTTTGGTTTTCGGATCTGCTTGACCCCAAGTATCGATCTTGTATTTCCGCATGACTTTGGCTTTTAATTCGGCCAGTTTTTCTGCTTCGGAGTCCTGATTTTCGGCAATTTCTTCTTCCCAGACTTGCTCGAACAAATCGCTGGTAATTCCTTTTTGCAGGCACTTGCGCTTGATGGCAGACTTCCCGTATTTGCCTGCTGCAGAGGCGATCGAGTTTGCCACCAAGCGAGTGTCAGACTGATAGCCCCGGTCTTGAATTTGCGCGATCGCCTCCAATATTTCCTCATTGTCAAAACCTTTCTCTTGCCCCTTTTTGCGAAGTTCAGAGGCACTGTAGTCTTTGCGGGACAAGAGAAAATAGAAATAGTCAAGACAGCTCATCAGTTCAATCGAAGGGTGGCGCGCAAATACTCGTCTAGCGAATGCCAAATCCAGTCGCCTTGCCCGAGGCTGACTGCATCGCCATCGCCTTTATTCTTCTGTATCCTCCTCTTCATCATCCACATCTACATCCGGTCTGTCCACATCGATCTGAATCAAGCGAATGTGCTTGTATCCGAGCTTAATTTCAAACTCGTCTCCCGGCTTTAATCCCATTTCTTGGGTATAATTTGCTCCGATCACGATCGAGCCATTCTTGTGAACGCTAGCTCGATAACTCGCTTCTCGTCCGCGTCCGTCTGCTTTCGACTTCTCTAGCTCAATGCCCTTAGCAGCTAACACTGCATCGTAAAACTCAGCCAGATTAATCCGGGTTTCTCCACTTTTGCTGACCGTGAAGTAGCCGCAAAGCTTTGCAAGTTCTCTGCGCGGCAAATCACTGCCTTTGATTTTTTGAAGCAGACCTTTTCCTGTTAAGGGTGCTGTAGCTGTTTCTGCCATTGACCGTACCTCGCTTATTGGACTTTACTTATATCAATTACAACACATTAGATTAACTTTGTTTCACTGTCAATACTAATAATTCTCAATATTTAAGATTCTGGATAAATTTGTGCAGCCTGAAGACCGGGGGTGCAAGTAAGGATGCTCGAAGGGCGACAATAATTGCTCCTCGCGGCCCAAATGCTTGTGCAAGCCTCTCTTGCGATCGCGCGGGCAATTATTGTCGCAAATTAAATGCTTTACTTTTTTACAGTAAAGTCTGTTCCCTGCATTCACCAACCCCCGATCGAGTCTGCGGTCAAGGTAAAAACAAGACAGCCGTGAATCAAAATACCTAGAGCGCGGCCGCTGCAAATCTGCCGAAAGCATTTGCCGACCGGGGTTAACTTTTACCTCAACAAGGGGTGGCAGCACTTGTTCAAGGGTGCCCTGCCAGCTACTTGCACGCACCAGTTTACAAAAAGAATCCAACTGTAGGCCCGTGCTCCAAACCCTTATGGAATAAGTCATTCCCAATTCTTCAAGTCTTCAATCTAAAATCTCAAATCTCAAATGGTATAAACCCTGTTTTTCGGGCGCGAAATCCCCTTAAAACCCCAAATAGCAACGAGCAATCTTCTATTAAGGTGTTCGGTATATAACTTGCACAGAAAGCAGTCTGGGGAAACCAATCCGGTAAAAATTGAAGGAAATTTCACCTGTTCGTTGAACGGGTTTTAGCTTAAAGCCGACTCAATGGGCGCGGCGGCAGAAACATCGCGCAGCCACCAAGAGGGGAATAGTTTAGATGGGGGGAGATTGCTTCGCAGCTCTTAACACTTCGCCACGACTCAGTAGATTTCTAGGCGACTCTAGGGAAAATCTTCCTCCTCCGGCCCAAAGCCAGAGAATTTGAGGTTCTTTCCACAGGGGAATTGAAAAAGACTCAGTTAAATGCACAACTGCTTAAATGTTTGATGGACTACAAATTAGCAGCGGTTCCCGACATGGAGTTTCGGTGGAAATGTACTGGTTTCGACTCGCGGCCTGCAAACTGCCAAACTCTCAAAATTTATGCACCAACTGGAGGGGCGCGTCAAACTCACAGCCGCTTCCATAATTAATTATTGTGAAATATAGCCACCGCCTTGACGGTGAGGACGTTTTTAATTGTTACAACTCTTGCTGTTATCGTCTTGTGCCGAATGACGAATGCTCCGGCTGCCGAATGACTCGGCCCAAAAACGGAGACCGCCCCCCGACAACAGTCATTTACCGATCGAAATTTTCGACCCTTCGACAAGCTCATGGCAACGCCCTTGTTCAAGCAGCCAGATTCATCTGTGGAGTAAATCTAAAATCTAAAATCTAAAATCTAAAATTAACTGACGAATACTGCATCAAGCAGTCTCGGACTTACTCTCTCGACGAGAAACCTGGTTTCTTCCTCGATGCTTGGTTGCGCTGCTGCTTGTTTGGGGTAAAAATCAGCTTGATGAACGTAAGTCCGAGATTCGATCGAGCAGCATATTTTCGAGCGCTTTGCCAGCGACAGCCGACCATCGCAAATGACCAGCAAAAACCCCACCCAGTTTGAAGCCAGGCCAAGAAGGTCTAAATAAAGCATTGCACCGGGCGATCGCTTTTAGTGACGTTGTTGCAGGTAATTTTGCGACAGGGGAGTCCGTACCGCCGGCAGTAACTCTTCAGGTTTCGTGCCTCGCTGGTTCGAGTAGCGCCACCCAAAAAAGCCAGCACTCAAAGCAACGGACAACAAGCAAAGCATCAGGGTGACAGATTTTTTCAACCCCGGTTTTTTTAACGGTTTCTGAGTCGCAGCAGCGGCGCGAGTTGCTTGGATCGCCGAACACTCAGAATTAGGAATCGAGGAGGGCGAAGCCGTCGGTGAGTTCGGCGAATTAGCAGCATCGGCTCGATCGTTCTGATGAACCCAATCCCTGCGATCTTTGAATTGGTCGGGAAAGTATTCCCAGACTTCGCCGTCAGAACTGTCTGACTCGCGATCTCGATTGGCTGGGATTGGGGGGTACTGGGCGATCGCCGAAACCGAAGATGGGGCCTTCCATTCTGTACCCGCGAGCGCCGGTTGCGTTCCCGACGCGATTATCTGCACCATAGAACCGGAGGTCGCGCTGTGGGCTGGGGCGCCAGTCAAATAGCCGTCAAAGTCCGGGTGCTGGTAGAGAATGGGCAAAGCCCAGTATAGCTGGTGAGAACCGTAGGCAGAAATTAGCCCAGCTCTGGCCCGGCTCAAGCTGAGATCGACTGGATAGCCTTGATTGAGGTTGCGGTAAAACAACCGCGTTAGAGTTAGGGCTACATCGTCGGGGATGCTTTCTGCCATTGCTAGCACTGCGGGAATGCCCCGCTTGACTAGAGCTTCGGTTAAGTTGCGTTCCGGGCTGTCGTCGGCGATATCTGAGGGGTCGCCGTAGGCGCCGCGGCAGGAGTTGAACACGGCCATCTGAATACCGTTGTTAACGAGCAATCCAGCTAAGTCGTCGCCGCTGAGGGTTTCGGTTAAGCCGGTGCGGCTGCTGACTAGGTAGAGTTCGCCACCTCGGGAACCTAAGTTGCTGTGGCCTGCGTAGTGCAGGACTTGGTAGTGTCCTTGTTCTAGGGCTTGGGTAAGTTGTTCTCGATCGGGCTGTTCGAGAATAGTCAGTTGAATTTCCGCAGAATGGGGGCTGTTTTTGAGAGGACTACCGGTGCGGTTTTGGAGTTCTTGTTGCAAATGGAGCACTTCTCGCTTTAGCTGCAAGCTGTCTCGATCGCTCGGAGAGGCGATCGCCATTAAAATTTTTAGCGGCCCGCTGCTAGGCAGTATCCGGGTTTGTTTGAATAAACTTGTACCTGGTTGGTAGCGAGAAAACACGACATCGGTCCCAGTTGCCAAAGGGCGATCGCCTGCGTGCAGAACTTCCCACGGCAGCCGCGGCAAGCGCCGCCCTTTGAGCCCGAGTCGCAGTTGCAGCACTTCTCGGCGGTGCTGGGCGATGCCTTGAGCGCAAGTCCAGCTATCGCGCAAGTTTCCTTGAAACAGCCCGCTGTATAATTGTTGTCCCAGGGCTACTAAATTTGGCCCTGAGTTGTTTCCCGAACGGGAGAGGCCGCGACCGGCAAAACTGTTTCCCTGTATTGTTTTTCCCTGGAGCAAGCCCACCAGCGGGTCGTTCATCAGTTGGGCAGACAGTGCAAGCCATTCGTCGATCGGCCAGCGGACTTGTTGTTCGGCTAAGGGTACACCGGGTGCAACCCTTTCTGTCCGCACTAGATATTTGTCGTCCCCAACTGGGGTGACTGAGAGTTGAAATTCCTGGCTCACCGCTTTAGCGCCCTCCCGCCTTAATTCTGAATTTGCCTGCGTTTTTGCGGCTAGCAATAGCGATCGGCAAAATAATTTTTACTCTTCCAATCAAAGTTTCTGAATGCGCTTCCCCCGATCGGGCGATCGCTGGGGGCATATATATTTGTTCAAACACTTTGAGGATATAAAAGTTGTACTTTAATAACAGTTTATTAGTTTTGATTGCCTTGTGGCTCGGTGAAAGCCGAATTTTCTCCAATCTTGCTATCTTTAACATTTTGCACCTCTACCGCAGACCCCTTTAGATTCGTCGCGAACTTGAGTTTCTCATTGCTGAGTAAAGTTAAATTGGAGGCACTTTACCAGGCGGATCTCTAGTTCTTATTAAAATTACTTCGGCTCTCGCCAGCCGGTTTCAGGGCAATATCGCAGGGAAAGTTGAGTATTTTATTTTTTTTGGCGATCCGTCGATCGGTCTTTACCGCTTATCCCCTACCACCAACCCCCCAGGTGCAATCTTGATTTTGTGTCAATTAATGAATTGGTCAGCCCTGGGTACTCATCCATAAGGTCTCCGCCCCGATCTGCAAGACCTCAGCGGCAATGCGTAATCGATAGTTGACCAGCGATAATTGCTAATAACTTATTGCTAATTTTCCGCTTTCATGATATTGAAAAGTTTTAATTTAACTCTTTTAATCTAGTTAAAGTTAAGCAGTAAAAATACACGCAAGCAGCCAAGAACTCTCAACAATACAACGGCAATCAAATTATTCCGGTACTCTGCAGCAACCATCATTTTTGGCATCTAGAGGATTACGCCTCATCAGGCCGGTTTCTCTGAGAATTATTGAATTTGGTAGCGAAACTTCTACAAAGCTACTGGGTTTCGCAGCCTCGCCGTAGGTCATTCCCGCTCAAAATGCCGATCGAGCTTGCAACTGTCACCAACAACGAATTCTGCATTACTATTTTTTGGCAAATTTTGCAATCAATCTTGAGATAGATATTTTTTGGCAAATTTCTTAGTGTCGATCCGAAAAAAAATTTTTTCTCAGTTCGCGAGGTTTCCTCGAATCGAGAGAAAATTGTGCAACTAAAAATTAGAACAAATATTTGCCTGGGCGAATTATCTAAATTTCTAATTACTCATCGGGAACTAAAATTAGAAGCGCGCAGTCGTTTAGTCAAGAGATACAAATTCTAAGTCAGGGAAGGATTTGTCAAAGCTGGGAGTGTTACAAAACTTCAATACACCCAGCCTAGATCGGAACAAAAGCAAGGGTAAAATTTGGGGGATACAGGTTTTGGGTAGTTATTTAGGAGTTGTCAGTTGCGAGTTGAAATTTTGCTAATTCACTGTAGAAATTACGTAGAAAACATACAATTATGGGCCCTGCGGCGCAGATGATTGTAGAAACTACCGAGAACATCTCAAATGCTCGGCGCTTCGGCGCAGTAATTACAGTGTATAGCGGTTCGAGCGAAAGATTCGCCGACGTTGTTGGGCCGAAAGCACCCTATACGTTTAAGCGGTTATAGAATCTGTCAATCATACCTCATCTTTTTGAGAAAGGCTATAGGTTGCAGATCGATTAATTGTGGTACGCAATTGCCGAATATCAAACTCGCAACAGATCGCAAAAAACCTTGCGGTTTAAGAGGCGTCTATAATAGTAAAGATGAGGGAATCAGATTTTCTAGCAGGCTAAAGCATGAAGGACAAAAAATCTTCAGCAGCATTTTGTTTGCTGATAAATTGATTCTAAGAAGCTTACCATTTTTTGGGAAATATCAACAATGGAACCAGACGCAATGTTGTTAGAAGAAGGACAAGGATCGCTTTTTCCCGTTCAAGATGAAACACAAAAGCCTGTCGGGGATTTAAGCGACGACAGCTCTACAATTTCCGATGAGGACTTAGCTCAGTTAATTCAGGTAGCACTCGCCGAAAACACCGACGGCCTTACCACCACATTTCCAGCTCTGGCTAACGGCGTACTGGAAGAAGGTACGGGCGATGATGATAATGGCATCGCTTTCCCTACCGTCGGAGGTACTGATGACGATGACGATGACGATGACTTAGATGATGATAGCGGCATAGATCGCCGCCGAACCGTCGTCGGTACCGATGACGATGACTTAATTGTCGCCACCGGCGAGCAGGATGAGATATTCGGCAAGAAAGGCAAGGACAAAATCAAAGGAAACCGCGGCAAAAAAAATAAAATCTACGGCGGTAAAGATGACGATGATTGCGAGGGCGGCGATGACGACGATGAAGTAAGAGGCGATCTCGGCAACGATACCGTCATGGGCGGCAAAGGCAAGGACACCCTTAACGGCGGTAAAGATAACGATACCGTCATGGGAGGCAGCGACGACGACCTCTGCGAAGGCGATGACGGCGATGACTGGGTGCACGGCAACGAAGGAGATGATGACGTTAAGGGCGGCGCTGGCAGCGATAGCGTCTACGGCGGCAAAGGCGACGACGATTGCGAGGGCGGCGAAGGCAACGATACCGTCAGGGGCGACACAGGCAACGACAACGTTAGCGGTGGCGACGGCGACGACCAAGTTAACGGCGGCAAAGATAACGATACCGTGATGGGCGGCGCAGGCAGCGACGTTTGCAGCGGCGACGACGGCGACGACAGCGTTAGCGGCGGTGCCGACGACGATACCGTGATGGGCGGCGGCGGCAGCGACGTTTGCAGCGGCGACGACGGCGACGACAGCGTGATGGGTGGCGACGGCGACGACAGCGTGATGGGCGGTGCTGGCAACGATACCCTCGTGACTGGCGACGGCAATGACATGGCAGACGGCGGCGAAGGCGACGACAGCGTTAGCGGCGGCGGCGACGGCAACGATACGCTGATGGGCGGCGACGGCAACGATACACTGATGGGCGGTACTGGCAACCATACCTGTGTAGGCGGTGCTGGAGATGACGTTTATGTCGTGAGTAACAGTACCTCTGGAGCAAGTGCAGTCATCACTGACTACGAAGACGGCAGCGACAAGTTTCTGCTGTTTGGCGACTTGAACTTTAGCAGCTTGACCTTTATACAAGTCGGTGGCAATACCGAAATTCGGGTCAATAACTTCGCGCTGGCGCTATTGTTAAATGTCAACGCAACGCTTATCACTGCTGGCGACTTTTTGGGAGTTAATCCTCAAACTCAAACTCCAACTCCAACTCCAACTCCAACTCCAACTCCGAACCCGATTTCTAACCCTCCGCGAGCGGAAGCTAATAATGGCTTGATTACTGGTTCCAGCGGCGGCGAGCAAACTATTACTTCTGAGTTGTTGCGGTTTGTCGATGACGAGCAAGGTCCTAGCAACACAGTCTTCAAGCTAACCGAGCTGCCCGATGCTGCAACCGGCCAACTATTCTTTAAGGGAGTCGCCGTAACACAAGTCGGTTTTACCTTCACTCAAGCAGACATTAACGCAGGCTCGTTAAGTTTCAAAGCGGCAGTAGGTTTTATCGGTGCGCTTAGTTTTGGTTTTGAAGTTAGCAACGGCAAAAGATCTGCCACCGGTCAGCGTTTTAGCTTGAAGGTCGAGCAAAATGTCTTTAAGTTTGGTGGCACTACAGCACCTCAAGTTATTGTCGGTTCTGCGACGCTGGATAACGACATCGAAGGCAGCGATGGTGACGATGATATTACAGGCGGCAAAGGCAAAGACAAAATCATCGGCGGCAAAGGCAAGGACAAAATTAAAGGTGGCGATGGGGATGACGATATCGACAGTGGCGATGACGATGATGATATCGAAGTTACCCTGGGCAAAAACAAAATAAAAGCAGGCAAAGGCAACGACAAAGTTAAAGGCGGCGATGACGATGACGACATCGACGGCGGCGATGACGATGACGATATCGTCGGTGGTAAAGGCAAAAACACGCTAAAAGGCGGCTTGGGTAAGGACAAAGTTCAAGGCGGCGATGACGATGACGATATCGACGGCGGCGATGACGATGACGATATCGTCGGTGGTAAAGGCAAAAACACGCTAAAAGGCGGCTTGGGTAAGGACAAAGTTCAAGGCGGCGATGACGATGACGATATCGACGGCGGCGATGACGATGACGATATCATCGGTGGTAAAGGCAAAAACACGCTAAAAGGCGGCTTGGGCAACGACAAAGTTCAAGGTGGCGATGATGATGACGAGATCGAAGGCGGCCTAGGAATCAATACTCTAATTGGGGGTGCTGGAAAGGATCGCTTTATTTACCGGACTTCTCGCCAAGAGATTCAAACAGTTGTAGAAGCTGACTTTATTACTGACTTTAATGTCACTGACGATCTTTTAGAGCTTTCTACGGCAGCTTTTGGTAATCTCAGCGTTTCTAGTTTGACTCGACTGGAGATTACTGCTACTTCTGCTGTTGGGTCGATCGGCAGCTCTAATTTGCTCGACTTCTCCGCGGATATCACTGTTAACAGCATCGCGTCTTTGCAAGCGCGGTTTGTAGCTTTGGGCGGCAACCTAGACGCGCCTACTTTCTGTCAGTTTATAGATGCCGAGACCGGCCGTGCTGTACTGGTATTTGGTTTTGGGGCGCGCTTTGAAGTTCTGGCTAGTTTCTCAGTTGACATTCGCCTGCAAATAAGTAACTTTGTCTTCACCGGCACGCCACTAAATGTTCCTGTGGGTACTGCCGGCCCTGACAATGTGAATTTCGGCACTTATCCGGCTGCAGTTAATTTCGACGGTTTAGCAGGCGATGACAACATTGTCGGCAGCAATTTTAACGATACCATCATCGGCGGCGATGGCAACGATACCATCACCGGCGGCCTTGGTTTGGATGTCATAACCGGTGGCAGTGGTGCGGATCTGTTTGTTTACAGGACAACTAAAGAAGGCGGCGATAAAATTGCCGACTTCAAATCAGGAACTGACAAATTCGAGTTTAGTGCGAGCGCTTTCGGTAATTTGACTACGACTAACTTTGACGGTGTTAGCGGAGTTTCTCCTGACATTACTGGCAAAGAGTTAGTGATTTTCACTCAGGGAAGTTATGCCTCTTTGGAAGCTGCACAAGCTAAAGCCCTGGGCAATTCTACAAGTGCTGGTTTCTTCGCATTTACTAATGCCTCGAACGAAACGGTGTTGTATTTTGACTCGAACGGTACCTTAGCCGGCGGTTCTACGTTGATTGCGAATCTGGGTACTGCTGCTAGCAATCTGGGAACGGCGGACTTTGTATTTACAGGTACGATCGCCTCTTCTCCCACTGGTACTACTACCGATTCCGGCAGCGTTGTTGATTTAACTGCTGCTGGGAACACTTACCCGACCGACTTTAACAATTTCGGTTCCGGTGCTGGCGGTTACAACTTCACCACTCCTGTGTTGTTTACCGGAGATGCTAATGCTAACAGCGTCACGGGTACGGAGTTTGCTGACATCCTCAGCGGCGGTTCGGGTGCAGATATTCTGACTGGCGGTGCTGGTGCGGATCTGTTTGTTTACAAAGCAACAGGCGAAGGCGGTGATACAATTACCGACTTTACCTCTGGAAGTGACAAATTCGAGTTTAGCGCGAGCGCTTTCGGCAATTTGACGACGACTAACTTTGACGCCTCCAGCGGTTCAACTCCTGACATTACTGGCAAAGAGTTAGTGATTTTCACTCAGGGAAGTTATGCCTCTTTGGAAGCTGCACAAGCTACAGCCGTGGGCAATTCTACAAGTGCTGGTTTCTTCGCCTTTACGAATGCGTCGAACGAGACTGTGTTGTATTTTGACTCGAACGGTACCGTGGCCGATGGTTCGACGCTGATTGCGAATCTGGGTACTGCTGCTAGCAATCTGGGAACGGCGGACTTTGTATTCACAGGTACGATCGCCTCTTCTGATACTGGTACTTCTCCGACTGGTACTACTACCAACTCAGGTAGCGTTGCCGATTTAACTGCTGCTGGGAACACTTACCCCGTCGCCTTTAACAATTTCGGTTCCGGTGCTGGCGGTTACAACTTCACCACTCCTGTGTTGTTTACCGGAGATGCGACTGCTAACAGCGTCACGGGTACGGAGTTTGCTGACATCCTCAGCGGCGGTTCGGGTGCAGATATTCTGACTGGCGGTGCTGGTGCGGATCTGTTTGTTTACAAAGCAACAGGCGAAGGCGGCGATACGATTACTGACTTTACCTCTGGAAGTGACAAATTCCAGTTTACCGCGAGCGCTTTCGGCAATTTGACGACGACTAACTTTGACGCCTCCAGCGGTTCAACTCCTGACATTACTGGCAAAGAGTTAGTGATTTTCACTCAGGGCAGTTATGCCTCTTTGCAAGATGCACAAGCTACAGCCCTGGGCAATTCTACAAGTGCTGGTTTCTTCGCCTTTACGAATGCGTCGAACGAGACTGTGTTGTATTTTGACTCGAACGGTACCGTGGCCGATGGTTCGACGCTGATTGCGAATCTGGGTACTGCTGCTAGCAATCTGGGAACGGCGGACTTTGTATTTACAGGTACGATCGCCTCTTCTGATACTGGTACTTCTCCGACTGGTACTACTACCAACTCAGGTAGCGTTGCCGATTTAACTGCTGCTGGGAACACTTACCCCGTCGCCTTTAACAATTTCGGTTCTGGTGCTGGCGGTTACAACTTCACCACTCCTGTGTTGTTTACCGGAGATGCGACTGCTAACAGCGTCACTGGTACTGAGTTTGCTGACATCCTCAGCGGCGGTTCTGGTGCCGACATTTTCGACGGCGGTTTGGGTAACGACAGTATTTCCGGCGACGATGGCGATGACAGCCTCTTCGGCGGTGGCGGTAGCGATACTCTCAACGGCGGCCTCGGAAATGACACTTTAATCGGTGGTGTGGGAACCAATGTTCTCAACGGCGGTGCTGGTGCGGATGTGTTTGTGTTCACCGGAACTACTGCTGACGGCGGGGATTTAATTACCAATTACAGCACTGCTGATGATGTAATTAACCTCGACAGCACTGGTTTTGCAGCCTTTACCACCGGATCTGGGCCTTTGGGTTCTAGTTTCTACGCTTACAGCAGCACAGTGTCTGATGTAACTGTGTTTGAAGCAACTTTAACCGGGCCGTCCATCATGGCTATCTACGATGGTTTGTCTACTAAACTGTATTACGATAGCAACGGTTCTACGGTTGGCGGTAGCAGTTTGTTTGCCACTGTCGATGTCGATTTAGGACTTTCCGGTAATTCTGAATTGTTCTTGTTCTAAACGGCAAGAATCCTAATCGGGATATCGGTACGGTTAGGGACACAGCATGGCTGTGTCCCTACAAGATACGGGTAAGGACACAGCCATGCTGTGTCCTTTTTTTTGGTGATTGTTAAACAATTTAGTCGCTCTTGTTTGGGCAGGAAAATGGCATTGCCGTGTCTTTTTGGGCTGTGTTATGGTTGGAGTCGATCGCACTCGCGAGGCCAATTGCACCATCCAATCCGGTTGATTTTTAGCCGTTATATCGATTCCGGTGGTATCGGAATGATTAAACCGCAGAGGACACAGAGGATACAGAGAAAGGGAAGAGAGAGATGAATACAGGACGATGCCAACGGATTTGATATTACCCAAAATCAGCACGCGGCGCCGTGCTGTTTCCCTACAATTAATCGGCGGTGGTTAAATTTGTATTCATTAATCCTTCTCCTGTACAAGTACAAACGCCCGTTTACTTTTTGATAGTAAATTGTCATAGCTTTGATTTTAGTCAACAGCTTTTTTAACAATTAAGCGCAACCGCTAACGATCAAAATTTATAGTCTAATGGTACGAGTGAAGCGGGCAATGCCCACCCTACAAATAGAGTTCTCGATCGCCAAAATCTAAAATCTATGAGTGTCCAATTGTGTACCCCAAATCCCTTACAAGTCTGTTTCGCCGATGTGGAAGCGGCGGCAAAGCGCTTGCAGGGCAAAGCTTTCAAAACGCCGGTGCTGACTTCGGAAACTTTCAACAAACGGACAAATTCTCAGGTATTTTTCAAGTGCGAAAACTTTCAGCGGACGGGTTCGTTTAAATTTCGGGGTGCTTGCAATGCTTTGATGCAGCTATCTGAAACGGAAAAACAGCGGGGAGTTTTGACTTTTTCTTCGGGAAATCACGCGCAGGCGATCGCCCTTGCCGCACGGTTGCTAGAAATTCCTGCTACTGTGGTGATGCCGGCAGATGCGCCCAAAGTCAAGCAAGAGGCGACTCGCGGCTACGGTGCAGAGATTATTTTGTACGATCGCACTCAAGTTTCCCGCGAAGAATTAGCTGCTAAAATTGCCGCCGAAAGGCACTTGACAATTATTCCTCCGTATGACAGTGCGTGGGTGATTGCGGGACAAGGTACGGCGGCGCTGGAATTAATCGCAGAAGTTGGGGAGTTGGATTTGCTGTTAGTTTGCTGCGGTGGCGGGGGTTTGCTGTCGGGATGCGCGATCGCTGCAAAAACTTTGTCTCCGCAGTGTAAAGTAATAGGAGTAGAACCGGAACAAGCAGACGATGCGGCGCGATCGTTCCGCACGAAAACGCTGCAAACTGTTAGCAACCCGGATACGATTGCTGACGGTGCGCGCACGCCTTCTTTGGGGAAATTAACCTTTCCTTTGGTGCTGCATTATGTGGACGATATGGCAACAGTTTCCGAAGAGGCAATTCGCAGCACAATGTTTTTTATGTGGGAACGCATGAAGATAGTTGTGGAACCGACGGGAGTGTTAGCGGCGGCGGCTTTGTTGTCAGGTGTTGTGCAGGCTGAAAATGCGAGGATTGGCGTGATTGTTAGCGGGGGAAATGTCGATTTTAGTCATTAGTATTGGATATCGGAATGATTTAACCGCAGAGAACGCAGAGAACACAGAGGGGGAGCATCTCAATGAAAGCAGCCCTCCGCTTGAAATTGGAGCTAGGAGTCAGGAGTCAGGAGTCAGGAGGAAAGAGGAAAAAGGAAGAAGGCAGGAGCCAGAATAAGTGTTTTTACAAATATGAGATGCTCCCCACAGAGGGAGACAAGAGAGAGATGAATAATTCCGATGAAGTGCGAAATTGATATTATTAGTTAAGGATCTTTGAGATGCTGCCATTAATCTTTGATACCTGCTTGCCCAGAGATGAGATTTTATCGGGAGATTTGTCTCTAGATTTATTTGCCGCCAAATTGCGGCTGGTGGTGGAGGGAAATGCACCTCAAGTTTATCAAGATGCTAATAAATTCTTTGCTAATACCTTCGCAACTGATGGTATTAAAACCCTGATTCGGGAGGTTTTCAGCCGCTTGATGAAGCAAAGCGCCGGGGCTGCGGTAATTCGTTTGGAAACGAGTTTTGGGGGCGGCAAAACTCACGATGAAATTGCACTCTGGCATATCTGCAAGCAAGGGCGAGAAATTCACGGGTTGGAACGCTTTACAGATATTAGCGTGATTCCCGATCGCCCTTTACAAGTTGCAGCGATCGACGGTCGAGATTTAGACCCAGAACAAGGAGTTTATCACTCGGACAGCGGCTTGACAACCTACACTATTTGGGGCGAAATTGCTTACCAAATTGGCGGGATTTCAGGCTATCAGTTACTGCAAGGCAGCGATAAAAGCGGTGTCAGTCCCGGTACTTCCGTGTTAGAACGGTTGACGGGGGGACAGCCGACTGTGATTATTTTAGATGAAATTGCGCGGTATTTGCGATCGGCAAAAGCGAAAAAAATTGGCAGAAGCGATTTAGCCGAACAAGTGGTAGCTTTTCTATTTTCCCTGATGGATTTGGCGGCCGCCTGCGATAATTTAGTATTGGTTTATTCCCTCGCCTCGACAGCAGATACTTTTGCGGAAGAAACGGCAGAATTGCAAGAAACGATGCGCGCTTCGGCAAGACAAGAACGGGTTTTGAGCCCTTCTACAGATATCGAAATTTACAACATCGTCAAACAGCGCGTGTTTGCCAAAGTTAGCGAGGAAGCGGCGCAAAAAGCGGCATCGGAATATTTGGCGGCTTATCGGAATTGCCGCGTTAATTTGCCCGATGGGTGCAAAGATGCGTCATACTCAAAAGCGATCGCCCAAAGTTATCCGTTTCACCCGGAATTGTTCAATCTTTTAACTAAAAAAATTGCTTCTATTCCCGAATTCCAGAAGACGCGGGGCGCTTTGCGATTGTTCGCGCAAGTGGTGCGGCATTTGTGGGAAAATCGCGATGGTTGGGTGCCGATGATTCACACGCATCATATCCCGGTGGGGATGGATGGCGAAATTACTAACGATCTTACTTCTCGGTTGCAGCGATCGCCCCTGCGGAATGCGATCGGCGCTGATATCTACAATCCCGATGGTAGGCCGGCTTACGCACAATTGCAAGATGGGGAATGGATAGCAGCGGGAAAACCGCCGTTTTCTACTTGGGTCAGCAGAACAATATTTTTGCATTCTTTGACTCAGGGAAATTCTTCGGGAATTCGGCTGGCTGAGTTGAATTTATCGCTGCTGACTCCGGGGGTTGACAGCGGTTTTGTCGATCGCGTTTTGGAAAGACTAACTAAGGTAGCCTGGTATTTAGACTTCGATCCGATCGCATCTTTAGCCCGGTTTAAAGAAGAACCTTCGATTAATAAAATCATTACCGAAGAGAAAGAACAAGTCGCTATATTGGCGGCGAAAGAAGATTTGCGGATTCGCCGGGACAGTATTTTTGCCAAAAAATTCTTTACCTTAGTTTCTAATATCGACAGTCCCGGAAATGTAGACGATAACCCGGATGATGTGGCGCTGTGCGCGATCGACTTTGACGATGCCGCGGTGAATGCTTCTACTGACGCAGCGCCGGAATTGATCGAGAGAATTTTCAACAATAGCGGCGAATCGGGGAAGTTTCGTACCTACCGCAATCGGTTGTTATTTTTGGTGGCAAATCGGCGAGAATTAGAAAGGGCGATCGACAATACCAGAGAATACAAAGCAATTCAAAATATTCTCAAGAGTCAGAACCGGATGGAAGATTTATCGGGAAGCCAGCAAAAGGAATTGAAGGAACGGGAAGGCAGGAAAGATATGGATGTGAGAGTATCTTTGACTAATGCTTACCGCCATTTATTTTATCCGTCAAATGACCAAGTAAAAGCACCGAAAGGATTGATGCACTACACTCTTTCCGCGCAGGATGCGAGTATGGTGAAAGGCAAAAATAACCAGCAAGATGTGATTCTCAAAGCCCTCAAAGATTGCGGCAAGATTCGCGCTGAAGAAGCTAAACCTTTCGCCCCGGCTTTTATCTTGCAAAAAGTTTGGCCTGCGGGGTTGGATAGTTGGACGACGAAGGCGCTGCGCGATGCTTTTGCTAAGGATTTGAGTTTGAATATTCTCCTCGATGCGGAAGTTTCGATGCTGCGGGACACGGTTCGCGAAGGTTTGAAAATGGGCAATTGGGATATGAAAGTCGGGGAGAGACTGTTTATCAAAACTGATGATAGCGTGTTGGCGCTGCCGGAGACGATCGAATTTAGCGATCGCGCCTCCCTCTACAGACGCGGCATTCTCGAACCTCCAGCGCCCAAAGAAGTGGAACTCAGCGCCCAATTGATGCCCAGTACAGAAGCGGCAAAACCCGTGCGGGTGAGGTGGAAAGCCAAAGGAGCACTGACGGTTAGTTTGTATCAAGATAATATTTTAGTGCCGGGAAATTTCCGCCCTTCCGATGAGTGTGAAATCACCGTTGTTAATAACACTATTTTTCGTGTGGTGGCCGATTACGGTAACGGGCAAACAGCAGAAAAAGCAGCCAATGTCAATCTAAATCTTCAAGTTTCTAGCGCGCGAGATGGTAGCAATTCTGCTTATGTTGTGGAAGGGCTACAGGGGACTTTGTGGGAGGCGAAACCGCAGATTATCGAAAGTGACGGCACGATTAATAAGGTGTTTGCGGAATTGGGCGATCGCATTAGCGACTACAAAGTGCAAGGCATCGAAGTGCTAGAATTGTCTGTGAATCAAGTCATGGATTATCGCAAATTAGGAACAGCAATTGCCCTATTGCAGCGGTGGCAACCGCAAATCGACCAAACCGCAACCATTCAAACCAGCGACCAATTTGTGCGGCTGGAATATCAAGGGGCATTTCGGGGATTTCAGAGCTTTTTCTCGACTATCAACAGTTTGTTGAACAGTCCCGACGCGCCAGCCGAGGTTAGTTTGAAAATTACCTTAGAATTCAAGCCAGCTTTGTCAGCAAGTGCCTCGGATATTAGCAGTATAAAACAAACGCTAGAACGCAATCCAGTCGAGCGTTTAAATTTAATGGCAAGGGTAGTATATTGAAATGTAGGGGCGGGTTCACCTACAATAATTGCCCCAAATTCACAATCTCAAAAACCCGCCCCCGCCCCACGGTAAATCGCAATCTACCTCTTTTAACATACCAGCACAATACAATTGTCGGGGCGGGTTTTTGAGATGTTGGTTGATGGCGTAGATGGTTGGTGAGGGGAGCCCCTACAGGAATCGCGATCGGACATAATAGGATGTGTAGATAGATAATTGTATAATTCCCATGTAGGGGCGGGTTCACCTACAATAATTGCCCCAAATTCACAATCTCAAAAACCCGCCCCCGCCCCACGGTAAATCGCAATCTACCTCTTTTAACATACCAGCACAATACAATTGTCGGGGCGGGTTTTTGAGATGGTTGGTTGATTCCGATTATCGTTGGTGAGGGGAGCCCCTACAGGAATCGCGATCGGACATGATAGGATGTGTAGATAAATAATTGTATAATAATTGAAATGTAGGGGCGGGTTCGCGACAATAATTGGCAAAAATTAACAATCTCAAAAACCCGCCCCCTCCCCACGCTAAATCCTTATGCAAGAATTTCAATTACGAGTTTTACCTTTAGAAAATAACAACTTCGCATTAGAACTCTACCAATGCGCTTACAAAAAAGCGGGTGAAAAAAAGCGTCCAGCAGCCAAAAAATTGGGGCGACTTAAAGGCAATGCGCTGGTTTTGGCGAGACAAAAAATTTATGCCACTCTCAAAGCGAATAATTACGATCCGAAAACTTTATCTCAGCAGCGACAAACGCCTTATATTTTATCAGAAGAATCTGGCGTAAGTTTGGCGATTTTATTTCAATCGCTGCAACCGCTATCGAAAACCGAACGAATTGCTAATATTGCAGAAGGGATTATGGCTATGAGTAATGAAGAAGCACATTATTGGTTTGGTAAAATTGCCAATGGCAATCGTTCAAATGCTTTGAAAGCTTTGCGAATTTTATTGGGAGATTAATTTGATGAAAGTAGCTGATTTGTCAAACGAAACTTTAGCCAAGATTAAAACTGTGCGGTGGGATCGAATTATTGAGAAGCATGAAGGGCCGTTTAGATGGGAGTCTGAGTTTAGATACCGCGAACCGGAATTTATCGAAATTGAGGGGCGGTGGGTGTTATTGCCCGTTGAAGCATCCCGTCACCAAAATATCACGATTTTGCGGACGATTTGGAGTGCGGATGGCAATTCGCTGACTCTGTTTCTTAAGGATACAACTTTTGACGATGATATGTTTGTATCGGGATATATGGCTGTGTGCGATCGCCCAAAAGGAGAAGAGTTTTTCTTAGCAGTATTGTACCACGAATGGTTTATTATTGAAAAGACCGAGGTATTTGAAGATTAAAGCAGACTTCAGGATTGAGAATACATGAATTATAATTCATAATCAATATTCTGACTCCTGACAACAAATCTTCTATTGTCCGACAGTTCGATTGTTCGTCATTCCGACAGTCCGTCAGGGGTTGAAACCCCTGCCTCATAGCTAAAGTCGTCTAAAGACGACTAATATTAAATCCCGCTTTAATACAGGATCTATTTTTTATAAAAGCTATCGTAACTCCTGCCATTACGAAGTATAACAACAATGACATACTTATATAAACGCACCCAAATTTGATATAATTAGTTCTTCAGTCGTCTTCAGACGACTTCCGCTATGAGACAGGGGTTTCAACCCCTGGCGGACTGTCTAGCGAAAAATCCGACTATCGAATCATCCGACTGTCGGACTGCGGGAATCTCGAACAGTCTCATTAAATTAACACCAAAAAATCATGCGCCCTCACCTCTTCATCGAGAAAATCATGCCGGTGAATCTGCTAAACCAGCAGGTTTATTACGAACACGGCGGCAATCCATTTAAAGGATTGCATCGCTGGTATTCGCGCAAACCATTATCGTTTTCTCGCGCTTCGGTGTTGGGGTCGATTTTACCCGCTGAGATTTCTTTAGAAGAGTTTGAATATTTGCTGGGGTTGGAACCGGGGAAGGAAATTAAACTCTACAAAACTCCCCCGTCTTCGGTGCGAATTAAAAAGGTTCACGACTATTGCGAGAAAGTGTGGGGGAATCGCACGCCGACGATTTTAGATGCGTTTGCGGGTGGGGGAAGCATTCCGTTTGAGGCGGCGCGGTACGGGTTGAATGTGTTGGCGTCGGATCTCAATCCGGTGGCGGTGGTGACGATGAAGGCGGCGATGGAATATCCGCTGAAATTTGGCCCGGATTTGCAGGAGGATATTGATAAATGGGTGCAATGGGTGGGGGATGAAGCTGAGAAAAGATTGACTGAATTTTTCCCTTCTTTACCGGGGGAAACTGTGCAGAATTATTTGTGGGCTCATACGGTGGTTTGTCCGAGTTGTCAGTCGGTTGTGCCTTTGAGTCCGAATTGGTGGTTGAGTAAGACGAGTAATTATGCAGGTAAGGGAGAAATCCGAAAAGTTACGAGTGATTGGTATGCGGTGAAACCAATTCCTAACTTGGCACAGAAGCGGGTTGATTTTGAGTTGGTGAAGGGGAAGAAAGGTAAGGAATCGACGATTAAAACGGATGCGGCTGAGTACGATCCGAGTGTTTATAACACGATTAGCAGAGGTGTCGGGAAATGCCCGAATTGCGATACTATAATTGAAACTGAATTCATTTATGAAGCAGCCAGACAAAATAATATAGGTCATCAACTTTATGCGGTAGCTTTTCGCCAAGGACAGAGTAGCTTAGGGTTTAGAATTCCTGAAGGCAAAGATTTACAAGGAATTGAAATAGCCGAAGACAGAATCAATTCAAAACTAGGAGACTTAAAAAATATCGCTTTAATTCCTCTAGAAGAAATCCCCCCTGGCTTAAAAACCGAACAAAATTATATTCGGACTTATGCAAAAACATGGGCAGGAATGTTTAACCCACGTCAGTTGCTAACCCTTGTCACTTATGTAGAAATTATCAACGAAGCTAAGGCGCTGCTACAGGCTGAATACGAACCGGAGAAAGTAGAGGCGATCGTAACTTATCTAGCTTTAGTATTAGATAGATGTGTTGATCTGAATAGTCGCTTGACAAGATGGCAAGATGGTGCTTTAGCTGTTAGGGGTGCACAATCTACTCATGCACTTAATTTAATGTGGAATTATCCAGAAGTATCAGGAGATAACAAATTATGGTGCTTATGTTCTGAAGCTGTAGCTATTGATTATGAAAAACTTTGTGCATTATTCGGCACAAAACCCCACTCAACAGGCTTACCCGGTATCGAAAACTACGACCCGAAAACTATCCAAATCAATGCAGCATCAGCCGATAGCCTCTACCACATTCCCGACAATTATGTAGATGCAATTATCACTGATCCGCCTTACTATGGCACCATCCAATATGCCGAACTTTCCGACTTTTTCTACGTCTGGATGAAGCGCACATTAGGCGATATATTCCCCGATTTATTCTACTCAGAACTCACCGACAAAGATAGAGAAGCCGTCGCCAATCCGTCGCGCTTCCGCAACATGGGCACATCCCCCGACGAACTCGCCAAACAAGACTACGAAGCAAAAATGGCGCTAGCTTTTAGCGAATATTACCGAGTTTTGCGCGATGACGGGGTGATGACAGTCCAATTCAACCACAAAGAATCCGGCGCGTGGGACGTACTCACAAAATCCCTCATCGATGCCGGTTTCGAGATTACCGCATCCTGGGCCGTCAGTACCGAAAACCCGCAAAACTTGCACCAAGCGCAGAAAAACTCCGTTTCCAGTACAGTTCTCCTCGTCTGTCGCAAACGCGACACCAACGCAGCCCAAGCTTGGTGGGACGATTTGCGCCCGGAAGTTGCCAATCTCGTCGAACTTCGCGCCCCGGAATTTGAAGCCAACAAAATCACAGGAATCGACCTTTATTTAAGCGCCTTTGGCCCGGCTTTAAATGTGTTCAGCCGTTCCTATCCCATCCTCGACAGCAGCGGCGAAGAAGTGCGCCCGGAAGTTGCATTTGCTGAAGCCAGAAAAGCGATTGCAAACTACCGATTCCGCAAACTCGTACAAACCGATACCGCCGGATTTGACGCCCTGACTCAATGGTATTTCCTCGCGTGGGATGCCTTTGGCGCTGTCGAGTTCCCCTTCGATGAAGCGCGACAACTCGCCCTCGCCGTCGGCGGTTTCGATGTCGTTGATTTAGCAAAAAAATACAAACTAATTGACTCGGTTAGCGGCACTTGCAAACTTTTGACCCCGAAACAGCGGCTGAAAAAATCAGCTTTTTCGGTGAATCCGCAAGATTTTTCCATGACGTATTTAGTGGATGGATTGCACGCGATTATCGCTTTGTATCAAGAGGATGGAGATATTCAAATCGTGCGCGAGTTTATGAAAAAAACGGCTTTGACGGATCACGATAATTTCATGCGGGCGATAGAGGTGGCGCTGAAAGTTATTCCGCGTATTGGGGATGAGAAGAAACGCATCCCGGAGGAGAAGGCTTTGTTGGATTTGTGGTTGGCGATGGATGAGATTAAGGCGAAGGTTGTTTATGAACAGATGGAACTTCAGTTTGAGGGGCAGTTGAGTTTATTTTAATCGGATTGACGCATGGGTTGCCAGAAACCGGGTTTTTTCTGAGAAGACGCGTTACAGGCGACAAAAACCGCAAAAACCCGGTTTATTTGGTGCTGACAATAGCCAATTACCAATTACCAATTACCAATTACTAATAACAATTATGCCGGATGTTTATGCGATCGGAGGTTGTAACGGTTCGGGAAAGACAACTACGGCGATGCAGTTGTTGCCGCATTTTCTCAATGTGTTTGAGTATGTCAATGCTGATGAAATAGCTGTTGGGCTTTCACCTTTCAATCCCGAATCTGTGGCGATTCAAGCGGGGCGATTGATGCTGCAACGGTTAGACGCGCTATCAAATGCCGGTGCTGATTTTGCTTTTGAGACAACTCTCGCCTCTCGCAATTATGTCCGGTTTTTGCGGAAGTGTAAAATAAAAGGTTATACTGTTAATTTAATTTATTTTTGGTTGCAAAGCCCGGAATTAGCGGTTTATCGGGTGCGGCGTCGGGTAGAAAGTGGGGGGCATAATATTCCTGAAGATGTGATTCGCCGCCGCTATGAAAGAGGGAGGAAAAATTTATTAAAATTGTATATACCTTTAAGTGATATGTGGGTTAGTTATGATAATTCTAATCCGATTCCTGAATTGATTGCCGAATGCCCTTTAAATTCTAATCCGATAATTTATCAGTCCCAGATTTGGAATACAATTACTCAGGAGGATTAATCCGATGACTCAAACAAATCAGAAATTGTCCGATCGAATCGATGCTGGTGTTAAAATGGCGATCGCGCAGGCGATCGAGAAACACCGCAAACTCGGACAATCTATTAGTATTTGGAAAGATGGAAAAGTGGTGACACTTTCGGCTGATGAGATTCCACCTTTGCGTAAGTCTTGATTAAAATAAGTTTGTAGTTGCCCGCGCTACGATCCGGGCGGCGCTGAAGCGCAACTACGAACCTTAAAGAATAACTAATAATATGAATTTAACAGATTATCCCTGGCGGATTAGCTATTCTAGCAACGAAAATAACCCGATCGCCGATTTCTACATTCCCGCGCTAGAATGTGCTCTGCAGTACGATCGCAAATCCGGCTTTTTCAACAGCGCTATCCTCAGTAAAGTCGCGCAGGGATTGGGCGCGATGCTGCACAATCAAGGGCGGATGCGGTTAATCATGGGCTGTCAATTCAGCCCGCAAGATTTGCAAGCCATCCAGCAAGGTTACGCCCTCCGAGATGCAGTTACCATCCGCCTCGATACCGATTTACAGCCGCCCAAAACTTTCGCGCAACTCAAACATTTTGAAATCCTCAGTTGGCTGATTCAAAACAGTTATCTGGATATTAAAATTGCCATTCCCCTCAAATCTAACGGCTTACCAGTAGATACTGAAAGTTTACTCGATCGCCAGCATATTTTTCACGAAAAAGTCGGCATTTTTACCGACAGCAAGGGCGCACAATTAGCTTTTAGCGGTTCCAATAACGAATCTCTCAGCGGTTGGGAAAGCAACGTTGAATCTTTCCACGTTTATTGTGCTTGGGAAGGCGGCCGAGATGCTGAACGAGTTTCTGAAGAGATTTTTCGGTTTGAACAGTTGTGGAACAATTTATCGCCGAATGTGCGCGTTTTTGAAGTGCCGGAAGCGGTGAAAAATAAGCTGCTTAGCTATGCGCCTAGCAGTAAACCTGTGTGGAATCGGGAGTCAGAATTCAGGAGTCAGGAGGGAAGGAGTCAGGAGGGAAGGAGTCAGAATTCAGGAGTCAGAATTCAGGAGTCAGAATTCAGGAGTCAGGAGAGAAGGAGTCACGAGTCAGAAGTCAGGAGGGAAGGAGTTAGAATTCAGGAGTCAGAAGTCAGGAGTCGGGATTTAGGAGGAGGAGTTGGGGATTTTGAATTATCTCAAGATTATGCTAAATTTGAACCGCTTCTCAACTTGTACGCTTCGCCAAGTTGTCTCGATTATTGTTTGAAATCTATTCCGATCGCACCTTGGCCGCATCAGATTAAGATATTGCGTAGGGTGGCGGCAAATTTCCCGAAAAGTTTCTTAATTGCGGATGAGGTTGGATTGGGGAAAACTATCGAAACTGGGTTGATTCTCCGTTACTTGCTTGTCAGCAAAAAAGTCAAGCGCGTGTTAATTTTAGCACCGGCCAGCATTCAGCCGCAATGGCATGAAGAGTTGCGCGAAAAATTTAATTTGCACTTTTGGAGTTACAGCAAAGGTGAGTTAAAAAATCCCTATGGGGAGAAAAGTCAGTCAGGGGAAGAAAATATTTGGAATTCCCAAAATCTGATTTTAGCATCATCTCATTTAGTCCGTCGGAGCGATCGCACACAACAGCTTTTAGACGCGCAACCGTGGGATTTGGTGATTCTGGATGAAGCGCATCACGCCCGCCGCCAAAGCCCGCAAAACCGCAAGGAAACTCCGAATCGGTTGTTACAGTTAATGCAGCAGTTGCGAGAAAAAAGTCGATCGCTGTTATTATTATCCGCCACGCCGATGCAGATTGACGCGATCGAAGTTTTCGATTTATTGCAACTTCTCGGACTCCGGGGACATTGGTCTTATGGCGAGAATTTCTGCAATTATTTTAGCACATTGTCGGAAAAGCCCGATCGCCCCACCTTAATTTTTTGGCAGCAGATGTCTGTGGATTACTTCCAGCAAGGGGGTTCGCCCTGTTTGCGGTTGCAGGAATATTTACAGCAGGGCGATAAACTACTATATTATAAGTTGCGCGATGTGTGGGAAAAAAACCAGCGAGTCAATCCGAAACAAGTTGCTGAAGACACGGATTTTATCGCCGCTTCCCGCCAATATTTGACAGTGAATACTCCCCTCAAAGATTTGATGTTCCGCCACACCCGCGACACCTTGCGCCAATACTATCAGCGGGGATTGTTGGATCGCGATATTCCCCACCGCGCCGTCAGAGACAATGCGATTACTTTAGAAAATAACCGCGAAGTGCCGCTTTATCTCGCCGTCAGCAATTACGTGCGCCACTTTTACAATCTCGCGCAAAAAGACAACCGCAAAGCGTTAGGATTTTTGATGACTCTTTACCGCAAACGCCTGACAAGTTCGTTTTATGCCATCCGCGAATCTTTACAGCGCCGCCTCGCAGGAATTAGCATTACGGAGGATGATTTTCAGGATTTAGATGATGCGGATGATGCGATATTGGAAGGGATGGAATCTTATTTTGAACCCGCCGATCCTGAAGAAATTAAATATTTAGAAGATTTACTTTATCAGTTCGAGAATACTGGCGAAGATAGTAAGCTGTCGCATTTTATCACAATTTTGCGTCAAGAACTAATCCAGCGCGAAAGTGCGATCGTCTTCACGCAGTACACCGACACAATGGACTATCTCAGAACTGCTTTACAACAATTATATGGTGCTCAGATTGGTTGCTATTCCGGGCGCGGCGGAGAATTGTATCAAAATGGAGAATGGCGAATTTTTCCGAAAGAACAAATCAAAACCCAATTCCGATCAGGAATCATCAAAATTTTACTGTGTACCGAATCCGCATCGGAAGGGCTAAATTTGCAAACTTGCGGTGTTTTAATTAACTACGATATGCCTTGGAATCCCATGCGAGTCGAACAGCGAATCGGCAGACTCGATCGCATCGGGCAGATTTATGATACCGTAAGAATACACAATTTTTACTATGACGGAACGGTAGAGGCGAAGGTTTACAAGAAATTGCGCGATCGCATCGATGCTTTTCAAACCGTGGTCGGAAATTTGCAACCGATTCTGGCAACAGTTCCCACTTTCATCGAACAGGCTGTGATGAGTGCAGATCCCGAAGAAGAGGGCGTTTTGTTGGGAGAGTTCGATCGCATTTTAGACGCGCCGCCTCCGGGCCCGGCCCTCGATGAAATGGTAGCGATGGATGTAGAATCAGACTTGCAAGAAATCCGTCAACCTCTGCAGCCGACTTCTCTGTTTCCTGAAACAATCGAAAATTTGTTTGTCAATTCTTTGATTTTAAAGCAGATTGGCGCAACATTCGATCGCTCTAAAAATCGCACTTGGCAGCTTAGCTATAAAAATCGCGATTACTATATCACATTTTACCCGGATATCTTTGAGGAAAATGCTTCACTGCAATTGATGAGTTTTGGCAATCCGTTGTTTGAAGAAATGCTCAACGAGCTCGCCCTTGTGGCAAACTGTGCTTAATCGAAGACTGTGGGGCGGAGTGTTTAGGTTGTTTTGAGATGTGCTATAGCAATCCTTGCAGGAGTCGTAAATTTTTGACCCCACCCCAACCCTCCCCTTATCAAGGTCCGGGAGTAAGAAATTCACAAATGATTTAGGATGGCTATAGAGTTTGGTGTTCAACTTTTGCCGTTTTAGGACTAAACTACTTTTAATGACGATCGTCCTTTTTATTTAATTTGCACAATGTCTTCAGAAACAAACTCAGCGGCTCAATCTACAACTGGTGCAGATGCGATCGATGTGGCGATCGCCTCTGGAATCGACTTTGACGGTACTCCGATTCCGCAAGCAAAATTAGACCTCTACCAGCAAGTGATGGGATTAGAAGCCGGCAGACAGCGCAGTGGCGTGTCAAATACAATGCGATCGCGCATTGTCCGAATCGGTGCCAAACACATCGGACAAGAGGAACTCGATAAAATGCTGGTTGCGGCCAACTTTGCACCGCTGAAAGATAAAGAAGTTGCCTTTTATTACGGCGGTAAATAGATCGTATTTATCGCGCTTATATCATGTCCGGTTGCATCCTTCATGTAGGGCGGGGCGGGTTTATGAGATCCTTAGTTTTCAACAATTGTGGTTGGTGAAACCCGCCCCTGATGATCGGGAACAGTCTTAGATGGTAGGGTAACTGTAGAAGGCGGTATTACCCAATGCACGAAAAATACGGCTGGCGACTGCTGCGAAATTTCTCCCAGAGGTGCAGGATTTTTCTCAAAAACCGGTTTTTTTGCGTAAGTCCTACTTTTGTCATCCCAAATATCGATCGACCTCCCAATCCCTGCCGATTTTGCCTAAAATAGACATAACCCACGCTCATAACATCTGTCATGCAAAGTTACACCCTCGCAGAAGTATGTAATCCACAGGGGACAGTCTTTAACCGCGCTGCTGTGGAGCCAGTTTTACTCACAGATAAATCGCAGCCCAGCCACGTAATTATGTCCGCTGATGCCTATCAGCGCTTGATAGAACGACTGATGGAATTAGAAGATATGCTTTTAGGAAAAGCAGCAAAATCTGCCCTGAGTCAGTCTCAAATGGTTGGTACTAAAACCTTTGTAGAAACACTACAACAACTGGCAAATGGCGAAACTTGATGGTTTACAAACAGTTCTAGACTTTCTCAAGGGTTTGCAACCTAAAATAGCGGCTCAAATTGCTAAAAAAGTGTTAGCGCTGAATGTCGATCCTTTACCTAATGATAGCAAGCAATTAATCGGATATCCGGGTTATTATCGGGTAGATAGTGGCGAGTATCGGATTATTTACAGCTTTAATTCCGAAGAAGATTTGGTAGAAATTATTCTAGTTGGTAAGCGTAACGATGATGAAGTGTACAAAAAATTAGAGCGCCTTTTTTAATAAACTCATTCTCAGTGATGCTGCTCTAAATATCTGTAATTTTTTTGATATTACTCCGGTTTCAAAGCGCGTTCCATCAGCGATAAAACGGCTTGTTCGGCAGTAATTTCACTATTTAATAAGCGATAAACTTGACGAGAAACAGGCACTTCAATGCCGCGTTGATTAGCCAAATCAATCAACACATTAGTAGTATTAACACCCTCCGCCGTGCTCTGCAATTCCTGCAAAATTTGCTCTAAAGATTTGCCTTCAGCCAATCCGAAACCAACCCGATAATTACGCGATAAAGGACTGTTGCAAGTAGCGAGCAAATCTCCTAAACCAGACAAACCGTAAAAAGTTTCTGCGCGAGCTCCCAAACGAACTCCCACCCGAATCATTTCCGGCAAAGCGCGAGTGAGCAAAGCAGATTTAGCATTAGTTCCTAATTGTAAACCGTCGCAAACACCAGCGGCGATCGCAAATACATTTTTCAAAGTTCCACCTAACTCAGTCCCCAACGGGTCTTCATTCACATAAACCCGAAAAATATCGGAACTGTAAATATTTTGCACTTGCTGGGCCGCCGCTAAATCCGAACTCGCCGCTACCGTTGCAGCCGGCAATCCTTGCTGAATTTCTTCGGAAAGATTAGGGCCCGAAACTACGACAATTGAATTGTTAGGAAACGCATTTTGCCAAATTTGAGATGGAGTGCGCGTACTCGCGGGGTCTAAACCTTTGGTGACGGTAACTATAATTGTACTGGGACTTAACTGCAAAGCCAAAAGTCGATCGACCGTTGCTCCAACTCCCTTCATAGAAACTGCCGAAACAACAACATCCGCACCTGTTATAACTGATTCTAGATTAACAGAACTGCTGCGCGACCACAAATTAACCCGAGATCCTTTTTTGCCTCCCAGATTGGCCAGTGCCGAACCCCAAGCACCTCCGCCTAATATTGTTAAACTTGCCATAAAATTTAGTTGTTATGAATGAAACCGCAGATGCACGCAAATCAACGCAGATAAATCATAGCAATTAATCCGCGTTAATCCGCGTGCATCTGCGGTTAAAAACTCTTCTCCTACAAACGCGGACGCAATCCATAATGACGGTAACGCCAATAATCTCGTAAAATGCGATCGTGATCGAAACATAATCGATCGGGAATCTGCCAACATTCAAAAAATTGTAAATTTTTAGCATCGTCGGCGGCTTGAGGTTCGCCCGTTGCAGAAGCCAAGAATACAATACTGATCGTGTGTTGGCGGGCGTCGCGATTTGGGTCAGAATAAACGTAAAATTGCTCGATTAATTCTACATTCAAGCTCGTTTCTTCTAAAGCTTCGCGTTTTGCCGCCGTTTCTACCGATTCCCCGTAATCTACAAAACCGCCGGGAATCGCCCAGCCGTAGGGAATATTGCGGCGTTCGATGAGTACGATCGGGCGGTGCGGGCGATCGACCAATTCGATGATAATATCAACTGTAGGAGTAGGATTTTTGTATGTCACGAGTTTGGTTACAATAAGTCTGACTTTAGCATACTAGGAATTGGGCATTGAGCATTGAGCTTTGAGAATTAATGATTTTATATGTAACAGATAATCAATCGCAAATAACTAACAACTGTCAACAGCCAACAGTCAACTAACAACTAACAAACAATATGCCTAAGTGGTTGGGAAAAGTTTTACGTATCGGTGCCGGTACAATCCTCCTCCTCGGTGCGAGTGGATACTGGTACGTTTTTATTGCCGGAGCACCTCAGTTAGACCCTCCGAAAATCATAGCCGATGCCGACTTAAAATTTGAACTCAAAACATATAAAAGTGCGGCTATGAATTCAGAGCGCACTTACGGCTTAATTTTGCCTCCGGGTTACGCAAAAAATCCGAAACAGCGCTATCCTGTGATTTTTTTGCTGCACGGCGGGCACGGAGACGCGCGCGCTTATCAGGACAAAGCTGCTGTTACTTCTGTGCTTCACGATTTATATAAAAGCAAAAGATTGGCGCCATCAATTGTAATTACTCCTGACGGGAACGACAAGCGGGGTACGAGCCCTTTGTGGGACCCGCAGTATTTTGACGGGCCGAACGGTAAGGTGGGAAGTGCGATCGGCTCCGAGTTAGTGTCGATCGTAAAATCGCGCTACAGAACGCTGGAAGACCCCAAATTTTGGGCAATGGGAGGACAATCTTCGGGGGGTTGGGGAGCTTTTAATATCGGTTTGCGCTACTTGAATAATTTTAATATTCTGTTCAGCCACAGCGGTTATTTTACAGATCGAAGCGGCCACGCTAACAGTCCTAAATATTTAGTGGAAAAACTTAGTGTTAAAGATAAACAGCAGTTGCGCGCTTATTTGGATGCCGGGGAAGGAGACGCAGACTTTCTGAATTCTACTCAACAGTTTCACGAGCAATTAAACAGTTTGGGTATTGCTAACGAGTTTCACAAATTTCCGGGAGGACACGGGATTATCGGCCCCGATGTCGGTTGGAATTATTGGCACAAGCATTTAGCCGATTCTTTGAGTTATGTTGGAAAACAGTTTAAAATATCCCTGGCCGCACAGAAAAATTAGAAAGGTGAACTGTGTTATCCCAAAAAACTAGGATTGGACTCTGGACTGCATCATTTTTAACCGGATTGGTAGGAGTTATTAACTTGCTGTCTGCTGTAACTCCTAGTTTACCCGATCGCCGAAATTGGCTAGAACCGTTTTTCCCTTTTCCCGTGCGTGCGGGCGGGCATTTTTTTGCAGCAGTTATAGGATTTATGCTGCTAACTCTGGCAACTAATTTGTTGCGGCGAAAGCGGATTGCTTGGTTGCTGACGGTGGGATTGTTAATCGTTTCTATTGTAATTCATTTAGTCAAGGGATTGGATGTTGAAGAAAGCTTGCTTTCTGGGGTGCTGCTGTTTCACTTGTTGGTGATGCGAAAGACGTTTACTGCTAAATCCGATCGCCCTTCAATTGCTCGAGGAATCCGGGTTTTGCTGGGGGCTTTGCTGTTTACGCTGGCTTACGGGACGGCGGGTTTTTACATTCTGGATGGAGGTTTTCAAGTTAACGGACAAGCGGTTAATTTTGATTTAGACACAGCTTTGTTCCAGACTTTGGCAATGTTTTTTACGGCGGACAATGCGGGGTTGGTTCCGCAAACTCGGTTTGCTAACTTTTTTGCGGATTCGATTTATGCTGTAGGTACGGTAACGCTTGGTTACGCACTTTTAATGCTGCTGCGGCCGGTCCTGCTGCGAGATTCGGCAAGTATTTCGGAACGGAATAAAGCTAAAGAAGTTGTAGCAAAATACGGGCGGACAACGCTAGCGAGACTGGCGTTGCTTCAGGATAAATCTTATTATTTTAGTCCGTCGGGAAAAAGTACGATCGCCTATGTGCCGAAAGGTAGAGGCGCGATCGCTTTGGGAGATCCTATCGGGCCCGCAGAAGACCGCAAAGAGGCAATTCTGGGGTTTCAAGAATTTTGCGATCGCAACGATTGGTATCCAGCATTTTATCAAACTTTGCCCGACGATCTAGAAATGTATTGTAATCTCGGTTTTCGAGTCGTGCAAATTGGCGAAGAAGCTATTGTCAATCTCAAAACTTTTACTCTCAAAGGCAAGGCCAATCAAAACTTGAGAACTGCTATCAACAGACTGACAAAGGCCGGCTATCAAGTCGAATTTTACGAACCTCCCTTAAGTTCGGAATTGATGCGGCAAATGAAACTGGTCAGCGACGAGTGGCTGCAAATGGTTCAGGGTGCGGAAAAAAAGTTTTCGGTGGGTTGGTTTGACGAGGCGTATTTGCGGGAAACTCGCGCCGCAGCCATCCACACTCCAGACGGTAGAATTAGTGCTTTTGCTAATATGATCTCGGCGGGAGATGGGGTAGTTGGAGTTGATTTAATGCGGCGCCGCACTGAGGTGGAAAATGGCACGATGGAGTGTTTGTTTGCTTCGATGTTGCAGTATTGTCAAGAATTGGGATATGAAGAATTTGATTTGGGTTTGTCGGCTTTGGCGGGAGTCGGAGAAGCTGAGAAATCCGGGCGGTTGGAAAAGGTTTTAATTTATCTTTCGGAGCACTTGAGCAAGTTTTATAATTTTAAGGGATTGCACAGTTTTAAAGATAAGTTTGGGCCGCAGTGGGAACCGCGTTATTTTGTTTATCCGAGTTTGGGGAGTTTGCCGGATGTTGTGGTTGCTTTGATTCGGGCCGATTCGGGCGATCGGCTTTTGGATTATTTGCGCCCGGGAAGTTAGGCGATTTTAGATTGAAGATTGAAGGTTTTAACGCAGCAATTACCAACAAATAGGAGCAGTTTATGAATTTGACGCTGAATATATCACCTGAATTGGAGCAATATCTCTTACAGTCTGCTGAGCGGCGAGGTCTTTCTGTGGAGGAAGTAACCTTGCAAATGCTGATGGGATGTATGCAGAGTCAGGAACAGGATTTGATCGCATCTGGTGCGGTGTGTGAAGTTTGGTCTCCCTATGATGCGTTTGATGCTGCACAGACGATGCTGGAAGTTTTAAAGCAATCGAAAGCTCAAGAGGATGAGTAATGTGGAACGATTTTCTTTTGTATCTGTTAATAATGCTTTAGGGGAAATTGGATTTCGTCCTATTTTGCCAATTACTTTAGTTTATCAGAATGCTTCTGTGGTGGCTTCTGGGCTACTGGATACGGGGGCAAGCGTTAATGTTTTACCCTATAATGCAGGTGTCCAACTTGGTTGTGAATGGGAGCGGCAGACTACTGTTCTTAGTTTGACGGGAAATTTGGCACAGTATGAGGCGCGCGTTGTGGTTATGCAGGGACAGGTTGGGCAGTTTGAACCCGTGCAGCTTGTGTTTGCTTGGACTCGGGCTGAAAATGTACCGTTGATTTTGGGTCAGGTGAATTTCTTTATGGAGTTCGATGTTTGTTTTTATCGATCGCAATTGGCGTTTAATGTTAGTCCTCGTTGACTGGTTTAACTAATTCCGAGGCTCTGCCGTGAACCCATATCACTCTTGCTCTGCCTCGGCTGGAGAATGGAGGCAGAGCCTCCGGATCTGTGTTACCAGGCCGAGCCTGGTAACGAGTAACGATATCGTTGTCAATCGAACGGATACGACTAATGACTAATGACTAATGACTAATGACTAAGTTATGCCAACCCCCGCAGCGGCACGCGCTGCTTTTGCAAAACCTCTGCATAAAGCTTTTCCAACTCCGTTATATTCTGACTGAGAGTGTATCGCTCCATCGCCCGTTGGCGTGCTTTTTGACCCAGCAGCATTGCTAACTCAGGATGGTCGCAAAACAGCGGCAGCAAGGTTTGCAACTGACTCCGCACCCGCTGAGTGTTCAAAACTATCCCCGCGCCTTCCTCCAATGCCTCGCCGTCAGCACCGGCATCCGTTGCCAAACAAGCTAAACCGCAGGCCATCGCTTCCAGCAGCGACAGCGACAGTCCCTCCACCAAAGAAGGCAAAATAAATACGTCTGCACCGCGCAGAATTTCGATCCGGCGTTCCTCCTCGGCAACAAATCCGAGCCACACAATGCCATCATCTTCGCCGTAAAACAGTTGCAGCGAGGCTGCTAGGGGCCCGTCGCCCACGATCGCCAACACGTTACCCGGGCCAAAATTGCACTGTTTCCATGCCTTTAGCAAAGCCTCGACATTTTTCTCCTGGGCTATGCGGCCTTGGTAAACAAAAATTCGATCGGCTTTTAATTGCGACTTCAATCCCGAAGGCCCGGGCGAATACTTCACCGCGTCTACTCCGTTGGGAATCACTGCCACCCGTTCTTCCGGCACTCCCAAGCGCACCAAAATATCTCGCTGAATGTAAGAAAATACGATCGTCGAGTCGTAGTTCGCCAAAAACGGGGCATACAGTTGATACATCAGGTGTTGGGTTCCCGATGTCAAATTCCGCAATTTGCGATCGAACGGCGGGTGAAAAGTCGCTACCAAAGGCAAATTCAATTCTTGACAAATTTCCGGCAGCAGAAAGTCTAGAGGCGAAAGCGTCAGGGAAGCGTGAACCACATCGGGTTTCAGCCGCCGCAGAGATTTCATCAGCACTGTGCGGGATTTGAGAGTGGGAATCGTATAAATTTGCGATTTGTAGTGACAGGGTAAAGAGACTTCGTTGCAACTGGCAGACGAAAGCGAATTGGTATATGAGGTTTGAGCAATTCCCTTCCCCCATAAACCATTTGCCATGTTCCACCCCGTATTGTTCCTGTCCAGCGGGCCCGCTTCTTGGGCAAAGTGCAGGAAACTGACTTGGTATCCCCGGTCTAATAGTGCGTTGGTGACTTCCCTGGAGTAAGTGACGTTACCGCAAAAAGGTGATTTTTTTCCTAGCCAAGCGATGTGCATTCCAGTAAATCAGAGTTTGTTATTTATTTAGATTCGATCGACTTTGCTATTACTGCTACGGAAAATATACCAGGTTAAGACACCCCCAGCCATCGCTAATCCTGCTAAGGCCAAAAATACTGTCGGCAAACCCAGAAATGTTTCCGCTACCCCGGCCAAACCCAACGGTAAACTCAAAGCGATATTAGTAGCATTGTTTTGCAGCCCGAAGACTTTTCCCCGCATTTCTTCTGGGGTTTCTGCTTGAATTGTAGTCTGCATCGGCACTCCCACCAATGAGGCAAATAAACCCAACAGGGTAATGAACAGCACTGATATCCACAAATGCTGTGTAAATGCAGACAGGCCCATCAGAGCAAGTGCCATGCCGATAGATCCGATTAAACTCAGTTGGGAGTGAGAAAATTTGTGACCGAGATAGCCGACTGTCGTCGCCCCACCAGCCATACCCACGCCCACCGCAGCCAGCAAAAAGCCAAATTGCGACGCTTTCATACCGGGGAGAATTTCTGCCAGCCGCACCGCTAGAACTGCCAAGGCTGCAAAAATGGAAAAGAGAATAATTAGTTGAATTAAAGCATTGCGGACTTTCGGTTGAGCCTTGATGTAACGCAGGCCGTCTTGCAAATCTGCTAGGGGGTGTGGCGGTTCGTGTTCGGCTTCGTTTTTTTCGCCTGTTTTCATCGACAGCAATAGCACTCCGGCGAAAACGTAACTTCCGCCCACTACTAATTCTTTGCCGATTCCCAGTCCGCCGCCGAGGTTGCTAAATAGGGTGTCGGCTAAAGCTAGTAAGGGTTCTCCGACTGCAAAGCCAATAATCACCGAACCCATCATGGTTGTGGTGTAGAGCGAGTTTGCCGATAGCAGGTGGCGGCGTTCCACAATTAGGGGAATCACTGACTGTTCTGCTGGGGCGAAAAATTGAGTTAGAGTCGAGACTAGGAATGTCACTAGCAGCAGCAAGCAGAATCCGAGCGGCAGTTGACCTAGTTCCCACCCGTCAGAGAGCCACAGGAGCACGGGCAATGTTAAAACGAAGGTTCCCCGCAGCAGGTTTGTTGCCACCAGCACTGCTTTTTTCGACCACCTATCGACATACACGCCTGCTGCAGCCCCGAACAGCACTGCGGGAATGGTAAAGGCGATCATGATTGCCGATACCCACCTGCTGATGGTTTGATCTGGTGCTTGAAAGCGGCTGGCCACTAGGGCGATCGTCAGTACGAGATAAACTTTATCTGCTAGCTGAGAGAAAACTTGCCCGCTCCACAATGCTAAAAAATTTCGGTTTTTCAGAACTGGCAGAAATCCTGTTTCTTGTTCGGGAATTTCGGCTGCTGCTTCGGAGAGTTCTGCTGCTAGGTCTGCAGTTGGCACTGGGGCGATTGCTTCGGGTTCTTGGCTTTTGCCGTTGCTTGACTCTGTTTCTGGACTTGTGGGATATTTATCCATTTCTGGGTCTTTGACGTTGCTCCATTGTCGATCGACCAAGATGGGATCGGAGCGAAAATCGGGAAAATTTTCTCGTTCTTCCATCTTGTGGTGGGTCACAGCTAACACAGATATTCTCAAATCAGAATCGGACAGTCGCATCATAGGATTTGGGGTGGATGGCCTGGGATGGTGGAGGTTGGCGGGATGGGAATTTAAAGTTGAGGTGTTAACCCCTAAGTTTATTAATAATCTCGTAACTTTATCTCTATCTATTATCTGATGTCGCAACAACCTTGAGAATTTACTTGAAATTGCCGGCAGGTTCGGGTATCCCGCCGGCTGGGGGTGCGATCTACGATCGCCCGTTCACGTATTTAAATCCACACTCAAAATTTAAAACTCAAAACTCCCTAGGTAGGTGTCGATCGAGCTTCCCGAACGAATCGTGCAACCTAAATGATACTGGGCATATTGTCGCAAAATATTTTCGACAGATACCCAAGTTGTTCGATCGGCAATCCCCTCTCCTAGTTCTGGACCAGCCAACTGTTGCAGCGCTGCTAATTCATTAGCATTTATCTCGAAATTTGTCAAGTGTTTGCTGCCATTGGTTTGCCGGGAACGGGAAGCGGATTTGTACAAGCTACCGATTTCTGAAGAGAGTTCGGCCTCTAGGTTAGCTAGCTCGGACAAGCTGAAGGTTCCTCCAGAGGGTATACTAAACCCGGTTTGCCAGTTCGGATCGGTGAAATTTGGGATGAGCGGCCCTCTGGTGGCGCAGCAGACTTGGACTTGGGGCGCGACGCCTGCTAAGGCTAGCAGGTGAAAAATGCCGTGGCAGAGGTGGGCGACAAGCACGGCGGCGGATTCGATTTCTGTGCGGTCGGACAAACGATCCAAACGGCTCAAGTGTTCGCCCAGCAACCAAAAGAGTTCTTCTTGGGGCTCGTCGGAAAGGGCAGTGGCGATCGCCAATTCGGCCAGATATTGCGCGGCTGCAAGTTTCCCGAGGTTGCGGCTCAAACCCGGATAGGATTGTACCGTGTCGGCTTGGGTAATTTTGTCGAGCGATCGGCCTTTGGCCACGAGAAATTCGTTGACAACAAATAATTCGCTTCTGCCGCCGATAGTCGATCGCTGTTTGCGAACACCCGGTGCTACGGCTCGAATCAAGCCGAATTCCCGCGTCAAAATTGTCAGCACTCGATCGGATTCGCCGATCGGCGCACTCTTGAGATTGATTCCAGTTGCTTTGTAAGTTCGAGTCACTCGATTTTAAATTTTAGATTTTAGATTTTAGATTTACTACATTACTTCGGACAGTTTCATTGTCCTCGTTGGTCGATCGGCCTGGAACAGTCATTGTACAGTTGGCAATCAAAAACTTTCCGAAGTATTGTTACTAGACAGTAGCAAAAACAGTCCAGGACGCAGAACTTTTAGTGGTAGGGTGCGTAAGGGCGAACCAATTCCCAATTAGCCATTGCTAATGACTAATGACTAATGACTAATGACTCTTCTCTAAATTATCTCGCTGACGGATTAATTCCGGGCCGCGGGAAGTCCCCAAACGAGTTGCACCCGCGACTATCAAATCTAAAGCTTGTTCGTGAGTGCGAATGCCGCCGGCCGCTTTAATGCCAATGCGTCCCTTCGTAACTTCCTTCAGCAGTCGCACATCGTCAACTTTCGCCGGGCCAAAAAAGCCAGTGTTGGTTTTGATGTAAGCCACACCAGCTTCCATACAAATCTGGGCCGCTAATTGTTTTTCGGCATCCGAAAGCAGCGAACTTTCGATAATTGCTTTAATGGTGAGATTAGTTTCTTCGCAAATTTGGGCTAATTCCCGGTGAAATTGGTCGATTCTTCCAGCTTTCAACAATCCTAAGTTAACGGAGACATCTAACTCTACGGCTCCATTATCTGCTGCTTCTTGAGCTTCGTAAAGTTTCACCGTTGAAGTCGAAGCACCGGTGGGAAAACCTATAACTGTGCAGACTTTCGGGCGCTTGCCGTATAGCAGGTCGACTGCTTGTCGGACGTAGCCGGGATACACGCAAACTGTGACAAAGCCAAATCTCTCTGCTTGTTGGCAGCAGTTTTCTAATTGCTCTGGCGTAGCGGTGGGGTCGATCAGGCCATAGTCGATCGAGGGGGCAATATCGATGTCTGCCTGGTTTGCAGCCATTATTTTTTTTCTCTGAGATAACTACTTTATTATTATACAAAATAAAGGGATGGGGAAAACTTGCCTCCCTGTCCGGCTGGAATTTAATCGACTAGGAGGACTTGAGTAAGCGAGTGTTATTTGATATTTTATTTAAGCAATGCTCTCATAAAACTATTGAGAAAAAGCCTGCGATCGTTTTTGGTAAAAAGGAAATGGTGACTTTACAGTTGATTGTCTAGTTTACCAAATTTGTATCACTCATCTACTTCTTTCTCTTGGCTTCATCATGGTTCACATTGATAATACCGAGTTATTTGAACAGGACTCGCTGAACTAACCGATCGGCGATCGCTTCAGGAGGCAGAACTTCAACCGCTGCATTTAGCTGAACTGCCGCTTTGGGCATTCCATATACAACACAACTTTTCTCATCCTGAGCAATTGTGTGCCATCCCCGCGATCGCAAAAGGCTCATTCCCTCAGCACCGTCTTGTCCCATCCCAGTCAGTAACACGGCAGTTTCCTTGTGGTTCCAGTATTGGGCAAGACTTTTAAAGAACACATTTACTGATGGGCGGTAGGGATAGTCGATCGGTTCTTTTGTGTAGTGCAGAGTGAAATCAGAACGAAGACTGAGGTGATCGTTGGTACCTGCAACTAAGACAATACCTTTCTCCAGCCGATCGCCAATTTTGGCTACTTTCACTGTCAACGGTGTTTGTTGATTCAGCCAATCCACCAGCCCCCCCGAAAACTGCATATCGACATGTTGAATAATCGCAATGGCCGCACCGAAGTTGGCTGGTAGGCGGGAGAGAATGGTGGCTAAAGCTTTGGGACCACCTGTTGAGGAGCCGATCGCCACTAGGGGAGGGAGTAGGCTCGAAGGTGTGGAGAATGAAGTAAATTTTGAAGTTTGGGGTTTTGGAGTTGAGCTTTGAGATGATTTGCCAATTAGCTTACTAAGAGTCGCAATTTTTGTCAGTAGCGGTTGGGCAGACTCTGGACTTCCTGGGATTCCTAAGACGGGAGTGTTGACTGCATCGCGGGCACCATGCCCCATTGCCTCAAAAACCTTCCCGGCATTCTTTTCGACGCTTGCCGTCACAATCAGAATCACACAGGGAGACTGTTTCATGATCTGGCTGGTGGCTTCCACACCGTCCATGATTGGCAGGAATAGATCCATCAAAATTAAGTCGGGGGTGTCTTTGGCGCACTGGGCAACTGCATCTGCACCATCCCGTGCAATCCATGCCACTTCATAACCTGGAACGGTTAGCAGCACTCGCTTGAGGGCTTCCACTGCCATAGCCATATCATTGACAATCCCAATTCTCATTCTAAGTACAGGCATTATTTGAGCGTGGATGTATCCACTGTAAATCTTTCCCTAGGAAAATCATAATTTTTAACCAATGCTTCATCCTTAGCTAACTCAGCTTCCATGGCTATTGCCAATCAGATCGACGATCGCGTTGACTAATGTGTCGTCATCGAAGCTGCTTTTGGTGATGTAATAGTCTGCCCCAGCTTCCATGCCCAGAATCCGATCGGATTCGCCATCCCGGTATGACACGATAATCACCGGAAGCAACTTGAATTTGGGATGGTCTTTGATTTGTTTGACAAGTTCAATGCCATTCATGCGAGGCATATCGATGTCGCTCAATACAAGGTCGTAATGATTGCTCCGAATGGCTATCCAACCATCCATTCCGTTTACGGCAACATCCACATCGTAGCCTCGATTTTGCAGCAGCTTTCGGGTCATTTCGCGCACAGTAATGGAATCATCGACAACTAAAATGCGTTGGCGATCGTTGCCTTTTGGTTTTTTGGCTTTGTTGACATCAACAGGTCTCATCTGACCGCTGTTGAGCATATTGTCAATGGATTGCACCAAATCAGAAACATCCATAATTAAAACAGGCAAGCCATCATCCATTAGAGCAGAGGCACTAATATCCCGAACTTTACCCAAACGCGGATCGAGTGGACGCACCACTAAATCCCGTTCACCTAAGAACTGGTCTATAACCAAGCCATAAGCGTTGGATTGATCGCTGATCGCAACTACACAGATCGCATCATCGGAGGATAAAGCGTCCGGTAAATCCAGAACATGGCTCGCTGCAATCAACCCGATATTTTGACCATCTTTAGTGAAATATTGGCGACCTTCCACAACATAAATGTCCGATTTGTCGAGTTTGACAATCTGATCCACTCGTCCCAGGGGAAAGGCATAAGGTTCACCAGAAATCTCGACAATTAGCGTCCTGACAACCGAGAGCGTGAGGGGAAGTTGCAAGTGAAAATTAGTACCCTTTCCGAATAGAGATGTGGCGCGCATCGTTCCACCAACCTCTTGCACCATACTTTTGACAATATCTAATCCCACACCGCGTCCTGAAATTTCAGTCACTTGTTCGGCTGTAGAAAATCCAGGTAGAAATAAAAACTCGATGATTTCAGATTCGGTAAGTTGAGCAGCCGTTTTGGGTGAAGCTAAATTCCGATCGATAATCTTTTGGCGCATCTGCTCGGGATCAATTCCTTTTCCGTCATCGGAAATTGTAATTACCAGCATACCGCCACGATGAAATGATTCTAGACGAACTTTTCCCTCCATAGGTTTGCCTGCTGCCGATCGCTCTTCTACCGGTTCGATTCCGTGATCGACGGCATTGCGAATCATGTGAGTCAGAGGTGCTTCCAGTTTTTTGAGGATATCGCGATCGACCGGCGTTGACTGACCGACAATCTCTAGCTTGACCTGCTTATTCAATTGTCTTGCTAGATCGCGAACCATGCGAGGAAAGCTTTGTACTCCATCAACAAATGGACGCATATGGGAGGCAATCACTTCTCGGTAAAGGCGATCGCTCAAGTTCGTTGTGCGACGAGCATATAGTTCCAGTTCACCCAAGCGATCGGTGAGAGTTTCCCGACATTCTTGTGCTTTACGTCGAGCTGTATCCAGAACTTGCAGGCTTTCTGAATTAGTGGGACTGTTCGCTAACGCAGTATGGATCGTTTCTAGAAGTCTAGAAAGCTCTAATTGACGAGATTTGAGGGCGGTGAAGGAATCGGCAAAGGGTTGCAGCCAATTTGCCTCAACCAGCGATTCACCCGCCAACCCCATAATCCGGTTCAAATTTTCTGCCGAGACTCGCACCACCCGATCCGTTGGGGTGGCGATCGGATCGACCGTGGCACGTTCCTGACGAGGGATGTGGCTCAGCGCTGGCTTCAAATTTTCTGCCGAGAATCGCACCCCCGGATCCGTTGGGGTGGCGATCGGATCGACCGTGGCACGTTCCTGACGAGGGATGTGGCTCAACGCTGAGTTTTGATCGAATGTAACCAGGGATGTCGATCGCCGATCGCTAAAATTTGGAGGTAGCACAGCCGCGATCGCGTCATAACAGCTCTCAAACTCTCCAGTTGTTTGGGCCAACCATTCAAGTAGATCGACTTCCATTACCTGACTAAGCGTTTGAAGCAAATCAACGCATTGCAGTAACACATCAATCTGGTCTGAACCTAATGTGACGATCTGGTTCTGCGCTGCCACAAAGCAATCTTCCATCCAGTGCGCCAGATTAGTGACGGCATCTAGAGAAACAATTCGAGCAGCACCTTTAATCGAGTGAGCTCCCCGCATCAGCGCTTCCAGTGCCTCATCAGATTGCGGGTTAGCTTCCAAGATCAGTAGTCCCTGAGTCAGGATCGCAACCTGCGTCTCAACTTCCTGACGAAATAGCTCCAGCATAGAATCATCGCTCATGGTCAAAAAACCTTGTGACTTAGGGTGTAAAAGAATAGTTCAGAGTCCAAAAAGTTGATCTTCTTGCCTTGCCAGGTAACGACCCCTTTGGTGTAAGCTTCCGATGCTTTGGAAATCACCACAGGAGCATCTTTGAACTCATTGAGATGGAAGCGGTAAGTTCCATGAACCTCATCCACTGGAAAGACCCACTTGTTTTCATTCTTTCCAGCCACAATCATCCGTTGTGGATTAATCGTATTGGAGAAATCTGCTGATTCGGCGACAGGCTCTAAACCGAGTAAGTCTCTGAGCGAAATACAGAGCAGCGTTTCACCGCGAATGTTGATCAACCCCAAAAATACAGAGTTACTGCGATGAGGGACGGTATGAATGGCATAAGGATGAGTCACTTCTTGCAAGATGTTGACTGGCAATGCTAACCGTTCATTACCGAGACGAAAAATGATTACAGAAAGGGTATCTGTGGCTCGAACTAGCATCCCTTCTCCCACTCCGACCTGCTGTGTGGAAGCTTCCGACAAGATGTCTGTCCATTCTTGGAGATATTCTGGTGGAGCATTGCGCTCTAGCAAGCTGCGTCCAGCCGCCGAGTAAACCTTGCAGTTGCGGCAGTGAATAACCGTCTTCAGTTCGCCACAGGTGCGATCGCCCATCACTCCAATTTGATTCCAGCAATCGTTCAGGGTTGGATGGTCAAATTCCGAATCGTCTGTTATGGGTACCGTATTCAAATAATTTTCCATTGTTCAATTTCTCAATTTTCAATTTTCAATTTCTATGCCATCACTTTGAATCGCGCAATCTCTCTCTTTAAGCTATGAGTAGCTTCGTCAAGTTCTTCTAAGGCGTGATTGGTTTCTCGCAACGAGCCTGCTGTCTGCTGAGATGCTTGGCTCAGATGCTCCATCGCTTCGCTAATTTGTTGCGCTCCCTGAGATTGTTCATCGACGCTTTGACTCACCTGCTCAAAGCGTGGGGTCAATCCCTGCACCTGCTGAATGACTTGGGCAATTTGTTCGCTAATTTTGCTGACATCCTCAACGCTATCAACAACAGACTTCGTAAACTTATCCATCTCTGTCACGCCGGTAGAAACTGCCGATTGCATCTCCTTAATCATCTGCTCAATTTCTAGAGTGGCAACAGCAGTCCGATCGGCTAAGCGTCGAATTTCCCGTGCCACAACCGAAAAGCCCGCGCCGTATTCTCCGGCTCTCTCGGCTTCCAGTGCTGCATTGAGCGAAAGCAAGTTGGTTTGATCTGCCACAATCGTGATGGTTGTCACCACTCTGCTGATATTGTTGGCTCGTTTGTCCATGATTTCCAGCTTGGAGGAAATTACCTGAGTAGCTTCTAGCAACTGGCGCATCACAGAATCGATGTGGTTCAGATTGTCTTTACTGTTACCGGCTGCCACAGTTGTCTGTTCAGCCATTGCAGCAACCTGCTCCATTGTTTTCACCAATTCCCTTGATGTCGCGGCAATTTCATGGGCCGTTGCACTGACTTCATTCGTTGAAGCAACCTGTTCTGTAACCGTTGCTTCCAGGTTTCTTCCAGATGCCGTAATTTGGTCGGCAGAACTGGTGATTTGATTACCTGATTGTTGAATGCGGTTGACTAGCGCATTCAGGTCTTTATTCATGGTGTAAAAGGCATTCTGCAGTTGGCCAACTTCATCTTCCTGGTCAGCGAGGGAAATTTGGCTGGTTAAGTCTCCTGCTGAAATCTTTTGGGCAATGTCAACTACCCCTGCAATTTTGGCTCCTAAAGGTTTGGCGATCGTGTTGCTAAAGAAAATTCCAAATAACAGCGCAGTTCCCGGACCGATCAGGATTGCCACAAATGCCCAAAATCCGACTTGAGAAACATCTTTCGCCGATACGCGTTCTGTTTCCGCTGTCGAATCCTGATTCATTTTCAACACCTCCAAAAGTTTATTGGTGGCGTCTGTGAAGGGTTGACGGTTTACCTGAACTTGCTTCTCAAGCTCTTTGTAGGCAGCGATCGCCAAACCAGCATTCCCCGCTGAATTTTCAAATAGATTGAAAACTCCCAGTCTCTCAAACTGGAGATTGCGCCTCAAAAATTCCTCATGGGCTTTCTTCCACGCATCCCACGTATTCAAAAAGTCTTTAAATGCCTTCTGTTCAGCGTCCGACTTAGGAGTCGCTTCGTACTGCTGAAACCCTTCCTGAATTTGCTTCCAGGCGTTATCCATGCGATCGATCTCTGCCTGCCGCGCACCTTTGTTTAGATTGATATTCAGCAAGCCCCGTTCTGATGATTCGATCTGGGTTTTTCCTTCGTTAATTTTCCACAAGCCGGAGATGCTGGGCACACTATTGCTGGCTAGGGAGTCGATGTGCTTACTCAAGCGAGAGCTGCCGCTGAGACCTACCAGTGCTACAATCAGCACCAAAATCCCCATGAACATGAACGCGAAGATGAGCCGTGCCTGCATGGAGAGATTTTTTAACATATCACGTTTCCCTTTCTAAGCTTCTGTTCTGAGACGGTGCTGCAAGCGCTGAATTCGCTGCTGAATGATTTTTGCCCCTACTGTATCGCCTTGATTTTCCTTCAATAAGGCGAGGTGAACTAACGCTTCATAAGAGGTTGGCTCCAAGTATATAGCACGTTGAAAACATCTCTCTGCTTCGGCATTCTGCTGGTGGGCCTGATATAGTTCTCCTAAGAGAGTGTAGGCAGCCGCACTCGTTGGATTATGAATAAGATAGGAGTTACAAAGCGCGATCGCTTCTGCAGATCGCCCGTCATCCGCTAACTTTTTCACTGTTTGTAAATCAAGAGACGATGTTGGTTGAGGGCTTAAATCCTTTGAACTCGCAGATGGATCGGATTCTTTGATTGGCTGAGTGTCGGGCGCAGAGGAATTTTTCACTCCTAAAGATTTCTTAGCAATGGTTTGAGGAGTTATTAGTTGAGAGGGCATCTGTCTGAGTTGAGTAATATTGAGGGGTGCCTGTTTTGGCAGCGATGGTTTCGATTTTCGATAAGCAAATGTGAAAGGCTGACGGACAGAGACGTACTTGTCTGCGACAATTTTTCCCGTGTCAGACGCTCCAACAAACAGTAACCCTCCTGGTATGAGTAGGCGATCGATCGCTGCTAATACCTGTGAGCACGTTTCTGATTGCAGGTAGATCAACAAGTTGCGGCAGAAGATGATGTCGTATTTCTTTTGAAGGAGCGTAAGGGAGGTCATTACATTCCCCTGCTGAAAATTGACGAGCCCCCTAACGGGCTGGCATAGTTCGTAACCCTCCGCCGTTTGCTGAAAGTAGCGCTCTCGCCCTGTCCAAACATCGCCGCGAAAGGAGTTTTTGGTGTAGACTGCGCGCTTGGCCTTTGCCAGGGATCCATGACTAATGTCAATCGCATCGATCGCGAACTGTTTCGGAAGCAGACCCGCTTCTAGTAGGGCGATCGCCATTGAGTAAGGTTCTTCGCCCGTAGAGCATGGGACACTCAGCAGTTGGAGCGGATTGCGGTTTGGCGACTGCAGCCATTCCGAGGTGACGTAGGTTTTCAGGTAATCAAACGGTTTACCATCCCGGAAAAACCAGGTCTCTGGCACGATGAGTAGTTCGATCAGCTCCTGTAATTCTGAAGCGGAGGTTTTTAAGCGTGCCCAATAGCTCTCCAAGTCAGGCAATTTACAGCAGACTCGACGATTCTCTGCGGCTCTGGCAATCCAGTTGGAGCCTATTGAATCGGGGTCTAAGCCTATAGTTTGGCTCAGTAATGTCGCGATCGCAGATAGTACCATCTTTAAGCCTAAGCGGTTTTGAATCGAGCAATTTCTGATCGTAATCCATGTGCCGCCCCATCAAGCTGCCCTAAAGCACTGTTCGTCTCCCGTAAAGCGTCCACCGTCTGCTGAGATGCTTGACTCAGGTACCCCATCGCTTCACTAATCTGTTGTGATCCCATCGATTGCTCCTCAATGCTCTGACTCACCTGCTCAAAGCGTGGCGTTAATCCTTGCACCTGCTGAATTACCTGAGCAACCTGATCGCTAATCTTGCTGACATCCGCAACGCTATCAACAACAGATTTATTAAACTTATCCATTTCCATTACCCCAGTAGAAACTGCCGACTGCATCTCCTTGATCATCTGGGCAATTTCCAGGGTGGCGACGGCGGTTTGGTCAGCCAATCGGCGGATCTCCCGTGCTACAACCGCGAAACCCGCTCCATATTCTCCAGCTTTTTCTGCCTCGATCGCCGCATTTAGCGACAGCAGGTTGGTCTGATCGGCAACCTTATTAATGGTCGTCACAACACTGTTAATGTTGTTGGCCTTTTCATTCATCACCCCAAGTTTTGTCGCGATCGAGGTGGTTGCAGCCGAAAGTTGGCGCATTACCGTTTCCATCCGGTTTAAGTCATTTTGACTCGCACCTGCAGCAATTGCTGTAGACTGCGCCATCAGCGCCACCTGGTCCATCACCTTGACTAGCTCTCTAGAAGTGGTGGCAATCTGCTGCGAGGTTGCACTCACTTCATTGGTTGAAGCTAGTTGTTCTGTAACAGTGGCTTCTAACTCTTTACCGGCTGCTGCAATCTGAGTTGCGGAAGTGCCGATCTGCACTCCAGACTTTTGCATCTGGAGAATTAGCGAGTTCAGATTTTTGGACATATTGTGAAACGCGGTCATTAATTGACCAATTTCGCTACCATCTTGATTCGGCTCAATTGTTTGCTGTAAATCTCCATCAGCAATCTGCTCTGCTGCTTGCACCACTCTTGGAAGCTGTCGCTGGATGGGTGAAGCCACCCACAAGCCTGTCACCACGGTTGCCAGCAGCGTCAACAGCGTTCCCAGAATAATCACCAGATTCTCAAAATTCTTGGCTTGCTCGCCCTCTCGTAGATTCTCATTGAGTCGATTGTCAAGAATGGTAAGCGCACGAAGGCGGGCGTCTTCAAGTTTGGCAACCCGGGGGATTAAAATTTCTTCTTTCGCCTCATTCAGCTTATTGGCATCGACGAGTGGATAAATACCCGCTGCCACGCGATCGTAGTCATCACCAATCTTAATCAAGTCGTTGATTACTGCTTGAGCTTGTGGATCGACAACTTTTGCCAAATCCTGCTTGTTTTGAAGCATTGATTCTCGGGCTTGATCGTAAGTCCCGCGATAGTACTGATCCTTCGGATAGAGGGCATATCCTCGGATACTGGCGATAATTCTCGTGACATCATAAACATACTCATCCATATCTCTGATGTTTTCAACGATTTGCTTTGAGTCTCCCTGCAATTTGATTAAATGAGCAGTGCTTGAATAAATGATGGCTCCGAATAGGATTAGGAAAACAATAGGAATCGAGAAGCCCAGTATTAGACGGTTAATAATTTTGTTCAACATATTCTCCATTAACACTCATTTTGATTAAGTTTCTTCACCCATCAGCAAGTAATTATGTCGCTCATCGCTGAAAAGTCGCTCAAGCTCGACACATTGAATAATCCGTTTTTCATCGACAATCGTACCGCTTAAGTAGGGTGCTTCCTCAACTCGAATGCTGGAATCCGTAATATCTCTGTTTGATATACTTAGGGTCTCCGTCACCCGCTCTGCCATCAACCCTACATATTGTAGCGACTCGTTTGGGCGGGGATATTTGACGATCATGATGCGGGTACTGAGGTGCGATCGACTCGGTGTACCTTGGATCAAATGGCACAAATCGATCACGGGCAAGACTACTCCCCGGTAGTTAAACAAACCGGGAACGTATTCTGGTACGTGCTGCACCTTTCTGAGGCTGACTCGTGGAATTACCTCCACAATGTACGAACTGTCGATCGCGTAGAGGTCATTCCCTGCGTAGAATAGTAGAATTAACACTTATAACGATCAGTTTTTAGTCGGGATGAGTGAATATTTTTAGAATATAAACTTTTTATTCAACGTTAGCACATGAGCGCCAAATAAGCAAGGACTAAATTATTTGGTAATCTTTTGTGTACTGGCGTTTTGATCTAACCCACGATCGCCGCATGAGAAATGACAACAATATTAAGAACAACGAATGAGCCAGCCAGGATCGGAACAGCAAGGCTGCGCCTTAAATACCGTGACAAATGCGCCTGGTCGGATTCACTTAAAAATCGAGTGTAGACCAGCAGAATTGCTGTTAGGAAGATGTAAATGATGGCGATGATGTGGATGAAATCAATCAGGGTGACAGAATTGCTGCTACCCAAATCTGAGGTCGCTGCTTGCAGATTCACTATAACTGCAAACAAATTACCAACAAGGATGCCCATTAATTCTTCATCCAGCAACAATGCCATTATTGAGAGTGCAACCGCAGCATAAACTCCCATCACAAGTTTAAAAAAGCTAACTTTACTCTCGCGGTTGATTGTAATTGAAATAACTAAGCGCGATCGGGAATTTAGTTTTCTTTTTATGTCCGGACTACCAAAGCTTGTCCTATAAGTAAAATTCTCTTGAGAAATTCTAAAATCTTGAATTGCCCAACCTTCCAAATCTAGGTCTTGCGGATAACCTGTGTTCGCAAAATCTGGGGCGTGAACGAAGATTGAAGCATCTAACTGTGTTTCCTCAAGGGGAATTTGCAATACATGGCGATCGAATGGATAATTTTTTGTGTCCCAGTTGTGATATAAAGTTGCGCTAATCTCCTCTTCAGACCAGAATACGTTTTTACTTGCCTTAAATATATCCGACAGATTTTCGCTTCGGGAAAAACTTGTGTAATTCTTGTTAACTTCCTTGCTATTTACAACCTTCAGGCTTTCCAAAGGTTTTGGAGTCTCAAAAGGACAAACGCTCCAGATCCAGAAGTTTGTAGTAAACGACTTCTCTGCTGGATGAAAATCTCGCAAGGATGTTAAGTAAACTCCTATTTGACAACTTTTTGGAGATGTAACAGTCTCTGCCTGAACTGGCAAAGTTTGATAGAGCCAGCAGCTAAAAACCGCGATCAGCAAGCAACCAATTAGGGGTACTCGCTTGACAACTCCTCTAACCGCAGGATGATGTAGTTTAGAAATATTTTCCTTCACTCATCAACTCCTTTGCTAAGCAACCCCTCATTTTACCACCTAACGATGGTTGCAGAAAGTTCATTAATTGTCTATCCACCTACGATCGCCGCATAGGAGAGCGCTGAGAGTGTCAAGTACCACATTCAGAAATCCTTTACTATATCAACGTTTCTCTGGGCCTCGGCGGGCAAAAATGCGCTCATTCGCTGCTGCCAGTAACTCTTCTAGGACTTCGCAGCTCTAGTTAAGTTAAAAAAATTATACTTTAGTATCTGTCTTTAGATACATTTTCGATCTTTCTTTAGGTATACTTTGTTAAAAGAGTTGCGGTAGAGCCTGCGTCAGCTACGCTAGGGCAGAACCTGGTAGCGGCTACTGTTTTTACTCTGAGTAGTGGTTTAAAAATATCAAAGCCAGTGCCAATCATGAATCATTTAGAACTCGAACAAGAAATTGGGAAGATGGCTAGAGCGATGATGAGTCGCAATAGCTTAATTGGTAAAGATTTGATTGCCGATCTCAGAGGGCGGCTGTCTGTTGACAGTGTAGCTGCTTTGATGATTGTCAGTATTGAGCGTTTGATTTGGTCTGACTGCGATTCGGTAATCTGGAGTTTGAGTTATTTGATTCCTGCTGACGTGATGGAAGAAATTCGCCGCATTACTGCCCTGGTTGTTTGCCAGCGGTTGATGGGCCAGGGTTTTCTGCTGGGGAAAGATTTTAGTATTGATGCAACAGGCCAGTTGCTGTTGAGTGAGAATGCTAAAACAGCGGTTGTGGTTGCTTGAATTGGGCAAGCAGAAGTTCGATCGCACTATGAGATTTGCAGTTAGACTTGGGCGCCCTAGGACTCTTTGTGTAACTGCAAACCTAATTCGGGATGCGGTAATAGTTGCCTGATGCAGGCAGATTTAAGATTAGCAGCAGCTCTCAAAAACGATGAGTGCGGTTAGCTGAAAGAGCATTTTACGAGAGGAAAATAGTTATTTGGGATTGCCAATTGTTGAGGTTGTTACTAGCAGTGTGTACGGGCGATCGCCCTGTATCAAATTTTTCATATTTTTAGTGGAATTACAGTTTTACTCCACCTAGGATTTCAGCTAGAATCATCCCTAAGATAGATGCAAAATATTATGAACTTAATTCAAAACTTGGAAGCGGCTTGGTATTACCATCTCGGTTCCCGCCACCTCGAAGCTAACGACGATCATGCTGCTCTGGCGAACTTTAACAGAGCTTTGAAGTTGCAATCAGATCATTATAAGGCTTGGTTCGGCCGAGGTATGGCTCTGGGGAAATTAGAACGGCACTTAGAAGCGCTGAAGAGTTTTGATGAAGCCTTGGCGGTGGAGCCGAATGCGAGTTTTGGCTGGCACAACCGGGCTATTGCTTTAGGAAAGTTGGGCCGCCCAATGGATGCTCTCAACAGTTTTGACCGGGCTCTGGAGTTCAGTCCGTGCGCGGCGAGTATTTGGCACAACCGGGGACTGACGCTGATCGATCTGGGACTTTACCAGAAGGCGGTTCTGAGTTTCGATCGCTCTTTAAAATTATACCCGGAGGCTGCTTGGGCGTGGTACAACCGAGGTAATGCTTTGTTGGAACTCAAGCTTTACTATCAGGCGCTCAACAGTTTTGACAGGGCGATCGAATTTAAGCCTGATGACGCGAAGGCTTGGTACAATCGCGGTATAGCTGCGAACTCTATGGGACTTTACAAACAAGCAGTGGCTAGTTTTAGCCGATCGATCGCTCTACAACCGGGCAGAGCCGATGCTGTGGGCGAACGGAGAGTTGCTTTGGAGAAATTAGTAGGTTTAAATCAGAGAAATGCCAAGTTCACTCCTGCACCTGAGCGTCCCTTTGAAGATTATTTGATTTGGTACAACCGGGGTGTGGAATTGGCGCGAAAAGGCTGCTACTCTGAGGCGATTGCTTGCTACGAAACAGTCTTAGAAATAAATCCTGATTTTGCTAACGCTTTCTACAATAAAGCTTGCTGTTATGCGCTACTGGGATTTGCTGATTTGGCCCTTGACAATTTGCAGCGGGCTGTTGAGTTGATTCCCAATTTATACCGAGACCTAGCTTTAGCTGACTCGGATTTAAGCTGCATTTGGAAACAAGAACGTTTTGAAGCGCTGATCCAAGGTTGATTTTACGCAAAAAACAGCTCGCCTCGTTGGCGAGCTGTTTTTTTGGGCGGCGCAAATTCGATCGCCCTCAAGAGTATTTCTGCAATCTCTGCTATTGCAGAGAAACTCGGATTGAGGGCTTGACCGGCCTCTTGGCAACTACAATCACCCGGTAAGTGCCGGATTCCGGGAGTTGAGCAAAAGTTTGACCTTCGCCTTGATCCAGGAGTTGTCCCGACGGAGATTCGATCGCCAGATCTAGATTTTTGTTGCTAGCTGTCACCATAATTGTCTGTCCCTGCTTGCCTTGAACCGTGATGGGCTGGATTTGGTAGCCGGACATTTTGAGTTTAATTGTGGCTTGTTTTTCCTTAAAGGCTATGGGAATTGCGCGATCGGGTCTATAAGTCCACTTGGCGTTAAAGTCGCGTCCGAGTACGAAGCTGGTGGTTTCACCTTTCGGGGTAACTCGCACGCGGTAGATGCCTGACTCTGGCAACTGACCAATCCACTGATTGTCTGCTTTTTCAATAACCCCCATATTTTCACCATTGGGACTGTACAGTTCGGCTGTCAGTTGTCCCGCCCACAGGGAGAGAGTGAGTTCTCGCCCTTTGATGCCTTCAAAAATATAGGTGGTGGGTTGGTTGATGGTTTCTCGGATTTCCGAGGTTGACATTCGCTTGATTGGTTCGAGGTTTGAAACTGCTTCAGAGGTAACGGGTTTGTTAAGGGTTTCTGTAATTTCCGAGGCAGCCATCAGCTCGCTCGGCGCAATTTTGGGGGCTACTGGGCTGGCAAATACTGATTTTGCCGTCATCATGAGTAGCATTCCAGTCAGTAAAATTAGTTTTTTCATGTCGCACTACCGAGGAGGGGTAAGGAATTGTATATGGTTACTTGTGTTTGCCTGTTTTCACCGGATTAAATCTGGCGATCGCACAGAGGCTACAGGAGGATATAGGATACACGTAAATATCCCGTACTTGCACAAAACCTGCTGGTAGCAAATTGGCAGCGCGGGAGCTAAGTAGTAGCCTCAATTTGTCGGGACATTTTAATGATACTCCTTACGCATCATCTCATCACAGAATATTAGTAATTTCGTCTAGGAAAATTAAAGCTTTTTCCGAGGTTCTTGCTAAAGAAATGCCCACACGCAAAAAACGCGGTGTCTGGGATTCTGGCTCTGCCTTGCTACTATAAAACGGCTAGCGCCCCCTGGGGGTGACAGCCCGTAGTGTTACTTCATTTCTGACGATCGTCTAATTATCTAGGGCGTGGCAAACCGCACTTTACCATATTTGTAGCGCGCCCAAACATTCTTTTCGTAAGTTTTTATCCTGTATTTAGGTCGGGCAGATTTAGTCAGGATCTCTGATACAAACGAGTTTATCACTGCCAAATTCGCCCGATTAAAGTAGGTTAAATTGTACTACGAACCTGCGAGGATTTTCAGGTAAGCTTGTACTGTGTTGAACAATCCCATTTCTAGCGCCTCCGCAATTAAAGCATGACCGATAGATACTTCGAGAATATCAGGAATAGAGCAAAATTTAGCTAAGTTTTGCAAATTTAAATCATGTCCGGCATTCACTCCCAAACCTGCTGATTGGGCCGCTTTAGCTGCTAAGACATATTGTTGAAAAACAGATTCTACTCTACCTTCGCGAAAAGCAGTTGCGTAGGGTTCCGTATACAGTTCTACTCGGTCTGCTCCCACTTCTTTTGCTAGCGGCATGAGAGCAGCATCTGCATCCATAAACAAGCTGACTCTGATGCCGTTGTCTTTTAATTTTTCAATGATTGGTAAGAGCCGATCGCGATTTTCGGGAATATTCCAACCGCTATCGGATGTTAGCACGTCGGGAGCGTCCGGCACCAAGGTACACTGAGCCGGTTTTACATCGCAAACTATATCCATAAATGGCGGCTGAAATGGATTTCCTTCGATGTTGAACTCGACAGTTAGCATTTTGGCTAATTCGTAAACATCGGTAGCTTTGATGTGCCTTTCGTCCGGGCGGGGATGGACTGTAACGCCGTGGGCTCCGGCGGCAATTACTGTTTTTGCGGCTTCGGTAACGCTGGGGATGCCGATGTTTCGAGAGTTTCTGAGGAGGGCAATTCTGTTGATGTTGACGCTGAGTTTTGTCACGGGAGGTTAATCTTTAAGGTTGATGCTACTATATTAATCGCTTTCGGTACGAAACCTTGAGCCTATTGCGGTAGTCTTAGGGCATTCTCAGAGTAAAAATTAGCTTCTGCAAGCGGCAAGGTTTCTGCAAAAAAAGCCTCAGCTATTTGCTGTTTTGCGGTCAAATCTTCAAGGTTGGCGATGCAGAAAAGCGGTGCAACGCGAGCGACTATTTCGGGCGGAAAGTCTCGGCTAAAATATTTTAGTTCAAAGTCGTATCTGTGCGGACGGTAAATCATGCCCAGCAGTTCGACTAATGGTAGAAGCGTCCAATTGTGATAGTTTCCGATCGCATCTACTAAATGTTCGCGGTAAATCTCTTTTTTAACCAGAGGTTGCAGCAAATCGAAACGGATTTTAATTTCGTTGAATCGGGTTTGCATTTGGGAGAAATGCTGGTTTTTATCCCAAATAGGGGGTACAATTAGATTAGCTTTGTCAAAGGCGATCGGCACTTGTCCGTGTCTCTCTATTTCCAGAAAATCGTTGCGGCTGCTGCGCCGAAAAACTGCAAAATCAATTACCAAAAAAGGCGGGGTTTCTTTGAGCCGCCAGAAACACTGCGACTGACCGTGCCAAGCTGGTTCGGGAACTCGATGTTTGAGTTCGATTTCGCCAATTTCTGCGAGGGCTTTTTCCACAATCTCAAATGTTTCTTCCACGCAGTTATCTTCAACCACAACTGCAATATCGAGGTCTGACCACTCGTCGGTGTATCCGTGGGCTGCGGAACCTCCTTGCCACAAAGCGAGAACAAAATCTAAAGGTTGTAAGGTAGAAACAATCTTTGCGAGAATGATTTGTCTCATGGAATCAAGCTATACTGTTTGTTTTCCGTGGCTGGCACAAGTTTAACAAACGATCGCAGGTTGAGATTGCTCCGCGAAAGTTCTCCGAAGAGATGCTAATGCGTCCGGTTGTGCACTGCTGCCAAAAATTACACGGGAAGCTGCAAGGGAAAGTGGCAATAGGAGGGAAAGTGCGATCGCCCTTGAAAGTGAAAATCAGCCTTAAATTGTCAGAATCAGAAACTTGCCCGCCGTCCGGTAACATGAGAAAGGATTAAATTTTAACAGCGCGGCATGGCTACTATTTGGGAACTCGACTTTTACAGCCGTCCAATCCTAGACGAGCGAGAGAAAAAAAAATGGGAAGTGTTGATCTGCGAAAGCCCGCTGAATGTAGGCGACAAGGCCGAATCTCTGTTTCGCTACTCGCAATTTTGCTCCAGTTCTACCGTGAATTCCCTGTGGCTGGCAGGTGCAATTAAAGATGCGATCGCCGCAGCGCCGAAACGCCCCGAAAAAATCCGCTTTTTCCGCCGCCAAATGGCGAACATGATTACTAAAGCCTGCGAGGAGTTGGACATTCCCGCAGCCTGCAGCCGCCGCACCCTCGCCCTCAGCCTGTGGCTGGAAGAACGGATGCAAGAGGTTTATCCCGCTGAACCGGGCTATCAACCGGTTGTGAACCCGAGCGTTCAATTTGTACCCGAAACGCCAGTTGCGCTGCCGGATGCTTTAATCGGCGAAAAATGGGCGTTTGTGAGTTTGCCGATCGCAGCGTTTGACGAAATGTCCGAGTGGGATATCGGATTTGGCGAAGCTTTTGGGCTGCCGATGACAGGCCTGGGCCCGGAAACGCAAATTCCGGGACTGATTATCTACTCGTCGAGAGCAACCGCCCTGGCAGGTTGGATGTCGGGTTTGGAGTTGGCTTTTATCAAATTTGACAGCGGCCCGCCCGCTAGGCTGGTATTAGATACGGGAGCTAACGATCGCTGGATTTTAGCTAATCTCAGAAACGCAGCAACTGAGAAAGAAGGGAAAGGATTTGAAGCCGCGAAAAAGCAAGCAAAAAAAGTACACTTCTTAGCAATTCAGTCGAATCCCGAATCGGAATCTTTTGCAGGGTTTTGGCTGCTGTACGAACTAACTATTTAGTCATCAGTCATTCGTCATTAAGCTGTTGTGCATCTAAGTTGACAGTAAATTTTTCTACAATTTTTGTGGGACGGGCAGGAAAGCCCGTCTCTGTATTCAATTTAGATGCTCCGCAGCTTATTCATCAGTCATTAGTGATGAGTGAATATAGCTGTTGACTCATCACTAATGACGGTAGATTATTAACTGATGACTGATGACCAATGACTGTAAAATCTGGTTATCGCCCATTCCAGCAGTTTCCCAAAAAAATCTAAATGTAGACCCGTGTTCCCAACCCATATCCAGTAAGTTATTGCCAATTCTTTAATCGAAAATCGAAAATCGAAAATCGACTGACGCCCATTACCAACCACCGACAACAATGACCAATGACCAATCAGCAGAACAACTGTTAGAATTAGCCACCAAAGCAGGTGCAGAAGCTGCTGAGGTATTGGAATCGCAATCGCTCTCGCGGCCGGTCTTTTTTGAAGCAAACCGCCTCAAACAGCTAGAAACCGCCCAAGCAGAAGGTATTGCCCTGCGGCTGTGGCGGGACGGGCGGCCGGGTTTGGCGGTGGCCTACGGGCCCGTGGAACCGCAAATTTTGGTGGACAGGGCGATCGCGCTTTCGCAACTCAACGAACCGGAAACCATCGAACTCGGCACTGGTGAGAAAGTTGTTTATCCCGATCGCGGAGTGTCGGTGCCGGCCCAACAGCTAGTAAACTGGGGAAAAGAGGCGATCGCGATCGTCCGCGAAGCCTATCCCGAAAGCCTCTGCACCGCCGAACTCGACTGCGAAATCGAAAGCACCCGCTTGCTGAACACACTAGGCTTGGATTCGAGTCACACCGACACCACCCTCAGCGGTTACTTGTCAGCAGAATTAGTGCGGGGCGAAGATTTCCTCAACATTTGGGAAGGCGAAACCGAACGCGGCACCCTCGACTTAAACACCAGTGCCAAGCGGGTTTTGCAGCGTTTAGAATGGGCGAAAGACAATGTAGCTCCCGCCACGGGCCGCGTGCCGGTGCTGTTTACAGCCAAAGCGGCAGACTTGCTGTGGGGGACTGTCTGCGCGGCGTTGAACGGCAAACAGGTACTCGAAGGCGCTTCGCCTTGGAACGATCGATTGGGCCAACAAGTGACATCGCCGCTTGTCACCCTCTCGCAGCAGCCGGATATCGGGCCCTATAGCTGTCCTTTTGACGACGAAGGTACTCCCACTCGGGCGATCGTCTTTATCAACAGCGGAGTGTTGCAGCTATTTTATACCGATCGCACCACCGGTCGAGCCTTGGGCAGCGGCACCACCGGCAACGGATTTCGCCCGGGTTTGGGCAGCTATCCGACGCCCAGTTTGTTCAATGTTTTGATTAAACCAGGTTCGCTTTCGCTAATCGATTTAATCGCTCAATTAGACGACGGAATTGTAGTCGATCAAATGCTTGGCGGCAGTGCCGGAATTTCCGGCGATTTTTCAATAAACGTCGATCTCGGCTACCGAGTCAAAAAAGGTCAAATAGTCGGCAGAATCAAAGACACAATGGTAGCAGGCAACGTCTACAATGTCCTCAAACAATTAGTAGAATTGGGAGGAGACTCCGAGTGGAACGGTTCTTGCCACACACCGTCTGTAATTGTAGAGGGATTGTCCGTCATCGGCAAGAATTAATGTCAGTTGTCAGTTGTCAGTTGTCAGTTGGCAGTTGTCAGTTGTCATCAATCATCAATCATCAGTTAACAGTCAACTGTCATCAGTTAACAGTCAACAATTCCCCATTCCCTATTCCCTATTCCCGATTCCCCATTCCCCATTCCCCATTCCCAATCCCCACACATAGTATGCGTATTTGTTTTATCGGCGATTCTTTTGTAAACGGTACTGGCGATCCAAAATGTCTCGGTTGGACAGGACGGATTTGTGCGGCCGCTTGCGGACAAGGACACGATATTACCTACTACAATTTAGGAATAAGGGGAGAAACCAGTGCCGATATAGAAACTCGCTGGTTCAGCGAAGTTTATTGCCGCTTACCTCACTACAGCGACGGCAGAATAGTATTTTCTTTTGGCGTCAACGACACTTACCTAGAAAACGAAAAAATTCGCATAGAAGTTGAGAAATCAATTGAAAATGCCCGCTCTATTCTCACCTCAGCCCAAAAAACATTTCCAGTCTTAATGGTAGGGCCGCCGCCAGTTATCGATGCCGATCGCACAAGCCGGATTGCCAACTTATCCGAACTGTTTTCCCAAGTTTGCAGCGAATTACAAGTGCCTTATCTAGATGTTTGCACCCCGCTGCAAAAATCTGAAATTTGGCAAAAAGAACTTACCGAAAACGATGGTGCCCATCCCCGCGCTGCCGGTTACGCTGAATTGGCTAAAATAGTTCACAATTGGGACGGTTGGAAAGCGTGGTTTAAAAATATCAATATATCAGAGCAAGAAACAGTAACGCTGTTCCGAGCCGTCGGCAAAAAAGAAATGGAACTGATTAAAGAAAGCGATTTTATGGGATTTCCCCCGCGCTTATCCTTTCAGCCTATTTTTTATCCCGTACTTCACAAAGCCTATGCCATACAAATCGCGCGAGATTGGAATACAAGAGATGCAGCATCGGGATATTTCGGCTATGTCACCCGCTTTCGGGTTGCGGCAGAATTCTTGAAACAATATCCCGTACAAACTGTCGGCAGCTCGATTCACCAAGAATATTGGATTCCGGCAGAAGAATTGGCTCAATTCAATCAAAACATTGTCGGAAAAATTGAAGTTTTTGCTGAATATCAACCCTAAACTAGGAGCGAACTATGCTTGAATTCAATCAATTTGAAGTTGTGAGCTTTGACTGCTACGGTACTCTGATAGATTGGGAAAGTGGGATATTGTCCGCCTTGAAACAATTGCTGTCAAATCGGGAAATTGATTCCAGCGATGAGGGAATTTTAGAGCTTTTTGCTGAATTTGAATCCGAACTAGAAAACCCAAATAATTATTATATAAAATATCGGGATATTTTGCAAAAAATAGTGAAAAAGTTCGGTCAAAAATTTGATTTTGCACCGACAGAAACAGAAATCAACGGTTTGGTTGATTCCGTAAAAAATTGGCAACCATTTCCCGATACCGTTGCAGCCTTGTCAGCACTCAAGCAGAAATACAAACTGGCAGTAATTTCTAATATAGACGATGACTTGTTTGCTGGTACAGCGAAACACTTAAAAGTTGAACTCGACTGGTTGATTACTGCCGAACAAGTGCGATCGTACAAACCGTCAACTCGCAACTTTGAAATAGCCCTAGAAACAATGGGAATAGCACCGGCAAAACTGCTGCACGTTGCTCAGAGTGTATATCACGACATTGTACCCGCCGCATCAATGGGAATATCAACAGTTTGGGTAAATCGGCGACACGACAAACCAGGATCTGGGGCAACAATGCCGGCTAGCGGCAAGCCAGATTTAGAAGTCCCCGATTTAAAAACATTGGTGGAAATTATCGGGTAAACAGCCGGAGATTAACGCAGATAGATTCTAGAAATCTGCGTTAATCTGCGTGCATCAGCGGTTAAAAAGTCCCTCCAAATTTATGCCGTACATTACTATCCCTAAACAATTTAGGGAGCCTTCCAGGGTCATCAAATCTCAACTGTTTTTACGACCGAAACGCCTCGCTATTTTTGAAGCTTGTCTGATCGGCTTAGTGGCCGGACTGGCAGGCGTTTTGCTAAAGTCAGGAGTCGGATGGCTCGGCAGTTGGCGAGTTGCTACCTCGACATTAATCCCAGCTTGGATATTACTGCCGGGCGTCGGTTTATCCGGCGGGTTGCTGACAGGTTTATTGGTTGAACGTTTGGCTCCAGAAACGGCAGGCAGCGGCATTCCTCACGTCAAAGCTGCTCTCGGCGGAGTCAATCTTTCCTTAGATTTGCGAGTAGCTGTCGCCAAACTTTTGACGACTATTTTAGCAGTTGGTTCCGGTTTAACTTTAGGAAGGCAAGGCCCGACTGTGCAAATAGGAGCATCTTTGGCCGGCTGGATCGGTCACTTGATGCCTACTTCCCCAGACTACCGCAGACAATTGATTGCTTGCGGTGCTGCTGCGGGATTGGCTGCTGGTTTCAATACTCCCATTGCAGGAGTTTTGTTTGTAGTTGAAGAACTGCTGCACGACGTTTCGGGATTGACTTTAGGGACTGCAATTATCGCTTCATTTATCGGTGCAGTTGTCTCGCAGCTATTGGGCGGCGATAGTTTAAGTTTGAACCTTCGCGCCTACCAAACCAGTTTTGATGCTCAGGAAATCCCATTTTACATTCTGTTAGGAGTTTTAGCGGGATGGCTGGGAGCTTTGTTCACCAAAGGGATTATGGCTAGCTTGCAATTTAACAGGCGATCGCTCAAATTAGCTTTGCCTGCGCGAATGGCTCTAGCTGGCATAATCTGCGGTTCGGTAATAGCTATTCTCCCAGAAACTTTCCGCAACAATACGGGTTTGCGGGAGTTTCTGCTGACCGGTGAAGCAAGCGGGATAACGAGTTTAATTGCTTTTGTAGCTCACTTTTTTCTGACAATTATTTCCTCTGCTTCTGGAGCTCCGGGAGGATTGTTTTCCCCTGCCCTAGTTCTCGGTTCTGCACTCGGTCACATGGTGGGCATTGTCCAGGCAGATTCCCTGGGGATCGGTTTGCCGGTAACTTACGCTTTAGCGGGAATGGGAGCGTTTTTTTGTGCGGTTTCTAGGGCGCCGATTACTGCGGTAGTAATTGTGTTTGAAATTACGGCGGATTTCAAATTAGTGCTGCCTTTGATGATCTGTTCTGTAGTGGCTTATTTAGTCGCAGAAAAGGTAGAAAGTGGCTCGCTGTACACTCGCCTTTTGGATTTTAACGGCATTCAACTGACAAAGGCAAAAGCTGCGAGCAATACTTTGAGCGACTTGCACGCAGATGACGTGATGCAGCGCCGAGTTGAAACTCTTTCAAGTTTGCTGACTTTCGATGAAGTGATGCAGGCTTTTTCGCGATCGCACCACCGAGGATTTCCTGTAGTTGAAGATGGCAAATTAGTCGGAATTGTCAGTCAAACCGATTTGGCAAATGCCAGCGATCGCAATTTGTCCGGCAACTCGCTGCTCAAAGAATTTATGACTGCACAGCCGATCGCAGTCAAAGCAAGCGATACTTTAAGCGAGGTTTTGTACCGGCTCAACAACTACAATATCAGCCGCTTGCCGGTCGTAGAAGGCCGCCATTTGGTGGGAATTATTACCCGCAGCGACATTATCCGAGTTGAATCCGATCGCCTCAGCGGAGAAACAACCCAGGGCCCGCATCCAGAACCTTCCTATGTAGTCTATCAAACCAGAGCTCCGCAAGTCGGAAACGGCCGCTTATTAGTGCCGCTTTCCAATCCCCAAACAGCACCCGCTTTGCTGCGGCTGGCGGCGGCGATCGCGCGCGATCGCAATTACGAATTAGAATGCTTGCAAATCATCTTAGTACCCCGCAACAGTTCCCCCTCAGAAACCGCAGTGCGGACAACCAAAAGCCGCCGCCTGCTGCAACAAGCAGAACGAATTATTCGCAATTGGAACTTGCCGGTACACACCCAAATACGGGTAGCTCACGACGTGCCTAACACAATTTTGGAGACAATTAAGGAGCGGCATATCGATTTAATTTTAATGGGATGGCAAGGCGAAAAATCCACCGCAGGACGCATTTTTGGCGATGTGGTAGATACCGTAATTCGGCAAGCCGGCTGCGAGGTTATTTTGGTGAAATGGAGCGAAAAAATATTAGCAACCCGCAAGAAAAATGAGTTTTCGGCTACTTTGAGCGGGCGGAAAGATGCGTCTGTAGAATGGCCGTTAAATGCCGAAGGAGTTGACGGCGCAGATAATCCCGCATTGGCGAGATCCTCAGATTCACCAGCGACTTCTGAGACTGAATTTTCCCCGCCGAATGCAGACATTCCAGGGCCAGAATTGGGACTGCACACGCTGATGGGTTTGCACCGCTGGTTGGTGCCAATTCGGGGCAGTTACAAGCAAGCTGCGGCTTTGCGGCTGCTACCTGCTTTGGTGGCTGCGAGTGCTGTACCGGAGATTAAATTGTGTCAGGTTCACCAGCCTTCTGGTGCAGAACCAGATCGCCGCGAATTAAAGCAAGCAGCGGAGTTTATCCAGCGGCGGGTTAGCTGTTCGATAATAGCGACTTCGGTTTGCGCTACATCGGTTTCTGATGCTTTAATTGATTTGGCTCAGAACGATCGGTGCGATGCGATCGTCCTGGGAGCGAGCCGCGAAGGGCTGCTGAAGCAGGTGATTCACGGGAACATCCCGGAAGCTGTGGCGCGCGGGTGCGACTGTACAGTGATTTTAGTGCGATCGGCCTTTTAGCGAACCAGACGGGAATCCCCCTTCTTCCTGACATCCGTTAAATGCCTTACCTAATCCGTTGCCGAATTTCCTTATTCTTATGGCAGCCAAAAATCAGGAATGAAAGTTTTACTCAAACTGCGAGTAAACTGATTAATCTTTCTCCCGAATTGAATGTGCGGTTCGTCAGTTTCCACGGGAATAATTGCCGCTTTGTTGCCGATTCCGAAACGCGAAATTACCAAATTTGCCGCCTCCAAACCAGTAACATAAGCTTTTTCCTGCGACCAAGAACCGTGGCGGGTCACAACCCAATCGCCGCTCATGAATAGATTATCATAACTTGTTACAGCAGGCAGCAAATACTGATAGCTGCCAGGGGCAAAATGCGTCACTGCCCGCGACAGCCGAATCGCGCTGCTGTCAATTACTTTTGCCTCCCGAAAAGCCGGAATGCAAGTCGCTAAGTCCCGCTGAACTAAGGAAACAATTTCCTCATCTTTCAGGGGAATTAATTGATTTGCGTGATAAAAGTCAGCTTCGACAACTGTTCCCGGTTCGTCTCGAAATTCGTCGTGCAAAGCATTCAAATCAAAAAACGTCCAGCCCGTAGTTGAGCTAAATCCAAAACAGGCATTAGAAGGCAGTGGAATGTCAATTTTTCGATCGAACCACAGGCGAACAGCTAACACGTCAACTGCACCCAAATTCATCGCGTCCCGAAACTCTTGGCGATTTTGCAAAGCTGGACTGCTGCCGATAATTTTTTGCATTCCCGTGACGCCGACTGCAAAAATAACTGCATCTGCCTCGAAGGTTTCTTCGCCGCAAACAACGCCTGTTGCTCGGTTGTTGCTGTCAACTATTAAATCACTCACTCGCTGCTTTGTCAATACTTTGGCGCCGATTTTTTCCAGGCGATCGACCCAGGGACGAAAGATTTTTTCTCCGACAGTTCCGCGACACCAAACTACATCAAAATTCGGTTGGTGTGCTAATATAAAATAATACAGCATTCCCAAAGCGGCGGCGGCAGAACATTGTTCTCCTGGTGCAAATAAACCTACTAACAACATCGGTTCAAAAGCATCGCGGTACAGCCTTGCAGAAACGCCAAACTGTTTGAACAATTCGCGGGCGGTGACGCGATCGTACCTGCGCCAAGCTTCGTCGGAATTGTCGAAATCTAGGACGGCGTAGAGTAATGGTAACGCTGAAAGCCGATCGACTAATGGCAGCCTTTTAAATCTGGTGTAAAGAAAGGTTCCTAACGGTGTGGGAAGTCGTGGCTCGTCCTGAAAAATCGGCGATTCTACTTCCAATCCCGCCGGTGAATACTGACAAGAACGAGTCCAAGGCGTGAAGGGATCGAGTCCTAATTCCTTGACTAAGGAAAAGATGTTTTTGTAGGGATACCAGAAGCCATGAATTCCAGCTTCTACGGAACGCCCGCCGGCGGTTTTCCACCCTGCAACTAAGCCGCCCGGATAAGGGCCTGCTTCTAACAAAGTTACGTCATAGCCTTGCTGGGCTAGGTGATAGGTAGCGCCTAAACCGGCCCATCCTGCACCGACGACGACTATTTTTGGGGTTGACGATTCTGCTGACATTGCGTACCTCTTGATAATTTATTAATGATGACCGAAAAGCGAGACACAAGCCCCCGGCTTTAGACATGGGGGTAAGTCGGTAGCGGTTTCAACCGCCTTGAATATTTAGCTCGTGTTCTCTTGTATTGCTGGAAAAAACGTTCAGTCGATAACTCAAGAAAAGAGTAGAATATGTCAAGGAGGTAAAGTAAGTGTTCAATCTGACCTACGAATTCAAACTTAAGCCCACAGTAGTACAAGTAACAATCTTTGAAGATTGGCTAGAACAATGCCGTCGTGTATACAACTGGGCGCTGGCAGAGCGCAAAGATTGGTTTAAATCTCGTAGTTGTCAAATTAACACTTGCTCAATTCGCGTTGAATATATAATTCCCGCCTCTGTACCCAGACCGACCTACGCCAGTCAGTGTAAGGGTTTAACTCAAGCTAGAGCAACTATACCAGCACTGAAAGCAGTTCAAGTGCACGTTCTGCAACAAACTCTTAAACGGCTTGAACGCGCATTTGTAAATATGTGGGAACAAAAACACGGATTTCCTCGCTTCAAAAAAGTTGGGAAGATGCGCTCTTTTGTATTTCCTCAGATGGGAGTAGAACCTATCAAAAATAGTGCTGTTAAACTACCTAAGATTGGCTGGGTGCAGTTTCGCCCAAGTCGCGAAATACCAAGTGATGCCATACTAAAACAAGTGCGCGTAGTTAAGCGTGTGTCTGGCTGGTATGCAATGCTAGCTTTGCAATGGGACGTTTCAATTCCCGATATCATCCCACATGGAAACCCAGTGGGGCTTGATGTTGGCTTGACTAATTTTATTGCAACTTCGGATTGGCTTCTAATTAAACGTCCAAAGTTTTTTATTGATGCAGAACGCAAGCTTAAATTACTGCAACAGAGTGTCAGTAGAAAACGCATAGGCTCAAATAATTGGAAGAAAGCTCAGAAAAAAGTGGCACTGCTGCACGAGTACGTAGCCAACTGCCGAAAAGACTGGCATCGCAAGCTATCACACAAAATCTGCAATGATGCAGGGATGGTTTTTGTCGAGAATTTGAATCTGGTCGGGTTATCGAGAGGAATCTTGGGCAAGCATTGTTTAGATGCTGGTTTTGGTCAATTCTTCAACATTCTCGAACAAACTTGTTTTAAACGTGGTGTGTACTTTCAAAAAGTAGATGCCAGAAAAACAAGTCAAATTTGTCCAAATTGCGGTACAGAAACAGGCAAAAAAGACCTATCAGAACGCACTCACAGTTGTTCAAGCTGCGGGTATATAACAGATAGAGATGTAGCCTCCGCTCAAGTAGTTTTAGTTAGAGGACTGGCAGCCGTAGGGCATACGGTGAAGATGCTTGCTGAGGGTAAATTCATTGGAATCCCTGTGAAGCAAGAATCCCCCGGCTTCTAGCCGTGGGGAGTGTCAAATAATTCATAAAATGCGGATTTGATATAAAATGTGTTGCATTATGTGCTAAATTTCGCTTGAGTGAATAATGAGTGTCAAAAACCGCCAGCAGACTAACCTGTTGCTGCTCTTATTTCCCGCTACGGCATGGCTGATGGTTTTCTTCATTTGGCCCGTGCTAATTGTACTGTTGTACAGTTTCTTAGAACGCGGTACTTACGGCGGTGTTACTTGGATATTTACTCTCAGCAACTACCAGCGTTTGTTCAGCGGACTTTTCTTAGGAGTAATTGGGCGATCGCTCTGGCTGGCTTTTCTAACAACTGCCGCTTGCTTGTTAGTTGGCTATCCCCTAGCATTCTTCATCGCCACCCGTTCTCCCCGCTGGCGAAATGCTTTGCTTTTGCTGGTAATTATTCCATTTTGGACTAATTTTTTAGTGAGAACCTACGCCTGGATCGTATTGCTGCGTAGCGAAGGAGTAGTCAACACAGCCTTGCAAAGCCTGCAAATTATCAGCGAACCGTTAAACTTGCTTTTTACGCCTTTCGCTGTGGCGATCGGTCTTATTTACGGCTATTTACCTTTCATGGTTCTGCCTTTATATTCTAGCATAGAACGCTTCAATTTTTCACTAATAGAAGCCGCTCACGATTTAGGTGCCAATGATATTCGCAGTTTCTGGCGGGTATTTTTGCCATTAACAAGTCGCGGTATTGTGGCTGGATCTATTTTAGTTTTTGTTCCCGCAGTCGGCGCTTTCATCACACCGGATATATTGGGCGGTTCTAAAACTGTTATGGTGGGAAATTTGATTCAGAATCAGTTTGTGAGAGCCCGCGATTGGCCTTTTGGATCGGCGCTTTCTATGCTGTTGACGGTAATCATATTGATTCCTGTGTTAATTTACTTCCGCGTGTCTGACGAAACTCAATAAGGTAAGGTATACACGAATCCTTGCACCCTGTGTTTAGGTTAAGCTGCGCTAATGACTAATGACTACTGACTAATGACTAATGACTAATGACTACTGACTACTGACTAATGACTAAAACAAAACTAGATTTACTCGTGCGGGCGATCGGCAAAAAGTGGCTTTGGGTACAAGCTGTACTAGCATTAGCCTTTCTTTACTTGCCAATTCTCATTTTAATTATTTACTCTTTTAACGCCTCCAGATTCAATGCCGTTTGGCGTGGCTTTACCCTCGATTGGTATCGCAGTTTGTTTAGCAATGCAGGGGCGACGATTGCTACGAGTAGCAGCGCCGGAATCTGGACAGCCCTCAACAACAGCTTGCTAATTGCAGCTATTTCGACTTTGCTAGCAAGCATTTTTGGCACAATGGTCGCGCTAGCCCTGGAACGCTTTCATTTCCCGGGACGCAAAGCAGTAGAAGCTTTACTGTTTTTGCCGATTATTATGCCCGAAATTACGATCGGCATTTCGCTGCTAGTTTTCTTTACTCTAGTATTTCGGATCGTAGAAAATCTTACGGGAATTCGCCTCAATCTCGGCTTACCTACCGTAATTATCGGTCATGTTGTCTTTAATATTTCTTTTGTGACTATTACTGTCAGGGCGCGTTTGGCAGAACTAGATCCTCAATTAGAACAAGCAGCTTTTGACTTAGGCGCTAACGAATGGCGGGCTTTTTGGCGCATCACTCTCCCTCTAATTTGGCCCGCTATTTTCAGCGCGGCACTGCTGGCTTTTACTTTGTCGCTGGACGATTTTGTCGTGACATTTTTTACCACCGGCGTCGGTTCCATGACGCTACCATTATTTGTTTACGGCATGATAAAATTTTCAGTGACGCCAGCGATTAATGCCATTTCAACTTTGATGTTGTTGGCTTCCTTGTTGCTGGTTTTATCATCGTTAAAAGTTCAGAAAAATTAAAAAAATAGCTTTCTGTGTCATAATTATTGTCGTCTGCAACTAACACAACCTATGAAACGCCTGCTGACTTTCCTAATTTTGTTTGTGATGAGTGCAACGGTGGCTTTCGGCTGTAGCCCCACAGGTGGCAACCAGCAGCAAGTCCTCAGCATTTACAATTATGCAAGTTATATCGCCCCAGAAGCGATCGCCCAATTCGAGAAAGAGAACAATGTTAAAATTCAATACGACACTTTTGAGAACAGCGACGCACTCTATGCCAAACTCAAACAGGGAAACCCCGGTTACGACTTAATATTTCCCGCCGATTACATGGTGAAAATCATGATAGCAGAAAATATAATTGAGCCGCTGAATCTAAACAATATTCCCAACCAAAAAAACCTAGAACCTAAGTTTATCAATCAAGCTTTCGATCCGGGGAATAAATATTCCCTGCCTTACCAGTGGGGAACGATGGGAATTGGCTACAACGTGAAAACCACCAAGGGCGATATCAACAGTTGGGCGGCGATGTTCGACCCTAAATATACCGGAAAAGTGGCGTGGCAAGACGATGCGAGATACACATTTGCAGGAGTTTTAATGTATTTAGGATTTGACCCAAATACAACCAATCCCGAAGAGATTAACAAAGCCCGCGATTTGCTGATTAAAAGTAAAAATATCATTGCAGCTTTTGTCCCCGACACCGGTCAAAATCTCCTAGATCAAGGAGAAGTAAATTTGACAATGGAATGGAGCGGCGATATTTTCCAAGTGATGACAGAAAATCCTAATATCCGTTACGCTATTCCTAAAGAAGGAACAATCATTTTTTCTGACAACATGGCTATTCCCAAAGGTGCGCCCCAGAAAGAGTTAGCGGAGAAATTTATTAACTTTGTTTTGCAGCCAGAAGTAGGCGCTCAAATTTCCAATTTTATCCACTTCGGCTCGCCTAACAAAGCAGCAATCGATCGAGGTTTAATCGACCCGAACGATTTGAAAAACCCTCAAATTTACCCGCCGGCTGAGGTGTTTGGCAAAATGAAATTATTGGAGGATGTCGGGAAAGCAACCGCACTTTACGATCGAGCTTGGACGGAAGTTAAAGCAGGGGCCGGAAAGTAGATATATAGCCTTTTTCAGCAACGTGAGGTACTATCGGGCATCGGGCCGGGCCTAAAAGCATCGGGCATACCTCACCACGCTTGAGAACCGCTATAACACAGGTTTCGGCCGGGGCGGGTTTACTTAAATTTTTAGTTTGTATTAGAGATTTTGATGAACCAGCCCCCAGATAATTTATGTTTATTTAACCGGAATTGAGCTCTAATTTTTATTAGTCATAACTAAGACATACTAACACAATGCACGCTGTCGAAGTTTTAGAAGTTTCCAAAGTATTTAAAAGTGTCCGCAGTCAAGATTTCTTAGCTGTAGACAGCCTCAACCTGCAAATTTACGATCGCGAATTCTTTTCTTTACTCGGCCCTTCCGGCTGCGGCAAAACTACAACTTTGCGAATGATTGCCGGTTTTGAAATTCCCACAGCGGGCGAAATTTACATTCACGGCCAACCGATGCAAAATCGCCCGCCATTTCACCGCCCAGTAAATACGGTATTTCAAAACTATGCTTTATTTCCGCACATGACAGTAGCACAAAATGCCGCTTTTGGGTTAGAAATGGAGAATTTGCCTCAGAAAACAATTCGCGATCGCGTTGCTGAAGCCTTAGCGTTAGTACAGTTAACCGAGGTAGGAAAACGATATCCCCGCCAACTGTCAGGGGGACAGCAGCAGCGAGTAGCACTAGCAAGAGCATTAGTCAAACAACCGTCTGTTTTGCTGTTGGATGAACCCCTAGGAGCGCTGGATTTAAAATTGCGTAAAGAGATGCAGTTAGAATTAAAAAAAATGCAGCGAAAACTGGGAATTACGTTTATTTATGTAACTCACGATCAAGAAGAAGCACTAACAATGTCGGACAGAATTGCAGTGATGGATGGAGGAAAACTGCAACAAGTAGGGACGCCTGTTGATATTTATGAATATCCTAAAACGCGGTTTGTTGCTGATTTTATTGGCGAGAGCAATTTTTTAAGTGGTCGAGTAGTAGAAAAGCAAAACGGTAAAATAATCGTGTTGGTTGACCAGCAGTTAGCCGTGTTAGTTGCAACAGCCGAAGATATGCCCGCTGGGAAAGTTGTTACCCTGGTGTTGCGCCCAGAAAAAGCTGCTATTTACCCGGCTAATTATGACGGTGAAAATAGCTGGCCGGGAATAGTAGAAGAGGCTATTTATATTGGCACTGATACGCGCTATACGGTGCGGTTGACTCCTAAAAGTTCGATCGCCCTTCGCCGGCAAAACTTGCACAGAGATGACTTGCAGCGATACCAAGTCGGCGACAGCGTTCGAGTTGCCGTGCCGCCGGAAAGTATCTACATTGTTTGACACTCAAGCGGTGAAGCCGCGAAGATTCTGCGGACAGACTAAGATTAGGTACTTTCCCAAGTCTAACTATCGCTACCGTCTCAAGCACCGTCTAACCAGTAAGTCTAAGTCCAAGCGACGTGACAATGGAAGACTTAGTTGAGATTTTGGAAGATTGAGGAGCGGATTGAAGATGTACTTCCTTCCCGGTATAAGATAATCTACTTCTTCCTTCTGCTTCCCCCTTCTTCCTTCGCGTCCTTGGTATCTTCGCTGTTCAATAATATAGACAGTATTACTGCTAAACTCGGGTTTGACTTTGCAAAATTTCCTCCAACAGCCGCTCTTGAGTTTTCGCAGGTTCCTTGCAAGTCAAACACTCGCAAACTAACCCGACAACACCTTCAGGTAAATCAGCCTCAATCTGACAGACAGCAGTCGGATAATACTGCGAAATCAAGCCAGAAATTCGGTCTGGTGACGTGCGAATCAAGGTAGAATGCTGATACCAGTCGATCGCCGAAAGTAGACTCGGACAAGCTTGCGGAGCATCTTGTACAATACTGCTGAAAGCTTGCAAACCTTGCTCCGCGCGATCGAGATATTCCAAATTTTGCCCCAACAGTGCGAGACGAACCAAAGAGGCGATCGCAATTCCATTCGCCGCCGGAGTTGCATTGTCTATATAGCTGCGTTCCCGCACCAACAAATCTCCGCTAGCATCCTTAGCAGTATTGTAATATCCTCCCAATTCCACGCTCCACAAAAACTCATCAAACTCTTCTTGCACCTGCACAGCTTTCTCCAACCAAAACTGAGAATTCGGCAACTGTTTTCCCTCTTCCCGGTTGCCTAAAGTCAAACTCGCTTGGTGCAAATCCAACAAAGCTTTCACAAACAAAGCATAATCTTCCGACTGCGCGGTTACAGCAGATTGTCCGTCATAATTCAACCGCTGAAACCGCCCATCCGTCCACTGATAGTCTAAAATAAAATTAGCAGTTGTCACAGCTAATTCCAGATATTCCCAATTCCCAAAAACAGCCGCAGCGCGAGCTAAACCCGAAATCATTAAGCTATTCCAAGCAGCAATCATTTTCGTGTCAGTAACTGCGGGGATTCTACCCGGCCAACTTTCGTTTTTAGCTTCTTGATTGTTGCGGGCTGGCGGAAAGGTTTTGACAGTATCGGGATTGCCACCGTAGCGAACAGCAAACAGTTTAGCCAAAGCCGTTTCTACCGTGTCGCTCAGTCTTCCCGGATGGCGGCGCTGCAATACATTCTTGCCTTCAAAATTGCCGCTGCGACTAACAGTAAACTGTGCTTTAATTTCCGCCAATTCCTCAGCAGTTAATAGTTGTTCCAGTTCGGCATAAGTCCAGACATAAAATGCTCCTTCTTCCGGTTCTGACCCCCCCGTTGCCCCCCCTTGGTAAGGGGGGGTTGAATTTTCTGCCCCCCCTTGGTAAGGGGGGGTTGGGGGGGTAAAGCTGTCCGCATCCTGTGCAGCATAAAAATAGCCTGCTGGCGCAATCATTTCTCGCTTCAACCATTCTACTGTCCCCGCGATCGCAGTTTCAAAAGCAGGTTCTTGTATTCCCGCGCTCCACAAATTTGCTAAATACTCAACAATTTGACCGTTGTCGTAGAGCATTTTTTCAAAGTGCGGGACAGTCCAAGTCGCATCAACCGTGTAGCGGTGAAATCCGCCTCCTACGCGGTCGTAAATACCGCCCAATGCTAAATCTAATCCGCGCTGAGTGCAAACTTGTTTGCTGTCGTATTTTGATTCAAAATTAAATCGCGTTCCCCGCAGTGCTAGCTCAGCATAAGGTATCATCGGAAAGCTGGGGCCGGGGTTGCTGCCGGCAATAATTCCGGTGGTAATTTCTAAGCCTTTTTGAAAGATTTCGCGATTTAATTTGACGCTTACTCCTGACAGCGCTGCCGACTGTTGGAGGTTGCTTAAAATCTCTGCTTTGAAAGCTTCTACTTTGCCTTTTTCTGTATCGTAAAAGCGGCGAATTGCTTGCAAAACTTCTAAAAATCCCGGCCGTCCGTAGCGCGCTTCTACGGGGAAATAAGTGCCTCCGTAGAATGGAACTCGCTCGTCTGGAGTGAGAAAAACGTTGAGCGGCCAACCGCCTTGGCCGGTCATCATTTGCAAGGTTTGCATATAAATGCTGTCGATATCCGGGCGTTCTTCGCGATCGACTTTTATCGGTATAAAGTGCGAATTCATGTATTGGGCGATCGCGCGATCGGAAAATGCTTCTCCTTCCATCACCGTACACCAGTGGCAGCTAGAGTAGCCAATTGACAGGAAAATCGGTTTATTTTCGCTTCGGGCCGCTTCCAAAGCTTCGTCGCACCAAGGCCACCAGTCGATCGGATTTTCGGCGTGTTTCCGCAGGTAAAGGCTTTGGGATTGAGCAAGACGGTTGACCATAATCAAATCCACTTTAACTCGTGCTGAGTAAGCTTGTCAGTTCTCTAGCAGTTTAGCGCGAGATGTTTTAATTGAGTTGTTACTGATAATTATGTTTTAATATTATGGCTGATTATCTCGATCTAATATGAGCTTATCATCTCGGAGAACCTTCAATCAACAGCTAGGACTATTTTTGCTGAGTGCTGCTGTTCCTCCTGCTGTTCTCAAACTGGACCAAACTTCCTCCCCGGAGCAAGCTTTATTAGAAACTAATCTTAACAATTTCCTGGCTAAAGCAGACCCAGAAATAGAATTATTAGTCCCGACCTTTTTAGGTAACGACAAGCGCCGTTTCTACGGCAGAGGTGTTCCGAAAAGTTTGAAGTTAATCGACAAATTTGAGCTAGGAAGCGGTCGGACTTTTCTGGGAAAGCGGTCTGTAGTTTGGAGCGGCGCGGGTTGGACTGGACAGCCGACAATTACCAGAGACGGGGGAAAAACTTATTTAATTATAGGTGCTTACGACCACAATTTGCGAAAAATAGATATTGCTACTAATAAAGAAGTTTGGCGCTATAAATTTGATGATATAATCAAAGGTTCATCAACGATTTATATTGATGAAAAAGCTAGCGCCGAAAACAAAATTGTGGTTTTGCAGGGCAGCCGCAGCGGTGGCGGTGGCAAAAGTGTCGTGCCGAGTTTTAGGGCAATATCTTTTAGAACTGGCAAGGAACTTTGGAAATTGGACATCAGGAGAACGCCCAGCTACAGCCGCGATAATGACAGCAGCGCTTTGGACATCGGCGGTGGCGTTTTGTTCAATGCGGGGGAAAATGCGATCGGCTATTTTCTCGATAGTTCCACAAGCAATGCAAAAATCAAACAAGGCATCAAGCAGCCAAATATCTTGTCAGAAGTACAGCTTTATGCAGCAGGAGATATCAGCAAGCACGGCGGAAACTTGGTAGCGGAATCATCGCCCTCACGGCTCAAAGATAGAATATTTATAGCTGCTGGTTCCGGTCATATTTACGGTATTAGCATTGCAAATAAAAAGATAGTTTGGGATTTTTATACTGGTTCAGATTTGGACGGAAGTGCTGTAATTTCTAAATCGGGAAAACTTTTTTGTGCCATTGAAAAACAATACATTCAGGGCAACGGCGGAGTGCTGAAGCTGAATCCCAACAAGGAACCGAATGCCAGCGTCGAATGGTTTTTGCCGACTGGAAACCGCCGGCTTTCTAGCTGGGAAGGCGGGATAATTGGCTCGGTGGCGTTGAATGACGAGTACAATTCAGGGGAGTTTCCGGCGCTGTTTGCCACAAATGCGATCGACGGCAATTTGTACATCGGTTCCCAAGATATGATTACAGGTAAAAAAATTGCTGTACCTTGGCGAAATCAATCTTGCGATACTCCGGTAATAGTGTTTAAAAAAGCGATTGGATCTTCAATTTCTACTCCAATTTTTACCGATGGCAATAAACTGATAAGTGCGGGATACAACGGTGTTTATTTGTTTAATTTGAATTGGGAACGAGTGAAGTCTGGGGAACGGAATGCTTTGAGAAATGCTAAAGGCGAGTTTTACCGTTTGAAAGTAATAGAATCGGGGAGATTTAAGCCGGGTTTGTCATTTGAGGCGACGCCTGTAGTTTGGGATGGAATTGTGAGGATTTGCGCGAGGGATGGCTGGATGTATACTTTGGGTTAGTTATTGGTATTTTTTACCTGGATCGGGAACAGGGTGTTGAAATCCGCCACCTATTCCTACCTGCGGTTTAACTGCGGTTATATGTATGATAGAAATAATTTCGGAAATTATGGGAAACTCGTTATGGCAACTCATGAAACTCAAATAAGTCAAGTTTACGGTTCAGAGGATGCTCAAGGTATTTTACAGCTTGCGATCGCCCGGCGACAGGATGAAGGGGAATTATCCAGAGTGCAGCTTTTCGAGATTGCAGCGGAATTGGGCATTTCCGAACAGGATATTCTGGCGGCGGAACAGCAATGGTTAGCAACTAGAGGAGAATTTCAAGAAAAGCTGGTTTTTAACACTTACCGTCGCCGCAAATTGCAGAAAAATGTGACAAAGTACGGCATTATCAATACTTTTTTAGTTTTGTTTAATCTAGCAGGTTCGCACGAGCTTTCTTGGTCGCTGTTCATTTTACTAACATGGGGCTTGGGATTGTCGCTGAATGCTTGGAATGTTTATCAAACTGAAGGCGAAGATTACGAACAAGCGTTTCAGCGGTGGCGTTTGAAGAAACAAGTCGGTGAGTCTATTGGTACTGCGACGAATAAGTTTATGAAGTGGTTGCAGTCTTGATCGGTTACATAATCCCCGGTTAAATACATATAAATCGTGTAGGGCGGGTTTTACCGATCGTAACTGCCTAAAATCAATAATCTCATAAACCCGCCCCCGCTTGGGCGGTAAATCCTTAATTTTACGCTTCAGGATCGATACCCAAAGCTCTTAACTGAGCCGCCAGTCTATCGGCACGCTGCCGCTCTTGTTCGGCTTGTTGTTGGGCTAATTCTTTCTCTTGTTGCTCGCGTTCGGCACGCTGTCCCTCTTGTTCGGCTCGTTCTCCACCTGTCAGCAGCAAATTACCTTCTTCGTCCCAAAAACGCAACCAAGGCAGTTCGGCATTTTGATACTGTCCCTGCCATATTCCTAATTCTACACCCAAAGGCCCAATCGGATAGTGTCGGCGATCGTTGGCTGGCAATAACTGATAGTTACCTGTTAGCAACTGATACACTTCTACGCTGGCTCGACTCACTTCATAAATAGCGTAGAACGGCACGCGAATTGCTTGTTCGTAAACCCAAAACTTACCCGTTTTAGGAGTTGTATCTCGTTCTTCCGAGCCGTCGCCCGAAACAAATTCGATGACAATTAAAGGTGCGATAACTTCGTACCACATCACGTAATAACGCCGAATTTGACCGTCAACTAATGGCGACACGTTTGGAACATAAAACCAATCGGGTGCTTCAGCTCCTCTGTCTGTCGGCTCTGTTAAACGCCAATAAATGCCGCAATCTTGACCTATGCAATATTGATTGTCCTGATGGCGCTGCTGCAATAGCGGGGTGATGGAATCAGTCAGCAGAATGCTTTGGGGGTGCTCCTGAAAGTTTTTCACAAATGTACCGTCTTCGTCGGGCAGTTGAGTGTGGTCGGGAGGGCGATCGGTTATTGGTGTATAGTTTGTATCTCCCTCGGATTCTGGCAGTTGAGTGTGGTCTGGCAGTCGATTGAATGCGATCGAAGATTTTGTTTGAGAAGTCATGGCACTAGCAGTTCATTATAAGCTGATGATTATTCAATTAATTTAACAGATTCTTTGGCAGTATCGCGGTCGTTTTATGGTTAAGAATTATTGTAAATCATCTGGGAGCGAGAGAATATTGTGTCATCACATATTGCCTCACCGCTGGCGATAGAGTGAACATCGCTCTATCGCCCTGTTCTTGTTTTTCTATTAATGATCGCCATCCTAAAGATTGCAGCGCATTGAATAATTCCGATGGCGATAATTGCACTTTCTCTAACAATTGGGAAATTGAAAGTGGCTCGATTTCATTCCCGATGCAGCACATGACCTGTTTCTCTAACTCGGATAAGCGATCGCACTGCTGCTGCAATCTTACTTTCAATTCTTCTGGCAAGAATAGCATATCATTGTTTAAGAATTCGGCTACTCTGCCGCTAAATAATTCTTAAATCATGGCTGCCACTATTTTTAACGACAAGGGATTGCCTCGGTAAGTGTTAATTAAGGTTTCCCATTTGTCTTCGTCAAGTAAACCTTTTTCTCGGAAAATTTCGCCTGCGACCGCACCTAAACAGTCGAGTTGCAAGCTGCGAACGCGGGGTTGTTCTCTCGTTAATGCGACAATTTCTGTAGGTGGTTCCCAACTATTTAGGATTAAGCAACTGTTGTGGCAAGTCGCTCCGATAAGTTTGAATAAGCTGCTGTAGTTTTCATATTCATGTCGATAATTGCCTGCTATTTGTCCGCTGCTGAGAATTGTTTGTACGTCGTCTAGGATGATGAGGCAGCGATGCGATCGCAATTTGTCGATTAACAGCAATAGCAGTTCATCGGTGCTTGTTGGCAATTCGGTTTCTGGTAGATTAGATAAAAATTTAAGTAGGCTTTTTAGGGTAGTTTGGAGGGTTGGGGATGTGCCGAGACTTCGCCAAATTACATATTCAAATTGATGCTGAATTTGTGGGAGGAGGTGAAGTGCGAGATGGGTTTTGCCAATTCCGCTGAGTCCTAATATTGCGACTAGGCGGGTGCGATCGTGTATTATCCACTGTTGCAGGGTGGCGAGTTCGGATGTGCGATCGTAAAATGAGCTGATATCTGGTGCATCTGTTAAGTCTTGGCGTATTTTGGGTTCGGTGTTTTCTGGGGTGGAGGGCGATCGATCTTTTGGAACTTCTGGAGATTGGAAAGTATCTCGACAGACGTTAACGTTACCAATGTGTATAACGTCTTTCTAGTAATGTGATGAAACAATGGAAAATTGCTGCCTTTTCAAGGTGGATTTAAAGTTAGACTTATTAACTGCTTCACCTAATACATCTGAAAGTATTTTCCATAATTCCGAAGCAACATCCCTAACATGACCCTCGCTACAATGAGCTTCCTCTGCGATTTTCGGGTATTTTTGACATTGCCAAGCACCAAGCAATATAGCCTCTTGCACGTTGTCGAGGTGTTTTCCAGTTTTGGCGAAAACAAGGTTGTCGGCAAATTTTAAGATTTCTTCAGCGTCCATCGATCGGCGTGGTGTGCGGGTTTTAGCTATTGTATCCGACATTTTCCGATATTACCAGATAAACTATGACTTTTTACTAAACTGTGATTTGTAAAACTACCGACATTTTCCGATATTATCCGACTTGACAAAACTTTATTCACCCACTAATAATAATGTTAATTATTGATGAGGTACTAAACATGAATCACTAAATAGTTCCGATTAATTGTTGGGTTGAGCAACGCACCTTGCGTTACACTCGACCCTACACAATGGTTATAGCAAGATTTGGTGAATTTGGTATAACCATTGTAGATACGGAATCAGCAATCAATATTCTTGCAATAAAAGTAGAATTTACTTATTCGCAAAAGAGCGCTCGCCCTTTCTTGACTAAAGTACGCGCGAGCGAAGCTATCCCGTAGGGAGTCGCACTTTCGCAACAATCTCAAGCCTGAAAGCTTAAGTGCAAGTCTGCGACAATCGGCAATTCAAATACATTACTCTCTAGAAACCGCTTTGAGAAAAACATAACTTCGATATTTTCTATTTTCTCAGTTTCAGGATTGAGACGATCGACAATTCCCTAGTCTAGTTCTTGCGATTCTTGCTCTGCATAAGGCGAACACTTATTAATGTACAGAATATCGCCGACAGCCTCGTATTTAAAAGTTAGTTTTTGTGCCACGATATTTCCTTCGGTAACAGTTAAAATTACCCTCTACAGATTATTCAAAAAATCTTCTACTGAAATCCCAGCCTGATTTAAAATGCTTCCAAGAGTTCCAACTGCCAAAGTTTTTCGCTGTACCGGCACCACACAGCCTACTTCGATCGCCTCTTGCGGATTTTCCGGATCGTCTGCAAGTATTTGTTTCTTCAAAATAACGTGACTTCCCCGCTGCCGAACCCGGACAAACCCTAAACGTTCTAAAGCACGGATAGTTTCTGCACTACTAACTCGGGGCAGTCTAGGCACTCAACACCTCAAATGTTGTTAGTAAACGCGGGGAAGTTTTAGGTAAAGAGAATTCCTCTAAATAGAGTTCTGTTGCTTCTTTCAGATTGGCGATCGCTTCTTCAATTGTTTCACCCTGGCTGGCAGTTCCCACTTCAGGACATTCTGCCACATAAACATCTTCTTCCCAATAAACGATTGCTGTAAAGATACGAGGCATATTTTTTGCAATACCTACTTAGTTCTCACTTTAATCATTATTTTAGCACATCGGGCCGAGCTCCCTTTTTTTACTAAAGTGCGATCGACCTTTCTGGAGTTACACAATGAAGGACACGGCAGTGCCGTTTCCCTACGAATATCTGTTATTGTAGGTCATATTTGTAGGGATACGGAATTGCCGTGTGCGGCTTCTAGTTCCCCGCAGTCGATCGCATTTTCACCGCCCAAAAACCCTAATTTTGCTGCGGCGAATCCCCGTTAGCAGCATCATCAACCACAGGATGAATTAAAGCAGATCGAAAACCTTGCCGAACTTCCGAACTCAAATACCTGCGCTGCAAAACCTGCCATTTTTGCCAAGCTGCGTAGCGATTTTCGGCCAACAAACCCGCCAATTTCGGCAACTCTTTTTTCAGATCGCGATCGACAAAATCTGTCAGAAACTCGCCTAAAACTTCACTGTCTTGAATATCGCCCAAACATTCCTGAATAGCTTTCACATCTTCGACATAAACTTCGTAAGTCTCGCTGTAAAAATCCCCAAACAGATTCATCAGATAGCGAACTCGCTTAGCTTGCTTCCGCAAATCGTGCAGAATAGTTCCCTCCGCTGCTAACTTCTCTTCGACAGCCTCAGCATTCAAATCCTTAGCAATGTTAACTTTGCCATCTTCATATTCTGTACCCAACAGCCAAGCCGGATGCAGGAAAAACTCGCTGACTTGAGGTAACAGTAAATCTGGCAAAACCTCAGCAATTGGCAAATGTTCGATCGCCTGAAACTTCGGTTTTTCCAGCCAATCCTCGATCGACTGCTTCAGCGATTCGTAGCTTTTGTGCTCTAAAATTGCCCTCACCCCTTTCAAAGCCCGGTGGCGCTGTTTGAGCAAATTCAACAAAGCCTTATCCAAAACTTCCTGTTCGTCAGTCGGCAAATTCGGGTAATAGCGGTTTTGGAGACTTTCGAGCATCACATCCAAATCCCTGAGAGTTCCCAGAATCCGCCCCACCTTACCAATTTTACGTTCAGAAGCTTCTTTTGGCCAATCTAAAACCGGAGCAAAACCAGTCACAGCCGATCGCAAACGTCTCAATCCCACGCGCATTTGATGAAGTTCTTCGGCGTCTTGGTCTTTGATAACTTCAGCCTCGTGCGCTACACTTTTGCGGAAATATTTCTCAATCGCCCCAGATGCAGCGTCTCCGAGAGTTTTAACTTGAGTTTTAACTTTTGCTGATGTTTTTACGTTCATGGCAGGTGTAGATTCCAGATCCCCGATTAACTTTAATTTAGATTTCAAGGCTTTGCTAGTAAGGGGTTATATCCTAGCACACACTTTTAATTTAGGAAGCTCAGCCACAATAAATCTTAATATAAAGTGCTTGACAATTTCTACAAAATCAGCATTGAGCAATCTTCAATCTTCAATCTTCAACCTTCAACCTTCAATCTTCAAGCTTCAACCTTCAATCTTCAACCTAAAATCTTCAATCTTCAATCTTCAATCTAAAATCTAAAATCTAAAATAGAATTACCCTCCCTCGCCCTTGAACTAATAAAAATCGGATTTCTGGTGCGCTTTCCCCAATAGGTTAAGATCGCTGCAAATCGATATTTATTCGCCAAAGGATGAGAGAGGGTGCGATCGGGAGGACAAGTTTTAAATTAAATCAAACCCGCCCAGGCTGCCCGACTTCAAAGAAGCAGTTTAGCCTTTCCAGTCTTTCTCAGATTGTTCGAGCACGTAGGTTGCTACATCCTCGATTTGTTGGGGCTTCAACTTGGCGCCGAAAGCAGGCATAGCATTTTTGCCCTTAGTTACCTGAGTGGTAATAGCCTCGATAGAATTCATGCCGTACTTCTCAAGAGCACTCTTTTTCAAGGTTTTCATGGCCATAACCACGTTGCCGCCACCGATGTGACAAGCAGCACAGTTCTGGCTAAAGATTTTAGCTCCTTTAACCGCATCACCTACTGCCAAAGCAGGGCGGCCAAAGCCGACGGTAAAAATTGCGATCGCTAACAGGGCGATCGATAAGAGTCTTTTCAACGCAGTTCTCCTCTAATCGACAAGCAAAGGGTGATTCTTTAGATATTTTACCTGTTAAAACAGGCGCGATCGCGCAGCCGTATCGCCTTCTTCCGAGTAATTTACCACTTTTTGGCAGTGGCAGTTCAACTCTCAAAATTCTCCACGCCCCAGCCCGGAGCTTTCTGAGCAGCCCGGATCACAAAAGCCGCTAAATTTTCAATCTCAGCCTGCGGCATCCAGCTTTCGGGCACTTGGCGGCACCAAAAAGTCTCCTCAGTACCGTCATAAGTCATCGGTTCTCTCAGATACGCCACCAAACTATTGATGTTGTTGCGGGGAGGCGTTGCCCCCTTGAGGTCAGCCAAAGACAGAGATATCGTCGGATCGGGCAAATTAACTCCTCCGACGTGACAATTGAGGCAATTTTGCTCGAACAATACCTTGCCCGCAGACAAATCCTGAGCCGAAAACAAGCGAGTATGTCCCTCAGAGTCCAACTCCAGAGCCACGGGTTCGCTGGCTTGTAAATACCTATTCACGTAAGAATCGGCAGCAGCCAAAACAGGTTGAGGAGCCAACAGCAAGAGCGGCAAAATAATTAACATCCCCAACAGAAAGCAGACAAAAGCACCACGACGCAGCATGAGGGACTACAACCTTTTGCGATAATCAATGAGCAGGAGGTAAATCTTAGATTTCAGATTTTAGAGCGAAAAACGACCTGCCAGCAATTCTTGCCGAACTTCAGCCCTCTCCCAATCCAAAATCCAAAATCTAAAATTTAAAATCTAAAATCGCTTAGCGAGCACCTTTGCCACCAGCCCACTGCGATCCGACAACTTTCGGCATCAACAGAATGTGACCGGCAATGGCGTACAAATCCTCATCCGAGAGATTTCTCATCTCGGGGAAAATATCGGCGCTCTTCATACTCGGATGCAGTTCCGAAATTTCCTCAAACCCGTCATAAGTCGTGGGATTTTTCATATAGTCCACCAGCGACTCAATATTATTCCGGGGCGGGTTGGCCAAAGCGAGAGTTTCCGGACTCAAATTCACGTTGGGGTCAGTTTTCGTCATGCCCGCAGCGTGACATTGAGCGCAACCCGAATTGAACAGGCGTTTGCCTTGCTGAACTTGTTTGAGGCTCAGCACCACAGGAGCACCCTTGTCATTCAAAGTCACAGTGCGAAGTTCAGGACTCAGTTCGACAGCCATCGCACTGCTGACAAATAACTGAAAGCTCAAGAATACAGCGGTCAGAGCAATGAAATATCTTTTAAGCATGGTTCTCCTTAAAAAAATCCGGCAAATTATTGAACGCTAAGAGATCGTAGCTGGCAAACAGATGTGTGTTCAAAATTCCCTGATTCTGCAACAACTGGCGAAAGTTTGTGCAGCCATACCTTTAAAGGTAGAGGAATTTTGCGATCTAATCTGCAAGAAGTTTTGAGTCGCGCCTTTTTTCGAGAGCCGACATAATTGCCTTAACATCCTCCAAAGCCAAACGGGTTTGAGGGTGCTTGTAGGCAATTTCCAACTCATCGCACAAGCGGATCACGTCTTCAACAGGGACGTTAAAGTCCTCTGCTATTTCTGCGATGGACAGGTCTGCAAAACCCATAAATTTTTAGGTCGCTGACAGGTCAAAATTGAGTTGACGGCTATTAACTGGAAGCCGGACAATTTTAGAAAGCGCTGTTAGCTTGTTCTGTTAGTTTGTTCTGAGATTTTGTTCGATCTATTGCAAGCTAACTAACCGCTAACTGCTACTAGGCATTTTTGCCCAGCCAAACAGAGGGGCCAATCAACTTCCGATCAATATCATCCCACTGCTGCGTCGTTATTACCAATAGGAGTTGCGAACGCGCGGCTCAAAACCCGGTGTCTGCGTGAACGTCTCGTTACTAAACTCAATATTTTTGGTAGAAGCCGGGTTTTGAGCAATTCCTCAGCAATTTCCCTCTGTGCTGCAGACTCACCAACAGACAATCATTCTCCGGCGCTGCTGCTTAAGGAGAAAGTTTGAAAGCGTGAGTCTGAGGGGACACAGCGCGGCTGTCGCTACCATCGAGGGCCGGGAATTCCGAGTCTGCCAAGAAAGGCTGGGGCTGGTGGAGGCTGATGAGCTCACCGAGAGTTTTCTTTAATTGAGTCCGGGGTACAATCAAGTCTACAAAACCGTGGGCGAAGGAGTATTCGGAAGTTTGATAATTTTCCGGCAGCTTTTCCCGCAGAGTTTGCTCGATTACCCGACCGCCCGTAAAGGCCACAGTAGCTTTTGGCTCTGCAATTATAATGTCTCCCAGCATGGCAAAACTGGCGGTGACGCCGCCGGTGGTCGGGTGGGTCAAAATCGGGATGTAAAGCAGTTTCGCTTCCCGGTGGCGTTCCAGAGCCCCGGAAATTTTAGCCATTTGCATCAAGCTGAGCATTCCTTCTTGCATTCTTGCACCACCGGAAGCGCAGACCACGATCGCGGGCAAGCGTTCCCGCGTGGCGTGTTCGATGAGGCGAGTTAGCTTTTCTCCAACAACTGAACCCATGCTGCCGCCGATGAACTGAAATTCCATGACTCCGAGGGCGACAGGCAAGTTTTCGAGTTTGCCGACGCCTGTTTGTACGGCGTCTAAGTGGCCTGTTTTTTCTTGAAATTCTCGGAGTCGATCGCTATATTTTTTGCGATCGCGAAATTTCAGCGGATCGGTGGCGTGCAGTCCTTCGTTAAGGGGCTCCCAGGTATTGGGATCGATCAACTGCTCGATGCGATCGTCACTGTAAACTCTGATATGATGCCCGCATTCCAAGCAAACCATTTGATTTGCTCGCAAGTCTTTGGTATAACTCAGGGCACCGCAAGCTTCGCATTTATTCCAAAGTCCGTCCGCAATTTCTCGTTCCGGCCGTTCTTGGGAGTTCGGTACTGATTTTCGTCGATTTGCAAACCAATCAAATAGAGACATTAAAACTTGGTAATTGGTAATTGGTAATTGGGAATTGGTAATTGGTAATTAGTAATTGTTAATTGTCAGTTGCTAGTTGTCAATTGCTAGTTGTTCAGTGACTAATGACTAATGACTAATGACTAATGACTAATCACCAGATTCTGGCTCATCTTCAACTGGACTGATGAGGAGCGATGCTGTTCGCTGGTGTTCTTGAAGAACTTGCAGGGCTGTAGCACTTCCCGCCCCCAAATAAGATGCTATGCCCAAGTCTACAATCCGGGCCGGGATTTCATGAGCAGCTAGGAGCTGCTGCATTAATTCGGCTTCCCAACGAAAGCTAGTAGTTGTAAGTGTAATCCAAGACACGGAACAATTTTACCAATTTTTGAGACAATATTATGTTCGATCGCGCTTGACTACCTGCGGCTCAGAAACTAAAATTCGGGAAAAACAACTGCCAGTAACTAGATAAGATGGCTTCGCCCCACAGAGCAGTAATTGCTGTACCGAGAGCTAGAAACGGGCCGAAAGGCATGGGTTGACGCCGATCGAGCAAGCCGGTAGCGATCGCCCCGCCACCGACAAAAGCCCCGGCGACACAGGCGATAAATCCCGCTAGCAGCAAGTATTTCCACCCCAGCCAAGCTCCCATCAAGGCGGCCAATTTGGTATCTCCGGCGCCCATAGCATTCTGCCCCAGCCCGATCGTCCCGGCGAGTCCGATCGCGTCAAACAGCCACAACCCGACAACTGCCCCCGCGATCCCGTCGAGTACCAGATAGTGTACCGAGTCGATCGGACTAAATGTCGGCCACCAACCTTTCGCCATTTGGAAAACCAATCCGAGCACCAAACCCGATCGAGTTAAAGAATTAGGCAAAGTCATTGTATCGCAATCTATCAAAGACAAAGCCAACAGCCAGCTAAACAAAGCCCAAAAACCGAGAGTTTGCACTGTTAGGCCAAACCGCCAAAAGATTAGCAAAAACAGCAAACCCGTAGCTGCTTCCACCAGCGGATAGCGGGCCGAAATCCGACTGCGGCAGTGATTGCAGCGTCCCCGCAGCCACAGCCAACCGAAAACGGGTATATTTTCGTAAGTTCTGAGTTGATTTAAACATTTGGGACAGCGAGAAGGAGGGTGTATCACCGACAAACCCGCAGGCAACCGATAGACTACCACATTTAGAAAACTGCCAATAGCAGCTCCGAAAATAAAGACGATCGCCGTGACAAGGGAATTAAAGATTATTTCCATTAAGTTGACTGTTGACTGTTGACTGTTGACTGTTGACTGTTGACTGTGGTTATTTATTAGTTGTTATATTGTGTTCGGTAAATAACCCATAAGGTTTGTAGTAAGGATTTTATTAGTCAAGAGTCAAATTCTGAGGACTTTATCCCTCACTACAAACCTATTTTTTGACAAGCGTTCGAGCAAACATAAATATTAGTTTTCAATTTCCAACTCGCAATGCCAAATGCCCTGTTTGACCAAGGCCCTGTTTGGCTAATGGCCAATTACCAATTAATACATTTGAGATTCAATTTCGTCAAAAGTAACAAAACGTTCACCGGGCAATAAAATCGGCTGCGAAGCAAAAATTACCTGGCCTCGATCGCTTCCTTGACTGACAACTACACCCGCCGGACGCTGCATCTGCTCGGAATGCACTTTCAGATACATACCATAGGCCGATCGAGCAGCTCTGATCAAATCGGGAGCTAGCAAGCTGTAACTTTCGGAAGTTTCTCTCGTGGGTTCTGGGTTTGGTTGGTATGGGTTCACTGGAAACTTATCATAATGGTATTAAGTCGAGCTATTGGTGTTGCCTCTAGAGCGATCGAACTTACCCTATTTTTTAAGAATAAACTTAGGTGGAAATTATTAATAGATTAACCTACAATCCTCCCTTGGCTGCGATCGAACTGCGGCTGCGATCGCTCCTTTCGGCCCAACTGTACGCTGCTGCGTGGGTAGATCCGTCCCCCGCAACGCTAATGGCGGTTTTCGATCACCTGCGAACTCTGCGCTACATCCTCCACGACTACGTGCCCAGGCCCGTGTCCGAATCTGAACCCAACCCGGGCGAGGTGCGCTACCAGTGGCAAACAGGCACCTTGCTGTTCACGGATTTAGCAGGGTTTACCTCGCTGTTGGAAGCGAACGCGGCCCAAGGGCGCAAGGGAGCTGAAAGCCTGCTGGGCGTGATTAACGACTATTTTGCCTCGATGATTGAAATTGTCAGCAAATCGGGCGGGGATTTGCTGGAATTCACGGGAGATGCCATGCTGGTGCAATTTCTGTCAGGGGTTTACCGAGAGGATACAGCGAGGGCGGTGCGGGCGGGTTTGCGGATGCAGCGGGCGATGGCTGAATTTGCCAATATTGAAACGGCGCGGGGTGTTTTGTCTTTGAAAATGCGGGTGGGCATCCACTGCGGCCGCTACATTAGTGCTGACATCGGTACGCCGCAGCGGATGGCTCACGTACTGCTGGGGCATTCAGTCCAGCAAGCCAAGCAAGCTGAGGGTTCTGGGACTGTGGGGCGGGTGTGTGTGACTGAAACTGCTAGAGAGTCAGTGGGAGAGCAATTTCGTTTTGAACCGGGTTCCCCGGGTTATTTTTTGGTGGCGGACGATTTCACGGACGATCGACTCGGAGAGTATGATATCACTTTGACTGGGCGGCGGATGCCGAGTTCGGTATTGCTCGATCGCAGCGTTGCGGGCTTGGTAAAAGAAATCGAAGAAGCTGTGAATCGGCTTGAACCCCTTGCTAGTTATATTCCCAAAACTATCCTGAGACTGCTGGTGGAAAATGCAGACAGGCGGAAAATTCCGCCGGATTTTCCCGAACCGACGGTGATGTTTGTCAACTTGATTGGTTTACCGGAGTCTGTGGAGAAAGCTTCGCCGGAGGAAGAAGTCAATCTGGTAGTGGGTTTTTCTCGGGTGTTTGCGTTGATCGATGCTGTAGTCTCAGCTAAAGGGGGCGTGTTGCAAAAAGTAACGGCGCACTTAGACGGTTCGGATATGCTGATTTATTTTGGCGTGCCCGACGCTCACACGGATGACGCCAGCCGCGCGGCTAGTGCGGCGATTGCGATCCGAGATATCATTGCAGGTTTGCCTCCGGTAATTATCGGGAGTGAAGAAGTAAAAGTAAGCTGTCAAATTGGGCTGTCCCGGGGGCCGGTGTTTGCTGCTGAGGTTGGGGAACCGCGAGGGCGCAGGGAGTTTAACATCCTCGGCGATACGGTGAATACAGCGGCTCGGTTGATGAGCAAGGCGGGGGAAAACCAAATTTTGATTGCTGAAAGGGTGTGTGAGTCGATCGAGCTAAACTTTATTTGCGAGGCTTTGGGATCTGTTGTTCTGAAGGGGAAATCTGCTCCAACTCCGATCTTTGCTTTGCAAGGTGCCAAAGGGGAGAAGGGAAAAGGGGGCGTTTAAATAACTTTGCTGGGTAAAAGTTGTGCCGCCCTTTATGCTGATTCTAGATGACAAACTGGAATTTGTTCGGTTCTTTCAGGCAATCTCGCTCCCGTTGCGACAGCATGAACCGCATGAAGAATATCAGCCCAATAGTATCGATTGCCACAGTTATCACAAACACCGATAGTCACATTTTCAAGAATTACAAATCCATTTTTATGTTTGAATGCCTCGCGCTTGACAGTGCGGGGTTGAACAGTTCCTTCGCAATACTCACATCGGTATCGATACATAGGATTAGGCCTCAAGTTCAGTGACTTCATAAACCGTGATGATTAGATAACGTCCGTTACTAGCGAAACGTCCAACCACTCCAACAGGTGTTTGTCTATCCAGTGCAGTCCCCACTACTACCTATTTTGTACCTCTGGGGTCGCCTTTTTCAACCCGGATAATCTGACCGTTGAGAATAGCCTCTTCCACATCCAAGATGGTCAGCAAATCTTCCGCCATTTCTTCCATTGCGTGGGCTGACATATCGTACTGGCGGATGCGAAATTTTTCTATGATACGGTTAATATCGTTGGGAGGCACTGGCTGATTAATGTTATATCTAGGCAATGATACCAAACCCTACCATTTTATACCATTTATAAAAAATTTTGCTACAAAAGAAGTGTTGGGTTTGTTTGCACGAACGAGAGTTTGTTAGGTGCGGATCTGTAAGATTGTCGATATTTCTTTGGGGGTTTTTCATGGCGACGCACCCTACGACTACTTCGTCACTCGCATAAACTAAACTCCGATCGATACTTCACCGTTCCGCTGCAATCCTCCAAAGCTCCACTTTCTAACTCCAACACCATAAAAGCCTCATCGGGTACATCATATTCACATCCCAAGCTCTTTCTGCTAGCAGGAATGAACCCAAAACGCGGATAAAAATCTGGATGACCGAGCACGACCACTGCCTGAAATCCCGATCGCCCGCACTCTTTTAAACCCTCGCGAATCAGCAGCGTTCCTATACCTTGCCGCTGATAGTTGGGTAGAACTGCGACTGGCGCCAACCCCAGAATCGACAAATTCTTAGAACATTTTCCTTCGACGACCACCGGACTGAAGAAAATGTGTCCGATAACGCGATCGGATTGTACCGCAACGAAGGAAAATGTAGATGCAATTCCCCGCAATCGATCGACTAAGTTAGCCTCATTTTCTCGCCCGAAGGCCGCAATATTAATGTTGCGAACAGCTTCTACATCTTCTGGCTTTTCAGTACGAATATTCATAGCTTAGATGGGCAGGTAATATAACTTATTCAACAACACTCATATCCTCAACCTTTTGCTTCATCGATTTATGAAACTGCTCCCTCCTTAATGCAATATAGCGGTTTTATGAATGAAGTGAGGTGCGTTACCTGTAGGGTGCGTCGCTGTCAGATATTCAATGAAACTTGCAGATTGTAGAAGGCGACGCACCTTACCATTGTTGTGCAGCAGAGCTTGCAGACGAATTACTACAGAAACTCTTTCTATCTTGCGAGTGCGATATTAATCAAATTCTAGCGCCCCTGAAGCCTTTTTCGTCTTTTTGAATTATATTTTTTGGGCAACGCATTATACAACGACTTGCAGATTAATGCCAAATCGTCGCCAAAGTCGATCGCTTCCAATATTCACGCCAAACGCGGAATTGCTTAATTGTTATTATTGCGGCACAAGCTGACCGGAAGACAATCGCTTAATCCCCTCCATCGCTGTAGTTTCTCCGGCTTTATCACCGCCCTCGCGGGCAATTTTTAAAGCTCCCTCGTAGGATTCGAGAGCTTGAGCATATTGACCGAGACTTTCATGAATTGCGCCCATATTGTTGAGCAAGCGTCCGATACTTGTCTTGTCGCCGATTGCTTCTAACATCGGTATTGCTTGCTGAAAATAGATCAGCGCTTGAGTATCTTTGCCGAGTTTGCGAGAGGTAAGTGCCATGTTGTTGAGGAGGCGGCCGACACCAGCCCGGTCTCCGATTTCCCGGCGAATTGCTAAAGCTTGGTGGTAAAATTCCATCGCTCTATTAAAGTCGCCGATGTTGTAGTAGACGCCGCCCATGTTGTTGAGGGTACGGCCTAAATCGCGCCGATCGCCGGCGGCCGTGCGAATCGTCCGCGCTTGCTGGTAAAATTCGATCGCCTTGGCGTAATTTGCCTGTTCTGCGTACACGGCCGCGATGTTGTGGAGGGATTCTCCAATTTCAATTTTGTCGTCAGTAGTTTTGGCAAGTTCCAAAGCTTCTTGGTGCAGTTTCATCGCTTCGGAAAAATTGTCCCCAATCCGGTTGACAAAACCGATGAGATTGAGAGTGCGCGCGATACGACGCCCTCCGCTGATTTCTCGGTGAATGACTAAAGCTTGCTGCAGAACTTCCAAAGCTTTGGGCCTCAAACCCATTTCGCCATAAACTTCCCCCATATTGTTGAGGGTTTCGCCGATTCCGGCTTGGTCGCCGAGTTGCTTGCGGATTGCCAAAACTTGCTCAAAAGTCTCGATTGCTTCTCGAAACAAACCCTCGCGGTGCTGTTTTACTCCTGTTTCAAAAAGTTGGTCTGCTTGCGTTTTGGGGTCAGTTGCCTGAGCGAGATCGATCGCTTGGACGCCCCTCGCATTTATAATTGGGGCATAAGCCCGGGCGTCTGAAATTGCCAGCAGGCTGAGTGCGGGCGATAAGACAATACTTATAGCTGCGAGATAGCTGAAGTGGTAAGAGCGGCACTGCACCGATCGAGTCCTCCAATAGCTAGGTGATAACTATTAAGATAGAGCTTTTTGGGGTGTTCTTGCCGATTTTTTTCTCAATCGCTAGGTTCCGATACCAGTTTCAAAAAAGAAGGCAACTGTAGGCCGGTGCTTCAAACCCATACACAATCAGTTATTCCCAATTATTCAATCCAAAATCTCAAATCTAAAATCGCAGGGCTTGGTTTTTGTCTTGCTAGACTGCCAGAATCAGCGGCATATTGTTGAGAGCGGATATGACAGCAAAGTTTTTGCTGGGTGGAAGCGATGCTTTTTCAGGGCTTTGCAAGATGATGTCCTGTTGGTCAAGCGTGATCCAAGCAGTTCCTGACAAAACTTGAATTTCTCGATGAGTTTTAGGCAATCTGTATACCTCGTTTTCCATCAGAATAATGCGATCTGGCGCTGCACTTTCGGAAGATATTTGAAGCATAGCATCTCCTACTTGGTAATTGGTAATTGGTAATTGGTAATTGCTAATTGCTAATTGAGGACTGTATTTCACTTCATTTCCACACAATCCACGCACTACTATTGGCAATAACGCCGATCGATCCAAGCGCGCATTTCATCATCCGTCGCCACGCAGGTAGAACGACCAGTCGCGCGATCGCAACCGTGCCACCAAGTGTTACCGTAGCGATCGCAGGTCTGCCAAATTCTCAGTTCGTCCTCACCGGAAATGAGGTAGAGGAAAAACTGCCCAATTTGATTTATAGCTGAAAAGAGAGATTGCCCTTTCTGTTTCTCCGATGGTTTAGTTCGATAGGCAATCGGGAAAAAACTCATTATTCGGGGTTTTATCCGACTTTTGTAAGTAGACATAGCCAACACCTTAAAGTGATAACTCCTACAAAAATTGCACCAAAAAAACTACAAATAAGAGCCTTTAACTGCAATATTTCTATCGCAATTACAGCACAATATGTTGTCGTGCAAGTCCTGTAAAAGTCTATCTGTTACCTGATAAATTAACCTTAACTCTGCGGCAATTGACAATCAAAGCATTGCTTGCATAGGTTGTATGAATAAAATCGATATATCGAAGCCCTTGTGACAATTTGGGTACTACTGGCACAAACGCTATGAAGGAAATCAATACGCGGCGGATGAAACTCTCTCAAATTCAGGCTTTGCTAGCAGTAGCAGACTGTGAAAACTTTAGCGAGGCGGCTTTGCAATTGGAACTGTCCCAATCCGCCATCAGCCACGCCATCGCCTCTTTAGAAACAGAATTGGGAGTGCAACTGTTCCACCGGGGGCGACACGGCGCTCAACTGACGCCGGTGGGGGAAAGGGTAGTGAATCACGGGCGTCAAATAGCCCGCGCCTTAGAAATGATGGTCAAAGAAGCGGATTTAGAAAAAGGTTTGCAGGGAGGCCAGGTACGGATAGTGACTTTTCGGAGTGTCGCAACTCATATCCTGCCGGGTATTATTGCTAAATTTCGCAGTTGCTTTCCCAAAATTGCCGTCAGCATTGCCGAAGTTTATTATACCCAAGCTGTGGAAGAGGCTTTGCGATCGGGCAAAGCAGACATCGGCTTTGTCTCTCTTCCCATTTCCGATGAATTTGAAACTAGAGAAATTTTGCGGGATAAATATGTTGTGTTGCTGCCGCCAACTGCCAAATTGTCAAGTGATAAGATTACCTGGGAAGAATTAGCAGCTTATCCGTTGATTTTGCAGCCGGCGGAAAATCCTTGTTCGATACCGCTGCGAAAATATTTGACAACTTCGGGGTTTCCCTTAAATATCGCTTACGAACTCAGCGAAGATTCAACGATTGTCAGTATGGTGATGCAAGGTTTGGGTACAGCAATTCTTCCCCGTTTGGCTGCGGAACCGATACCTGCTTCGGTGAAAGTTTGCAGTTTGCCTGCGGATTTTGAAAGGGTAATTGGGGTGTCTGTTTTGAGGGATGGATTGTTGATTCCGGCCGTGTTTGCGTTTTTGGATTTAGTTAAAAGTGCCCCAGAGGTTGATAGTGAGGGCGATTTTCCGATCAATCCTTCATGAGAAAGCTAAGTCAGTTGTTATTGGTTATTGGTTAGATTGGGATTTTGTTACCGCAGATATCAGCGGATGAACACAGATGAACGCAGATCAAATCCCATCCGCGTTCATCTGCGGTTTAAAAAAATCGCATAAATATAGTGCGATCGCTGATTGCCTACTTCATGCGCTTAGCCACAAGACTAGAACTGTCGCCTTGGTGGAATTTGACTCGACCGTCTATCGAGTTTTTATCCTTTAATTTGAGCCAACCGCTACCGGATGCAGGATCGCATTCATCATTACCGTCCCAGGTCAACTCAAATCGCCGATCCTTTCCATCTTTTACGACTTCGCCGTCAATTTGACCTGATACTAAACCGAATTGAAATTCTCCTGAACCTGTTTGATCGATCTCGATATACGCTTCAACTTCCATGTCCAAGTAATCACTATCCCACAATTCCATCTCCGCGATCCGCCATTTACCGCAATATTCCATTGCTTTTATCCTCCATTTGTGTTAAATGAACAAAACCAATATAGTCGAAACAGTTACGATCGAGCAGTACGCAAACGCTCAATATCCCGGATCGGCGGCGCACCGAACATCCGAGAATATTCGCGGCTGAACTGTGAGGGGCTTTCATAACCCACCTGATAGGCAGCATTTGCCGCATCGGAGTTTTCGGCAAGCATCAGGCGACGTGCTTCTAATAGTCTTAATTGCTTTTGATATTGAAGTGGACTCATCGATGTCACTTCCTTGAAATGGTAATGGAAAGATGAAGGAGACATATTGGCTTGTCCTGCCAAATCCTCAACACGCATCGGTTTTACAAAATCAGTTTTAATTAGTTTGAGCACCTCAGCGATGCGCTGCATATTGCTGCCAGATGTTGCGATTTGGCGGACAGCTTCGCCTTGTTCGCCTATTAAAAGACGATAATAGATTTCGCGGATAATCATCGGTGCCAGGATAGGGATATCCTGCGGTGTATCCAAAAGTCTTGTCAGTCTGAGGGCGCAATCGAGCAACGGTGCATCGGCGGTGCTGACGAACAAACCTCTAACAGAGTTTTCTTTCTTATTTGCACTTGGGTTGGTTTGGGCAGTAATAATGTCACAGAGTTGGCGCGGATCTAGATTCAGCTTGAATCCTAAATACGGCTTGTCTGGGGTAGCCTCTACAACAAATCCGTTAATAGGTAAATCAACTGAGATCACAAGATATTGAGCCTCGCCATAACGATAGGTTTCTTCACCCAGCAACGCTTTTTTTTGACCCTGAACGATGATGGCGAGAAGAGGTTCACAAACACAATGTAGTGCTGCGGAAACTGAAGATTCTCGCGTCAATTCCAGCTTATCTATAGCTGTTTTATGCAAACCGTTCCCCTTGCCTTCAGTGTGCCGACTTACTAATGCCGCCAATTCTTTACATTGATTAGCGATCCTCTTCGAGGGCTTCGCTAACGCATCTTGGTTTATTACTTGGTTGAGCATTTCAATTGCCCTGCTAGTTTTTTGATTGATTTAACCATTTCCTTTTGCTCATCATAGAGCATCTTGAGCCATTCCTAAAATATGGGTTTGGAGGATTAGGCAATAAATTGCGAGGTCTGTGTATTCAAAACCCTTGCTGTTACTCATACGATGAACACATCTGAATGAAACAGTAAAAGGATAAGGCAATGACCAAAGACCAGAAAAAAATAGCATTGGTAACAGGGGCGAGCCGAGGACTTGGCAAAAATACCGCTTTGACTCTTGCCAGAAAAGGAGTCGATGTCATCGTGACATATCACAACAGCGATGAGGATGCCAAAAATGTCGTATCTGCGATCGCCGATATCGGAGCTCAAGCGGTTGCACTGCAACTGGATACTTCAAACACGAAAACCTTTGACGGTTTTGTGGAACAAGTCAAGCTGTCACTTCAAGATAAATGGCAGACAGAACATTTTGATTTCCTCGTGAATAATGCTGGTATTGGGGTTCATGCGTCTTTTGCTGATACCACCGAAGATGATTTCGATCGCTTGATGAATATTCATGTAAAAGGCGTTTTCTTCCTCACGCAAAAACTTCTGCCTTTGATGAATGATGGAGGACGGATAGTCAATATTTCGTCTGGGCTTGCCCGTTTTGCTCTACCTGGCTATGCAGCTTATGCAAGCATGAAAGGAGCGATCGAAGTTTTGACTCGATACATGGCTAAGGAATTAGGACACAGACAGATTGCTGTGAATGTGGTAGCCCCAGGCGCAATTGAAACGGATTTTAATGGCGGTGCGGTGCGTGACAATCCTGAGATTAACAGCTTTATCGCTTCGCAAACTGCTTTGGGTCGCGTCGGTATGCCTGATGATATCGGCGGTGCGATCGCCGCTTTACTATCCGAAGACAACAGATGGGTGAATGCACAGAGAATCGAAGTCTCTGGCGGTCAGTTTCTGTAATTCAAACTAATCTCGACAGCAGGGAAATCATGAAGGGAAAGTTTTTAGCTTTAACCCTAGGGGTAGTTTTAACTTTAACCATAGCGGGAACAATTTTTATTGCTTCACCTATGGAAGCGCAAAAAACAGTTCCGCAACCTTCACAAACGCTGACACGCCAAGATCGTGGCGAAAGAGTTGTGAACAGTCTTACGGGTGGAAAAGGACTGCCACCGCATTTTGAACAGCTTCAAAGGGATTTCCCAGAACTTGCCGACATGACTCTCAAATATGCGTTGGGCGATATCTGGGCGCGTGAGGTACTCGACAATAAAACCCGTCAGCTTATTTCTCTGGGGGGATTTGCCGCACAGGGCACGATGCCGCAGTTCAAACTTCATGCACAATATGCTCTCAATTATGGAGTTACACCACAAGAACTGATGGAAGTCATTTATATCACCACCGTGACATCAGGTTATCCCCGTGCCTTGATTGCAGCACAAACTCTCAAAGAGCTATTCCAAGAAAACCAAATCAAATTCCCAGTAACATCACAAAAATAGGAGATTTCAATGTCTAACTTAAATGGGAAAGTCATCATTATCACTGGAGCCAGTAGTGGAATCGGTGAAGCCAGTGCTAAGTTGCTTGCTGAAAAGGGCGCAAAAGTTGTTTTAGGGGCACGTCGCACCGATCGCCTAGAAGCGATCGCCAAGGAAATTCGTGCGGAGGGTGGAACAGTCGAATACCAGGCTCTAGATGTGACGCAACGCAGTCAAATGGAGGATATCGTTCAATTTGCCCAAAGTAAGTTCGATCGCGTAGATGTCCTGATTAACAATGCTGGCATCATGCCCCTATCCGCACTCGAACAACTGAAAGTTGAGGAATGGGATCGCATGATTGATGTCAATATCAAAGGTGTTTTGTACGGCATCGCGGCGGCACTTCCTGTGATGAAAGCCCAAAAGTCTGGTCAGATTATTAATCTTTCTTCAATCGGCGGACACGCGGTTTCTCCTACTGCTGCTGTTTACTGTGCTACTAAATTCGCCGTTAGAGCCATCTCAGAAGGCTTGAGACAAGAAGTTGGGGGCGACATTCGGGTGACGGTGATTTCTCCTGGAGTAACCGAGTCTGAGTTAGCCGAGAGCATCACTGATGAAACTGCAATATTGGGAATGAAAGAATTCCGCAGAATAGCTATTCCTGCTGCTGCGATCGCGCGATCGATTGTATTTGCGATCGAACAACCTGACGATGTTGATGTTAGCGAAATTATCGTCAGACCAACAGCAAGCCCTTACTAACGAAACAGGGCTGTTTCATTCTCGGTTGATGGTCCGATGGGGAGAGGGGGAGAGGGGGGGAGGGGGAGAGAGGGAGAAAAGCCCTCTTCAAGAGAGTGATTAATTTTTGAGCTTTTGAGTCATCCCTTATACTGCCCTTCTCCCCATCCCCCTCTCCCCCCATCTCCTCATAAGGATGAGTTTTTTGGTGAGAATGAAACAGCCCTGACTAAGGAAACAGGAAATTTATCTCTTGAAAATACGCTTTGATGAAGCTCGTAATCTGGTGACTGCCAATGCCCAATTCGCTAGTTAGATTTCGCTATTTCTCTCACCCAGTTGCGGAGATTCACCTCGGCTTCTACCTCATCTAGCTGCGCTGCAGCTAAAAATTCGTACAGCTTGGACTTGGGAAGTATCGCAAAAGTGGGGCTGACCGATACTTCCAAATACTCATCTTTCTCTAGCTTATAAATTCGCCATTCTCTACCATTGTAACGCCAAAACTCGGGTACTCCCATACTGGCATAGAGAGCAGGTTTGTTAATATCAGTATGGGTGATATCTATTTCTACGACTAAATCGGGTGGCGGATCTGTGGCTAAATCTACTGTACGACCGGCTACGAGGGGCTGATTTTGGATGTAATAGGCATTATCTGGTTCTGCACCGCGCTCTAAGTCCGATCGATCGAGGGTTGTCGAACCCATTGTTTTGATTTTTAAACCTAGTTCTTTCACTAAAATCCGAATCAAAAACTCGATTAAGCGTGCCGAAAATTCGTGTTCTTCTAAAGGCATTGTAATTTCTAAAATCCCTCGGTCGAATATCAATTTAGCCGATCGTCGATCTCCCAAAATCTTGAGCAGTTGTTGATAACCGGCCCAAGTAATATTTCTAAACACTACCCGCTGTTCGCCTATGAGTAACGGTGGTGCGATCGGCGCAACAGAAATCATATTTTTTACTTCCAGCTACGATCTTTCTAATATAACATAAGGAACAGGCATCTTGCCTGTTCCACAAATCACAAATTATTGATTGTGGAACGGGCCGAAGAGCCCGTTCTTAAAAAAATACTCAACAAATTCTATTTGCTCTTATCTGTTCTCTGCTGCAAAATAAATTCCGCTAACGCCATGTCAACCGGTGTTGTGACTTTCAAATTCGTCTCTTCTCCCTCCACAATTTGTACTGGTAAACCGCATTTTTCAAACAAAGCCGCATCGTCTGTCACTTCCCAACCTTTTTGTCGCCCTGCTTCGTGACACTGCTTTAACAATTTCACTTCAAATCCTTGGGGAGTCTGGGCTGCCCACAAATTGCTTCTGTCTGGGGTGTCTCGCACGATCCTAGACTCGTCCACCACCTTAATCGTATCCTTGACCGGGACGGCGACAATCAAGCCCGGACAGGTCAAGAGGGCCTGGGCCGATCGATCGAACAATTCAGCAGTTGCCAAACACCTCGCGCCGTCGTGAATCAACACTCGATCGGCATTTGGCGGTAAAGCCTGCAAACCGTTGTAAACTGACTCTTGCCTGGTGGCGCCTCCTTGAATCAGTTCCACGGGCTTAACCAAAGATAAATCGCTCAGAATTGCTTGAAAATCAGGAAAATCGTCTGGCTGGCCCATGATGCCAATCCAGCTAATGTGCTGCGAAGCTTCAGCAGCAGCCAAAGTCCAACTCAGCAAAGGTTTAGAGAGCAAAGTCAGCAGCAGTTTGTTCCGCTGACTCCCCATCCGTCGCCCCGAACCCGCTGCAGGAATTAATAAGTGCATTTACTAACCGTTTTTAACCCAACTAGATATATATAATAAGAGCGTCCTGTACTTTTGAGTCAGTTGTTTAGCTGTCAGCCAGTAGCTTTTAAGGTCTAGAAATACTATAAGCTGATAGTTGAGAGCCGATCTCACAGAGCTACCTCGATCAATAATAGCCCGATCGTTTATGATGCGAATACTAGCACTTGTCCCTGGCGGGATTGGCGACCAAATTTTATTTTTCCCCACCCTCGATGACCTCAAGCAGTCTTATCCAGAGGCGCAAATTGATGTCATGGTGGAACCGAGGGCGAAGGGCGCTTACCGAGTCTGCAAATCCGTCAAAGAAGTCTTGACGTACAATTTCAAAGACCGCAACGCTATGGCAGATTGGGGCAATTTACTAGGCGTAATTCGCGATCGCGAATACGAAGCAGTGATTTCCCTCGGCCAGCGGTGGACTGTAGGGCTGCTGCTGTGGCTGACCGGCATTCCGCAGAGAGTTGGCTATTCGGGAACCAACGGCGCTCGATTTCTCACCGCTGCCGTACCGCTGAAAACTGAACAGTACGCGGCTTCAATGTACCACGATTTGCTGCAAGGATTTAACATTACAAATCCTTGTCCGCCACTGGCAATTAATGTACCTAAACAGGACATTCAGTGGGCGGAAGCCGAACAGCAGCGGTTGGGAATCAAAGAAAGCGGTTACATTCTAATTCACGGCGGTTCCAGTCAATTAGCTGTGTCTAAAGGTATTGACAAAATTTACCCTACAGACAACTGGAAGCAAATAATTGAAGATTGTCAGCAGCGGCAGCCGAATTTGCCTGTTGTTGTTGTGAAAGGCCCCGAAGATGCAGACTTCGTGGCAAAGTTAGTCGAGTTATGTCCGAATGTAAAAGTTATCTCGCCGGATGATGTCGGCAAGTTGGCTGCGACCATTGCTGCTGCTAATTTGATGATATGTACTGACAGTGCGCCGATGCACTTAGCTGTGGCGGTTCAAACTTATACAATAGCTTTGTTTGGCCCGACTGAACCGGCGAAATTGCTGCCGCATGGCGATCGATTTTTGGGCATTAAATCTCCTACTGGCAAAATGGCAGACATCTCTCCTCAAGATGTTTTGAAGAAGGTTTGGGGCGGCTAAAAACTAGGAGGACACGGCACTGCCCATAGGTGTCAACTTAAGCTGTCAGCCCGCCAAGTCCGCCTGTCAGCCCGTCAGTCCGCCAGGGGTTAAAACCCCTGTCTAATAGCAAAAGTCCTCTAAAGAGGACTGAAGAACTCATTAGTCCTCATAGCGAGGACTTTCGCTTTGAGGCAGGGGTTTCAACCCTTGCCGGACTATGGGTTTTACCTTAAGTTGACACCTATGGGCAGTGCCGTTTCCCTACCACTTCCTGTAATTTACCGCCTGCCTATTTCTCGCAGCAATTCATCAGCCCAAACTCTATCTTCTTCCTTGAAACGGGGTACAGGTTCCCGATCGTAGTTTAATGTTAAATCAAATCTGGCGCGATCGTAAACCCCCATTAACAAACTCTGTAAATTCAACTCCGGTTCTGCATCTCCTGACTGCAAAGGTATCCTAAATGCAGGAATTTCATCTCTCATATTAAAAGCATATAATTGCGCTTGCGGCCGCTGATTTGCTCGGTCGATCGAGATTCGGTAATCTGTATGCGGAATTTCGCCCGCAAACGGCAGATGTTTTCCGCTTCTGAGCAAATCTATCTCTATCAAATGCGTGAGAGTTCCTAAAACTTTCTGCCGCTTGTTAAGGTAAGCAGTTCTTCCTTCACCGGCACGTTTGTTAGCGGGGGACAAAATTTCAATAACTGTCACCACTCTGCCTGTTGTTACCTCTCTAATTTCTAAATAACCTTCCCTGCATTCTTCAGAAATTGGCAGCGTTACTGTTACGAATTCGCTACGGGGCGGTAAAGTCATCGCTGCTGATTGTGTCTGGGTTGCTGTCCTTGCAGCGACTACAGATACATCGGGAATCGCTATATCCACCGAGTCTTCTCCACCGCTGATATAAGTGCGTTTTTCGATCGCCACTCGATATTGCTGACTGAGATTTTGCTCTATGTCATCGGCGATCGCAACGATCGAACGGTGGTGTACTTCGGGCCAAAATTCGGGATTTTCTAAATAAGGGTTCATCCCTGGAAATGGAGAAGGCATTTTAGTACCTCATGGGCGATCGATTTAATTCAATTATACAATATCGAAAGTGGTGAGCTTAGGAAATTGACATTGCCGTGCGATCCTCTTCGAGTGCTTTCCTTCGGATTGCTTCGCTAACGCTAACGGGCGGATCGAACCTGTAACCGTAACCCCGAATAGTTTTAATAAACTGCGATCCACTAGCATCAGCTTGAATCATTTTGTTGCGAATCTGACCGATATGTACGTTAACAACGTTCTCTTCTCCTGTGTCGTTGCACTTCCACCCCCAGATTTTTTCAATTAGCTGTTGGCGACTCCAAGATTGACCGGAATGGCTTGCCAAAAAATACAATATCTTAAATTCCAAGGCTGTTAACTTGATAATGCGATCGTTGAGTGTTGCTTCCCGGCGCACTGAATCGATCGCGAATCGATCGAATACAATGCGCGATGGAGTGACAGACCTCATGCGTCTCAACACCACTTCTATACGAATTGCCAACTCGGCCAGACCAAATGGTTTGCAGATATAGTCATCAGCACCTGCGGACAGGACTTTAAGTTTATCAGCTTCATCAGTGCGGCTGCTTAGCATTACCACAAAAACATTAGTACGGCGCTGCATTTCCTGGCAGAGGTGATAGCCTGTAGTATCCGGCAAATTCCAATCGAGAACTACTAACAGTGGCTTGAATTTCTCAAACAATTCTAAAGCCGTCTCGCCATCTGCTGCCGAATCAACTTGATATTTCTGATTCAAAAAGCGATGAACTAGAGTGCGGATGGATGGGTCATCATCCACAACGAGAATCTTGGGAGTAGTATCAGTAATCATCACAAAAAACTTCCTTTATGTTGTGAATAGACGGGTGGCAATTTCAGAACAGCTTTAGTGAAGAGTAAAGGCGAGGTCGTTCCAACTAAACAGAGTTTTTTCGGGCAATTCTTTTTTCAGCTTGGTCTTGAGGTCAAAAGGCTTGCCCCAATCCCATATTTCGATCTCTAGGCGTTCGTTAAAGACTGCGATCGCCAGCTCGATTTTCGGAGATCCCACTGACAGATTTGTGTGGGCGTGGCGAACAGCATGGACAAAACCCTCGATCGCAGCAAGTTTACAAAGCTGCAAAACTTCTTCGGGAATGGGTAGAGGTTCTAGCTGCTCGACCCACCATAAGACTCGAGTAACAGCCTGGAGCGAGCTACTTACTTGAAGTTTAATTTTGTGAAGTGGTTTCTGGTTATAACTTGGATCGGATTGGGGATTTCGTTGGTCTTGAAGCCAGTTAAAACTGTGTAAAACGTCGATCGCACGTTTAAAAAAAGTAGCTTGAGTGCTAGGTTGGGGTGGTACTATACTGGGCTGAAAATATTTGACAATTAACATACAGTTTCGACCCTCAGACGTGCGGGTATAACTTAGCTCATCGGCAATCTTGCCAATAAGTTTTATACCTATTTTTTCTATTTCATCGATTTCGCTAAAATCTTCGTCACCCTGCGAGTTGCTGAATAATTTAAAGTTCATTTGACTGACCTCTCGTGTTTATCAATAACTGCTTGTCTGTGTTCTGCTCAAATCATCGCATCACTTTAATTGAGTGAAGTTGACCAGAGGTATAAAGTTAGGTCTATTAGAGGTCGGTACAATCAAAGTATAGTCAAGGTATAATTAAACTGCTGTCATGCAGAGTCCCGATTCTTCGCAAGGATCGCGACTGGGAAGCATCCCAGCCGTCTAAGAGATCCTTCGCAAGGCTCAGGATGATTTAAGTGCATGACGTGTAAGTTGTAATAAAGTTATATTGGGGGTTAACCTAGATGGATTGGCAAGAATTCCTTAGAACCGAATCAGGGACACATGGATTATCGATGGAACACACAGACACATTATTAGAAGCACTCTTCTCTCCTGAAAGAGAACCCCTGAATAAGGCACAGCTTTCAGTAAAATTCACCATATCAGAAGCTGCTGTAACACAGCGACTGGGAGAGATTTACAGGAAGTTTTCAGCCAGTTTTCCTGAACTTGAGAAGCATCAAGGTGCAGGTAAGTTGAGGATTCTGCGGACTAGATTAATACAGAAGTATTATCAACCATCACAACCAGTAGTTCCCCCCTACCCTGAAGAATTTATAGTTTTAATAGAAGAAAAAAATCGCAGGTTTTGCGGTCGCCAATTTGTTTTTGAGACTTTTCAGAAATTTATCACCGAAAATCCTCACGGTTATTTTACGATCGTCGGGGATGCGGGAATGGGCAAAAGTTCGATCGTTGCCAAATACGTCTGGGAAAATCAATCTCCCTGCTATTTCAATATTCTCGTCGAACGCCGCAACAGACCAGAATTGTTTTTGAAGAGCATTCGCCGGCAATTAATTGACCGCTATCAATTGCCAAATTCAGAAGACGCCGATTTACCAACTTTACTGGCACAGGTGGCGGGAAAACTCACGGCGGGCGATCGTTTGGTAATTGCAATTGATGCACTGGATGAAGTCGAACAAGAACCGGGAGGAAATCTTTTACATTTACCGAAAAATTTGCCCAATAACGTATATTTTCTGCTGACGCGGCGACCCTATGCTTCTGATAAAAAGCGGCTGTTAGTAGATGTCCCCGAAAAAGAGTTAGATTTAAGAGACGAAAAGTATGTTAAGTTCAATCAGGAGGATATCAAAGAATATATTCGCTTTGTTATAAATACCGATCCTGACTATAAAGATGGTCTGAAAAACTGGATTCAAACCCGCAACATTCCAGATACAACTTTTGTCGAGCAAGTGGCAAATAAAAGCGAAAATAACTTTATGTATTTGCGGTATGTTTTGCCGGCAATTGCTAATGGTGATTACAATGACTTGAGTTTAAGGCAATTGCCCGATGGGCTGCAAGAATATTATCAAAACCATTGGGTGCGAATGGGGATAGATGCTAAGCCTGGGCAATTGATGGAGATTGTCTTGTATATTTTGCTAGAAATTGCCACGCCCATTCCCTGCGACATGATTGCTGGAATTGCCAAGGTGGATCAATGCGATGTGGGAAAGGTTTTAGAAGATGAGTGGGTTGAGTATTTGAAAAAGCAGAATGTAGACGGAGAAATATGCTACACCATCTATCATGCTAGTTTCCTTGACTTTCTGAAAGCTAAACGGGAGATGGATTCAAATCGGAGAATTTTTCTGGAAGTAAATCAACGGATTGCTGAGTATTTAGACAAGGGGATGGCGTGAGATGGGAGAATTTGCTGATAAGTTAGCGGCCAAACCACTTTCGTATCAACGTGCTTATCTGGGCAGCTTACTGCCAAATCATGTCAAGTCAGGGAATTTAGAAAAGTATTATCAAAAACTGACTGATTTTAACTTCCTGATGGCAAAGATTCAGCATCCTGAATTTGGGGTGCAGGCACTTATTGATGATTTCAATTTGCTTGACGATTCAGAAGCAGTAACTCACCCAGAGTACAACCCAGAAACAGCAAAAGCCCTGAACTTGATTCAAAGGGTACTGTGGATGTCAGCCGATATTTTGGATCGAGATCGGAGCAAACTGGCGGAACAATTGTTAGGGCGCTTACTATGCTTTGAAATGCCTCCGATTCAGGCAATGCTGAAGGTAGCAAAGCAGTGGAAAGCAACACCTTGGTTGCGTCCTTTGACACCCTGTTTAACTCCGCCTCGCAGGGGATTGCTACGCACTCTAGAAGGTCACAGAAACTCAGTAAATGCAGTAGCCGTCAGTGGAGATGGCAAAATGGCAGTTTCTGGTTCATCGGACAAAACCCTCAAAGTCTGGGATTTAACCACAGGAGATGAACAGTTTACTCTCAATGGTCATACCTATTCAGTAAATGCAGTAGCCATCACTGCTGATGGTAAAATGGCAATTTCCGGTTCATCGGACAACAGCCTTAAAGTCTGGGATTTAACAACTGGAAAGGAACTGTTTACTCTCCATAGTCACAGTGACTCAGTATATGCAGTAGCCGTCACTGGTGATGGCAAGCGGGCAGTTTCTGGTTCATCGGACAACACCCTCAAAGTCTGGGATTTAACAACTAGAAAAGAACTGTTTACTCTCACAGGTCATAGCCAGTGGGTAAAAGCAGTAGCCATCACTGCTGATGGAAAAATGGCAGTTTCGGGTTCACTAGACAACACCCTCAAAGTTTGGGATTTAATAACTAGAAACGAAATCTTTACTCTCACAGGTCATAGCGACTGGGTAAATGCAGTAGCCGTCACTGCTGATGGAAAAATGGCAGTTTCGGGTTCATCGGACAAAACCCTAAAAGTCTGGGATTTAACCACTGGAAAGGAACAGTTTACTGTCAAAGCTCACAGCTACTTGGTAAATGCAATAGCCGTCACTGCTGACGGGAAACGAGCAATTTCTGGTTCGTGGGACAAAACCCTCAAAATCTGGGATTTAACAACTAGAAAGGAAGAGTTTACTCTCGAAGGTCATAGCTACTCAGTAAATGCAATAGCCATCATTGCTGATGGCAAGCGGGTAACTTCTGGTTCGTGGGACAAAACCCTAAAAGTCTGGGATTTAACCACTGGAAAGGAACAGTTTATTTTCAAAGCTCATAGCGACTGGGTAAATACAGTAGCTGTCACTGGTGATGGCAAAATGTCAATTTCAGGTTCATCGGACAGTAGAAGTTCACGGGGTTAGCGTGGCAGAAGAGAAGGAGGAATCTGACCAGAACGAGTACTCAAGACAGATTCAGTC